>NZ_JAIMEP010000017.1 GCF_019794555.1 Streptococcus suis | reverse complement strand
AAAATAGTCCAAGATAATAGAGATAAAAGAAAAACACAGACAGTTCGGCTGAATTTCATCAAAATCAGCTTGAATCTATCTGTGTTTTTTATTTACTGGCTAGTTTTTGCCCAGCCTCTCTCATTTCCAACCTTTTAATAAAAATGACTGTCCCCCGGACAGTCATTTTTATTAAAAGCCATCTACATTTGTGTAGATTTTTTGTACATCTTCGTCGTCTTCGAGGGCGTCGTAGAGTTTTTCAAATGTTGCGAGGTCATCACCTTCAAGTGATACCTCTGATTGTGGGATCATTTCAAGTTCAGTGACGTTGAACTCTTGGATTCCAGATTCTTTAAGTGCAACGATGGCCTTGTGCAAATCAGTTGATGCTGTATAGACAGTGATTGCTCCGTCTTCTGCTTCTACATCATCGACTTCAACATCTGCTTCAAGTAGCAATTCGAAGATGGCATCTGCATCATCACCTGCAAAGACAATCACACCTTTTTTATCAAACATGAATGATACCGAACCAGATGCACCCATGTTCCCACCGTTTTTACCAAAGGCAGAGCGAACATTAGCAGCTGTACGGTTTACATTTGAAGTAAGTGTATCAACAATTATCATTGAACCATTTGGTCCAAAACCTTCATAACGACCTTCCACAAAGGTTTCGTCAGTATTCCCTTTTGCCTTGTCGATGGCTTTATCAATGATATGTTTTGGAACCTGCGCTTGCTTAGCACGGTCGATAACGAATTTCAGCGCTGAGTTTGTTTCTGGATCTGGGTCACCCTTTTTCGCTGCTACATAGATTTCAACACCAAATTTGGCGTAAACTTTTGAGTTAGCACCGTCTTTTGCGGTTTTCTTGGCTACAATATTGGCCCATTTACGTCCCATGGGGAACCTCCTACATTTTATAAAATCGCTTTATTATACCACAAATAACAAGGATTGAGAAGATTTTTAAAATTGAAAAACAAGCTCAAAATGAACTTGTCTCTCAATTCTTATAATTCTACAGTTGCAACTTGACTATCTTTACTTACTTGACCAAGGTTTACAAGACTGACAGATTTAATTTCTGCAGAATTTGTAAAGGCTACTACAATTGTTGTTTCACGGTCAGCTGAACGGATAGCATCCAAATCTGCTACAAGGAGTAAGTCACCAGCTTGAACATGTTGTCCATCTGCCACCTTTGTTGAGAATGGTGCCCCATTAAGAGCAACAGTGTCTAATCCAACGTGTACCAAAACTTCTACACCCTGGTCTGACAAAATACCGACAGCATGTTTTGTAGGGAAAACACTGGTTACAATACCAGAAACTGGTGCGTAGACATTGCCATTTACAGGCTCAACTGCATACCCATCACCCATCATTTTTTGTGCAAAAACAGGGTCATTCACTTCAGTAATAGATACAGCTTGTCCATCTGCTACTGAGTAAACAGCTTCAGTGATTCCTTTGAACTTAGTTTCAACTGTCACTGTATTAGTAGAAACCACTTCTGAACGAGGAATAGCTACGCCAGATTCTAGCAAGTCTTGAATGTCTGATTTGAGAACATCTGCTTTTGGTCCGTAGACTGCTTGAACACCTGAATCTTTGATAATCAAGCCCATAGCACCAGCCTGTTTCCAGGCATTCTCATCCCCGACTTGTGCAACTTCCTTCACACTAACACGTAGACGAGTCATACAAGCATCAACATCTTCAATATTATCACGACCACCAAGTAGGTTAATAATTTGCACCACTTGTGAATTTGCATCCGCAGTATCTACATTTGAGTTAGAAACTACATCTGTTGTCTCAGTATCATAGTTACCATTACGTCCTGCTGTTGCTAGATTAAATTTCTTAATCATAAAGTTAGCAATGAAGTACATAAGAACAGCAAAGAGTACTGATACCCAGATAAAGTTTACAAGGTCCATACCGATGCCGGCTTTAATCGCCATTGGTGTACGAGTAAGGAATTCAATATTACCAAATGAATGCACACGTAAATTAACGACATCGGCCATCGCAAAAGCAGCACCTTGTACGAATGCATAGACTAGATAAAGAGGCATAGCCGCAAACATGAACATGAATTCAATTGGTTCTGTTACACCTGTCAAGAATACCGCTAAAGCAGATGAAATAAACATCCCTTTATACTTATGTTTCTTGTCTTCGTCAACATTACGATACATTGCGTAAGTTAAGCCCATCAAAATCCCTGAAGAACCAATCATTTGACCAACTTTGAAACGTGCTGGTGTGATGTTAGCAAGAAGATCATTGTATTGAGTCATATCGCCAGCATCTTTCAGATTAATCAAGTCTGTAACCCAAGCCAACCAAAGTGGATCTTGTCCAAATACTTGTGTACCCGCTTGTGCACCTGTCAAGATGTCATAAGTACCACCTAGTGATGTATAGTTCATCGGAATAGTCAACATATGATGAAGACCAAATGGAAGAAGCAAACGCTCCAAGGTACCATAAACGAATGGTGCTAAGATTGGTGCTGTATCCTGTGAACTTGCAATCCATTTACCGAAGCTGTTGATTCCTGTTTGAACAACTGGCCAGAAAATGGCTAAACAGAGTGCCACCAAAATTGAACGATAAATAACAACAAATGGTACAAAACGTTTTCCGTTAAAGAATGTTAATACATCTGGTAATTTACGATAGTTGTAGTATTTATTATATGCTGTAGCACCCACAAAACCAGCAATAATACCAACGAAAACACCCATATTAAGAGCTGGTTGTCCTAAGATATTTACAAAGTAACCTGAAACAGGAATTTCAGTACCAAAAACAGTTGTTACTGTTGCAGCAGCATCAGCGAGCATATCCGTTGTCACACCGAAAAAGTGACCTGTAATCAAGTTAATCAATATGAAGGCTAGACCTGCCGAGAATGCACCGCCAGCTTTTTCTTTAGCCCAGCTACCACCGATTGCTAAAGCAAAAAGCAAGTGTAAATTCCCAATAATACCCCAACCAATTTGGGCAATAATATTCCCAATACGAATCAATAATTCTGACTCAGGACTGATCAATGGGATAGAGTTCCCAATAGAAACCATGAGACCTGCTGCAGGCATAACTGCAATCACGACCATCAAACACTTACCGAATTTTTGCCAAAATTCGAAACTAAGAAATTTTTTCATTTTTTCTCCTTTATTTTTCGGCCTTACGCCATTTATACACTAAATTCAACTTCCACACCAAAATGGTCTGAAATGATAGGACGGTTATGTCCATTAAAGATAACCTTACTTGTAAAAACTGTTTTTTCTTGGTTGAAAAAAACATAGTCTAACCGTTTCTCTTGGCTATGACCTGCCCAACCATCAATTGCTTTTTCAGCAGTTATTCCTTTATCTTTTTCTAGCGCTAACTCGTAGGTATCATGGAGCCCAAGATTCTTGATTGCATCGTAGGCATCCCGGTCTGAGATTGCATCAGTATTAAAATCCCCCATCAGAATTTTAAACCGCTGATGACCCGTACGTTCGACAATTGTTCGAATATTGTCCAGCTGGTCCTCTTCTTCACTACCTGGTAAATTAATATGACACGAATAGATATCAATTAACTGGTCTTGATAGAAAACTGTCAACCCCATAATTTTTCGAGACAAGATAGAATGAATACTATTATTTTGACTACAATAAAATGAATCAGCCTCATAGACAGGGAGCTTCGTCAAAAAAGCAATCCCTTCCTCATAACGATCATAGCCAATGTGAGAATGACTCCAATGATAGGAATAATCAAACTGCCCAAGATCTCTTAATTTTTCTAATAAAATCAAGCCATAATTACCCATCTTCAATTCTCTTGTGACGAATTTAGAAGCTATAAGCTGATTAACCTCCTGAAGAGCAATGACATCATAAGCCTTTTCGGCAATTGTTTGAGCTAGAATATCTAGTTTTTCATCCTGGTTTTCTTCTAACCAAGCATGGACATTTACTGTCAGTAATTTCATGACTCTCCTTTCCTAAATAATACGTAACCGTTTTCTTTATATCCATAGTATAGCGTAAACGTTTGCATTAGTCAATAGCTTTTCCGTAATATTTTAAACTTTTACGTAAAACTTAGTAGAGGTAGTGAAAATACAGCTGTATTTCCCTTTTCTAAGCCTTTTATGGTACACTAATGAATAGAAAGATGGAAATACAATGAGTAAATATAAGAAAGTTTATCAAGATATCAAGAAAAAGATAGAGGATCAAGTCTGGTCAACAGGACAAGCATTACCAACTGAGAATGAATTGATGGAGATCTACTCTTACTCTAAAGACACCATTCGAAAGGCTCTGTCCCTTCTTGAAATGGATGGCTACATTCAAAAAAAACAAGGGAAATCTTCAATTGTAATCGAACACGGGTTAATGAAGGAACAATATCTTTCTGAAATTAAGACCGCTGGAGAATTGAACAAACGTTCTAAACACCAGATTCAAACAGAACTTACCTCACTATATATCGTTCAGGGGCAAGATGATTTAATGTCTACCTTTGAAGTTGATGATAAAGTAGATTTTTATAGAGTGAGTCGGGTAAGAACGATAGATGGTGAGCGTTTGGAATATGAAATTTCCTATTTTGACCGTAGAGTCGTCCCTTATCTCAGTAAAGAAATTGCTGAAAGCTCTATCTATAGCTATTTAGAGAAAGAATTAAAGTTAACAATCTCTCATTCTCGACGGGAAATTTCTTTCCGCTTTGCGAATGAAGAAGAAAAGCAATTAATGGACCTAGCCGACTATGAGATGGTGGTCGTGGTTACCAGCGTTACCTATCTCTCAAACGGTCAAGCCTTTCAATATGGAACAATTAGCTACCGTCCAGACAAAGTCAGCTTTGTCTCAATGGCAAAACGGTAAAAGGAACTAGCATTCTAGCTCCTTTTTTTGTGCGATTATTAAAAAACTAGTCAGTACTTTCTCGAAAAAAAGAATGTCTCTTTTTTCGAGACATTCTTTTTTTCATTAATATAATATAAGGAGGGCTCAAAAGTATTTTTGAAAATCAAAGCTGTCAGGTCCAAACCAGTTTGATTTTCATATCAAGGAATAGGTTGATCTGATAAATTGTTGGAGTGGTTCAATCAACTTTCCTTTTTGCCACTTTAAATTAGTTGCTGTGCCAAATATCTTCGTTGTACTGTTCAATCGTACGGTCTGAAGAGAAGAATCCAGCTTTAGCAATGTTATGAACAACTTTCTTATTCCATGAATCTTGATCTTCATAATCTGCAAAGACTTGTTCTTTTACTTCAATGTATTCAGCCAAGTCAATCAAGGTCATGAACCAGTCTTTCGAAATCAATTCATGGTGCAAGCGTGCAAGACGTTCCTCGTTACCAAGCGCCTTCACTTCATCGCTAACGATAAAGTCAACTGCACGTTTAATATTTTCATCGCCATTATAGTAGTCAGCCGAAACATAGCCTGCTTTGTCATAAAGATCAATAATTGTATCAGAGTCTTTACCAAATGTGTAAATATTTTCACTACCTGCAAGTTCTGCGATTTCAACGTTTGCACCGTCCATAGTACCAAGTGTCAATGCACCATTCAACATGAATTTCATGTTACCAGTACCTGACGCTTCTTTAGAAGCCAATGAGATTTGTTCTGAAATATCAGTTGCAGGGATCAATTTTTCAGCTACAGTTACATTGTAGTTTTCAACCAAATGAACATTGAGGTATTTATTTACTTCTGGATCATTATTGATCAACTCTGACAAGCAAAGAATCAAATGAATGATGTCTTGAGCGATAATATAAGCTGGAGCTGCTTTACCACCGAAGATAACAGTGATTTTACGTTTTGGAAGGTTACCATTCTTGATTTCAAGGTATTTATGGATAACATACAAGGCATTCATTTGTTGGCGTTTGTACTCGTGGAAACGTTTGATTTGTGTATCAATAATAGAATTTTCATCCAGTTCGATACCTTTGTTGTCTTTAAGGTAACGTTTCAAAGCCAATTTATTATTGAATTTGATTTCAGCCAACTTAGCATGAACTTCCTTGTCATCAGCAAATGCAAGCAATTTTTCAAGTTTAGTAGCATCTGTTAAGTACTCATCACCAATCAATTCTTTGATGTAATCAGCAAGGTCTTGGTTGGCAAATTCCAACCAACGACGGAAAGTGATACCGTTTGTTTTATTGTTGAATTTTTCTGGGTAAAGCTCGTAGAAAGCTTTCAATTCAGAGTTTTTAAGAATTTCTGTATGGAGCGCAGCTACACCGTTCACTGAGTTAGAGAAGTGGATATCCATGTGAGCCATGTGTACACGACCTGATTCATCAATGATTTGGACTGCTGGGTCTTTAATTTCTGCACGAATAAGGGCATCCAATTCTTTGATAATATCAACCAAGTGTGGCACCACTTCTTCAAGGAACTCAAGTGGCCATTTTTCAAGTGCTTCCGCCAAGATAGTGTGGTTTGTGTAACCAGTCATATTCTTAACGATGGCAACTGCTTCCGCAAATTCAATACCATGTTTTTCAGTCAAAAGACGGATCAACTCAGGAATTACCATTGATGGGTGAGTATCGTTGATTTGCACATAAGCGTAGTCAGCCAAGTCATGCAAGTTTGAACCACGTTCAATAGCTTCATCAATCAAAAGCTGAGCCGCATTCGATACCATAAAGTATTGTTGGTAGATACGAAGTAATTCACCATTCTTATCAGAATCATCTGGATACAAGAAGAGTGTCAAGTTTTCTTTAATATCAGTCTTGTCAAATGAAATACCATCTGTAATCAAGTTGTAATTCACTGACTCAATATCAAATAAGTTAAGGTAATTCTTAGTTTCTTTTTTGTAGCCAAGAATGTCAAGACGGTCCAATTTTGATTTCAAAGTAAAGTTTTTGAATGGAACATCATAGCTGATAGTTGTTGGAATCAACCAAGAATCATTTTCAATCCAGAAGTTTGGTTCTGCTTCTTGCTCATTTTTCTTAAATACTTGACGGAAAAGACCACAGTGATAGTTAAGACCCACACCTTCACCGTTGATAGCAAGTGTTGACATAGAGTCAATAAAACATGAAGCCAAACGACCAAGTCCACCGTTACCTAGTGATGGTTCTGGTTCAACGTCTTCAACTTGAGCCAATGACTTACCAGCCGCTGCCAATTCTGCTTGAATGTCTTTGTAAACACCCAAGTTAATCAAGTTGTTTGACAAGAGTTTACCGATAAGGAACTCAGCTGAGATATAGTAAACCTTACGTTTTCCTGTATTTTTTGGTTTTGTAGCTGCAGCTTCTTTTACGTAGTTTAACAATTGAAGATAGATTTCTTCGTTTGTTAAATCAGCTAATTTTTTCGAAGTATTTGTTTCTGCAAATGTTGTAAATTTAGTCATGTTGTTCATTTCCTCTTTGATATAGTAATGTCATTTTTGTCAAGAAGTCTTTACGTTCTTGCGTTAAATCTTCAGCTCTCATACGCCATTCCCAGTTTCCACCGATAGTAGATGGCATATTCATTCGACTTTCTTCACCCAAATCTAGGATGTCTTGCATGGTTGCAATAGCAGTATCACTTACTGTTGCAAATAACATGCGGAGCATTGCTTGGCTAACTTTCTCAATCGGTTTACGGTTGCTGTAAGCATCTACATATTCTTGTTGCTCCGGTTCAAGATTATTGTACCAACCATTGACAACCTCATTATCATGAGTTCCAGTGTAGGCAACCGAATTAGGAATGCAACGATGCGGTGCATCAATACTCTTACCTGTTACGTCAAAGAAACCAAATTCTAAGATTTTCATCCCAGGATAGCCACAATCTGCAAGCAATTTACGAGCTTTGGCGTCAATATTTCCAAGGTCTTCCGCGATAATCGGAAGGTCTCCAAGTGTCTCTTTAACAGCTTTGAATAAACTGTAGCCAGGACCTGGTTCCCAAGTACCTACTTTTGCCACCTCAGCTTTACCATCAACTTGCCAGAAGTCTGAGAACCCTTTGAAGTGGTCAATCCGAAGGACATCATACAGCTTAAAGCTTTCATGAATTCGATAAATCCACCAGTTATAGCCAGTTTTTTCATGTTCTGGCCAATCGTAAATAGGATTTCCCCATAATTGACCATCCGCTGAGAAGTTATCAGCAGGTACACCAGCTACATAAAGTGGCTTGCGTTCACTATCCAATTTGAATAGTTGAGGTTTTGTCCACACTTCAACGCTATCAGCGGAAACATAGATAGGCATATCTCCGATGATTTTGATGTGGTGTTTGTTCGCATATTCTTTCAACTGTTTCCATTGGCTGAAGAAGAAATACTGTGTGACTTTGTAGTAGTCAATTTGATTGGCTAATTCTAAGCGATATTTATCAAGTGCTTCTTCATTTCGAGCGACCACCTTTTTATCTTCCCATTCTTGGAGCGCTTTATTGCCAAAGTATTCTTTGATAGCCATAAATTCAGCATAATCTGTTAACCAAGATGAGTTAGCTTTTTCAAACTCTAGAAAAGCAGCTTTTTTCTTATCATCTTGTAAAAATGCTTGAACAGCTTTTTCCAAAATTGGACGACGTGCTTGATAAATTAGTGCATAATCTACTTTTTCAGGATTGTCCCCGAAATTGACATCTTGGAAATCTTCTGGTGCCAACAACCCCTCTTCTACCAAAAGATCGAAATCTATCAAGTGTGTATTTCCTGCAATTGCAGAGAAAGATTGGTACGGAGAATCTCCGTAGCTCGTGGTTGTTAGTGGTAAAATCTGCCAATAAGTTTGCTTTGTTTCTACCAAGAAATCAACAAAATCATAGGCTGATTGTCCAAAAGTACCAATACCAAACTTACCTGGAAGTGAGGTAATATGCATTAATATTCCGCTGGTACGATTTGTCATAAAAACGTTTTCCTTTCTGTCGGTTACGTATATTAGTTTAACGCAAACGTTTGCACCTGTCAAGTGTTTTATAAAAAAAGTTTCTAATCATCGAAAAAGTGCCTGTTTTATCGCATTTGTTAGCGAGTAACAAAAAAAGAAAATTGGAATTTTTTATGCCAATTTTCTCTATTTTTTATATTTTTTAAGCAAAGCTTTGCTCTTGGATTTGGATAATTCCATTTACCACATCAGCTTCTAAGTTTTTAGCTTCAATATGATCCAAATAGAAGTCTGTAACCTTATCCCGAATTTGGCTTTCGATTACACGACGAAGTGGGCGGGCACCCATGGCCTTATCATAGCCTTCTTCCATCAGTAATTCCTTAGCCGCTTCCGTTACCACCAAATGAATACCTTTTTTCGCTAAGGTGTTATTGACTTGTTTTAATAGCAATTCGACAATCGCCTTAAGATCTTCTTTGTCCAAGTGTTTGAATTCAATTACCGCATTAAAACGGTTGAGAAATTCAGGACGGAAATATGGCGCAATCCGGTCCATGATATCACGTTTTTCCTCATCTTCTGGAATATCGTAGCCAAACCCAGCATTGGATGTTGCAATAATGATGGTATTTTTAAAATTGACCTGATTACCTTGTCCATCAGTCAAATGACCATCATCAAGAACTTGTAAAAGTAGAGTGATGACTTGTGCATCAGCTTTCTCAATTTCATCCAACAAGACAATTGAATAGGGATTACGACGCACTCGCTCAGTAAGTGTATGTGAATTATCGTCATAGCCTATATAACCCGCTGTTGTACCAATCAATTTTGAAACAGCTGTCCGATCACTATATTCAGACATATCCAAGCGGATGATTGCCTCTTTATTACCGAATAAATCAAGCGCCAATTGCTTAGCCAACTCAGTTTTACCGACTCCCGTTGGTCCAACAAAGAGGAAGGAACCAATTGGGCGATTGCCATCGTCAAAGCCAGCACGATTACGACGAATCGCACGAGATACAGCTTCAACGGCATCTTCTTGACCAATAACGTTTGTAGCTAAACGATTTTTGAGTCCTTTAAGACGCTCAATATCTGAAGCCCCCATTTGTGAGACTGGAATACCTGTCATTCTCTCTACTGCTTGAGCAATGTCATTCACATTCGCAACAACTTTTTGACGTTCTGTATGATTGTTAATTTGTTCTTGCAAATGGTCAATCCTTACCTTTTCATTCAAGGCTCTCTCATAGTCTTCTTTTTCTGCCGCTTCAAGCTGTAATTTTTTAGCTTCTATCATCTCTGCTTCTAAGGTCTTTATGTCAGTCACTGGATGTTGAGCAGCCAAGTGAGCCGCGGTCACATCAATCAAGTCAATAGCCTTATCCGGCAAGCTACGTTGTGGAATATACTGGACAGAATAATCAACCGCTGCATGCAAGACTTCGTCTGGCAAGTCAATATTATGATGGGCTTCATAAAGTGGTTTAATGCCTTTCAAAATAAGATAGGTATCTTCTGCAGATGGAGCATTAACCTTCACTTCATTAAAGCGACGTGCCAAGGCAGCATTTTTATGAATTGTATTGCGGTATTCATCCTGTGTTGTAGCTCCAATCACAGTCAGTTCACCACGTGACAGAGCAGGTTTCAGTATGTCTGCCAGACCTTTAGAACCTGAATCTCCACCAGTGCTACCAGCCCCTAAAATTTGGTGAATTTCATCAAAGAAAAGAATGATATTTCCAGCATTTTTAACCTCATCAACCAGGTTTTGTACATTTTCCTCAAAAGCTCCACGGTACTGGGTCCCAGCTTCCAAGCCTGAAATGTCGATGGAGATGATTTCCTTGTTCTTAATGGCTGCTGGCACATCACCATTAACTATAGCTTGTGCCAAACCTTCAACTACTGCAGTCTTACCAACACCTGCATCACCAACTAGGACGGGGTTGTTCTTAGTACGACGTGCCAAAATTTCAGATGTTTCTTGGATTTCTTTATTTCGCCCAATAACAGGATCCAATTTCCCTTCGCGAGCCTCTTGAGTCAAATTGCGACCTAATTTTGCTAGTATCCCATCTGACTTTATCTGACCTTTAGATGGTGCTTGTGCCACTTCTTCTGATTGTGGCAATTTACCAGTTTGACGATACATGGCAAATTCCTCTGGTGTCACTTCACGACCATTAATAGAATAGCGACGTCGTTCTGTACTGTATCCACCCATGTTCCCCATAAGTTGATTAAAAATATCGTCCATATTGTTAAAATTATTGAAATTGTTGTTCATAGTAGTTACCTCGTTTAAGTTTCATTTATTTTTGACTTTTGCTGACCTTTTTTTTAAAAAAATTGATTTAGTCTTTTAGTTTGCTTTTAGTACTAGCTCTAAAGGTTTGGGGACCTTTGGAGGTGGGAAATAGAGCGAACAAAGCTCGCATCAAAAGCTGCAGGCACCTTTAATAGTCCAGTGGACTATCGAAGGTTGGAATTCGCACCTACGATAGTAAGTGACATTCGTAAGGTACGGCAAAGCGAGTTCAAACGATCCAGTGGAGTGTTTGAAGCTGGAAATAGGGAAATGGAGTTTCCTCGTACGTCAAAGTAATAAAAGATAAGCTAAATGACGCTAATAGGGTATAATCCTGTCTTTCATAACAACCTCCTAGAAGTTTGTCTTTTACTGACCAATGATTCAAAATAAAAATCATTACGTTTTGATCTTTACTGACCTTTTGATTAAAAATTTCGCAAGGCATTTACCTTACGAATCTTATTATACACAATTAGTCAGTAAAGGTCAATAGATTTGTTAACATTTTTCAAACTTTTTAAAAAGTTAGATAACAATCCCTTCCAAATGATCTAGTTCATGCTGAACAATCTGGGCTTGGAAGTCTGTCAGCTTTAGACTCTGTTTTTTCCATGAAGCATCAAAAAACTCCACTTCAATCTCCTGATAGCGAGTGGTCGGGCGAGTACCTACTAGCGACAGGCAGCCTTCCTCTGTCTGATAGGGCTTGGACTTGCTGATGAGGACGGGATTGTACATGACCAGATTGGTGAAGCCCATGTTGACGATGATAATTCGCTTTTTGACGCCAATCATGTTGGCCGCCATACCCACGCAGGCTTGAGCGTTGGCTGACAAAGTATCCTGTAAGTCTTGACCTACCTGCACATCTAGCTGAGTCGCCGGTTCAGACTTCTGCTGCAGGAAGAAAACATCTTTCATAATAGGTTGAATCATGGGGTGTCTCCTTACACTCTAGCTACATCTAGTATACCAAAAAAGCCTAGTTCTCACTAGACTTCTTTCGTTTATTCTTGGCAGTAGACTGCAATGGCTTGACTGACTAATGCTGCTGTACCTGGTCCACCTGCTCGGTCGATGTTAACTGTAAATCGCTCATCTTCAACATACATAAGACCTAGCCCCTGCAAGATTTCCTTGGTGCAGGTGTAGAAGTTTTCTGTGATATAAGACTGCAAGTTCGCTACCTGAGCCTGCACATCAGGATGACTAACTTCCAAGCTCTGCATTTTTCCAAATGCTTCAAAAATAGCCTCCATCTCTTGGGCAAATACTTTGTCCTTGCTGGCATCATAGCCTTCTTCAAACTCGGCATAGGCCGCTGTCTGTCCCCACCGTTCCTTGGCCTCCACCTTATAAGCTTTTAGTTGACTGCTGTCAAATGCATGAAAGTCCATGACTTCTCCTCCTTTTTCTGTGAGCAATCTGGCGTGATTGATGATGCGGTCCAGACGTTCCCTTTTGAGCTCTAAAAGGGTGATATGGTCCCGCAAGACCTGCTGACGATTGAGTTCCGTCACATCCAGAAGCTGCTGAATGTCTTTGAGAGGAAATTCCAACTCACGAAATAATAAAATTTCTTGCAGATGAGCCAAATTTTCTTGATTATAGTAGCGATAACCATTTTCTGCCACAAATGCTGGTTTGAGCAAACCAATCTGGTCATAGTGGTGCAAGGTCCTCACCGTCAATCCTGTCAACTGACTGACCTGCTTAACTGTCCAATTTTCGTTCATAGAAATCTCCTCTCTATACCCAGTATAAGGGATAACGTAAGGTGAGAGTCAAGGGAAAATTTAATTTTTTATCCCTTCTTTATAATTTCATTCATATAACCAGCGGTAATAATCCCTGCAGGTAGAGCAACAATCGCAATTCCAATTATTGAAGACAACATTGTAATGATTTTTCCTAGCATTGTTGTTGCAAATATGTCACCATAACCAACAGTAGTTAATGAAATTGTCGCCCAATAAATTGCATCAAAAAATGTTTCAAAAGTATCAGGCTCAACCGAAAAAATCAATAAAGCAGTAAAGAAAATATAACCAACAGCCAGGCTTGCTACTAGCAATAATGACTCTTTTTGATTTTGCAAAACGTTCATCAAAATCTGAATGTTTTTTGAATAGCGGATAACTTTGAAAACTCGAAGTACACGCCCCATCCGTACAATTTTCAATAATCGAAGACTGTTATTAAAGTATAAAAAAGTCGGTAAAATGGACAATAAGTCCACTATAGCTAATAGGCTAAATGGGTAGAACAGAAATGATAGTTTTCCTTTTTGCAATTTGAAATCAGCTGTTAGTATTCTAAAAAGATAATCCAAGCAAAAAATAGCAGTCGAAATATAATCCATTAACAAATGAAAAGAATTCGTATGCTTAAACATCAAAGGAATCAAACTAACCACTATTGCAAATAACATTATTAAGTTATAGCAACGTGACAATAAACTATCGTTATCATTTTCTAGAATACAAAATAATTTTTCCCTCATCTCACTCCACCCTCACCGGCACGCGCCCGTAGGTTTGCTCTGCTATTGCGTCAGCGCCAAGTTGATAGACCGCATCCGCCTGCTGGGTCAGGCTGTCCCAGGGCTCTTTGCCGATCCGCGTCACCAGTTCTACCTGCTCCTTGACGGTCTTGAGATAGGCCTGGCCTCGAGCCGAGAAGCCTAGGACATGGACCGCATCTGGCAAGGGAGTTTCCACCGCATTGATCAGGATGTAGGTCAGCACCCGCCGCACCCGCGCCTTGGTGTAGCGCTTGGTCGCAACAGCATCCACCAACTCCTCCACGGTCGCTACGCTCCCAATAGCAGAGCGGATACGACTGGCTAGTTCTTCATTCACCTGAAAGACCTGACTGAGATTTGGATGGGTCGTAATCTGGTAGCGGAGCAGAGGAAAATAGTTTCTCCAGCTTACCTTGGTCGCCTCTTCAAAGAGACTGGCAGACGGTAAAAAGTCACGCACCAAGTCCAACTGGTCAGCACCCTTTCGGATAGCTGTCGCCGAGGCGTAGGACGTTTCCACCTCTTCCGAATGAAAACCAGCTCCCTGCCGCTGAACAGGACCAAGCTGAATACCTGTTCCCGCCACTGCTTTAGCGTAAGCCAAACCCAGAATATGGTTGGGCGTATTACCTGTGAAGGTAAGACCAGCAAACTCCTGCCACATGGCCTGGGTCTTCTGTGGATAAGAGAGAGGGTCAGGCAAGTTTTTCACAAAATTTTCCATCTCTTCCGACTTATCCACATAGATATCCGCAATTTTCTGGTAATCCAGCATTTCTTCCGTACCGAAAACCAGTTTTTCCACACCTAGCCTGTGTAAAATGCTGATTGCTCCTTTAGCAAAATGGTCAGCCGACTGGACCGACACCAAAAAGGGCATCTCAACAACAAGATCTGCCCCATGTTCCAAAGCCATCTGAGCCCGTGTCCACTTATCCACAATAGCTGGCTCACCCCGTTGCATAAAATTGCCAGACATAACCACAATTTTTAAGCCTTCCGCCTGTTCCAACAGGTATTTATGTCCCGTGTGAAATGGATTGTATTCTGCAATAATCCCTGAAATCATGCTTTGACCGCCTTGAAAAACCACCGCTGGCTAGTTTCTGTCGGAGCTTGATTTTCAAAGTCCGCAAAGACTTCCACAGAGGCAAAGCCAGCTTCTTTCAATAATTCCATATAGGTTTCAATCGGATAGGTCCGCTCGTCATGAACTTCATCCCGACGAATAAACCGCTCCTCTTGACTGTCCTCATCTTTGACAAAGAAAGTCAATTCATGAACAATGGAATGCTCATGCTCACCTTCATAGGTATCCCAGACAAAGGCAAAATCCTCGTAGTTTTCATGGTAGCTATAGCCTGCAAAGACTTCCTCCATTTGATAGATGGAGTGAACGTCAAAAAGGAAAGTACCACCTTGATTGAGCACAGAGTGAACTCCTTCAAAGACCCGCAAAACGGCTTCTTGGTCTGCCATATAGCACAGACTATCCGAATAACAGGTCACCGCATCGAAATCTCCAACACCTTCCAGAGCCATCATATCTGCCTGAGCCAGTTCCAGCATAACCCCAGCTGCTTCTGCCTTCTTCTTGGCCAATTCCAACATTTCATAGGACAAGTCCAGACCAGTCACTTCATAACCCTTTTGAGCAAAATGTACAGCCTGAATCCCTGTCCCACAGGCCAATTCTAAAATTGTCTTGGTATCTTGTGGCAAGTTCCGCAAGCTAAAATCTGTCCATTCATCATACAAGCTGTTATCCATGATTTCATCATAGACCGCCGCAAATGTTTCATAAGTTGCCATATTTTCCTTTCATAAAAAGCAGCCAATCGACTGCTTCATTAACTTACTCAGTTTTCAAGAAGTCCATTACTTCTACTCAAACAAACTTAAACTCTCTATGGTCACTTTCGAGTTTCAGGGTGACCAGCTGAAACGCTTCCTTACTTTATTTTAGGTCAGGTACGAATAGCCCACAGGACTTTTCGTATCCACCAAACTGTTTCCTTATTCCTCGTCTAAAAAGTCTGCGACTTCCAAGAAGCTACCTTCGTGCCATAATTTTTCAAGATTGTAGAGGTCTCGCATTTCTTCAGAAAAAATATGCACCACAACACTACCGAGATCCAAAAGGACCCAGCCACCAGTGCTATCACCTTCGACACGGCCACCTTTAATACCGGCTTCTGCAACCTTTTCACGGATATTTTCCGCAATAGCATCCAACTGGCGACTATTCATTGAACTGACAATTACAAAATAATCTGTCAAGCTAGTCACACCCTGAACATCAACCACAACAAGGTCTTCAGCTCGCTTGTCATCAGCAGCCTGGACTACAACTTTTACTAAATCTAGTTCTTTCATTTTATCCTCTTAAAATATTTTCTAATGTATCTACCTGGGCAAAATTCCATGACCAGATGTTTTGGTAGTGGTCAATCAAGTCTTTGGCATCCATTTTTCCTGTATAACCTGTCGTTGTTCCATCCTTTATAATTGCGAGTTGATAGCCGTACTCAAAGGCAACCTTGACCGTCGTATCAACACAAAAATTGGTTGCCATCCCCATAATGATGAGCTTGTTTATCTTTTGTTTTTGCAAGTAAGAATGAAGCCCCGTCTCTTTGAAAGCACTATTGAAAGTTTTATCGAAAATCATTTCATTTTCTAAGGGTGCAACCAAAGGATGAATTTCCCAATCAGGCGTATCTTTGACCAATTCTTGATCGTGATGGCGAATATAGATAACCTCAATCCCTGATTGTCGAACCAGTGCAAGACTATCTTGCCAAAGCTGGAGCCTTTCTTCAATAGCAAATGGCTTACCCTCCACTACCAAATTCTGAATATCAATGACTAATAGTGCTGACTTCATCTTACCTTCTTAACTCTCCGACATAAGCATTATACGTTTCCAAGGTCTGTGGATAAATGGGAATACCCCTCTTCGCCAAGTAAGAAATAGTTTGGGCAGTTTCAAAGGCTACTGCCTTATCCAAAGACTCTTTTGCAATCCGTCGTGCCTCGTCCACCCCAGGAAAATTCCGATTGGGTTCGATGTAGTCCGCTACATAGAGCACCTTATCCAGCAAGGTCATTTCTCGCGCACCAACTGTATGCCGTTGAATGGCTTGAAAAATCTCCTCATCTTCCAAACCAAAATCTTCTGCGATTTTATAGGCCCCTACTACACCGTGCCAGATATTATTATCCCAGTTGAGCAAGTCCTTATCCAATTCATACTTAGCAATCAGCTCATGAAAAACTTGGTCTTCCACTTCCTTAGCATAGTCATGCAAAAGTGCTGCCAGACTGGCTTTTTTCAGGTTACAGCCATATTGGTCAGCCAATTCAAGAGCCGCCTCTTCCACACCCAAAACATGTTGAAATCGTTTCGGTTTCATAGCGGCACTTATTTTTTCTAACAAGGCTTCACGATTGAAGTCTAAATCTGAATTGATCATTGATAAAGCCCCTTCTCCTCAATATAATCTAACACCTCGTGTGGGACCATAAAGTTTGGTACTCGACCTTGTTTAATAAAATCACGCACCATGCTAGAAGAAATATCCATGAGCGGCACATCTACCCAGATAACCGGGTAGGAAGTCCCAGCTTTATAACGTGGACGTTGTACGCCAACAAACTGAACCATAGTAACGAGTTCATCAATCTTATGCCATTTTGGAAGATAATCCACCATATCCGCACCAATGATAAAATAATAATCTGTGTCTGGATTTTTTTCCTTCAACAATTTCATAGTGTCATAAGTATAGCTGACACCCCGGCGCTCCAATTCAATAGTTTCTATACCCAACCCCTCAATGCCTGCAATAGCCATCTTGAGCATGGAATAGCGATGATACTCATCAATTGTTTCTTTTTTATCTACATGTGGTGGAATAAATTCAGGCATCAGCAACACTTCATCCAGTTGCAATTGCTGGCGCACCTGATCAGCTACAATCAAATGAGCATTGTGGACAGGGTTGAAATTCCCGCCTAGAATTCCAACTTGTTTGCGATTGGTTTCTTTCTTTTCAACCTCTAATTCAACCTTGGTAAAGGGTGTTAAGAGTTCAATAGCCATAGGCTCTCCTTCTTAGATTTCTTTAACCTTTTTAGAAATTTTTCTGTTCTCTTTCTTGCTAGATTGTTTAAATAAAATCAAGATACGACCAATTTTTTGAACTGTATCGACCCCAATTTCATCTTCCAGTATCTCTGCGACCTCGTGAATATTTTCGTCTGTATTTTGTAATAAGGTAACCTTTATCAACTCACGTGCATCAAGCGCTTGACGAACACTGGTTTTAATCTGGTCATTGAGACCATTTTTCCCAATCTGAATAATTGGTTTGAGACTGTGTGCCTGACTGTTCAAATAGGCACGTTGTTTTGAAGTTAATGACATAATTTCTCTTTTCTTTACTAAACTAAGCAGACCTAGTCTGCTAGCATTTTCTGAATCACTTGAGGAGACTCTTCCAGCTTGTAGATACCAGTGTAGGGAAACTCCAGATAGCTGTTAAGTATTCCCTCATAGGCAAATGCTGTGGTTTCACCTTCTGCCATGACAAAAGCAATCCGCACATGGGGTGAAACCAACGGTGCGTCGTGAACACTATCTTGATGGGTCTTTTTTGCATTTCCTAGTTCTGCCAAAAAGACCGCTATCTCTTCTGACTGGTCGATTTGGACTACTTCTTGACCTTGGACCAAACGAATTTCCCGGACCTCACTAGGTTTTGGAAGATTTGGTTCTTCCCCTGGCCAAAACCAATAGGCTAGAACACACAAACCGACAATGGCCAGCATACCAACTACTTTTTTCATAAGTGACTCCATTTTAGACTTCATTAAATAATGGCCTTGCGGATGACAACATCAACACCCTTAGGAGCCCAAGCAGCAATCTGGGCTTTTTCATTGACGCGAATCCAGCCAAGACCTGAGAAGACCACATCCATCTTTTCATTAATGGTAAATTCATGGCGGACCAACTCTGGAAACTCTTTTAGTTCCTTACTGGTTGGCGGAACTAACAAAGTCCCCGCATGTTTCTGGTAAAAATCACTAGCACCTTGTAACTTGGTCCGATGGAGTTGAAGTTCATTGTCAAAAAACGCTGTGAAACCTTGGCGTTCGCCAGACACAAAGTCAAATCGTCCAAGACCTGCCAAGAACAAGGTTTGTTCTGGATTGAGCTGGTAGGTCTTTGGCTTGATTTCCTTCCGAGGGCTGATATATTTGAGATTTTTAGCCGTCAGGTAATGTGCCATCTGATGACGGTGAATAATCCCTGGCGTATCGTAAATGAAAGAACCATCATCCAGAGGAATCTCAATCTTATCTAAAGTTGTCCCTGGGAATCGTGAAGTTGTGATAACATCCTTGTCCCCTGTGATTTCTTGGATAATAGCATTGATCAAGGTTGATTTGCCGACATTGGTCACGCCGACTACATAGACATCCCGACCTTTGCGGTATTGTTCTATCTTTTCAATCAAATCCTTGATAGCCTGCTTGTTTTGGGCAGAAGTCAGAACCACATCGACTGGTCGCATGCCGATTTCATGCGCCCGTTCGGTCAACCACTGGGTGACCTTGCCTGTCTTTACAGACTTGGGTAAAATATCCTGCTTGTTGCCGACCAAAAGCACATCATTTCCTGAAATAAAGCGAGGCAAACCAGGAATGATTGAACCATTAAAATCAAAAATATCAATGACATTGACCACCAAGGCATCACTTTCTCCCACACTATGGAGAAGTTTCAAGAAATCATCATCGGAAATATTGACATCAGAGATTTCATTGTAATGACGCAAACGGAAACAACGTTGGCAGTATAATTGACCAGTTTCTAAACCTTTTTCTAGGGCTGATTGAGGAGTAAATCCTGCAACATCTTTATCTGTCGTCTGAATTTGAGCACCACAACCAATACAAAATAATTCTTCCACTTACATCTCCCTCTTATAGTCTATCGCTCCGTAAGTAGCGATGATTTTTTTCATTGTCCGTCGTTCGCGCCAACGGTTGATCTGTGTATTAATAGAATCTGTCCGAATCAAGGGCTTGACTAAGACCGACTTAAGTCCAGCTCGCTTAGCCGCACGAATGTCTGTCATCAGCTGATCGCCAATCATGACCACTTCATGTGGCTGGACATTAAAGCGTTTCAGTGCACGGTTAATCCCAAATGTGAACGGTTTGAGAGCGAAGGCTTCAAATTCAATCCCAAATTTTTCAACTGCCCGTTTGACACGCTCATATTTATTGTTGGAAACAACTACTACAGGAACTCCCGCATCACGTAAGTCATGTAACCATTGACGCATTTCTGGCGTTCCATCAGGATTATTCCAGGCAATTAAAGTATTATCCAAGTCAACAAACACAACCTTAATCCCATGTTTTTTCAAGCTATCAACTGTCACATCATAAGCCTTTTCCAAGGCAAAATCTGGCATATAATTCTCTAAACTCACTATCGTCTCCAAAGGTTTTTATCAGATAATTATACCATTTTTTTAAGAAAAATGCGAACCGATAATAGAAAACACTCGGATAAACCGAGTGCTCTCTGAATGGAATCATCTTGGTATCTCAATTAAATCTGACCTTTTTCCAAAATCCAATCCTTCGGAATAAAAATCATATGGGTCAGTAACCAGTCAATGTCAAGAGTAAATTTTGAAAAAGCAAAACCAATCTGCTCTATCCCTGACTCATCCTCATCTAACCCTAAAATGGTCAATGCATGTCCGTAATCCGCATGACTATCATCAAACAATCGCCATATCAGAGCACGATAGATTAATTTTTTTGCATCATAGAGACTGTATTGTTCTCGGTATTCCGAAAATGACTGACAATCTTTCCCTTTCGGCTCCACACCTGTCGTTTTTGCAATTGCAATTAGACTGTCATAATTATGATAGCGCAGGGTACTATTCAATGATTGAGCTAAGCGAACGGCATAATCCAATGCTAAATCACTCACCTCAACAGCCACAGTTCCTAATTCTTTACGTAGGGGATTCAAGAGAGACGCAGCATATTGAGCCAATTCTTCTCTAATTTCCTTTTCTACATTTTCAATATTTGGCAAGATAATATTTCGATCTTCTTCATTTCCTTGATAAATATTAAGCAGTAATCCTTGTTCACCAAGTCTTTCCAATTCAGCATCGAAACCGGATTTTCCCTCTTTGGCATATTCTAAAAGTTTTTCATAATACCCTTCTGGCAATACTATCTTGTCCAATATTTCATGAAGTCTAGCTGTTCCCATGATATCCTCCTGCTACTTTATATTGCTATTCTAGCAAGTTTGCTTTTTTTTGTAAACATTTTCAACTCGGAAATCTACCTGCTTATTTCACATAAAAAAACTATTGTCAAGCGCTATCGATATCAGATATGTTAACTTGAATCTCGTAAAAAAGTTATCGAAGTTCTCCCGTAGCAGTTTCTAGGCTGTGTAAAGAACTTTAACAACCAAAAATGAAAACAGCCGACTGTGTCGACTGCTTTCGTGGAGATTATATGAAAAAGAATAAATATATTGTATCTCCCAATGCTTAAACAAACCTTAACTTAAAAATACTTCTAAAAGACTCACGATTATTATCCTGTAATTTTTATTAGGTTCAATGCACCTTACCAAAATAATCTCGTTCCATGTATTTGATTGATTGGTAATGCTTCTAATAAAGTTGGAACATTCTCTATGGTTAATCCACCGCCAACAAGAACTTCAATTTTTCCATCCGCATAGGCTTGAATGTCTCGTAACCACTCGATATTCTGCAATGCTGAACCTGTCAGACTTCCACGCGTCAAAATCCGTGTTACTCCGTGACTTGCCAACCAGTCAATTGCTTCAAATTGACGACTACGAGGAATCTGATCAAATGCCATATGAAAGACAACTTGGTGACCTGTTGAAACAGCCAGCAATTGTTCTAAAGCTACCTCATCCAACCAATTTTCCTCAGTTAAAACACCATATACCAAACCATCTGACCCAAGCTCTATGGCGATTCTGCAATCCTCAACCATCATCTCAATTTCAGTTTGGTCATAACAAAAATTCCCTCCACGTGGACGAATCATGGTCATGACTGTGGCGTTCTGTTCATGAGCTAGTTGACAAACATGTTTGATCACTGCATAACTAGGGGTCGTTCCTCCAACCGCTAAATTATCACACAGTTCAACTCTTTGAGCACCCAGAGAAAGAGCTTTCACCACAGCTACATGATTTTCGGAACAAAATTCTTTAATCATCTTTATTCCTTTCAAGTCTTTTTCCTTTAGTATAACAAAAAAGAGTATATTAACCAATACTCTTTCTACTTATCATTAAATCTTTCAAGGAAATCAAAAGAACTGCGAGTAAAATCAACAACATCCCAACAAAGTCAATAGTATAAAATTGTTCATTGACCAACCATACCGCAAAAAAAACTGATGCAATCGGCTCAATCGAAGCCAATAGACTCCCGTTTACCGGACCAACTAAACTGACCCCCTTCAAAAAGGCTGTATAGGCGAAAATAGTTCCCACACCAACAATCCCTAGCAAACCAAATGCAGTTCCAATATCCAAAGGTAGACTCTGTTTCCACGTTTGTACTCCAAGTGTTACTACTATACCACCCATCAACAACCCTAGGCCAATAACCGTTATACTGCCGTATTGACGAATCAATTTACCTGGCAAAATAATATATAGCGCATAAGTAAAGGCTGAGAAGATTCCCCAGAACAAACCGATTGGAGCCACTGACAATTCATCTAATTTGCCATGAGTCGCAATCAAAAATGTTCCTGCTACAGCTAAGATAATTGAAATCAACTCAATCCCTGATGGTTTTTCCCTATTTTTCAAACAGGTATAAGCTAAGACT
Source organism: Streptococcus suis (assembly GCF_019794555.1). Classification (GTDB taxonomy): domain Bacteria; phylum Bacillota; class Bacilli; order Lactobacillales; family Streptococcaceae; genus Streptococcus; species Streptococcus suis_AB. The sequence goes on along the minus strand of NZ_JAIMEP010000017.1, from coordinate 25,128 downwards.
AAGATAGGGCAAAGGTATTGTAAAACCGTAGCCGTTCCCGCATTGGTATGATAGATGGCTTGTAAATAGGCTGTCTGATTAAGAACTAAGCCAAGCATGGCAAAGATAAAAATTCCTAGCAAAGCATTTTTATCGTTCAAAACTGCCAACAGCTGTTCTTTCGCTGTAGCATAAGCCAGGCCAACGAGAAAGAATCCCGATACTAACAAACGCAAGGAGGTAATCATATCCACTGAAACACCACGAGACATCAAGTACTGTCCACTCACTCCAGACAAGCCCCAGGCTATACCTGCTATTACTGTAATCAGTGTTCCCAATCTCTTTTCCGCCATCATATCTCCTTCTCACACTGTGAATACTTCCATTATACCAAAAGAGCAGGACACCGTCCCACTCTTTCTTACATTTATATTGCCAAACCTACAAATTCTACGAATCGTAGAAAGGCTGCCTGACCTTCCGGTGTTCGTTTGTAGACCCCTGCATCTTCCAATACACGCGCAAAAATTTGTCCCACTGACTCACGTACAACTTGTTCGACAGTTTCCTCTGTCACATCTGGGTGAGCTGTTTTCAGGCTTTCAGCCCAAGGCTGATGATAGTCAGCCACCTGACTATCTTGACCCAGTAAGAATTTTTCTACTTCAGCCAATTCTGCCTTCAAGCGTGGGGGTAAAATCGCCAAGCCCATTACCTCAATCAAGCCGATATTTTCTTTCTTGATATGTTGCACATCTGGATGTGGATGATAGATGCCATCTGGAAACTCTTCTGAAGTTTGATTATCGCGGAGAACCAAATCCAGCTCGTACACATCTCCTCGTTTCCGAGCAATTGGGGTAATCGTATGATGGGGTGTTCCATCTGTCTCAGCCTTAATCTGAACGCTATCATCTGAGTAGCTCCGCCATTTTTCCAAAATCTTAGCCGCTAAACCAAGAAGCGACGGTTTGTCTGCTGAACTCAAGCGAATCACCGACATGGGCCATTTGACAATCCCTGCTGAAACGGACTCAAAGCCGTCGAAGACCAGCTGGTGTTCTATCGGCGCCTGATCCATGGCAAAACTGTGCCGCCCACCCTGATAGTGATTGTGGGTCAAGATCGAGCCACCCGAGATGGGAAGGTCTGAGTTAGAGCCGACAAAATAATTTGGAAAGATGTCAAGCAAGTCCAATAGCTGTTCAAATGTTTGCGGACTAATGACCATGGGCACATGCTCTTGGTTCAAGAAGATGGCATGTTCATTGTAGTAAGCATAAGGCGAATATTGGAAGCCCCACTGTTCCTTGCCAAGATCCAAGCGAATAATGCGGTGATTGGCGCGTGCAGGGTGATTAATCCGTCCCTGATAGCCTTCATTTTCCATACAAAGCAGACATTTCGGATAATTGCTAGCTTCTACTTTCGTCGCAGCTGCAATAGATTTTGGATCTTTCTCGGGTTTTGACAGATTGATTGTGATTTCTAAATCTCCATACTCCGTTTGAACCTGATAATAGATATTTTTTGCAATCGCAGCCATCTTGATATAGTCATTACGTTTGCTCAATTCATAAAAGTCATTAATCGCTTGATCTGGACTGTGCTGATAGGTCTGCCAAAAATTACGATTGACCTGACTTGGAATTGGTGTTATCAAATCCATCAAACAAGCCCCAACCATATCCTGTTCTTCCAGCAATTCTCCAACAAAACCAGATTGAACTCCATGAACCAAAAGTTCATCTTTTAATTCAATCAAGTCTTCTAGCTCTGTCTCAACCTCCAACACCTGATCCCCAACTAAGGCTAGAACCCGATTGCGCAGGTAAAGAGCATCTATTTCCTCAAAGCCACTATTGGCAATGACCTGCTCAACAAAACGATCCACCAATCCTGTCATCATTTCTCCAATCTATTTTCGAGATAAAACGCGAGAGCCTCCAGCAATCTCCGCTACATAGAAGCTTGGTTCATAGCCAACAACCTCAGTATAGGTCTTACCAACATTTTCAGTAAAGACATCAACCTTATCTTTATGAACAATAGCAATACCACAACCGCCGAAACCCGCACCTGTCATCCGAGCACCAAGAACGCCTTCTTGCTCCCAAGCTGTGTGAGCCAAGGTATCCAATTCCAAACCTGTCACTTCATAATCATGTTCCAAGGAAACATGAGAAGCATTGACCAAACGACCAAAGGTTGCCAAATCTCCTTCTTCCAAGGCCTTACGAGCCTGCAAGGTCCGTTGATTTTCTAAGACAGCATGGCGGGCACGCTTGATACGATTTTCATCCTTAATCAAATAACTATATTGATCAAAGGTCCACTCATCCAATTCTCCCAGCGTTTGAATATTCAAGACCGCATTCAATTCCTCGACTGCTTTTTCACATTCTGCGCGGCGTTCATTGTACTTAGAATCTGCCAATTCACGACGTTTATTGGTGTTCATGATGACGATCACATGGTCACCCAAATCCAGCGGTACCAATTCATACTCCAAGTTATTGGTATCCAGATAAATGGCACGTTGGTCTGCTCCCATACCGATCGCAAACTGGTCCATGATACCAGAATTGACACCGATAAAGTGATTTTCCGTTTGTTTCCCAATTTTCACCAAATCAAGGCGAGTCAATTCAAGTCCATACAACTCTTCTGCGATGATTCCAATCAAGAGTTCTAGAGAAGCTGATGATGACAAGCCTGAACCATTTGGAATGTTACCATAGACAAAGACTTCCATACCTGTGTCAATGCTGTGCCCTGCTTCTTGCAAGAACTTAAGAACACCTTTGGCATAATTGGTCCAGTTATCCGCCTTATCAAAGACCAGATTGTTCAAATCCACTTCGATAATCCCAAGTTCTTCAAAGTTTGCGGAATAAAAGCGCAAAACTTGGTCATCCCGTTTGCGAGCAGCCCCGTAGGTCCCCAAGGTAATGGCCGCAGGAAAAACATGTCCACCATTATAATCCGTGTGCTCACCAATCAAATTAATACGCCCTGGTGAGAAAAAAGTTGCTTCAGCCTCTTGTCCAAAAACATCGAGAAAGGCTTGGTTAAGTTGTTCTGAATTCATGAGAACCTCCCATTTTCTGTAATCGTTTTCTTTTATTGTACAACTCTCTAAATAAAAAGTCAATATATTTACTAAATATTTACTAATTTTATTTTTTATGCTAAACTAGAGACAAATAAACAGGAGAAGAATATGGTTACAATCAAAGACATAGCAAAACAAGCCCACCTTTCCTCATCCACCATTTCCCGCGTACTCAAGGGCGACCTGACCCTATCCGTCAGCCAAGAAACACGCGACCGCATTTTCCATACGGCTCAGGAATTGGGCTACACCAAGCATATTAAAAAGCAAGCACCTCAACAAAAAGGCACCATCGGAATTGTACAGTGGTACACTGAAAGTGAGGAGCTGGCTGACCTCTACTACTATTCCATCCGTGCCAGCATCGAGCAAACAGCCAGTCTTCTCGGCTATCAAATCATCCGCTCCTTCAACGACTTGACCAATCCCCTCCTTCAAGAAGTTGATGGCATCATAGCAGTCGGTAAGTTTTCTTCGGGGCAAATAGCAGAGCTGGCAGCCTTATCCTCCCAGCTAATCTTTGTGGATTCTGATACTCTAACCGAGGGCTTCTCCTGTGTCACAACCGATTTCGTTCATTCTGTACAGACAGTCATCGACCACTTCCGTTTTCAAGGCCTGACAGACATCGGCCTGTTAGTTGGACAGGAAAGAACCACAGATGGTCACCAACTACCAACAGACCCGCGCCTAACCGCCTTTCGATCCTATCTAGACACCTTAGGAATACTTCGAGAAGATTTCATCTACCAAGGAACATTCTCCACCCAGTCTGGCTATGAGCTGATGAGTCAAGCCATCGAAGACCTGGGCGATCAATTGCCCCCAGCCTTCTTCATGGCAAACGATACCCTGGCTGTCGGCGCCCTTCGAGCACTTCAAGAGCGTCAAATCCCTGTGCCAGAACGGGTCCAGCTCATCACCTTTAATGATACAGCCATCACACGCCAAGTCTATCCAGCCCTATCATCCATTAGTGTTTACACTGAAGAAATGGGGCAGGAAGCCATGCAACTGCTAGACCGTGTCATTGCAAGCCCGCAACCCCACCATCCCCGTAAGATTAAACTAGGTACCCAGTTGGTTATACGGGAGAGTTCTTATTGAGAGTGCATAAGAAAAATCTTCCTACTTGTAAGAAGATTTTTCTTATACATTATTAAATACCACAACTTCTCAAATAGCACTGCGAAGCTTTTGCTCATACTAGATTTGTTAAAATATTATATCAAATTCTATTATCTTTAGCTTTTCTCAAACTTGCTTCCGCTGCTTTCAATCGTGCCTTATCATCAGGATTTCCTGTTCGCTTAAAAACTTGTCTTAAGTGAGCAACATCTTTCTCAAGTTGACGCATTTGATTATCTTTCATCGCCCAATCTACATTATTCCTAAAACGTCCCCAAAAGCCCGAAGTCATAGAATCTGTTGCATCTCTCGCTGCATCAACAATAACATCATCAATAGAGTCAATTACTTTATTTCTAGAACTAACAGATGCTTTTAATGCACTCCAAATTCCTCTACCTATCATTTGAAAACAAGTAATAAGAAAAGACTTCACATATCCTTTCTTATCATATTTAACGATAAGATATATAATTCCAATTGGAATTAAAAGTCCAACTAATTCAAACATTGTACTCTCCTATTTATTAAATCTTTCCTAAAATTGTACTTCTTAATACTTCCGGATGAATAACCAGCAGATTGTCAGGTTCATTATCGTAAAGCCATTCTGTGTGATTGGTAACAATCTCTTCAATAAGATTTCTAGCCCACCGTGCATTAGCCTGTTGGTTTTTCGGAATCTGACTATAAATCTCAGCCACCTGCTCTACAACAGGATAGTCTCCTATCGACCAACGCTTTATCAAGCCAAGTCGCACAATCTCTCCGATTTCCTCTGGACTATAGTCCGGAAACTCAATCATAATTGGAATACGAGAGCGCATCCCTGAGTTAACATCTAGAAATGCTTCCATTTCCTTAGTATAACCTGCAAAAATCGCAATAAAGTCAGAACGATGATTTTCCAATGCTGTAATTAGGGCTTCAATCGCTTCAATACCAAATTCATCTCGTTCCGACTGTTTTAATTGATAAGCCTCATCAACAAATAAGACACCACCCATAGCAGCAGTTATAACCTCTTTTGTCTTTATTGCTGTCTGGCCAATATAGCCCGCTACTAAATCCGGACGACTAACTTCTTTGACTGTTTTTCGTCCAAGAAAACCTAAGTGGTAAAAAATCTCTCCAATAATCCTTGCTACAGTTGTTTTCCCTGTACCTGGATTTCCAGTAAAAATCATGTGGTAGGTTGGACGATTAGCGTGTGTCCCGATTGTTTCCTCTAATTTTTTATTAACTTTGGCTTTTTTCACGAGTTTCGTAACAAATTCTTTTACAGGTTGCAAACCAACCAAAGAGTTCAACTCATCCAACAGTTCTTGTATACGCTGCTCGCTATCAACTAACTCCCCACCAACTGCTAGCGATATATCCTCATTCGTAATGGTTATTATATCATCACTAAGATTTTTCATTAGACGACTGGCAAATACTTTAGCAATACTTTCATTAAAATTTCGTACAAAACGTGCATTGCTCTTGGTTACTTCTTTTTGATATGCTTTAACAATTGCCCTTTTGTAGTACTCTTCATCAAACTGATAACCCATTTTGTGCAATCCAGCTTTTCCTATTTCAAATATTTCATCTGCAGAATAGTCTTCAAAATTAAATTCATTGCTGACACGAGAAGCTAGACCAGGATTTAAGCCCAAGAAATTTTGCATTTCGTCAGTATAGCCTGCAAAAATAACCATAATGTCATCCCGATTATCCTCCATAAACTTCATTATTGTATTTACTGCAATCTTTCCAAAATCGTTATCGGAAACATTATTTAATGTATATGCTTCATCTACAAAAAAGATTCCTCCCCTTGCTTCCTCAAGCTTTGCTAAGGTAATCTCCTCCGTTTTACCAATGACACTTCCTACTAGCCTATCTCTATCCACCTCCACAAGCTTATTTTCTTTAATTACACCAGCTTCATAAAGCAATTCACCCAATAAACGAGCTACGGTCGTTTTTCCCGTACCTGGATTACCTAAAAAAAGCGAATGAAGAACAATATTCTGAGTAGGTAAACCCTGTTCTTTTCTCTTCTGATTAAATTTTACAATGGAAATGAACTCATTGACTTTTTCTTTAACAGAATTCAGCCCAATCATGTTTTGTAGTTCATTCATTGCATTATTCTTTGGCTCCAGTCCCTCAATCAATTCAGGGCTCTCAATATCTTCTTCAGTAATACTCTGCTCTAACTCATCACTTGTTGCCTCAAGAAGAATCGGTGATACCGCTTGAACGGTAGAACTATTATCATAAACTATTTTCACTGAACAATCTTCAGCAAAATTTACTTGTTTTACCTCAAGTTGAGAATCTTCCACCTTTAATTCAAGATATGTCCAGTTGTGAGAGAATAGCGTTTCGATCTGTGCTGAACTAGAGCTATTCAGATAAATAGGATACCAATTGTGTCCTCCATAAATTCCGAAATTGCCTTTACTGATTAATTTAGACCCTTCATACAGTTGTAAATATGTTTTGAAATCAGAATTACATACTTCTATAAAAGATTGTCCAAACAGTTTAACACCATCTAAACTGCAATTTTCCACAAATAATTTAGATTGTTCCTTTAATAGAATAACATTATCAAAAGTAAAGTCCAATACTTCGCAATTATTTAATTGAAGTATACCATTATTGACAAATAGTAACGGATAATATGTACAATTCGGAACATCCACATAATCCTGAATTAGATTTCCACGTTCTATTCGACAATTCTCTAAATGAAGTTCCGAACCATAATAGACTTGTAAATTATTGGTCAAAAAATCTCCAACAAAATTAATATTTCTGATAAATACTTTAGCTCCAGATGAAATTTTGATTGGCATTGTAATAAAAACTTTTCCAATGTCTAAATCTTTGGCTACAATCGATATGCTCTCTGTTACTTCCAGTAATTCTGGTAATTCATAAAAACCCTCTGATACAATAATTGTATCGCCCGATTTCGCCTTTTGTACCGCGTCTAAAAAGTTATGTTTAAAAAAACCAACTCCTACTTCATATGTATTTCTCATACTCACCTTACCTAACAATAATATCTGTATTGTATATTTAACATGACCAAAAAGTTGAGTAGTTCTACCCAACTTTTCTACTAGATTTATTTCTTATTTCTGATTTTTAAATAAGATACAATTCCTATAATTACAAATCCTGTTGCTCCCAAAACCGAAATGGTTTCCCCTGTCATCGGCAAGATTCCAAATAGTTTTTGGGGTTCTTCTTTTTTTGCGGAGACATGTTCTTCCGAAGTTTTTGTTTCCGAACTTGAACTTGAAGTTGTTGAAGACGAAGTTACTGTTTCTTCCTCTTTTACAACAAAGTTAGGGTTTGTAAAAGTAGCTAGTACACTGGGATTAGAATAGTCTTCCGCACCAATAGTCACTGTCCAACTAACATTTTTCAATAGTTGTCCCTCGATAATGAAACCAAATTCAACTTTTGCATTAGGGCCAGGATTTCCTCCAATACCAACAATCCCAAAGCATCCATTCTGAGCGCCATCACTAGTGATGACAAATCCATTCTCTGATACCTTTCGCAAGGTCATCATGTTTCCTATCAAATTTCCATCTGAATAGACAGAGGCATATGAACCGTCACCTGCAATTTCAACAGATGAAGGACGTCCCGGTTTGGTACCATTTGATGTTTCAACCGTGGTCCATGTACCTACAAGCTCGCTCGGTAAGGAAATCTCTTGTCCGATGGTGGCCTCTCTCATAGCCTTAGGTAACACGGATTGAGCTGAGGAATCTGCTGTAAGAGGTGTTGACAATGGTTTATAGTCTAAAAGTGACAAATCAACTTCTGTTTTACCCGAAACATCAATTGCACCCTCTGTACTTCCTACTTTATAGTCTGCCTCCTGTAGCAAAGCTGCCTCACCATTGGTTTTAGATAGTTGATACAATTTGGCATTTATATCTCCCGATCCTCGAGAAACTTCAAATACTTGAATACTTCCATCTTCATACACTACGAAATTACTACCACCTGATGGACCAAAGATTTTTCCAACTAAAAGAGCCGCTGTCTGCTGGTTGGCATAGTAAAGAGCAACTGGATTGATGGAACCATCTTCTACTTTTTCACCAATAACCAACTCCTCCTGACCATTTTTGTCTATATCAAAAAGAGCATAGTGAAATTCTTTTGAGCCTACAGAGTTAATTGCGTAACTTTCCTTCGGAACCGTACTCAAGGTCGATTGGTAAACCAAGCTGTCAGCTTGGACTGATTGAGTTCCAATCAGTCCAAGAACAGCCAGTGATAAAATAGAGCCTTTAAAATAATTCTTCATAATCCCTACTTTGTCTACTTATTTCTGCGTAAAACAGCCACTCCCAATAGATTTGTCAATCCTAACAGAGCCAAAGCTAGACTTGTTTGCTCCCCGGTGTTTGGCAAGGTCTTAGCACGTTCTACACGTAAGTATGTCACTTTTTCTCCAGTAGCTGTTTGTGTCACGGTGACACCTGCTTGTGGGTTCGTCACCACAACCTTACCGTCAACAACTGTTACATCTTGACCTTTATCAAGAGCTTGTTTGACCGCGTCAACATCAATAACTGGTTTTTCAGCAGCAGTTGGAGCATCTTTTGGTACTGCAATCACTGTTCCGTCTGGAAGTGTGGCAATTACATTGTCTTTCGCTTTGTCTTCAAGGTCTTTGATGACTTTGTATTCTGCTTGAAGTTCTGTCAACTTAGCTTTTGCATCATTTAGCTTAGTATTTACAACTTCAAGTGCATTGTTAGCAGCTTCAGCTTTAGCAATTGCTTCTTTAAGAGCAGCTTCTTTATCAGACAACTCAGCTTTTGCTTCTTCTAGCTTAGTACCAGATTCAAGATAATCTTTCAATTCAGTAGCAAGTGCTTTAGCTTCTTCAACTAAGCGGTCTTTTTCTGCAAGAAGAGCTTCTTTTTCAGCGTTTAGGCTTGCAAGAGTCGCTTCTTGTTTTGTGAGTTCAGCTTTTGCTGTGTCAAGAGCTTCTGCTTTTGCAGTAGCAGTAGCTTGTGCCGTAGCCAAGTCAGCTTTAGCTGTATCAAGTACTGCTTTCTTATCAGCAAGATTTGCTGTAAAGTTATCAACAGCTTTTTGTGCTTCAACTTCACGAGATTGTGCGTTTTGAAGAGCAATCTTCGCAAGACGTAGATTGTTTTCAGCAACTTGTGTTTGAAGTGGTGTTGCAGTAGCATCAGCAAGGACTTTTTCTGCTTGAGTCTTCAATTCAAGAGCCTTAGCGTAATCAGCACTAGCTTTAGTCAATTCAGCTTTAGCAGCATCTGATGCAGTTTGTGCTGCCGTAAGACTAGCTTGAGCTTGAGTGATAGCTGTGCCATTTGGTACTAGACTCTCGAGATGAGTGATATAGGCATCATTTGTGATCAACGCATTCTCAATATCATAAGGTTTATAATATTCACCACCTGTAAAATTAGATAAGGTGTGCATATGCATTGTAGTCTTAGGTGTAACTGCAAATGATACTGCTGTGTATTCATACGGACCAACATTATGACGGGCATGCCCCCAACCAGCATGAGCGTCATTTGTTACTGAATCAACAATTTCACTAATAACTTTTTGCTTTAACTCAGCCATTGTGTAATGGTATCTGGTTTGACGCTTCTTGAAATTAGTTAAACTGGATCCACTTAGAGCATCAGTATCTGTGCTAAATGACATTTCTGAGTTCCAAACATTTTCAGTGTCGAAACCGTATTTAGTCAAAATTGTACGATCGTGACCCCCCTGAAGGTCGGGATTGTCATCTCCTTTATCCATGTATTCTTTAGCAACTTTTAAAGCATTCTCAATAATTTTTGTGTTTAATTTTGTTGGAGTAAACGTTGCACCAGTATGAGTCGCATATTGACGACGGAGATCGTTCAAAAAACGAACTGCTACTTCGTTGATTTCAATAGCATCTTCCAACGAGATATTTCGAATGTCAATCCACTCTTCCTTTTCAGAATCAGCATAAATTTGAATAGTGTTGTTTTCTAAATTAATGCGTTGTTCACCAAAAACTGTTTTAGCTCGCTTGATTAATTGATCCGCATACGCAATTTCTTTGTCAAGATTAGCTAACTCTGTTTCTGAAGCAGATTGGTTCCAATCTACTCTTTTATATAAGCCTGACCGAATGGTATTCATTTCTTGAGGTTGAAGTGTGAATGAGATAATTGCTGATTGATCGTGACCAACAGGCTTATCTTGGTTATTTGTTAGCGTGGTTACACGATCTTGAGCTGATTTGAGTGTTCCATCAGTACGTGTTACAGCATCTTGTGCCACAGTCAATTTTGTTTTTGCTGTATCAACAGCATCTGTTTTTACTGCAACATCAGTTTCAGCAGCTTTGATTTTTGCGTCACGGTCTGCGTCAGCTTGTTTTGCAGTTGCGACTGCATCAGTTGCTGTTGTAACATTAGTTTCAGCAGTTTTAACGTCTGTTTTAGCTTGGTCAAGAGTAGCTTGAGCTTCAGCAAGACCAGTACCAGAAATTGCGTCTTCAGCTGATTTGACGTCTGCTTCTTTAGCAGTTACGTTAGCATCAGCTGCGTCTTTTTCTGCTTGGGTAGTATCAACAGCAGTTTGTGCGTCAGTAACTGTTTGAGTTTGTGATGCGATTTCAGCGTTAACTTCATCAGTTTCAGTTGCGTTTGCTTCTTGGTCTGCGAGGTTGGCTGCTTGTTCAGCTTGGTTAGCTGCAATGTTTTCTGGTGTTGCATTGGTGGCGTTAGCTTCAGCGTCTTTGACAGCTTGTGTTGCTGCGTCAACGTCTGCTTGAGCAGTGGTAACAGCTTGGTTAGCTGCGTCTGCATCAGATTGAGCGTTAGTTGCATCTTGAGCAGTAGCATCAACAACAGCTTGTTGTGCATCAAGAGCTGGTTTAACATCAGCTGAAGTTTTAGGTGCTTCGACAGCAGTAGTTTCAGCAACGGGTGTTTCGGTTGTAACTGGTGTTTCAACAGTTGATGTTACCAATGATGCTTGAGCTTCTTCATAAGAAGAATAAGTTTCATTTGGTTCAGATTTTACAATTTCGCCTGTAGCATGATTGACAGTTTGCCACTCACCAGTTACACGGTTTAAAACAATACCATATTGTGTATCTGCTGATACGGTAGACGCACCAACGGTTGCAAGGGTGATAGCAGCACCTGTTGCGATAGTTTTGAGTGTTTTCTTGTTCATTATTTTTTCTCCTGAGTTGCTGTTAGGATAGGTTTGACTGTAAAGTCAAACCTTGTTATATGTAGTATAACAAGCGATTTGTGCTCTATATTTTTTTAAGTATACCATAAACTTCCTTACAATTATTTCCATAGAAACCTATAGGTTCAATATTGCAAAATAGCATCGAAAAGCAATGTATTTTTTTTTTTTTTTGAATCCATAGGTCATCTTTTTGTAGATTTTTATCCTAGTTTTAAGTATACTAATCTAAAAAAGATTGAAAGGAATATTATGTCGAATCTATACCCGTTTGGACCAACCTTTAAACAATTACGAGAGAAAAGAGGGCTCAGCTTAAAAGAGGCTGCTTCTACGATTGTATCACCGCAATTTCTGAGTCGATTTGAAAAGGGAGAAAAAGGAATTTCATTAGAAAACTTTGGTCGATTATTAATTGTACTTGGCTTGGAGTGGAGAGACTTTGCGACTGCATATGCAAATAATGGTGGAGATTGCATAGAGTTTCCATCTATTGAATTTGCTAAGCACATCAAAAATGAAGAAGACATTATTCGTTACATGCCCGAGTATGAAAAATTATTTGAAGTTTATCTAAAAGATAATCCTCTCCAAGCAGATATATTATTAAAAGTTGTCAAACTTGGACATTATCCAACTATTACTAAATCTGAAGATACCGTTTCAAAAATTCAACACATCATTAATTATCTTATGCGACTTGAAACATATAGCAGTACAGAGTTAGAATTATACTGTCGTATAATCAATCACTGCTCCTTTGAATTAGTTGAGCATATGTCCAAACAACTTATGTTTATGTATAGACAGGCTGCCGATACCGATACTCATATTCGTATTTTAAATGGATTAACTTTCACAGCTAAGCACTACTCTGAACAAGGATATTATAAAAAGGCAGATGATATTATACAAGAAGTGAAGAGTTTACAGACATTTGAACGTGGCTATTTAGCAATACCTCTCATGTTCCTTGAGGTAGAACATGTTTATAATCAATTTCGCTGGAATCGATTGGAGGCAATTGAGCTTGCTAGAAATCTATTAAATTATTTAGAAAGCGCCAAATTTATCGACCAAAACTACTACTCTAATTTCATCAAAGCTTTTACCTATCATTGCCAAAAATTGAATAAAACAGGTAAAGAATTATTTTAAAGCAAAATAGCTTAGAATGATGTATTTGAATACATCATTCTAAGCTATTTTCTATTATCTGTTGTCGAGCCAAAAATTTGTATCTAATTTAATCCAACAACTTAGCCAATTCCTGAGCCAAGAGTTGTTGAGCAACTTGGGGATTAGCTTGTCCCTTGGTTGCCTTCATCAAGAAGCCTGTAAAGGCCTTATCAGCATTGCGTTTGCCAGACTTGAAGTCAGCTACGGCTGCTTCGTTATCCGCAAAGACTTGGTGGATAATCGGAATGAGGACCGCTGGGTCTGAAATCTGTACCAGGCCAGCTTTCTCAACGTAAGCCTTAGCAGAGCCACCTTCTTTCGCCAAGTGAACAAAGACTTTCTTGGCAATCTTAGATGAAATAGTACCATCCGCAATCAAGGCAATCATCTCGACCAAGTTTTCAGGTGTTAAGGCGATTTGCTCAATAGTCTTACCTTCAGCATTGAGGAACTGAGCCACTTCACCCTGCAACCAGTTAGAAACTTGTTTAGCATCGCCACCTGCTACCACTGCTGCTTCAAAGAAATCAGACAGAGCCTTGGTAGACGTCAACTGACCAGCATCGTAGGTAGTCAAGCCCAAGTTTTCCACATAGTTGGCACGGCGAGCCTTTGGAAAGACTGGCAATTCTGCACGAACTTCCTCAATCCAGCTATCATCAATCTCATAGAGTGGCAGGTCTGGCTCAGGGAAGTAACGGTAGTCAGCTGACCCTTCCTTGACACGCATGAGAATAGTTTCCCCAGTAGATTCATCGTAACGGCGAGTTTCCTGCTGGATTTGACCACCTGAACGCAAGATTTTCGCCTGACGTTCTACTTCGTGTTGCAAGCCCTTGCGAACATAGTTGAAGGAGTTGAGGTTTTTCAACTCAGTCTTGGTACCAAATTTTTCTTGACCATAGGGGCGAAGGGAAATGTTAGCATCCACGCGCATAGAGCCCTCTTCCATCTTCACATCTGAAATACCAGTGTACTGAATGATTTCTTTAAGGGCGGTCAAGTAAGCATAGGCCTCCTCAGGGGAACGCATATCTGCTTCTGACACAATCTCAATCAACGGCACTCCTTGACGGTTGAGGTCCACATAAGAGTAACCATCTGTACCGTGGGTATTTTTACCTGCATCTTCTTCTAAATGCGCACGCTCGATACGAATTTTCTTGGTTGATCCGTCTTCTAGCTCAATCTCAATCCAGCCATTGTAGCCAATCGGCTCGTCAAACTGGGAAATCTGATAGGCTTTAGGATTATCAGGATAGAAATAGTTCTTACGGTCAAAGTGCATTTCCTTGTGAATGTCCATGTTCAAAGCCAAGGCAGCCTTGATCCCCGCATCCACAACGCCCTTGTTGAGGACAGGAAGGACACCTGGGAAAGACCAGTCAATCACGTTGGTATTAGCATTTGGATCCTCACCAAAATGAGCAGATGAAGGTGAGAAAATTTTCGAGTTGGTATTCAACTCCACATGGACTTCTAGACCAATAATCGTTTCAAAGTTCATTAATTAGCACCTCCAAAAATCACTGGTTGTTGCTTGTGATAGTCTGTTGTCGCTTCAAAGGCAGCAGCTACTTGGTAAATGGTCTCTTCTGAATATTTTGGACCAATCAACTGCAAGCCAACTGGCAATCCTTCTACAAAACCAGCAGGAATCGAAATCCCTGGAAGACCTGCCAAGTTGACAGGAATGGTCAAAAGATCCGCCAAGTACATGGCCACAGGGTCATGGTTGAGCGTGTCCAAACCAAAGGCAACCGTCGGAGCTGTCGGACCCAAAATCAAGTCATAGTCCGCAAAGACTTTTTCAAAATCCTGGATAATCAAAGTCCGCACCTGGCCAGCCTTCTTGAAGTAGGCATCGTAGTAACCAGATGACAAGCTAAATGTACCTAACATAATACGACGTTTGACTTCCTCACCGAAACCTTGGCTACGAGTTTTCACGTAAATCTCATCCAAGTTTGTCGCATCTTCTGCACGGAAACCATAACGGATCCCGTCAAAACGTTGCAAGTTAGAAGAGGCCTCTGATGATGCAATAATGTAGTAAACAGCAACCCCATACTTAGAATGTGGCAGGCTGACTTCCTCGATAATGGCCCCCAGGCTTTCCAAGTGCTTAGCAGCCTTGAGAATGGTTTCCTTGACCTGTGGATCAATCCCTTCGCCCATGTATTCTTTTGGCAAAGCAATTTTCATGCCTTTAATATCTTGACCAATCTTGCTAGTAAAGTCTGCAATCTCATTAATAGTAGAAGTAGCATCCTTAACATCATGACCAGCAATAACATTCAATAATTGAGCATTTTCCTTAACAGTCTGTGCAAATGGGCCTATTTGATCAAGTGATGAGCCAAAGGCAATCAAGCCAAAACGTGACACTGTACCATAAGTTGGCTTCATACCGACAATCCCATTAAAGGCTGCTGGCTGACGAATCGAACCACCAGTGTCGGAACCCAATGACAAACGGACTTGACCGGACGCAACTGCAGCGGCTGAACCACCTGAAGAACCACCAGGAACTTTTGTTTGATCCCAAGCATTTTTCGTTGGCTTGAAGGCAGAGTTCTCATTAGAACCACCCATGGCAAACTCATCCATGTTGGTCTTACCAACAACAATCATATCCTTGGCATAGGCCAGAGCAACCGATGTCGCATCGAAAATCGGCTCGTAGTTATAGAGCATTTTTGAAGCTGCCGTGGTTAAAATCCCCTTAGTAGAGATATTATCCTTGACTGCCAAAGGAATCCCTGCCATAACATTGTCCGCATCAATCCCCTTTTCGTCTAAGGCGACAGCTTGCGCCAAGGCCTTTTCCTCAGTAATCGTCAAGAAAGCATCCACTGCCCCCTCACGGCTTTTAATGTCTTCCAAGGTTGCCTTGGTTAACTCCGTTGCAGAAATCTCCTTTTTGACAAGGAGGTCATGCAATTCATCAATGGTTTTATTGTTAAAAGTCATTAGGCATCTCCTCCCCCATCTAAAATTGCTGGTACCTTAATATAATGATCTTTAGATTCAGGTACATTTTTAAAGAGTTCCTCACGACTCTCACCCTGTTGAGCAACATCTGCTCGCAACACATTCTTACGATCAGCCATAGTTGTTGTTACTGCAACACCTGTTGTATCTACTTCATTGAGCAATTCAACCATATCAACAATTTTACTCAAAGTAGTCGCGAATTCCGCAGTTTCTTGATCCGAAAACTCTAGCTTAGACAGCTTGGCAACATGACGGACTTCAGCTTCAGAAATCTTCATTCTAACTTTCCTCCTAATGGAATCTATCTTCTCATTATATCATATTTCTAACCCACCACAAAGGTTGAAATAACTGAGTATGTAAGATTATTCAGCAAAAAACCAGTCCACAGACTGGTTCCTAAACATTATTCAATAACCGTCGCACCGAGTACATGACGTAGGTGATTCAGTGCAAACTGATGACTCTCCTCCGTCAATGCAGCAATTGCTGATGCAACTACTTCAATCCGATACCCCTTATTATAGGCATCAATAGCCGTATGGAGGACACAGATATCAGACAATACACCTGTTAAAACAACCGTATCCACACCACGTTCCCGCAAACGAATATCCAAATCTGTTCCAGAAAAGGCCGAATAATGCCGTTTGTCCATCCAACGGACACGCTCATGATCCTTATTTTCCAGATAAAAGTCTGCTAAAGGACCATACAAATCCCGACCTGACGTACCGATAATATTATGAGGCGGAAAGAGCTTACTTTCAGGGTGAAACTCATCCCCTGTTTCATGCCCATCAATCGCAAAGAAAATATAATCTCCATTTTCAAATGCTTCAGATGTAACCTGAGCAATCCGTTCTGAGATGGCTTGTGCAGGCTTACCTGCAGTTAACTTTCCCTCATCTGCAACAAAATCTATCGTATAATCTATTGAAATCAGTGCTTTTGTCATCTTAGTAATCACGTTTCTTTATTTCATCAAAAATTGCTGGAATCAGTACTTTCAAATAAGTACCTTTCATTCCTAAGGAACGACTTTCAATAATCCCTGCACTCTCTAATTTACGTAGCGCATTCACAATAACAGAGCGTGTAATACCGATACGATCTGCAATAACAGATGCCGTCAACTGACCTTCATTGCCATTTAACTCACCCAAGATAGCCGCGACAGCTTTCATCTCTGAATATGAAAGTGTATTAACCGCCATATTCACAGCAGCGCGTCGACGAATATTTTTTTCATCTTCTTCTCTTTGGAAGTTCAACAATTGAATTCCCACCACAGTCGCAGCAATCTCAACCAAGATCAAATCATCATCAAGAAACTGACGATCATTCCGCCAAATAATAAGTGAGCCAAAACGAATCCCTGTCACATGAATAGGGGCAATCGTAGTCAGACCATTTGGATACGTCGAACGTGACTCAACAGGGATAGCCGTCAATTCACTTTCTACTGGCAAATTGACTTGAGTATCATAGATCTGGGCGACAGCTTTTACGTACTCCTCGGGATACTGTTTATTGATATAGAACTCTTCAACCCTGTCATTATTGGTCTTATAGTTCATGTGATAACCTAAAATTTCACCCTCGCTATTGATAATACAGGCATTGCAGTCAATAATATCAGACAAGTGCTCCGCTATCGCATTGTAAGGCAATTCTTCTGCCAGTTTTTCTTCGGAACGTTTCAAAATCGATGTAATGTTCCGTGTTTTTTCTAATAATGTTGTCATAAATTCCTCTTTACACTGTAATTGCTTTCAGTATAGCAAAAATTGAGTGAAATTTCAATAATTATCAGAAAATTTACTATTGTTGGTAAAATATTGACAATTTCTCACTCTGACATCAAAAAAGTCGGAGAACCCCCGACTTTCCTTCACTCCTAACGTCGATATTGCGCTAAGAATCGTGTCATTTTTTCTTGAATTTCTGCTAGTTCGTCAACACGTGGTAAATAAACAATACGGAAATGATCTGGCTCTTTCCAGTTGAAACCTCGTCCATGAACCAACAATACTTTTTCTTGCTTCAAAAAATCAAGAACAAACTGCTCGTCATCATCAATTCGATACATTTCTCGATCAATTTTAGGGAAAATATACAGACCTGCTTTGGGTTTAACAGCAGACAGTCCAGGTATATCTTGAATCGCCCTTGTAATGAACTCACGTTGTTCATAAAGTCGCCCACCTGGAGTCAACAATTTATCAACAGATTGTACACCACCTAATGATGTCTGCACCACCTGCTGGGCTAATACGTTGGAACATAGACGCATATTGGACAGCATGTTTAAGCCTTCGATATACCCTTTCACATGATGTTTAGGGCCTGATAACACCATCCAGCCAACACGGAAACCACAGATACGATGTGATTTTGATAGACCATTCATCGTTACAACAAATAAATCCGGTGCCAAGGTCGCAATTGGAATATGAACCGCTCCATCAAATACCATACGGTCATAAATTTCATCAGAAAAAATAATGAGCTCATGTTTCCGAGCAATCTCAACGATTCCTTCCAACACTTCTTTTGGATATAAAGCACCCGTTGGATTATTAGGATTGATAAGAACAATAGCCTTAGTCCGTGATGTCACCTTGGATTCCATATCCGCTAAGTCAGGATACCAGTCTGCAGACTCATCACAAACATAGTGAACTGCATGTCCACCAGCTAAGCTTACCGCTGCTGTCCACAAGGGATAGTCAGGCATCGGTACCAACACCTCATCACCATTGTCCAACAAGCCCTGCATAGACATGACAATTAACTCACTAACACCATTACCAAGATAAATATCATCAATATCAACATTTGGAAATTTCTTGAGTTGACAGTATTGCATAATCGCCTTACGAGCTGAGAAAATACCCCGACTGTCCGAATAACCTTCTGATTTACGAGCGTTATGGATTAAATCACGAATGACCTCGTCTGGCGCAGTAAAACCAAATTCAGCAGGATTTCCGGTATTCAACCGTAAAATCTGCTCACCATTAGCACGCATCCGCATAGCCTCTTCCAAGACTGGACCACGAATATCGTACGCAACGTCATCTAATTTCATTGACTTCTCAAATTTTCTCATAAGTCACCTCGACTTTCTTATGGTTTATATTGTACTGTAAAAGTAAAAAAATCACAAGAATACTTTACATTTTTTCAAAAAAGACTTATAATAAAAATGTAAGCGAATACACTGCTTATTTGTGTTCTCCACTTGAAAGGAGTGATTGGTATGTCTCAATCTTATAAAACAATTCTAGTCGCTGTTGATGGTTCAGCCGGTGCTGAACTAGCACTACACAAGGCTATCCACGTCGCAAAACGAAATCAAGCACGACTGATAATTGCCCATGTCATTGATACACGAGCATTACATAACGTTGTTGCTTTTGATGCAACAGTCTATGAGTCTTTAGAACGTGAAGCTGAACTATTACTAGAAGATTATAAACAGGAAGCACTGAATGCCGGTATAGAAGATGTTCAAATCCGTATAGAATTTGGTAACCCAAAAACACTCTTGGCGGTAGATATTCCAAAGGAAACCGGTGCTGACCTAATGCTACTTGGTGCAACTGGGTTAAATGCTTTTGAAAGATTGCTCATTGGTTCCTCTTCAGAGTATATCATGCGTCATGCAACGATTGACTTATTGATTGTACGAGAAGGCGAGAAAGTTTTATAAAATCATAAAGGACTTGATTTTAGTGATCAAGTCCTTTCATCTGTCTCTTTAGCTCTTCTTCAATTTTTCTTTCGGGAGCCAAACGCTCCTCCCAATCATTTGGCTTTAAAATTTTATGAGTGACTGGGTCAAAATGAGCACGTCCATCCGGAAATCTTTTGCCCATATTAGCTTCATGGACTAGCTGAAAAATCGGCTCTGGATCCACTCCCATTAATACAAAAGAACCATAGGTAAAATACAAAAGGTCCAATAAAGCATCCACTTGATCATGCAAAGAAACCTTTGCCTCTTTTTTTCCTTCTATCTTAGCAGCAGCCTTATCTAATTCAGAGTGTAGCCACTCAATCCCTTCTCTAAAACCACTCTCATTCTGTGAGGAAGCATGAACAAATTCAACAATTTCTTCAATTTTAAACCCTGCCCTGAAAACGGCTGTCTCAAAATCATACTCCTTTGGAAACTCTTGAGTTTGACCATCCATCAGGTGATGAAACTCTTTTACACGATTAAAATATTGATCCTTACTTTTAAACATTTTGTTCCTCTACTAGATTAAAATGACGTAAGCCTTTATAGATACCATCCTTATTGTTCGTATCAGTTATATAAGAAGCCACTTGTTTTGCTTGCTTTGTCCCATTTTTCATGGCAACAGAATACCGAACCTCTCCCAACATCTCAATATCATTATTTGAGTCTCCAAAAACCATCACTTCATCGGTCGAAAAATGATAAAAATCTCCTAACCGTTTGATACCAATCAGTTTTGAATTCCCCTTGCAAATAATATCCGTCGCATAAGGACTTGAACGAGTAAAAGTTAATTGTGGAAAATGCTCCGCTAATCGCTGCGCCTCTTTTTCCATCGTTAATAGCATCATTTGATAAATGGGTTGAGTAATCAAATGATTGAAGCTTCCCTTATTTTGCGGTCTCACAATACGGATAATATGGTTAAAAATAAAGTTTACAAAGCCCGCACAAACTTCAGGGACCATACGTGAAATTCGGTAAGCAAAATTCCCAGTCCCCATACTCATAATGCCACTACCAACTACCCCTAATGCAGTACCAAATGAAAGATCACGTTGGAATTTTTCGGCATACGCAATCATTTTATTGATGTCTTCTTTTTCAATTGGCTGGCTAAAAACCACTTCATCTCTTGTAAAAACATATTGTCCATTGTAAGCAACTGCCATATCAAGTCCCAGACTAGCCATATATTGTAAGATAAAGCGCGGATCTCGACCAGTTGCCAAACCAACCAAGATTCCTCTTGCTTTCAACTGGTTAATGGCAAGAATAGTTGACTTACTCACAGTTCGGTGGTCCGTCAATAAGGTTCCGTCGATATCAAAAAAAACTGCCTTCACTGTCAACCATCCCACCTACTTTCATTAGAATTGTGTTACAATTAAGTATAGCATATTTTGAAAGAATCAGGAAAATTTATGAAAAAAATTCTCGTTCTCCATACTGGGGGAACAATTTCCATGCAAGCAGATCAAAACGGCGCTGTCGAATCAAGTCCCATTAATCCAATGACCCAAGTCACTTCACCAATAGAGAACATTGAAGTAGTGTCCGTTGATTTTTTGAATCTTCCTAGTCCTCATATTCAAATTGAGCACATGATGATGATTTATAAAAAAATTAGAGAAGAAGCCTCCCATTTTGACGGGTTTGTCATCACACATGGAACTGATACCCTAGAGGAAACAGCATATTTTTTGGACACAATGTCTATTCCACAAAAACCAATAGTGGTGACAGGTGCTATGCGCTCTTCTAACGAATTAGGAAGCGATGGAATCTATAATTATAGAACTGCACTTCGTGTTGCTGCTGATAAAAAATCTGCTGACAAAGGTGTTCTTGTGGTCATGAACGATGAAATTCATGCTGCGAAGTATGTAACAAAAACACATACAACAAATATTTCAACCTTTCAAACACCAACTCATGGACCTTTGGGCCTTGTGACAAAACGGGAAATACTCTTTTTCAAGGCAGCCGACAAACGTGTCCGCTTTGATTTACAGGCCATCAACGGTGTTGTCCCAATCATCAAATCATACGCAGATATGGATACTATCTTACTGGATGCACTTGTAGAGGCCCCCATTTCTGGCTTAGTAATTGAAGCCTTAGGAGCTGGAAACCTACCACCAGCAAGTATTTCAGCCATTAAAAAACTTATCAATAAGCAACTTCCTATCGTGCTCGTCTCACGTTGCTTCAATGGTATTGCAGAACCAGTATATGCCTACGATGGTGGCGGAATACAATTGGAAGAATTAGGTGTCTTATTTGTAAAAGAACTGAATTCCCAAAAAGCACGTATCAAATTACTGATTGCCCTAAATGCTGGCTTGAACGGGCAGGATTTAGCTGATTATATTCAAGGATAAAACAATAGGTGCACGATTTTTTCATGCACCTATTGTGTTTTTTTGCTAAAAATAGATATTCTTAATAATCAACCATTTCCCATGGTAAGCTTCATGAAAACGGTAAGGCTCCAACAAATCACTTTCAGTCAATTGCTGTGTAATTAAAGATTAATAAGGTATTATCTTCAGATTAAGAAAGAGAACATATTTGCACTACTTATAATCCCAAAGGTTCCTCAAACATTTAATCCAATATCGATTGATGTTCTAAATTTTCCAGTAAACAGAACCACATTGGATTGTTCTGCCAATTTTCTTCCGTGACAATTCGCTGAGCCACACGCCTAGCCTCTTCTAAAATAGGATAATCTTCAATAATATTGGCAACTTGAAATTCCGGTAAGCCCGATTGTCGTGTTCCGAAAATTTCACCTGAACCCCGCATTTTTAAATCAACTTCTGCCAGAACAAAACCATCCGTTGTCTCGGTCATTGTGGCCATACGCTCTTTACCAGATTCTGTTTTTGGATCCGCGACCAAGATGGCGTAAGATTGCTTCACTCCACGACCTACACGACCCCGCAACTGGTGTAATTGACTCAGCCCGAAACGATCCGCATCCATAATGATCATTACCGTAGCATTCGGTACATTGACACCAACTTCTATAACTGTAGTTGAAACTAATATGTCTACATGCCCATGCTTAAACTCCTGCATGATTACTTCTTTTTCATCATTTTTCATTTTTCCATGCAATAATTCAATCGATGCTTTTGAACCAAAATGGTGTTCCAACTCCACTTTTAAATCAATGGCATTTTTTAAATCAAGCGTCTCGGATTCTTCAATCAAAGGTGAAATAAAGTAAATCTGAGCCCCTTTTTTCAATTCCTTCTCAAGCCACGACAATACAACTGGCAATTGAGCATGCTTCACCCATCTTGTTACAATTGGTTTCCTTCCTGCTGGTAATTGATCAATAATGGAAACATCCATATCTCCAAAAGCAGTGATTGCCAATGTTCGAGGAATTGGAGTAGCCGTCATCATTAGCACATCAGGGTTTTCACCCTTTTCACGAAACAACTTCCGTTGTTTGACCCCAAAACGATGTTGTTCATCCGTAATGACTAATCCCAATTTGTGATAAATAACACCTTCTTGAATTAAAGCGTGTGTCCCAACAATCATATGGACATCTCCACTAGCAATATGCTCTAACGCCTCTCTTTTCTCTCCAGCTTTCATACTACCAGTTAATAATGAAATTTTACATTCAGGAAATAAAGAACTAAGAGTTTCATAATGCTGCTCTGCCAAAATTTCTGTCGGAACCATTATTGCAGCCTGCATACCGGCAGTCACCGTAGCGTACATGGCTAAACCAGCAACAACCGTCTTACCAGAACCAACATCACCTTGTAATAAACGATTCATATGACCTGGATGCTTCATATCTTGTAAAATTTCATTTAAAGCATTCTCTTGCGCATCTGTCAGTGAAAAAGGCAAGGTTTCTAATTTTCTTTGAAGAGAGTCCTCAACATACTGAATTTCTAATCCATTTGAAATATTCCGATTTTCATGTTTTAACAATTGTAGCTGCAATTGGAAATATAATAATTCCTCGAATTTAACTCTTCTGAGGGCTTGGCGATATTCTTCCAAATCATTCGGAAAATGCATAGCATAAATAGCTCGTTTTCTATCCATTAATTGATAATGGCTTAATAGAATCTCTGGAATATTTTCAGAAACCAAATCCAAATAGCCCGTATCTACAGCAGAACGAATTAATTTCGCAATACTGGCCTGAGTAATACCTTGTGAAACATGATAAACTGGCTGTAAGTCCTCGCTTTGATGTGATAAAATCTTAAGCCCAGTCAAACTAGCCTTCGCCTTATCCCATTTTCCCCAAACGACCAGTTCTTGTCCAGGAACAACCTTATCTGCCAAATATGATTGATTAAAAAAAGAGACAGAAACAACAATTTCGCCCTGCTTAATAGAAAATCTTAACCGATTTCGCTTCCCATAATATTGGACCGTCGCCGGAGTTACAACCTGACCCTTTAGAACAGCTTTTTCCCCATCCTGCAAATCAAATACAGATTTAACTTCAAAATCTTCATAACGAAAAGGGAAATAAAGTAAGGCATCCTCAATTGAATCAATCCCAAGCTTACTAAACTTTTCAGCTGATTTTGGACCTATGCCAGGTAATACAGATAAGTTATTCGATAATTTCATCATAGAACTATTATATCAAAAGAAAAGAAAATACGAGTTTAAAAACAAAAAAAGGAGCATTAGCTCCTCACAAAATATAGTCCGTACGGGATTCGAACCCGTGTTACCGCCGTGAAAAGGCGGTGTCTTAACCCCTTGACCAACGGACCATATAAAATGGGCACGAGTGGAATCGAACCACCGACCTCACGCTTATCAGGCGTGCGCTCTAACCATCTGAGCTACGCGCCCAAACTATTATAAAAGTTTGGTAAAAAGAACGAAATGTTCAAAGCGGGTGACGAGAATCGAACTCGCGACAACAGCTTGGAAGGCTGTAGTTTTACCACTAAACTACACCCGCTTAAATGGGAGTTAACGGGATCGAACCGCTGACCCTCTGCTTGTAAGGCAGATGCTCTCCCAGCTGAGCTAAACTCCCAATGGGTGGGACTTAGCTCAGCTGGGCAATGGAGAAAACTGCGTTTTCCTCATCTCCAACTTGAAAGCTCGAATTCCTCTCACTTTCAACTAAGCTAAACTCCCATATGGAGATTTCTCTCCAAATCTTGCTAAGCGACTACCGTATCTAACAGGGGGCAACCCCCAACTACTTCAGGCGTTCTAGGGCTTAACTGCTGTGTTCGGCATGGGTACAGGTGTATCTCCTAGGCTATCGTCACTTAACTACTGTTGAATGGAATTGTACTCGGACTAAAATCCTAGTGAAAAAGATAAACTTCCTAGAGTCTACAGACTCTGCGTCAGTGTCCTATTTTCTTACGGATTTTGTAACGCCCTCGTTACTTCACTTTATCCACTCAAAATTGAATATCTATATTCTAACAAGAAACAACCACGCTGTCAATATTGACTTCGTTGAATTTTTCTTATCTAGGATAAGTCCTCGAGCGATTAGTATTGGTCCGCTACATGTGTCGCCACACTTCCACTTCCAACCTATCTACCTGATCTTCTCTCAGGGCTCTTACTAACTTAATGTTATGGGAAATCTCATCTTGAGGTGGGTTTCACACTTAGATGCTTTCAGCGTTTATCCCTTCCCTACATAGCTACCCAGCGATGCCTCTGGCGAGACAACTGGTACACCAGCGGTAAG
>NZ_JAIMEP010000016.1 GCF_019794555.1 Streptococcus suis | reverse complement strand
GGCAACTTAGCCTAACAGCTTCAAGCCTGTTATCAAATGAAATCAATCGCCAACTCATTTATAGTAAAGCAGCTGATTTTGATTAAGGTAAAGTGGCTAACTTCATTATAGAACTTTCAGAGAAAAGAAAACACGAAGTATTTTCAATTATTTTTACAAAACATTGAAATCGTTTTCGTTTTTGTGTTATAATGAATCCATAAGAAACTAAGGAGGTATCTCATGTCTGTTAAAGATTTTATGACTCGAAAGGTTGTTTACATTTCTCCAGATACAACGATTGCTCATGCTGCTGATCTCATGCGTGAACAGGATTTGCACCGTCTGCCTGTCATTGAAAATGATAAATTGGTCGGCTTGGTGACTGAGGGAACTATTGCAGAGGCAAGTCCTTCTAAAGCTACTAGTTTATCTATCTATGAGATGAACTATCTACTCAATAAAACCAAGGTCAAGGATGTCATGATCAAGGATGTGATCACTGTTTCAGGTTATGCCAGTCTTGAAGATGCTACCTATTTGATGTACAAAAATAAAGTGGGTATTCTTCCTGTCGTTGACAATGACCAATTATATGGTGTGATTACCGATCGCGATATATTTGCTGCATTTTTACAAGTCTCTGGTTACGGTGAAGAAGGAGTTCGTGCTCGTTTTATCGTCGACAATAAAGCTGGGGAATTGGAAAAAATTATTCGTCTGGTTTCGGACAAAGAATATAATATCGTCTCAACTGTACAAATTGCTACTAAATCAGGAAAAGTAGTCATTGAAGTACAAATTGAAGGGAAGGTTGATCTAGAAGAAGTTCGGTCACTCTTTGAAGATGCAGGAATTGAAGTTGACAGCCTCGTTCCAACAGTCGCAAAAAATATCTAAAGGTCAAGATTTTTCTTGGCTTTTTCTTTTGGTCAACGATATAAAATCAATGGATTAATTATTGATATCCGAATGATCAGTAGCTTTGAGGCACTATATTATGAGATTGATTGTTGAGATAGATAGCTAAAAAAAGAATGGAGATGAGTACTAATTTAATAGAATTCATCTCCATTCAATGATTCACAATTTAAGATGGTAGGAGTAGTCAATATTGAATGTCTTGCTAGATATCTACAGAATGGTGTTGTCGGAATTCAATCGGTGAAAAACCGGTATTTTTTTAAATGTTTTAGAAAAATATGAATAATTATCATATCCTACTTGATCTGCAATAATATATACTGTTGCATTGCTATTTAATAAAAGTTTTTTAGCTTCTTCAATTCGCTTATCTGTTATATAATTTATAAGAGTTTTACCTGTTTCATGTTTAAATAATCTTGCAAGATGATCTGGGCTAATGAAAACTAAATCGGCAAGCACTTTACGATTTAATTCTTCGGAGTAGTGATGGTCTATATAGTCGATAATAATTTGTGAAAATGTTTGTTGTGATTCAAGTAGTTTAATATAATCACCAGCTGTATTACTATAAAACTCAATGTATTTCAGCCAATCTTCAATGCTGTTAAAACACCGTTCTTGATAATAATCATGCATTTTAGTCTGAAATAGTTTATGGGCAGAGATTCCTTTTTGATCTAATATTACACTGATTTTTTGTAATTTGGTTTATAATATTATTGGTGAGTCTAACGTATATTTGTCTGTATGAAGATGGAATTTTTCGAGCAATAAAAAATAGCTTTTTGTTAATAGTAAAAAAGCCATTTTATAGTATTTTCTTAATCTGGCTGAATATTTTTGTCGTTTATTTTTCAATTAGTAATATCGTTGGCATTTTTACAGCTCTATATGTGTTTACATTTGGTGGAATATCTGCTCTTGCAGGTTTAAATGCTTGGTTGACGAAACACATTTTGAGTATTGCAAAATAGGAGAGGTTATGCAAACAGTTTTTGAAGGAAAAAAATATAGAATATCAGTTTTAACTAATCAGTTAATTCGATTGGAGTATTCAGAGAATGGCTATTTTGAAGACAGATTGACCAGAGTCGTTCAAAATAGATTGTTTACTTCTGAGTTATCTCTTAATGTAATAGAAGATGAAAATCGATTGGAAATTATTACAGATTCTTTACACCTACACTATGATAAAAGTCTTTTTAGTAATAGTGGATTATTTATTGATGTAAAAAACAATCTATCCGCTTATGGGAATCGTTGGTATTTTGGGAACCAATATTCAAACTTGGGCGGGACTAATCGAACGTTGGATTTCGTTGATGGCTCAATAGAACTCGAAGATGGAATAATGAGCAAAAATGGTTTTGCAATATTAGATGATTCGAGCAGTTTTGTTTTTGATAAAATGTGCAACCCTGTAGAAAGGCCAGAGAATGTTATTGATATATACTTTTTTGGTTATGGACGAGATTACTATACAGCTCTAAAAGATTATTATCACCTAACAGGTTCGACACCTTTGCTACCTCGTTTTGCACTTGGAAATTGGTGGAGTAGATATTGGGCTTATTCAGAAGAAGGATACCTTAGTCTTATGGATAAGTTTGAAGCTGAGAATGTGCCTCTTTCGGTAAGTGTAATTGATATGGATTGGCATTTAACAAATGATGTACCAGAAAGATTTGGTAGCGGATGGACAGGTTATTCATGGAATAAAAAATTATTCCCTGATCCAGAGAGATTTTTGAATGAGTTGCATAAACGTGGTTTGAAGACAACTTTAAATGTACATCCAGCTGATGGAATACGTGCCTTTGAGGATGCATATCCGGCGGTAGCGAAACGACTTTCTCTCAATACTACAATTGAAGAACCTGCGCTATTTGACATGTCAAATGAGGATTTTAGAAAGGCATATTTTGAAGAAGTCCATCATCCATTAGAAAAACAAGGTGTTGATTTTTGGTGGATTGACTGGCAACAAGGGACTGAGGGACAGATAGATCCCCTATGGTTATTGAATTATTATCATTTTAAAGATATTACGCGAGAGGGAAATAACAGTGTCATTTTATCTCGATATGCAGGTCCTGGAAGTCATAGATTTCCCATTGGTTTTTCAGGAGATACAGTGACAACATGGGTATCTTTAGCATTTCAACCTTACTTTACCAGTACAGCGTCAAATATTGGCTATACTTGGTGGAGTCATGATATTGGAGGCCATATGCTCGGTTATCATGATGAAGAACTTGCTTTGCGCTGGTTACAATTTGGTGTCTTTAGTCCTATAAACCGCCTTCATAGTTCAAATAGTCCATTTCAAAGTAAGGAGCCTTGGGGCTACAGTTTAGAAATTGCTGAGAGTATGAAAGTATATCTTCGACTTCGACATAAATTTATACCATACCTTTATACAATGAATGTGCGGACCCACGAAAATGGTATGCCACTAATTACCCCTATGTACTATAATTATCCTTATAGCGATGAAAGTTATTCAGTTCCGAATCAGTATTTTTTTGGTTCAGAATTAATGGTGGCTCCTGTTACTGAAAAATCAAACCCTTCAGATAAAAAAGGACGTGTTGAAGTCTGGTTCCCTGAGGGTAAATGGTATAATTTTTTCACGGATGACGAATATGTTGGACCAATCAAACTTCCTATTTATAGAAAAAAAGAAGAGATTCCAGTGTTCGCTAAAGAAGGGGCAATAATCCCCTTGGATGCAAAACCAGCAAAGACAGGTGTGAGATTGCCGGAAATAATTGAATGGCATATTTTCCCAGGAACATCGAATTCATTTGACTTAGTTGAAGACCTTAATGGGAAACG
Organism: Streptococcus suis; assembly: GCF_019794555.1. Classification (GTDB taxonomy): domain Bacteria; phylum Bacillota; class Bacilli; order Lactobacillales; family Streptococcaceae; genus Streptococcus; species Streptococcus suis_AB. Next base: position 45,378 of record NZ_JAIMEP010000016.1, on the reverse strand, counting down.
GTTAATTACTAGTTGTGAGCTACGATGGGAGGAAGGGGAGGTTCACATTTCCTATTCAGGTGATGCTACTATTATTCCGGCCAAACGGAAACATCGTCTCATTTTTCATGCAATAAGACAGGAAGACGTGATAGTGGAGAATGGGGATACTAGGGTACCATTTGATGCTACACCACTTGAAAAAAATAGTACATTTATTGACAGAGTTTACGCTTGTTTACAAGATTTGGAAATTGACTATGATACAAAGCACATTGTAGTTCGAGAATTGGAAAATAGTCAAAATATACTGCATAAGATAGCTTCATTAAATCGTTTAGAACCTAGACTTCGTGAACAACTGACTGAATTATTATATATTAGCTGATTTTTCTCCTCCAAGAATAAAAAAATAAATGTATAAATAATTCACACGATAATAAAAAATAATAACTTAAATTATTAAAGTCATGGTATCCCTGTTTGGTAATAACGATATGAAGACTATCTAAAAGTCAAGATTTTTCTTGGCTTTTTCTTTTTGTATTTTTCTAGTATTTTAGAGGAATGTGATATAATAATGTATATCATGTATGAGGAGGCTCTATGGGGCACAAATATAGAAATTACCATAGAAATGGGAAGAAGAATTCGGGCATTACGATATTATTGGTCTTACTTGCTATCAGTTTTATCATGAGTTTTTGGTATATATTACTGCCACTTGGACTCTTGATTGGCTATGTATATAAACGAGATGCCATTCACCGATTCTTGAATAGTGACCAAATAAAACGAATCCAAACCTTGATTTTTTCCATTCGTTCTGGCTATGAAAAACACCAAGAGTTGCTAGCAGAACAGGGAGAGAATCAGTCAGTCCTGCAGTTGCGTAAACGCCTGCTAGGTCAATTGTTCGAACTGGATCAACTGTATCAAAAGGTTGGAAAATACCTTGACGCTTATGCAAGCAAAGAAGCTGTCGATACTTTGCAGCTGAAATACCAATTGAAATTACCAGAAACTAAGGTAGAAAAAGAAACGAGTGAACAGGTTTCACCTAGTGGTGGTAAGGTAATGGATGAACAAGCAATGATTGCAGAAATTGCGCCAGAGATTTTAGAAACCTATTGCAATATCCAAAGAGACAATCTTGTTATTCTTGAAAAGCTAGAAAATACAAGCGATAAAAAGGAAGAGTTGACAGCTATTCATGAGGCCAATATGCAACGGTTTAACGATATTCTACAAGGATATGTAAAAATAAAGAAATCGCCAAAAGATTATTTCAACGCTGAAGAACGCTTGACACAGGCAAAATTGGCCATGGAAAGTTTCGATAAGGATTTGGACGATACCATTAAGCAATTCAATGAAGCTGATATGAAAGACTTTGAAGTCAGTCTACGTATGATGAAAAGGGAAGAGGAGTAAAGAAGATGTCAGGATTTAATTTTGATATTGATCAGATTGCAAGCAATAGTTTGAATGTAAAAGACAAGACGACAGAAATCATCCAAGCTACGCCAGCAGGAGATAGTCAAAAAGTATCGTTTTTGGCTCAATTAACGCCAGAGCAACAGACGGGTATTCGTGCAAAAGCACCTCAGTTGGTTGATAATTTCTTGGCTAATCAAAATGCGCTCTTGGATTTTGGTAAGGAAGCGGTAGAAGAAGTCAACGCGACGGTCAATCACATTTTGTCAGAACAGAAAAAGATTGAAATTCCACAGGTAGATGAACTGTTGGCCAATACCAATCGTGAATTGAATGGATTTGTAGCGAAATATAAAGATATTTCCACATCGGTGGAATTGGAAAAGAAACCTGGATTCTTCCAACGCTTGTTCAAACAAGCAAAGAATGATTTGCAAGAATTCTACTTTGATTCTCAGACCATTGAAAAGAAAATGGATAGCATGGCAGCCAGTGTGGTCAAGCAGGAAGAAGTGTTGGCACGTAATATTGTCTCTGCTGAGCTTTTGATTGAAAATAATACCAAGTCGATAGAGAATTTAGTCGGAGTTATCGCCTTTATTGAAGCGACTGGTCAGGAAGCGGCTGAACGAGCGAAACAAGCACAAGAACAGATTGCGAACTTGGCACCGACTACTGTTGAGTATCAAGTTGCTTCTGAGAAATTGGCGCGCGTGACCGAAGTGGCAAATATCCTTGAACAGCAGCATTCTGAATATATGAGCCGTTTGTATGTTGCTTGGACAACGACTCCCCAAATGCGTAACCTAGTAAAAGTATCGTCAGATATGAAACAGCGCTTGGGAATGTTGCGTCGCAATACCATTCCAACAATGAAACTGTCCATTGCACAGTTGGGCATCTTGCAACAGTCAATCAAGTCAAGTCAGACGGCAGATGCGATTGTCAATGCTAATAATGCTGCACTTCAAATGCTTGCGGATACATCAAAAGAAGCTATTCCAATGATGGAACGGACAGCCCAAAATCCGACCCTTTCAGTAGCATCTGTTACCAAATTAGCAGAAAGTTTGGTTGCTCAAAATAATGGTATTATTGCAGCTATTGATGAAGGACGTCAGAAACGTCGTGAGTTGGAGGCAGCTATCGTACGTTCTGCTGAGACCATCAATGACTCAGTGAAATTACGCGACCAAAAAATTATTGCAGCCTTGTTAGACCAAGGAAAAGAAGCACAAACAGAAGCAGAGCAACCGTTGGAAAACCCACAATAAGAACCAAATATCGTTTGTGTGATGACCCAACTTTTATTCACCAAAATGAAGATTATCTAGATACTATTAAACACATAGCATGATATTGTAGTGCCGTGTGTTTTTATTTGTAGTAAAATAACTGGAAAGAATGATATTGTGACCAAATGTTGACAAAAGTTACCTCTTTTTGATTGACTTAGATATACATGTTTGCTATTATAAAATTATAAAGTTGCATTCAGGATTCACTTACATTACATTTATTAATCCATCATTTTTAATAATTGACTTATTTTACCAGGAGGTTATCCTATGAAATCTGATTTCTTCAATATTTGTCTAGCGATCAGTTGCTCTGCTTTAGCGATTATCTTGTTCCTTGACTCACACCTATCTTACGATAAAGAATATTTGAGACCTCTGTCTTACATTGTAATTATATCTTATATCTTTTTCTTAATCGTCACTAAAATATCTGAAAAGAGAAGTAAGTAAGGATAGATGAAAATGAATATTGCACTTATTGCCCAATCGCTCGGTGGTTAAGAAGAGCCACAGTATATTTATTTTATAGAGAAGTCTTAGCATAAAGCTAGTAAAAAACACATAAAATCTTTGTTGCTACAAGCATTGATTTTATGTGTTTTTTTATATTAACAATTTTTTACTTATGTTGTTTTATTAATCATGTTGCAAAGGTTGTTTATTCTTATCTAAAGTAAACCCTTCGCCAATTACCTCATGTGCGTCAGTAATGGTGATAAAGGCATGCGGATCTATTTGATGAATCAGCTCTTTCATTTCTTGTAACTGACTTTTATAGATTACAGAATAAATCATATTGATATTGGTTTTGCTATAAAAGCCTTGCGCCTTTATGAAGGTGATACCACGTTCGATTTTTTGGTCAATCGCTTGCGCAAGCTCTTCTGATTTCTCAGAAACAATCATAACACCCTTGCTACCATATCCACCATCTGCTACCAAGTCTATTATTTTAGAAGCGATACCAACCATCATTAGTGTGTATAATACCAGACGAATATCTTGGAAAACAAGGACGATCAGCGTTAAAACAATGGTATCAATTGCGAAAATAATTTGGCCAATAGAATAGGGGAGGTATTTGTGACCAATACGTGCAACAATATCACTACCACCAGTTGTCCCACCAGAGCGGAAAATAATACCCAGACCAAGTCCAATGAGTAATCCCCCAAGGATGCTTACAAGGATTAGGTCTTCATGTAAATCAATGGCAAATGGAACCTTTTCAAATAAGGCTAACCAAACGGTTACACTAAGGGTTCCAAGAATGCTCAGATAGAGTGTTTTTCGTCCCAGAATTTTCCAACCAATGATGAATAAGGGAATATTGATAACAATGTTCATTACCCAAGGCTGTACCTTAAAAAGATAGTAAACAATCAAACTTAATCCTGTCGCACCGCCTTCAAATAAATGGTTTGGCATGATCAGATAGTTCAAACCAAAGGCAAATAAACCAGCACCGAATACAATCAACAGAATATTTCTGAAACGTAGCATACTTTTTCACTCTCCTTAGAAATCTATATTGACATTGTACGGTATTTGGTGAAGAAATACAAGTCAATTTTCAAGTGCTTTTTTGGCTAGATTTTGGTAAAATAAAAAGAACTATGAATGAGCAAATCGAAAGGTAGAGACAGTGAAACAAGGAATGTTTATTACATTTGAAGGTCCGGATGGAGCTGGTAAGACTACGGTATTACGGGAATTATTACCAGCTTTACAAGAGCTGGGACCTGAAGTGGTGACAACGAGAGAGCCAGGAGGTGTAGCCATTGCAGAGGAGATTCGTAATATAATTCTCAATCCTGCAAATACCGAAATGGATGACAAAACGGAGCTGTTATTGTTTATTGCTGCTCGACGTCAGCATTTAACAGAGAAGATATTGCCACCATTGGCTCAAGGAAAACTACTATTGATTGACCGTTTTATCGATTCTTCAATTGCATATCAAGGTTTTGGTCGTGGTCTCAATGTGGCTGATATCAACTGGCTCAATCAGTTTGCGACTGATGGATTAAAACCTGACTTGACCCTTTATTTTGATATTGATACAGAAGAAGGATTGGCACGAATTGCCCGCAATGCGGATCGTGATGTGGACCGCTTAGATATGGAAAAGGCAGATATGCACCGTCGGGTACGTCAAGGCTATCTCAGCTTATTGGAACAAGAGCCTGAGCGATTTGTTAAAATTGATGCCAGTCAACCGTTGGAAGCAGTCGTTGCGGATGCTCTGGCGGTCATTAAGAAACGGTTTTCGGAAAGAGTATGAATATTCAGGAACTAAAAGATCTTCAACCACTGGTCTATCAGCAATTTGTCACGATTCTAGAACAAGGTCGTTTGGCACATGCTTATCTATTTTCAGGTGATTTTGCGAGCTTTGAAATGGCCCTTTTTCTAAGTCAAGCTTTGTTTTGCCAAGAAAAAGTTGGTGTTCTTCCTTGTGGAAAGTGTCGCTCTTGTCGGTTGATTGAATCAAATGACTTTTCGGATGTGACCATTGTGGCGCCCCAAGGTAATTTCATTAAAACAGATACGATACGGGAGTTAGTCAAGAACTTCTCTCAGTCTGGTTTTGAATCTAGCCAGCAAGTATTTATCATACGTGATGCTGAGAAAATGCATGTGAATGCCGCAAATTCTCTGCTCAAAGTTATTGAAGAGCCTCAGTCGACGATCCATATTTTTCTTTTGACCAATCAAGAAGAAGCTGTTTTACCAACCATAAAGAGTCGTACCCAAATTATCCCATTTCCCCAAAATCTTCCATATTTAGAGAGAATTCTAGAGGAAGAAGGCTTATTGAAAACACAAGCGAGTCTTATCGCACGACTGGTTTCTAGTCAAGAAGAGGCGAAAAGGCTAGCTACAAACAAATCGTTTATTGACTTGCTGGGTCAAGCGAAAAAGTTTACAGAATTGCTTTTAACTGATACTAACCGCGCTTATTTACAAGTAGGGGTGCTGGTTTCTTTAGCGGTGGAAAAAGCAGAGCAGGGGCGCTTGTTTGATGTGTTGAGCTTGTTACTTGCAGAAAGATTAACAGAGATGATAGCTCGTGAAAAAATGGACGCAGTCCTGAAAGCCAAGAAAATGTGGCAGGCAAATGTCAGTCTGCAAAACTGTTTAGAATACCTTACCATGTAAAACGAATCATTGAAAGGACAGGAATGGATAAAAAAGAACTATTTGATGCACTTGATGATTTTTCACAAAATTTATTGACAACCTTGGCTGATGTGGACGCCATTAAAAAACATCTTCAAAGTGTTATTGATGAAAATACACGATTACGCTTGGAAAATTCTAAGTTGCGTGAGCGTTTGGAGAAAGAAGATAAGATAGGACACAAGCCTTCAAACTTTGGTAAGGAGAATTTGGAGAATATCTATGAGGATGGTTTCCATATCTGTACGTATGAATACGGCAAACGTAGAGATAATGATGAACCGTGTATGTTCTGTATTGAATTATTGAATCGAGATTAGAATGAAACTACAAAAATCATTTAAGGGTCAGTCGCCCTTCGGGAGCCTCTATCTGGTCCCCACTCCGATTGGAAACTTGCAGGATATGACCTTTAGAGCCATTCAGACCTTGAAAGAAGTTGATGTCATTGCATCGGAAGATACCAGGAACACAGGTTTGCTTCTCAAACATTTTGAGATTGATACCAAGCAGACCTCCTTTCATGAACACAATGCTCATGATAAAATTCCTGTCTTGCTTGATTGGCTCAAATCTGGTCAATCAATTGCTCAAGTATCTGACGCTGGTTTGCCTTCCATATCAGACCCTGGTCACGATTTAGTGCGTGCAGCAATTGAAGAAAATATTCCTGTAATTTCCCTTCCAGGTGCTTCTGCAGGGATTACAGCTCTCATCGCATCTGGATTAGCCCCACAACCACATATTTTCTATGGTTTTTTACCGAGGAAAGCAGGACAACAAAAGGAATTTTTTCAAGAAAAAAGAGCCTATCCAGAGACTCAGATTTTCTATGAATCGCCTTACCGTGTGGCTGATACCTTGGAAAATATGTTATCGGTTTATGGTGATCGTCAGGCTACGATTGTTCGGGAGTTAACCAAGCTGTTTGAAGAATACCAAAGAGGTTCAATCTCAGAACTCCTCGCCTATCTTGAAGAAAACCCGCTTAAGGGAGAATGCCTGATAATTGTAGCAGGAGCTGGTGAAGAAGATCACCCATCAGCTGAAGAAGTGGATTTAAAAGCTGAGGTAGAAAAGGAAATTGCAGGTGGTCGGAAACCCAATCAGGCCATCAAAGAAGTAGCCAAACGTTACCAACTAAAAAAACAAGAAGTATACGATATCTATCATGGACTAGGCTGATGCCTAGTTTTTTATATTGAATAGACATTTGAATTCGCTTTGATACATCGTCACTTTCAGCTTGTCATATTCCCAACTTAGACCATTCTAGTAAGCTGTATCTCATTTCCTTGTCTGAAAGCTCTTCATTCAACAATGCGTTTTTTAAGCATAAAAAACAGCCTAGAAACCATTTTTAAAATGAATTCTAGGCTGTTTATGCAGTTGTATGTGGTGTCAAACTCAGCTTGATTTCATCAATAAAAGAGGAAGTAATATCTGTGATATTCTTCTTTTTATTTGTCACGTAACCCAAAGTATGGGTTGGACTATCTTTTAAGGGAATGAGAACAATTTGTTCTTTGATAAAACTATTTACAATTCCGAGACCCGAGGCATAGGCATTGCTTGCACAAAGTAGATTCATGACAGTACCTCTGTCATTACTATAAATGATTGTTTGGTTTTTATGGATTTCAAGAGGATCCTCATCAAAAGTGATGCCCGATTTATCCTGTCGGAATCGTACTTGCTGATAGCCAACTAAATCTTCCTCAGATATTTCAGATAGTTGAGCTAGCGGGTGCTGTTTCCCTAAAAACACACGTGTAGGAAAATCTCCTAATGATGTAAATTCTAAATCTTGATTTTGGATGGACCGCTCTAGAATATCTTTATTCTCTTGATTGATAAAGATAATTCCTACATCTGATTCGAAATTTGCAACACTCTCTATGATACGTTTTGTAGTAGTTTCAATTAATTGAAAATCTTGATAGTCCTCTTTATACTGCTCTGCCATTCTGGCCAAGGGGATGGATAAAAAATCATAATGATGAGATGCAACGGTAAAACTCTTCTTAAAAGTACTATTATAGCGGTGTTCAAGTAGGCTGAGCTCACCTAGAATCCTTTTAGCATACTTTAGAAAATCATGTCCCTCCTCAGTGAGGCGAACTCCTTTATTGGACCTCAAAAATAGTTGAGCCCCAAGTTGACTCTCTAAATCTTTGATAGAGCTTGACAGATTTGGCTGAGTCACAAACAGTTCTTTTGCTGCTTGGCTAAAAGAACCTGCTCGTGCAACAGCTTCAACATACCGACATTGTTGTAAATTCATGTAGCACCTCCTTTACCATTTCTAGTGTTATTATAGCAAAACCAACCCTATATTTTCGGTAAAACTCCAATACAAATAAACTATGACGCGATAGTCTTTATCTATGGGGAAAAAGAAAATCGATGAAAATACTACATTTTTTATCTCAAAAATGTATTTTCTCGAATAATGCTCATGCAAATCGTACTTAAATAGATAAAATTCATCAAAAATGACGGTATTATGCTAAATGCTATTATTAAAAACTATAGCAATGGATAGTTGGCTTTTATAATAAATTTTTCTTATAGCTAACGATAAAAAATATAGATTTTGCAAGTATAAATTGCGATGGTAAGATAGAGAAAAAATTTAAGGAGACATTTTATGAAAAAATATTTTTATATTGTCGTTGTGGTTTTTCTAGCTTTCTTTTTTATTTTTAAAAATAGTGCTTCTACAAAGGATGTTAGTTCAGATTCGAATAAAGTTACGGTAGCTTTAGAACAAAATACACAACCTTTAAGTTATACAAATGATAAAGGTGAATTGGTTGGTTATGAAGTTGATATTATTGAAAATGTAAATAAGGTAATAGAAGGATACGAAATAGCGATTGAGTCTGTATCAGCTGAAGCAGCAGAAGTCGGTATTGAAAGTGGAAAGTATGATCTAGTTGGGGGAGGTCTATTTAAAACTGAAGCTCGAGAGGAAAAATATCTTTTTCCGACAGAGAATACAGGCGTCAGTACAATTGAAATATATAAACGAGCTGAGGATGAAGATATTCAGACATTAGATGATTTGGTTGGAAGAAAAATTAGTCCTGTTACAGCAAATGGTGGAATATTCAATTTGTTAACAACTTATAACAATAAAAATAAAGATAATCAGATTACGATTCCATTAGGTGAAAGTGGGGAGTTGGCCCAACGGTATCAAGGTCTAGCCGATGGAAAATATGATGCTGTTGTTATGCCATCAAATTTTGGTGCTGATAATATTATTGAACAATTAGGTTTGGATATTGTTACTGCCGATGAACCAGTACAAGTTAATGGTACATACTTTATTATTTCTAAAGATCAGAAAGAATTTAAAGATGCATTTGATAAAGCAATTAAGAAATTAAAAGATGATGGCACTTTATCAGAGCTTTCAAAAAAATGGTTTGGAGAAGATATGTTTCAGTATGAAATAACTGAACAGTAGGATGAGGTGATGGGCTGAAGATGAAGATCGAGTATATTATTGAAATATTACCTAGTTTAGTTTCCAAAATACCGGTTGTGTTTATAGTTTTTATTCTATCATTCATCACAGCCCTAATATTAGCAATAGCGATTGTGCTAATTAGAAAAATTGAAATTCCGATTATTAATACAATTGTTAAAATTTTTATCTCATTCTCTAGGAGCGTTCCTGGACTAGTACATTTATTTCTCGTATTTTATGGATTGCCCAGCATATTACTGAAGTTCAATATTGATATTAATAGTTGGAATAAAGTTTATTTTTCCATCCTAGCACTTTGTATCTATCATGGTTCGATAATTTCAGAAATAATAAGACCAGCATTTGAAGCAATTCCTAAAACTCAGTTTGAAGCTGGAATTAGTATTGGGATGACTTCGATACAAACAGTAATTAGGATAATCATTCCTCAAATGTTTCCAATCATTTTACCAAGTATCTGTAACACTTGTATTGACTTATTTTTAGACACTTCGTTATTGTTCATCATTGGTGTAGCCGATATAATGGGTCAAGCAAAGATATTATCAGCGAATTCATTTGGTATATATCAAATTGAAATATACTTTACGGTTGCATTAATCTATTGGTTCTTTTGTTGGTTTATTGGAAGAATCTTTATAAAACTAGAAAGATACACAAATAGATTTTTAATGAATTGAGGAAAACAGGGTGGATAAAATGAATATTATAAATAATATAATCTTAGTTGTACCATATACCTTACTAATTGCATTATTAATATTACTTATCGGTCTATTTGGTGGTACCATTGTTGCATTTATTCGTTCTAAAGATTATGTATTTATATCTAGTATCTTAAATTTATATGTTTCTTTTACTCGTGGAGTACCAATTGTTGTTCAATTATTAATCGGACAAGCTATATTGCCCAAGGTAATTGAAACATTATGTAAACTAATAGGGAAAGACTATCAGCCGCAAAATTTCCCGATTTTATTGATGGTATTAATATGTTATGGATCATATCAAATTGTCTTAGAATCGGAAAATTTAAGAGGAATTTATCAAGCAATAGATATCGCACAATTTGAGGCTGGTTATTCAATTGGACTAACAACAAATCAGATACTACGAAGAATTGTGATTCCACAGTTATTACCAACAGCATTTCCAATTGTACTAAATTCATTGTTAAAAATTGTAAAATCACTTTCTGTAGCTTTTCTAATTGGCTTTGTGGATATAATGGCAGAGGCAAGATATGAGGCAGCACTTTCTTCAGAATATATTTTTTCTTTCTTTGTGGCTGGAATTATTTATTGGATTATTTGCTTATTTTTCCAATTTTTGATTTCAGTATTCCATAGATATTACACTATTCCATAAAAGTTGAGGAGTATTTAATGACAAAAAATAATAAAATAAAAAAAGTTCTTAATGGTGAATTCGTAGAAGATATTCCATTTTCATTTTGGTCACATTTTCCAGAGGTAGATAGAGAGCCAGAATTAATTGCTGAAGAAAGTTATAAACTTTATAAAAAATATAACTTAGATTTCATCAAGACAATGAATAATGGAATGTATGCAACCGAGGATTTCGGCTGTATTATTGATTATTCTAAAATTGAATTTGGTGGGGTTGCCCAAATCCATTCAACTCCAATAAATAGTTACTCAGATTGGAAATCTCTTAAACAACTAAGTCTGAAATCATCACCTGCGTTGCAACGAGAATTAAAATATCTTAAGTTGTTGCTTGAAAAGGTTGACGGTGAGGTTCCTGTTGTAATCACAGTATTTAGCCCGTTAACAATTGCGGATAAAATTTGTGATGGACACATTCAAGAAATGATTGAAGAAGATGAAGCTGGTGGATTATTATTAAAAGAGGCACTTGAAAAAATTACAGAAATTACTCGAGAGTTTGTTGAAGAAGCAATAAAAATTGGGGCTGATGGAATATATTTCGCGAGTCAACTAAGTACTTTCGATAGATTAAATCAGAAACAATATATTGAATATGGTCGACCATATGATTTACAAGTTTTAGAAAAAGCAGAGGATGGCTGGTTTAATACAGTTCATTTGCACGGTAATAGGATTATGTTTGATATTGTAAAAGATTATCCTGTGCAAGCAATTAATTGGCATATAGGAGAAAGTTATCCATCTCCTCGAGAAGGTCAAATCTATTCTAAAAAGGTTATAATGGGTGGAATAAATCGACACGATGTGAGTGATTCAAATTATAATGAACTACATCATCAGATTTATCGTACAATTTTTAGAACTCACGGGAAAGGTTTAATATTAGCACCTGCTTGTGTAATTCCTAAACCTTTCGAAGATGAAACTATACAGTATTTAATTAAAGTAAAAAAAGAAACTGAGTTAATCTTTAATTCAAACTTTTTAGAAAGCAGCCTCCTTTAATTTTCCTAACAATTGTTTTAAAAAACTTGAAAATTATGTAAAACTTGTATAGGAGAAGATATGTTAGAAGTTAAAAATATTGAGAAATCCTTTGGTGATAAAAAGGTTTTGGACGGTGTTAGTTTAAGGGTTGATCAGGGAGATGTCGTTGTCATTCTCGGTCCATCTGGTTCTGGAAAGACAACTTTCTTGAGGACCCTTAATTATTTGGAGAAGGCTGACGCAGGGCAATTGACTCTGGATGGAAAAGACTATGATTTGGCCAAAATCAGCCGAAAAGAAGTATTAGAAATTCGTCAAAAAACAGCCTTTGTTTTTCAAAATTATAATCTATTTGCCAATAAAACAGCTATTGAAAATATCTTAGAAGGATTAGTGATTGCAAGGAAAATTCCAAAAGGTGAAGCCTTAGAAATTGCGGAAAAAGCCCTAGCGAAAGTTGGTTTATCGGACAAACGAGATGCCTATCCGAGTCAGCTTTCAGGTGGGCAGCAGCAACGGATAGGTATTGCGCGTGCTATTGCGGTAAAACCAGATGTCATCCTGTTTGATGAGCCAACTTCTGCTTTAGACCCAGAGTTAATTGGTGATGTCTTGTCGGTCATGAAGGAATTGGCACAGGAAGGGATTACGATGGTAGTGGTTACGCATGAAATGAGTTTTGCTAGAGATGTCGCCAATCACGTCATCTTTATGGAAGGTGGCCATATTATCGAAGAGGGCGAGCCCAAACAATTTTTCGCTCGACCGAAAGAAGAACGAACCAAGTAATTTTTAACAAGAATCATACCAGAATTAAATATTGACCCAGTCATCTAAAATGATTAGCAGTGCTAGTCATTTTTTTCATACTTCAAAGTTGAATTTTCTCATTATTTGTTAATGTATGGTGTATAAATTTGCATTTATTATGAACTATGTGGGAGAATATAAAAGAAACAACATCGAAATCGGGATAAATAGTCTAGTTTTGTATGTATATCAAACCCAAAACCGAATTTTTTTATGAAATTAAAACATTTTATGGAATTGTCTGAATATTTGTGATATAATGAACAGACTAACATATTGGAGGGATTTTATGACAATCTACAACTTTTCTGCAGGTCCTGCAGTATTGCCAAAACCAGTACTTGAACGCGCCCAAGCTGAATTCTTGGACTACAATGGTTCGGGAATGAGTGTTTTGGAGATGTCGCATCGCTCCAAGGACTTTGATGATATTATAAAGAGCGCTGAGGCAACACTTCGTGAATTGATGGCGATTCCTGATAACTATAAAGTTATTTTCTTGCAAGGCGGAGCATCATTAGAATTTACAATGATTCCGCTCAACTTCGCTCAAGGCAAAAAAGCTTACTATCTTGTAGGTGGTTCATGGGGCAAAAAAGCCTATACTGAGGCAGTGAAGTTGTCTAAAACTATTGCCTTTGAACCAATTTTGCTTGGTTCAACAGAAGATATTACCTATGCAGAATTGCCAACTTTCGATAAAAATGATATTGATCCAAGTGCAGCCTATGTGCATTTGACAACAAATAACACTATTGAAGGAACAGCTGTATATGATATTCCTGACACTAATGGTGTGCCAGTGATTGCTGATATGTCTTCAAATATTTTAGCAGCTCGTTATAATGTTGAAGATTTTGCCATGATTTATGCTGGGGCCCAAAAGAATATTGGCCCTGCAGGTGTGACGGTGGTGATTGTTCGTGAGGATTTCCTCAATGATCAGCCAATGCTTTCAAGCATGTTGGACTACCGTATTCAAGCAGAAAATGAGTCCCTGTATAATACACCACCAGCATACTCTATCTATATTTCTAAACTCGTCTTTGATTGGGTGAAAGAAATTGGTGGTGTTGATGAGATGGAAAAAATCAACCGTGAAAAATCTGGTTTGCTTTATGACTATATCGACCAGTCTGATTTCTACACAAATCCTGTTCGCAAAAAAGAAGAGCGTTCAGTAGCCAACATTCCTTTTGTTTCACCAAGTGAAGAATTGGATGCAAAATTTGTCAAAGAAGCGACTGCAGCTGGATTTAAGAATATCAAAGGTCACCGTTCAGTTGGCGGAATGCGGGCATCATTATACAATGCCTTCCCACGTCAAGGTGTGGTTGATTTAATCGAATTCATGAAGAAATTTGCTGCGGAGAATGCTTAATGGAAATTAGATTAGCGCATCCAAACGAGATAGAGGCTATTGTCAATATTCTTGAAGAAGCTAGGGCTTTTCTAGCATCTTCTGGTATTCATCAATGGCAGGGAGAGTATCCCAATAAAGACAATGTCTTTGACGATATCCTTTCTGGACGTGGGTATGTTGGCTTAGTGGACGGAAAAGTGGCTGCTTATGCAGCGGTTAACCGTGGTCAGGAAGAAGAGTATGAGGCAATTTACGATGGAAAATGGCACCATAACAATCCTGTCTATACGACTTTCCATAGAGTGGCAACTTCCAATGAGTTTCGTGGTCAGGGAGTTATTCAAACTTTTTTGCAAGGCTTAATTGAGGGGCAAAAAGGACCAGATTTCCGCTGCGATACTCATGAGCAAAATAAGGCAATGCAACATATATTACAAAAACTGGGCTATGTCTATTGTGGAAAGGTTCCAATAGATGGAGAACGGTTAGCCTATCAAAAAATCAAACACAAGAACGAACGTAGTCTTTATCAAGAGATTGATGAAGACGACCGTTGGTTACTCGGAAATAATTAATGAATTATAGAAAGTAAAGGCGGTAGCTATTCCGCCTTTTTAGGTAAAAATAAATGGTATTTAGCGTACGTACTTTTAATAATATCAACCAAGTTGGCCTGAAAGAATTGGGCAATAAATTCCAGATTGATGGAGATCATGCAAATAATCCTGATGCCTTTATTATTCGTTCTGAAAACTTGCATGGATTTGATTTTCCTGAAAATCTTAAAGCGATTGCTCGTGCAGGTGCTGGAACCAACAATATTCCAATTGAAGAAGCGACTGAGAAGGGAATTGTGGTTTTCAACACTCCTGGTGCCAATGCCAATGCGGTAAAAGAAGCAGTTATTGCTTCCATCCTCTTGTCAGCACGTGACTATATCGGAGCGACTGCATGGGCTAACACCCTTTCAGGAGATGATGTGCCAAAGCAAGTTGAAGCAGGTAAGAAACAATTTGCAGGAACAGAGATTTCAGGAAAAACCTTGGGTGTCATCGGCTTGGGTGCAATTGGTGCCCGTATTGCGAATGATGCACGTCGTTTGGGAATGAATGTTCTTGGTTATGATCCCTATGTGTCTGTTGAAACAGCTTGGACGATTTCAAGCCATGTCAAACGTGTGGATGACTTAAAGGAAATTTTCACCAACGCCGATTACATTACTGTTCATGTACCATTGACAGATAAGACTCGCGGACTTTTCAATTCAGATAGTTTTGGACAGATGAAAAAAGGAACAACCCTCATTAATTTTGCTCGTGGCGAATTGGTTGTCAATGCAGACCTTTTCGAGGCAATCGAAGCGGGAGTGATTAAGAACTATATTACCGACTTCGGTACCGAGGAAGTTCTCAACAAAGAAAACATTATCGTCTTTCCACACGTTGGTGGATCAACAGAAGAGGCTGAACTGAATTGTGCTATTGCTGCTGGTCAGACCATTCGTCGTTTTATGGAAACTGGTGAAATCATTAATTCAGTTAACTTCCCGAATGTGAAACAGTTCTTGGATGCACCGTACCGTATTACCTTGATCAATAAAAATGTGCCAAATATTGTTGCAAGTATTACAACGGCTGTATCTGAATTAGGGATTAACATCGATAACATCATTAACCGATCTAAAGGTGATTACGCCTATACATTGTTGGATTTAGATGAATCTGATGAAACCAAAATCGCGAATTTGGTCGAAAAATTCAAGGCGGCAGATGCGATTACAAAAGTGCGAGTAATTAAACATAAATAATGCTATATAAACAAATCTATAAGAGTCCCTTAGGCTCAATCTCCCTTATAGCTAGTGATAAAGGCTTGATGGGCGCTTGGTTTGAGGGACAGAAGTATTATGAAAAAGGAGTGACGGAAGAGGTATCTGTCACTTCTCATCATGTCTTAGAGCAAGCATGTGACTTGTTAATAAGCTATTTTTCTGGGGAAAATCCAGATTTTAGTCCCCTGCCACTTGATCTAAGAGGGACAGCATTTCAGTTAAAAGTTTGGAAGATATTGCAAGAAATTCCTGCGGGTCAAACGACTACTTATGGGCAAATTGCCAAAGAACTTGGTATTCAATCAGGTCAGGCTATTGGTGGCGCGGTAGGTCGTAACCCCCTATCCATTATTATTCCATGCCATAGAGTATTAAGTGGGGATGGAAAATTGACAGGTTATGCTGGCGGTCTAGACAAGAAAATCTGGCTCTTGCAACATGAAATTCCAGGATTTGAGGTAAAGAAATGATTTTATTTTATGAATATCCAAAATGTTCTACTTGTCGTGCAGCTAAGTCTGAGTTAATCAAATTAGGTGTGGAATTTGAAGCGATTGATATCAAAACGACCCCACCAAGTGCAAGTCAATTAAAAGACTGGATGGAGGCGACAGGATTTGAATTGAAAAAATACTTCAATACCTCCGGAAATAGCTATCGCGAGTTAGGTTTGAAGGATAAATTTGACAGTCTGACTTTAGAAGATGCACTTGGTTTACTAGCAAATGATGGTATGCTTATCAAACGCCCTTTGTTGATCAAAGACGGTAAAATTCTACAGATTGGTTACCGAACCAAATATGAAAATCTCGACCTTTGAAAGATCGAGATTTTTTTCATAATGCGTATTCGACGGAAATGTATTCGTGTTTCTTCTTTAGTAAATAGAGCATTTGCTGCTTATCTTCCAGCAGTTTTCTAACAATTTCATGCTGAACATTGTGCAGGTTGATCTTTACTCGTATATTCATTCCCTGCTTG
Source organism: Streptococcus suis (assembly GCF_019794555.1). GTDB lineage: Bacteria > Bacillota > Bacilli > Lactobacillales > Streptococcaceae > Streptococcus > Streptococcus suis_AB. The sequence goes on along the minus strand of NZ_JAIMEP010000016.1, from coordinate 28,595 downwards.
AAAATATGTATTTCAATATTGCCCGCATGGTCATCTAAATAGGTTTCTAAAATTTCATAAATGGAATCGTGAATTTCGGGTGCTTGAATGGTCCCGTTTGCTAATTCTTTAAAGGAAGCAACCAGCCCATCCCATGGTTCTTTAAAGGAAATGAGAGCTAGTACCACAGTTAGGAAAAAGTCCCCTGTGTAATGTAAAAAACCGAATGGACTACTGATTGGGATAAAGTGAAGGAGAATGACAGCCAAACCGATGGCTCCTGAAATAAGACCATCAACTAAATTTCCCTTAGACTCTGCTTGGATAATGATGGACATGTGGTTTAATCTTGCACTCATGTGGCGATTATAGAAATAGAGTCCCATACAAACAAGGAACATGGTTATTGTGTAGGGAACAACTGGGCCAGTGGTCATTGTATGACCTATCCCGTTGACGAAATAGGCAAAAGCAGTAGCACTTGTTTCTAATACTGCAAATAGTAATAATAGTAGGGTTGCGAGTGATTTCATGATGGCATATAGAGGTTCTAAAAAATAGAGTCCCTGTGGAAAAGTAGTTGTTTTCCGATGGCTATTTTTTGAAATATAAAAGGCTACCATTGAGGAAACAAAAGCAATGAGTGAAAAGACACCATCTAAGAGCAGTGCGTTTAATCCTGTCATAATGTACACAGCCAGACCCGCTGTTCCGCTCAATCCATTTACGATTGAGGACACGATAAGAGATTTTCTTTCGATTTTTTTATGATTCATGACTCCTCCTTTACTAGTTTATATATATATTATACCACATTTTGCAATCGTTTACAAATCTGTTGATTTTAAAAACCTAGCTTTTGCTAGGTTTGTAAGGGGATTAGACGTTAATTTCCATCACAATTGGTGTATGGTCTTGACGAGCACCAGAATCAATCATGTCCGATTTGGTAACCTTATCAGCCACTCGGTCACTAACTAGCCAGTAATCAATTCTCCAGCCAGTATTGTTGATTTTACTGGTGCGGCTACGTTGTGCCCACCAAGTATAGGCGTTAAGAACATCACCATGTAAATGACGGAAGGTATCTGTAAAACCATGGGCTAATAGATTTGTAAAGCCTTGACGTTCTTCATCTGTAAAACCTGGGGACTGACGATTGCTTGCTGGATTTGCAAGGTCGATTTCCTTATGCGCAACGTTGTAATCGCCTGTTGCGAGAACAGGTTTTTGGCGATCTAGTTGTGAAAGGTAGGCAGCATATTGGAGGTCCCAGATTTGGCGGTCAGCCAATCTCTTCAAACCATCGCCTGCATTTGGTGTATAGACCTGTGTAACAAAAAATTCATCAAACTCAAGCGTGATGATGCGCCCCTCGGCATCCATGGTGGTTGGTGCCCCAATCTCAGGGAATGTTATTGTAGGAGTGAGGTGGTTCTTATAGAGAAAGAGTGTTCCTGCATACCCTTTGCGAGCGGGCTCCACTGATGAGCGCCAAGTATTGAAATAGTCAGGGAAATAGGATTCTAATATTTCGAGATGCTTCTTAGTAGGTCCCTTATCAGATAGCTTGGTTTCCTGAATTGCAATGATGTCAGCGTCCTCTGCTACAAGAGTTTCGATGACGGCGCGTGACAGCAATGCACGAGGAGATTCAGCTGTAAGAGCGGCATTTAGGGAATCAATGTTCCAAGAAATAAGTTTCATATGGTTCCTTTTCTAGTTTGTTCTGACTAATATTATATCAAAAATACTGATTCCGAGCGAATAGGGAGTTTGGAAATATGTTTTAGTTACTTGTATGCAATTACCAAAACTATGTTATAATATAACTAATAAATTAATGTTTGTGGAGGTATATATGAAAAGAATATTGATTGGTTTTGTCTGGCTTGCTCTCATTTTGGAAATCCTAGTTTACTATTGGTTTCAGCTACCAGCTTTCAATTTTCTGAGTCTAGAATTTTGGTTTTTCATACTTCAGTCTTTTGGCTTGTTGTGGATTGTACTCGCAATCACTAGCAAAACTAGTCCGATTCGGAAAGTTACCAAGATTTCAGGTCGTAATCGTCAAGTGGAGTCTTACCAATTTTCGTCGGGGAAATTGCCGACTTATCTCAGTTGGTTGGGCCGTGTTTGGGTTGTATTTGTTTTGCTGATTATAGTTCTAGGGGTCATCAATTCTCATATTTTTCGTGCGAAAGATTATGCTTCAGTAGTGACTGTGGAAGAAGCGGATTTTAAGACAGATTTTCCTGAGACAGATATTTCAAAATTGGCACTTTTAGATCGTGCGTCGGCTGAAAAGATTGGTGATACCTATCTGGGTACCATCGATAAGGTTTCACAGTTTGGTATTTCGAATGATTACCGCCAAATTACAATCGGACAGCAACCGTTTCGTGTGTCTCCATTAGAGTATAAGAGTTTTTGGAAATGGCTGAGCAATCACCAAGATGGTATTGGCTACTATGTAAAAGTTAATCAGACGACAGGTAAGGCAGAACTTGCCAAGCTGAACGAAGCCATGCATTACTCTGATTCTGAGTTTTTACTTAATGATACTTTGCGACATCTTCGTCTCCAGTACCCATCAACTATTTTTGGTAAGCCTTCGTTTGAAGTGGATGACAAAGGGAATCCCTACTATATTGCAACGATATACGAGCCAAAATTTGGACTGTCATCACATGATCCAATTGGTGCTATTGTGTTAGATGCGGTTACAGGAGAAAGTAAGAAGTATCGTCTAGAAGAGATTCCTGAATGGGTGGACCGTGTTTATTCTGCTGAAAATGTCATCAGTCGTGTTGATGATCATTACACCTACCAGAATGGTTTTTGGAATACCATTTTCAGCCAAACAGGTGTGAAAAATACTACGGATAGTTATAATTATATTTCCATCGGTTCAGATATTTATCTCTATACCGGTATTACCTCAGCGACAGCGGATTCATCAAATCTTGGTTTTATCCTTGTCAATATGCGTACTCGTGAAATTACTAACTACAAATTGGCTTCGGCAACAGAGTCAGCTGCTCAAGAGTCAGCAGAAGGGGAAGTGCAGGAGAAAGGCTACAAAGCAACTGCTCCAAGTTTAGTCAAATTAGCGGATACAGCTTACTATTTGGTATCCCTAAAAGATGATGCTGGTTTGGTTAAATCTTACGCATTGGTAGATGCAGAAGATTACCAACAAGTCACAGTAAACAATGATGTGGCCAGCTTAATTTCACAAGTTACTGGTAGGGATGCATCTAGTCTAGCTGGACTTGCAACTACGACAAATGGAGATTCGAGTCAACCTACTGAAGTGGTAACGGGCAAGGTGGAGGCAGTTGCCAGCCAAATGATTGGTGGGTCAACGGTATATTATATCCAATCGGAAGGCAAGATTTATAAGGTTAAGGCTACTGAAGACAGTACAGACCAGTTGCCATTTATTAAGGTAGGCGATCAGTTTACTGGTCAATTGGATAAAAAGAATTACTTGCAACAGGTTGTCATCAATCCTGAATAAGAAGAAGTGGAAGTTTGTCTGATGATGTCAGACGATCTTTCACTTTTTTTATTTTCGTGCGAAATGCTGGTTTTTATTGTATAATGGAGCGTTGTGATTTTTTCTAGTGATTTTCAAAGAATATGAGAGCGTTTATCTAGGATGATAACTTATCAACAATCTATGGTTTAGGAGTTGTTTATGAATCTGTTGAGGAAAAAACAGGTAGGGGAGCGCAGTAGTCAAATGCGGCGCCACTTGGGTTTGGTTGATTTGATCTTTTTAGGGATTGGTTCAATGGTGGGGACAGGTATTTTTACAGTGACGGGGTTGGCTGCTGCCCAATATGCTGGTCCTGCCTTAATTATTTCTATCGTCATAGCAGCAATTTCAGTTGGTTTGACAGCATTATTCTATGCTGAATTTGCCTCACGCATACCTTCGAACGGCGGAGCTTATGGGTATCTGTACACGGTTTTCGGAGAATTTCCTGCTTGGATTGCTGGTTGGCTGACCATTATGGAGTTCTTGACAGCAGTTTCGAGTGTTGCATCGGGATGGGGTGCATATTTGAAAGGACTCTTAGCTCATTTTGGTATTTCTATGCCAACTGCATTGAATGGTACCTTCAACCCTGCTGCGGGTACTTATGTAGACCTCTTACCAGTTCTGGTCTTGGTTTTCGTAATAGGGGTTGTTTTACTAAATTCTAAGGCGGCACTTCGTTTTAATTCAGCCTTAGTTATCTTAAAATTCTCTGCCTTGGCCTTGTTTGTGATTGCTGGTATGTTCTTTATTAAACCGTCCAATTGGGCTGATTTTGCGCCCTTTGGGTTTGGAGCGATTTACGGTGGTCAAGCAGGTATAATGGCAGGAGCTTCTCTCATGTTCTTTGCCTTTCTTGGCTTTGAATCCATTTCGCTAGCTATAGATGAGGTAAAAACACCTGAAAAGAATGTGCCAAAGGGAATCGTCTTATCCCTCTTCATTGTCACAATATTGTACATTATAGTGACATTAGTCTTAACAGGGATGGTGCATTATTCTAAGTTGAATGTGGCAGATGCGGTTGCTTTTGCGTTGCGGGAGGTTGGTTTAGGCTGGGCAGCAAGTTATATTTCTGTTGTGGCCATTCTGACCTTGATTACAGTATGCATCTCGATGACTTATGCACTCTCACGGATGGTGTATTCGATTAGTCGCGATGGATTATTGCCGAAATCCTTGAGTCAATTGACCAAAACCAGTAAGGTTCCTAAGAATGCGACGATACTGGTTGGAATATTTGCGGTGATCTGTGCGGGTATTTTTCCTTTAGCAACCATTGCTTCCTTTCTGAATATTTGTACTTTAGCCTATTTGATGATGTTAGCAGTCGGTATCATTCGTCTTAGACAAATAGATGGGTTGCCAAAAGAAGGTCAGTTTAAAACACCGCTGGTACCCTTATTGCCTATTTTATCAATTCTGATTTGTCTTTCCTTTATGTTCCAATACAGTCTTGATACTTGGTTAGCTTTTGGAATTGCCTTAGTAATTGGTATGTTCATTTATTTCTTCTATGGCTATGGTCATTCTGAAGCAAAATAATGTTTATCTCTTCTTTATTTGAAGGGATTTTTTCTACAATTTTTTTATAGAAATACTGGAAAATTAAAAAATAAGATAGTATAATATATTAAAGAGAGACACAAATATGAAAGGAGAAGTGCGATGTCAAATCGAGATATTCGTGCTAAAGCAACAGCCATTCGTGAAAGTACGGATGGGATGATGACCTTATTTTTAGCACCTGTTCTCATTATGGTCCTATCAGATGTTTTAGATCGGATGTGGGGACAGGCAGGTATTGTTTTATGGGGAAACACTTTTGTGAAAAATGGTGTGACACGCACTATTCATTATATTTCACTTGGTCCGTCATCCCTTTTTGATTTCTTAGTACAATGCTTGCTTGTAACAGCTTGTTTTCAATTGATTAGGGTGGTCCGTAATGAGAAAAGTATCGTTTCGTTCAAAGATTGCTTTTCTCTGCTTGATGGTAAAAATTTTTTACCGATTGTAGTGACAATTTTATTGAAACAAATTTTTCTCTATGTTGCTGCATTTCCAACTACAGTCGGAGTTGCATTGATATTACTTTCATTTTATAATTCAATTTTTATTGTTGAAGCGCCTGTTGGATATTCTCCAGATTTTTCGAGCCTTTTCAATTCGACAAATTTGTATTTAGGTCTCATACTTATGCTAGTTGGGATTGTTTTGAATTTATATATTAATTATGGGCTCAGTCAGGTCTCCTTTTTGCTATATGACTATTTGGACAAGGATTTGTACACATCGCCCTTCAAGATATTTAAACAAAGTTGGCAATTGATGAGTGGGAATAAATGGCGTCGATTCTTGTTAGATCTTTCTTTTATTGGCTGGTTTATTGGCGTTATCTTGACGTTAGGGCTCCTAGGGCTCTATGTATTCCCTTATTACTGGACCTGTCAAGCGCTGTTTTATGAAGATTTAATAGCTAAGAATCCTTTGGTTTTTTCCGATGAAAAAACACTCGTTACCTCAACCCCTGCTTAAGTTGTGAGTGTCACAAGCACTTTAATCGATAAATTGTGGCGAATCCCTTCAAATCGAAGGGATTTTAGCATATTTCGATAGAAATTAATGGAAAACAGATGAAAAAAGTTATATACTATAGTTAAAAGTGCGTGTTTATCAAATACTGTAGTAGTGTATAGAACGATGATTTCCAATATGAAAACAGATGCATAAAGAACGAAAATGGAAGGAAGATGGAAATGACGACGAACAATATCGTATCTAGAGCGATGGCTATTCGTGAGCGAACCAAGGGGACAACAATCCTGTTCTTACCATCCATTTTGCTAGCTATATGCTATGCCTTATCAACGACTATTTTTCGTCTATTCACTTTTCTGAGTCTACGACAAGATAGTGCATTGGTAGAGAGTCGCTTAGTTCCATCTGTTACAATAGCTTATCTTTCTCGTGAAGGAATCAATCTTTTTTTACAGCTTTTGATCGGGCTTGCTTGTTTTCATCTGCTGGAATTAGTCAGAGGTGAAAGACAGGAAGTCACTCTGAAAGATTGCATTTCACTACTCAAAACGGATTGGGCAAAACCTATTTGCATGACCTTACTCTTTCAGTATTTGATTCTCATGGTAGCAGGTTTACCCGCCACGATAGGTTCCGCCTTATGGCTTACTGGTCTTACTATGAGGAGCTTGATGGTGCTTTCTCCTGGGGCAATGGCAGAGCTGGTTTCTCATCAGCCTGATCAATTGATGGCTAGAGGAGCGATTCTTTTTATAGTTGGCATCGTCTTGTATTTTCTTGTTTACTATGCCTATTCTCAGACTGTTTTTGTCCTGTTTGATCATTTAGATAATGCAAGTTACACCAACCCACTGAATGTATTAAAAGAAAGTCGCCTCTTAATGAAAGGAAACTATTGGCAACGAATTCGTCTAGATCTATCATTTCTAGGCTGGTTTGTCGGTGAATTGGTAACTTTACATTTGTTGTCTTTTTTTGTTCAACCATATTACCATATAGCTAGGACAATTTTTTACGAATCCATAAAAGAAAAAATAAAGACTGTTAGCGAGTGAATCGTCAACAGTCTTTTGTTGTTTATAAGGTTTTCCTTTTATGTTTATAATAGAGGTCATAGACAAGCCAAGCAATCATTCCACTTTGAACAAACAAGCTAATTACAGAACCTTCGACTCCGAAATCACCGCCAGATAGCCATTCAGGTCCTGTGATACCAACTTGTATAAAGGCCTGGCCAGCTTTTGTACCGCTAACTGGAAATGCAAAGACATTTCCTTGGAAACAATTCCAGGCAGCATGCAAGCCACCAATTGTCCAAATATTACCTGTTTTGAGCATCAACAAACAGGTTAAAACACCAAACAATGTGAGATCCAAAAGCGGTATGAGTGAGATAGCATGATTTCCTAAATGAAGAAATGTGAAAAAGAGCGAGGAAATAAGGATACCAACAGGAATAGTGTGTTTGGCTGAAAGTGATGAAAACATCCATCCTCTTGATAATATCTCTTCTGTTGTACCTTGGATTGACCAAGCTAGGATTAGTACAAAGAATTCTCCGAGTAATTTTATAGAGAACTGGATGCTAGTAAATTCAATCGCACCCAATCCCCACATGATGAGTGCACAAGTGGTTAGCATTGTCGCTCCGATACCCCAACCGAGTAGAAAATCTTTTCCAGCCCCTTTTTTAGTAAACCCAAGTCCTAACCACGGGCTTTTTTCAACACAGCGAGACCAAAGAATCACAACTAAACTAATAAATATAAAAGCAAATAAATCTAAGCTAAGCGAGAGAAATGGATTGTTATCATACGGAATAAATGAAATTATCGGAGCATACACAATTAATCCTAGCATTTCCCCTACAATTAACAAAACTATCCCCATTAATGGGGAAGTAAGCGCATTAAGGTTAAACGCTGATTTAGCTTTTTCTTTGATAAATTCTGTTTTCATATACGGTCCACCTCGCAAATGCTTTACTAGTTTACTATTTTACCATATTAATTTAGAAAATTCTAGGCTTATTTTTATGTAAAAGATTGAAAGTTTCAAAATAATACACGGAGAATGGTAAAATTCAAAAAAAATCCACAGAAAAACCTGTGAAAAATATGGTATAATTGAACAGTAGAAAAGTGCTCCTATATCCATGAATAGATGTAGGAGAAAGACGGTGGTTACTTTCTAAGTGAGAGGCTAACCTAAACTTGATGGCAAGTAAACTTGCTCATCAAGTAACGACAAATCCTAAGCGATTTGTCTAAGGTTCGCACTAGTTCAATTTTTGAAAAATATCGTTTCAAAAATTGAAAGTCGGAGGCGGGGGATCAGTGTTTGAAGTGGTACAAACTTTATTGAGTTTTGGTGGTTTCACCATCGCCTTAGTAGGTTTGTGCTATAAAATCTTCAAAGATGACAAAAAGAAATAGCCGTCAAAACTTTGGGGAGTGACGGCTATTTCTAAATTAGCTTAACACGAACCACCGTCTTAAAGCGGTTCTACTGGGATTGAGTTGGCGCTCAATCCCTTTTTCAAAACTATTATATCACAAACTAAATTCGTTTGACAAATGCTATATGAAATTCGAGCAAGCATCGAAATCTATGTAAAACCTGTGAAAAATATGGTATAATAGTACAGTAGAAAAGTTCCAAAAGCGGGGCGGAAATCTATTTTGGGAGGTGGTGCCTATGCAGTACCGAACTAGAAAGGTTTGCCGCAATGTCTGTCGCAGAGGCCCTCGGGCTAATGTTTCAGTTTGGCACGTTACTAATCGTGCTACTGACATTTATTTTTAACAATCGTAAAAAATAAAAGACAGCCAACCGCTATGAAACTTTGACAGAGTGAACTAGCAGGTTGACTGTAATCTTCATTCGTCCCGTCTTTAAAACGGTTCTACTGGGATTGGGTTGGCGCTCAATCCCTTTTTCAAAACTATTATATCACAAACTAAAATTGTTTGACAATTTTTTTGTTACAGTATAGTTTCTGGTTTTGTAACGAGCTAGAACTTCCAATGAGGTGTTAAATTATTAATAATATGATAATGGCAGAAATAATGTGATAACTAATATAAATATGCCCATGATATACTACGTATACCATGGGTTTGACTTTCAGTCAAACCCTAACAACAACAGTCCTATCACAAAATCAGATTAGGAAACTGAATGGTGTGTTTAGTATAATAACGTGGGTTATTTTTTCAACGAACGCTCCTTTTGTACTAATACAAATGTGTTAGGAAAAACAGGAGATCTTATGGCAAAGTTTGATATTATTACAATTGAAGACAAGATTCAGCAGTTACTGGAGGATGGTTTTGACCAAGCTTCTTTTATCTATGAATTCTTGTCTTTTTATGATATTCCCAAGGCGACAATCACGCGCATTCGTAAAGACCAAAGTGGTGAAATAAAGAATAAGCTCTATTTCAAGACTGTTCCCACGGAGAAGTCGGTCGTGGCAAGTGTTGCTGAGATTGAAGAGGCAATCAAAGATAAAAAGTCACAACCCCGCTACATCATTGTGACCAATTTTGTGGACTTTGCGGCCAAGGATACTAAGACTTTCGATACCTTACAGATTCCTTTTAAGGACTTGCCAACTTATGCCGATTTTTTCTTGGCTTGGAATGGTGTAGAGAAGGTGGATTATGCAAAGGAAAATCCTGCGGATATTAAGGCTGCGGAACGCTTCACACGTTTGTATGATGAATTAAAGAAAATCAATCACTTTGATGACCGTAGTCAAGAGGAAAAAGAGTTTAACCTGTTTTTGATTCGCTTGCTTTTTCTTTTATTTGCCGAAGATACAGAAATCATGAAAAAGGGTATCTTTACCAATGCCATCAAAACACGCTCGCGAGAAGATGGCAGTGATTTGAATGCTCTTTTCAATCAGATATTTGCTAGTCTGGATATTGCCAATCGTTTCAGCCAAGAAAGCTGGTTACAGGAATTTCCTTATGTTAATGGAAAACTCTTTACTGATGCTTCGACAAATTTAGTATTTGACAAAAAAACGAGAAAGTTAATCTTGGAAGCTGGCGAGCTCCTCAACTGGACTGACATCAATCCAGATATTTTAGGGGCTATGATTCAGACGGTTGCTAGTAGTGAACACCGTTCAAGCTCAGGTATGCACTATACTTCTGTTGAAAACATCATGAAAGTTATCAAACCGCTCTTTCTTGATGAACTGACAGCCAATTATCAGACTATCGTGGATAAAATCAATGAAAATGAAGACAAGGATGTTACTGAAAAAACGAGACGTGAAAATCGTAATACGTTCATTCGGGAACTTGAAAGCCTTTTGAATAGAATCTCTCATATCAAATTCCTTGATCCAGCTTGTGGTTCAGGAAACTTTCTTATCATCACTTATAAAGAAATCCGACGTTTAGAGATTAAAATACTAAAATCACTTCGTGAATTAAGTCAAAATGACTCATTTGCTCTTTTTTCTAACATCAGCCTCAATCAATTCTATGGCATCGAGCTAGATGACTTTGCTCATGAGGTGGCTCGTCTTTCCCTCTGGATAGCTGAGCACCAAATGAATGTGGAAACGGAAAAAGAAATCTCAATAAAACAAGCCTTCCTCCCTCTTCGCGATGCAGGAAATATCACTCAAGGGAATGCCCTGAGACTTGACTGGGATAGGGTTGTACCACACACACCGACCGATGAAATCTACCTGATAGGAAATCCGCCATATATTGGTAGTAGTTTACAATCCAAAGAACAGAAGGAAGATATAAAAGCTGTTAGCCTTGGGAATCGTAAGGCTTCAAAAATGGATTATGTGGCTGGTTGGTTTTATAAGGGAGTTTCTTTCATCAATACAGCAGATGCTAAATTAGCTTTTGTAACGACAAACTCTATTTTTCAAGGGGAACAGGTAGCAATCATTTGGCCAACATTGTTAGATAGAATGGAAGTTGAGTTTGCGTATACCTCTTTTAAATGGGGGAACAGCGCATCCAATAATGCAGGTGTAACGGTGGCTATTGTAGGAATATCGAATCGAAGTAATGTAAATGAGGAACGTCATATTTATGATGAGAACTTAATTAGACAAACAGCAAAACACATTACTCCTTATTTGACTGAAGGCGACGATATTATTGTTTCTACAAGTAGCAAAGCGCTAAATGGTTTACCTAAGATGTCAAGAGGAAACGGTCCATATGATGGCGGTGGTCTGTTGTTTTCTATATCTGAGTATCAAGAATTTTTAAAAAACTATCCAGACTTGGCTTCAATCTTCAAGAAATTCAAAAGTGGAGAAGAGTTTATTAAGGGAACATATAGATATGCTCTATGGCTGAATCAAGATGATTATTTTAAGTTGCAAAAAAATCCTATTATTTCCCAAAGATTAAACCAAGTCAAAAATTTTAGATTATCAGCAAAATCTGAAGCAACAAATAAATTGGCTGAAATACCATGGAGATTCGGTGAAATCAAGGACTTTTCTGAACAAGCTATTTTAATACCTAGAGTGTCTTCTGAAGCACGGAAGTACGTCCCAATGGATTTTATTAGTGGAGGGGATACAATAGTTTCTGATGCAGTAATCACTATTTACAACTCCCCTGTCTACCTTCTTGGTCTTCTCATGTCACGACTCCACATGACCTGGCTACGAGCCATCGGTGGGAAGTTAAAAACAGATTATCGTTATTCTGCTGGATTGGTTTACAACACCTTCCCCGTGCCAGAATTATCAACCAAGCGAAAGAATCAAATCGAAGAACAAGTCTTTGAAATCCTGGACTTACGAGAGGAATTGGGTGGTACTTTAGCAGAGCTTTATCATCGTGATACCATGCCACAAGCACTCCGAGAAGCCCATCGGGTACTAGATGGCATTGTGGAGCGTGCCTACAAGGAAACACCATTTACCAGCGATGAAGAACGCCTCAGCCACCTTTTAAAACGCTATAAAGAAATGAAGGAGCAATCATGAGCCAGCTTTTTGAAGTGACCTATGGTCAGAAGAAAACCAGCGTCAATACCAATGAATTGGGCATGCGTGAGATGCAGGCGCGTGTCTATGAAAAGAGAAACAGCCCCTACCTCTTGGTCAAGGCCCCGCCAGCATCCGGTAAGTCAAGGGCACTGATGTTTGTAGCCTTGGATAAGTTGAAACGCCAAGGCTTGAAAAAAGCTATCATAGCCGTACCAGAAAAGTCCATCGGCAAGTCATTTCGTTCGACCAAACTTTCGGACTTTGGCTATTACTGGGATTGGATCGTCAAAGATGAGAACAACTTAACCACATCAGGTACCGCCAAAAGTAAGGTAGAAAAATTCATCAACTTCATCAAGTCTACAGATGAATCGGATGATGTCTTGATCGCAACCCATGCCACGCTCCGCTTTGCTTCTGAGCAACTGGATGCCAGCGATTTTGATGGTTGTTTGCTTGCTATTGATGAATTTCATCATGTCTCCCAGGATGATAATTCTGTCTTGGGTAATGCCCTGCGGGAAGTCTTGCAGAAATCAACTGCCCATGTCTTTGCCATGACAGGTTCCTATTTCCGTGGAGATAGTGTGCCTATCTTGGATCCGGCAGATGAGGCGCGTTTTGAGCGTGTAACCTATACTTATTACGAGCAGTTGGAGGGATACAAATACCTCAAATCCTTTGTCATGAACTACAAGTTTTACCGTGGTCGCTACACGGATGCCTTTCCAGATTTATTGCCAGAGTTTATTGACAAGAAGACCATCATTCACATTCCAAACGTCAATTCTGGCGAGTCTTCGAAGGATAAATATGGAGAAGTGGATGAGATTTTAGATTGTCTAGGGGACTATCTGCATAAAGATGAACATGGGATTATTCATCTGCGTTCTAAGACAGGTAAGATCTTGAAGATTGCAGACTTGGTAACAGAAGATGGTCGTGACCTAGTCAGTACCTATTTAGCGAAAATGGACAGTGAAGATGAGCTAGACATGATTATTGCGCTTGGGATGGCCAAGGAAGGTTTTGACTGGCCATTTGCAGAATATGCCCTGACTATCGGCTACCGTTCTTCGCTGACAGAGATTGTCCAGATTATCGGACGGGTCACAAGGGATAGCTCAAACAAGACCAGAGCTCAATTCACCAATCTAATCGCAGAACCAGATGCCGAAGATGAGGAGGTCCAATTCTCTGTAAATAACATCATGAAAGCCATTACTGCCAGCTTGCTGATGGAAAATGTTTTATCACCTTCATTCAAGTTTAAGCGTAAGGAAAATGACAGCCAGAAAGCTAACGGAGCTGAGATTTTTATCAAGGGTCTAGCCAAGCCATCAACGGAACGTACCCAAAAAATCATTGAGCAGGATATTACAGACTTAAAAGCCTCTGTCTTGCAAGATGATGTGGTACAGGCAGCTATTTCTGCAGGTGCAGAGAGCAAGGTCATCACAAAACAGTTGATTCCAAGAGTGATTGCCACACGTTATCCAGATTTGACACAGACAGAAGTTGAAGAGGTTCGTCAGCATTTAGTCGCTGATTTGACCTTATCCAATGCTAAAAAAGACAGCGAAAATAATAAGCTTTTAAAAATGGCGGATAAATTTATCAATATTGACGACTTAAGTATAGATTTGATTGATAGTGTCAACCCATTCCAAAGTGCTTATGAGGTATTGTCTAGAGATGTGGATAGTCGTACCTTGAGCCTAATTGCACGAGTGTTTGATGCTAAAAAAGTAGAGTTTACAACTGACGAATTGCGCATGCTTTATCCACAGATTAAGGCTTTTCAGGGTGAACATGGACGTTCACCAAGACGAAATTCCTCAGATTTAGAGGAAGACCGACTTTACTTTGCCTTAGCTAAGCTTGATGAACTCCGTCGTGAAAGGGATAATCAATGATAGAAAATTTTGCAACCTTAGAAGATATTTTTGCGGATGAAGCCTTTGAAAGCTTGGTTGCTGGGATTCGTGTTGTCAAAGTTGAAAGATTACACCCAGAAATAGAGAAATTTATGGAAATCTGTCAATGGGTTAAGAAACATGGACGAGAGCCACAAAGAAGTACTCAAATCAAAGAACGACAATTATTCAGTCGCTTGAAGGCGATTCGTGCGGATGAGGGGAGAAGAGCTCTAGTTAGCGCCTATGATGAACTGGATTTGTTAGGAGATAGACATGATAGATGACTTAGATGATATTTTAAATGATGATTCCTTGTTTGAAAATTTCGAAACAGATAGGACCTTATTTAGCACTAAACGCTATCAGGGAACAGTTAGAGCTAGGAGTAAATCTAGTAGTCGTACACGTGTTCAAACTGGCTTTGACACCTATCGGAAATTGTTTACACAGGTTCATGCTGATATTGCTTGTGGTAAACGTCAGATAAAATCCATCGAGGAAACCAGTCAAGGAAACCGTATCAGTCGAAAAAATCCCATTAAACAGGGGAATTTTTATGTTGATAATGGTGTCATGCTGTATGTTGCCAAAATTTATGATCCTAAGACAGGTGTGGAAGTCAACCAGTCAACAGATCGTAAGTACAAGGTGCATATTGTATATGAAAATGGAACGGAGAATCATGTTTGGCTCTTGAGTTTAATTTCTTCATTGTACGATAAAAAGCGTTCGGGCAGATTGGTAACTGAACCCTTAGATATTATTTCTATGCTAGGAGAAGAAACCGCCCAATATCACACAACAGGCTACATTTATGTTATCAAATATGCTGGAACAGATACTCGATTTTTAGAATTGGATAACCTCTACAAGATAGGGGTAGCTACAGATATCAAAAAAAGGCTTTCCAATAGTCAAAACGAAGCGACTTACCTATATGCTCCAGTCTATCTGGTAGCCAGTTATGAGATCCAGAATGTTTCTGCTAACAAGTTAGAAAAATATTTACACGACGCTTTTAGCGACAAGCGCGTCCAACTGGAGACTATTTCTCCAACCGGTAAAAAAGTTTCTGTTACTGAGTGGTTTGTGGTAGAATTAGAACAGATTGAACAAAAAATAAATGAGCTTTTTAAGCAACTAAATTTATGACAGATTATCAGCTAAACCAGGGGAGAAATATATGGGTGCATTTCTATTTTTTACATTTGCGATTTGTTATTTGGTGGGCATTATCGCAATAGCGATAGCTTTTACATTTTTTCGTAGGAAGTAGAAGGACGGACAGATGGACAAACTTGTTATTTGGTTTTTGATTTTACTCTGGGCTTCACCAGTGATTATTGTTGCCTTGGCAGGTGGTTATGTCATTTTAAGCCTATTGTTTGGCAGAAGGAAATAATGATATTGAAGCATTGCAAAAGAATGTAACCTATCGTAAAATGGTAGTATATTTCAGATATACAGGGAGAGTGTAATGCCTTACCGTAAATTAAAATCAAGTGATCGGTCTTTCATTCATGGACAGACGGATCGCTTGCTGAATCAGATGAATAGCAATGCGGAATACTTAGCGACTGTCCAGACTTATGAGGCGGCCAAGGCCCGCATGAACCAAGCCTATCTGGCAATGGAACTGGAAGACGACCCAGAGAAAAAGGTACGACTGGCAAAATTGGTTGAAACCTATACTGCACAAGCCCAGGCTATATTGGACGAGTGGGAGGAGAAGAACAGACATGCAGAGAAAGCGGCAAGAAATTTCAAGTTGATCTTGTGGCTGACCGTACTGTTCACCCTTAGCTTTGTTTTTCCAGTCAATATCATTCTAGCTATTCTTTTTGCCTTCTGGTTTTATCGGAATTACCTTCGTTCTAGTAAATCCGACCGAGTGACTAAGACCGCCGCTAATAGCCAGTCTTTGACAGAAGAGGAAAGTTATGAAGAATGGCTGACAGAAAAGATTGTCAATCTCAACAAGGACAAGCGGGATTGGACCGAGGGAATAATTGCAAAATATGATAGCTTAGATGACATAGCAGCAGGTATCGGTGAAATGGATGAGATAGATAAAGTGGCTGGTAAGAACCTTCTACGACACTATCAGGACATTTTAGCAGATATTGAAAAACTGCCAGACTCTGAACAGAAAACCTATTATTTAGATTTTCATCAAGAAATAATTTCTGATTTGGAAGATATTTTTCCACAACTTCATATCGAATAAAGTAAAACGGAAGCAGCTGTTCAAAACTGTTTCCGTTTTTTCTTTATTCATCAATCGCAAAGACCAGAACCATAATTTGGATAAATGTAAATCCTAAAATAAATGGCAGAGCTGCCCATGAAATAACATTGATCATTTCATTGACAACGACAGTTGGTCGTGTAAAAATGTCCCAGGAATTTAGTCGAGCATAGCGACCAATATGGATTGCAAAACTAGAGAGAAAGGACAAGCCACCAATTAGGACTAGGCGAAGCCAATAAGACTTGATGGCAAAAGCGGAGAAGATAAGTCTTAAACTCTCCACACCGCTCATGACCCCAAAGAAAATACTTGGGACATAAAGCATAAATAGAATCATACTTTCTCGTTGCCATAGAACTGTGTTGGCAAAGTGCATATGAACAATATCTGTCACCATGTAAAATGTGTTTGGATAAAAGAAAAGCCAAAGGACAGCGGTGATGAATTTAATGAGTCCATTTTTAGAAAAATGGGTCAGAATAGCAAAATCTAGTGAAACCAAGGCCAAAAACATATTCCAAGTCAAATCAGGTGCCTTGATACCGTAGCGATAGAGTCCAGCAGCAATAATAAGGAAGAAAAGATGGATAAGACAATTTTTCTTAGTAAACATAGCATACCTCTTTCTATTCGGATTACAGTATAGTATAGCATAGATGGAAGAAGAATAACAATGAGAACCATTTTGAGATTTAGCTGAAAATATGATAAAATAGGATGTTGTCAATAACAGGGTTTCATTTGCTCTGAATTTGAAAGGAAAAAAAGCATGACAAGAACACCGTTTTATATCACCACACCGATTTATTATCCGTCTGGAAAACTTCATATCGGTTCAGCTTACACGACCATTGCCTGTGATGTATTGGCTCGTTACAAACGCCTTATGGGGCATGATGTCTATTATTTAACAGGTCTTGATGAGCACGGTCAAAAGATTGAGGAGAAGGCAAAAGAGGCTGGATTAACTCCACAAGCTTATGTAGATGGCATGGCGGTCGGAGTGAAAGAACTTTGGAAACTTCTTGATATTTCATATGATAAGTTTATTCGCACAACAGACGATTACCATGAACAAGTGGTGGCAGATGTTTTTGAAAAATTGCTAGCGCAAGATGATATTTACTTGGGTGAATATTCCGGTTGGTACTCTGTATCAGACGAAGAATTCTTCACTGAAAGCCAATTGGCAGAGGTATTCCGTGATGAAAATGGTAAGGTAACAGGCGGGATTGCTCCAAGTGGACATGAGGTTGCTTGGGTATCAGAAGAATCCTACTTCCTCCGCCTCAGCAAGTATCAGGATAAATTGGTCGAGTTCTTCAATGCTCACCCAGACTTTATCCAACCTGACGGTCGAATGAATGAAATCATGAAAAACTTCATCGAGCCAGGCTTGGAAGATTTGGCAGTATCCCGAACATCCTTTACATGGGGAGTACCTGTTCCGTCTAATCCAAAACACGTTGTTTACGTATGGATAGATGCTCTGCTTAACTATGCGACAGCCTTGGGCTATGGTCAGGAAGAAACAGCCAACTATGACAAGTTCTGGAATGGAACTGTTTACCACATGGTTGGAAAAGACATTCTTCGCTTCCACTCCATTTACTGGCCAATCATGCTTATGATGTTGGATATGAAGCTGCCAGATCGCTTGGTTGCTCACGGCTGGTTTGTTATGAAAGATGGCAAGATGTCCAAGTCTAAGGGAAATGTTGTTTACCCAGAAATGTTAGTCGAGCGTTACGGCCTGGATCCACTGCGTTACTACCTCATGCGTAGTCTACCAGTCGGTTCTGACGGAACTTTCACGCCAGAAGACTATGTTGGTCGTATCAACTACGAATTGGCCAACGACCTTGGAAACTTACTCAACCGTACGGTTGCTATGATTAACAAGTATTTCGGCGGTCAGGTACCAACTTTTGTGGCTAATGTGACGGACTTTGATGCGGACTTGGCGGCAGTCGTAGTTGAAAACTTGGCAAGCTACCACAAGTATATGGAAGCAGTTGACTATCCACGCGCTTTGGAAGCTGTTTGGAATATCATCTCCCGTACCAACAAGTACATTGATGAAACTGCACCTTGGGTCTTGGCTAAGGACGAAGCGGACCGAGACAAGTTGGCAGCGGTTATGGCTCACTTGACAGCTGGTCTTCGTGTGGTGGCTCACCTCATTCAGCCATTTATGATGACCACTTCAAATGCTATTATGGAACAGCTTGGTTTGGGAACAGAATTTGACCTTGAAAATCTTGACTTTGCAGGTCTTCCAGCTGGTTTGACAGTGGTAGAAAAAGGTACACCTATCTTCCCACGTCTGGATATGGAAGAAGAAATCGCCTATATCCAAGCCCAAATGGGTGGTAGCTCTGCTATTTCCCAAGAGGAAGAAAAAGAGTGGAACCCAGCTGACGTGGAACTCAAAAACAAAAAAGCTGCGATCAAGTTCGAGGACTTCGACAAGGTAGAAATCCGTGTGGCCGAAGTCAAGGAAGTAGCAAAAGTAGAGGGTTCTGACAAGTTGCTCCAATTCCGTCTGGACGCAGGTGACGGACAAGACCGCCAAATCTTGTCTGGTATTGCCAAGTACTATCCAAATGAGCAGGAGTTGGTCGGTAAGAAAGTCCAAATCGTTGCCAACCTCAAGCCACGCAAGATGATGGGCTTGCTCAGCCAGGGCATGATCCTCTCAGCCGAACATGGTGACAATTTAACACTCTTAACAGTCGATCCATCTGTGCCAAACGGCAGTCAGATTGGGTAAATTCACAACACTCAGCGTAGCTGGGTGTTTTTTTGCGAACTAATAAAGAAAGGAGGTTTTATGTTAGTTGCAATTGATGAAGAAGGGCAAGTTTTTAATGTCTTGGAAAATCCTGCGCCCCAAGGTCGCTATTCTTGTCCAGGTTGTGGAGGCCTAGTCCGATACAAATCCGGAAAAGTTCTGCGTTCGCACTTTGCCCACGTCACCCTGCGGGACTGCCATTACTTTTCCGAGAATGAGTCTGCCCAGCACCTGTCCCTCAAGTCTTGTCTGTACAGGTGGTTAGTCAATACTGAACGAGTTGAACTTGAAAAATGCCTGCCAGAGTTAGGTCAGATAGCGGACTTATTTGTCAATGATCGTTTAGTCTTGGAAGTGCAATGTTCTAGTCTGCCGATTTCTCGTTTGCAGCTGAGGACGCAAGCCTATCGTGAGGCTGGTTATCAGGTTCTTTGGTTGCTCGGCAAGGATTTGTGGCTCAAGGAACGACTGACCAATTTGCACAAGCAATTTCTCTCTTTTAGTATGAATATGGGGTTTCACCTCTGGGAATTGGATGACGAGAAAAAAGAATTGCGGCTCCGGTACCTTATTCATGAAGACTTACGAGGTAAGGTCCACTGTCTGACAAAGGTTTTTCCATTTTGCGAGGGAAAATTATTGGAAATCTTGCGTCTGCCCTTTGCCAAGCAAATTCTATCTAGCATGACTTGTCCAATGGATGAAGATTTGCCTCGCTACATTGCTCAGCAGCTTTATTACAAATCTCCCAAATGGCTCGCCCTGCAAGCAGAGGCTTATGGACGTGGAGAAAATCTACTGACCAAGACAGCATTAGACTGGTTTCCCCACATCCGACTGCCCCGCTCTGCCATTGGCTTTGCCCAGATACAGGTAAATTTGAACTCGGTTTACCAGGACTTTGATAGCTATTATATTAGGGTTAAAGACAAGAGAAATCAAGTCCTTTATCCACCGGTTTTTTACCTTAAAAAATAATGCAATCGTTCTCACTTCCCGTTGGAAAGTAGGGCATTTTTATGTTAAAATATGGAATACGGAGGATTTATTATGTCTAAACAACGTCATGAAATTGAAGAAAAATACCAGTGGGATTTGACCACTATTTTTCCAACCGATGAAGCTTGGGAAGAAGAATTAGCTTCATTACAAGCAGAAACAGAAACGGCAAAGGATTTTGCTGGCCACTTGCTTGATTCGGCTGAAAGTCTCTTAGATATTAGTGAAAAACAACTCGGTCTCATGCGTCGCATTGAAAAACTCTATGTCTATGCGTCTATGAAGAACGACCAAGATACTCGTGAAGGTAAATACCAGGAATTTCAAGCTAAAGCCATGGGCTTGTATGCGGCCTTTTCACAAGCTTTTGCCTTCTATGAACCTGAATTTATGGCTATTACTGAGGAACAGTTGAAAGCATTCATGGATGAAGAGCCAACCTTGGTGCAGTACAGCCATCAATTTGAAAAACTCTTAGCAGCTAAGGACCACGTTTTGTCACAAGAAATTGAAGAAGTATTGGCAGCTACGAGTGAGATTTTCGAATCTCCAGCTGAAACCTTCTCTGTTTTGGATAATGCTAGTATCCTATTCCCTGAAATTGCGGATGAAGAGGGACATTTGGTACCACTTTCTCACGGTAACTACATCCACTTTATGGAGTCTAAAAACCGCGACGTCCGTCAAGAAGCATATGAGGCCATGTACGGTACCTACGAGCAGTTCCAGCATACCTACGCTAAGACTCTGCAGTCTAATGTTAAGGTCAATAACCTGAAAGCACGTTTGCGGAAGTACGACTCAGCCCGTCACGCATCACTTGCAGCCAATTTTATTCCAGAATCTGTTTACGATACATTAGTGGTGGCAGTCAACAAGCACCTCCCGCTCTTGCACCGTTACATTAATTTGCGTAAGAAACTCTTGGGTATTGATGATTTGAAAATGTACGATATGTACACACCATTGTCAGATTTTAGTACTAAGATTTCTTATGAAGAGGCACTCAAGAAATGCCAAGAAACCTTGGAAATCTTTGGCGAGGATTATTCGGCTATTGTGAAGGAAGCCTTCGAAAATCGCTGGATTGATGTCCATGTTAATGAA
The DNA here is from genome assembly GCF_019794555.1 of Streptococcus suis. Taxonomy (GTDB): domain Bacteria; phylum Bacillota; class Bacilli; order Lactobacillales; family Streptococcaceae; genus Streptococcus; species Streptococcus suis_AB. The sequence continues at coordinate 7,469 of NZ_JAIMEP010000016.1, read as the reverse complement.
GGAAAACGCTCAGGAGCATACTCAGGAGGTGCCTACGACACAAACGCCTTCATGCTTCTCAACTGGCAGGATAATTTGGATAATATGTACACCCTTATCCATGAAACAGGGCATTCTCTTCACTCTATGTTGACTCGTAAGACTCAACCCTATGTCTATGGCCATTATTCACTTTTCTTGGCTGAAATTGCGTCAACTACCAACGAAAACCTTCTGACTGAAAAACTCTTGGCAGAAGTAGAAGATGACAAGGAACGCTTTGCGATTCTTAACCATTACCTAGATGGTTTCCGTGGCACAGTCTTCCGCCAGACCCAATTTGCCGAGTTTGAACAAGCTATCTATAAGGCAGACCAGGAAGGTCAGGTCTTGACGGCTGATTTCCTCAATGAATTATACGGTCAGACAAACGAGAAATACTACGGACTTTCTGCTGAAGAAAATCCAGAAATCCAATTTGAGTGGGCTCGTATTCCACACTTCTATTACAATTTCTATGTCTATCAGTATGCGACAGGTTTCGCAGCAGCATCAGCTCTCGCAAACAAGATTGTTAATGGTAGTCCAGAAGACAAAGAAAACTACCTCAACTACTTGAAGGCTGGTAGCTCAGATTATTCCCTCAACGTCATTGCAAAAGCTGGTGTAGATATGACTAAGGAAGACTATCTTAATGATGCTTTCAAAGTTTTTGAAGCACGCCTAACTGAGTTAGAGGAGCTTGTTGAAAAAGGGGTACATCTCTAAAATGATTTCCTATAAACGTTCGATTGTCATTCCCAGTGTGATTAGCCTTGTTCTAATCTTGCTGGGTCTTGGTGGTTTGACCAGACCTGAGCCATCTATGGGAAGTGTCGTCTATTTGATATTCTTACAACCTTTGCTGGTTTATTTATATATATTGAGAAAGCAAAAAGCTGTTTTTATCTTGACAAATCAGTACCTAGAATTTCAAGAACACTTTTGGAGTGAACGCAAGTGCCATTCGTTAGAAGAGATTGCGGAGATTCGATACATGGTTTCTCCTGTCTATCGTGGCTATCAGTCGAAACGTTTGCGAATTGTAGGAAATAAGGGAGCACTACTTGCAGTCGTCAATTTGAATAAGCTTGATGGTGCAGATTTTAATGATATATACCATTTTGTAGAGCAAGTGGCGCCGCATATAAAATGGGACTTTTCAAATTCATAAAGTGGAGGTACTATGTTAACAGAAGAACAGTTGCAGGACATTTTTGAGCTAGCAGATTTGATGTCAAATGGAGATCGAGAACTGTTTATTACATTAAGGGAAGTTGTTTTTGCGACTGATCCAAATAAAATCCTCGATGATATGGAACGCATTTTGGATCCGGTAACCTTTGATCAATTTATTGCTAAGGTCGGTGAGTCGGAAAAAGAAAATCTTTGGTTAATTTTGATGACCTTGTTGGAAAATGGAGAGTATATTTGTGTACGAAATCATAAGGATCAGCTGACTGATTTTATTCATTATTTTGACCGGCTTCAACATGTTCGATCAGCAGGTATATCCCTAGCTTTAGATTCTGATGGGCTAGTACCAACGGCAACTATTCCAGAATGGGCAGCAGTGATTGATCGCAAATATGGAAATGAAGGTTATTGTCTTGGCGCTGTGGATATGAATTCGGATTCCTATTATTTATTCTTCAATCAAAGAGCACAATTTGAACGCATTCAAGAATTAGCTCACAATGTGGGATACAAAATTAGCTTAGCGAAACAATTGTCATAAAAGCAGGGAAACCTGCTTTTTGATTGATTTGTGAACAAAATTGACCTAGTCTATGATATAATTGACTTTATGGTTGAATCTTACTCAAAAAACGCAAACCACAATATGCGCCGTCCTGTTGTTAAGGAAGAAATTGTGGAATTTATGCGAACACGCCAGGCGCAAAACACTGGGTTTTTAAAGGAATTGGAAGATTTTGCACGAAAAGAAAATATTCCAATTATTCCACATGAAACAGTTGCTTTCTTTCGGATTTTGATGCAAACCTTGCAGCCTCAAGAAATATTAGAAATTGGGACAGCTATTGGTTTTTCAGCACTATTAATGGCTGAGAACAGTCCTAAATCACACGTTACAACCATCGATCGAAATGAAGAAATGATTGGTTTTGCTAAGGAGAACTTTGCAAAATACGACCACCGTCAGCAGATTGATTTACTTGAAGGGGAAGCAATGGATTTGTTACCAACTCTCCCTGATGATATCTATGACTTTGTCTTCATGGACTCTGCTAAGTCTAAATACATTGTCTTTTTACCGGAAGTATTGAAAAAGGTAAAAGTTGGTGGTTTGATTGTACTTGATGATATTTTTCAGGGTGGTGATATCGCAAAGGACATTAAAGAAGTGCGTAGAGGACAACGAACCATCTACAGGGGTCTACAACGCTTGTTTCAAGCAACCTTAAATCATCCAGATTTGACTGCTAGTTTGGTTTCAATGAGCGATGGATTACTGATGATTCGTAAGAATAGTGCTAATATTACTCTTGAAATAGAAGAAATTTAAGAAATTTTAAAGCTTTTGTGTTATAATATAGAGGTTATTGAATAAAAGGAGACAGTTTTTCAATGAAGAAAACTAAAAAATTTCTTGCAGGAGCAGTAACTTTATTTGCTGCTGCAACATTAGCAGCATGTTCATCAAGTGCTGACAAAGACATTATTACTATGAAAGGTAATACAATCTCTGTTTCAGAATTCTATGATGAGGTGAAAAACAATTCTCAAGCACAGCAGGTATTGCTTTCAATGATTATCAGTGATGTGTTTGAAAAAGCTTATGGCGATAAGGTTTCTGCCCAAGAAGTAGACGATGCCTATAATAAGATGGCTGAACAATATGGGGATTCATTTGCGACTGCTCTAGCATCAGCTGGTTTGACAGAAGAAACTTATAAAAAACAAATCCGGACAAACAAATTAGTGGAATATGCTGTGAAACAAGTGGCTGAAAAAGAATTAACGGACGATGCCTATAAGACTGCTTATGAGTCCTATACACCGGAAGTGACTGCACGAATCATCAAATTAGATGATGAAGCAAAAGCAAAAGAAGTTTTAGCATCTGCACAAGCAGAGGGCGCAGATTTTGCTCAATTAGCGAAAGACAATTCTACTGATACTGATACAAAGGATAATGATGGTGAAATTAAGTTTGACTCGTCTTCAACCACTGTTCCAACTGAAGTTCAAACAGCAATCTTTGCCTTAGATGCTGGTCAAGTTGGTGCTTCAGTTGTATCTGTAGTTGACATGACAACTTATACAACTAGCTATTACGTTGTAAAATTAGAATCTAAGACAGAAAAATCTTCTAACTGGGAAGATTATAAAGATAAGTTGAAAGAAATCATTCTTGCTGAAAAACAAGCAGATTCGACATTTATTTCTGGAGTCATTAAAACTGAACTTCAAAATGCCAATGTAAAAGTTAAAGATTCAGCGTTCCAAAACTTGTTGTCACAATACATTTCAACTGATGCAAGTAGTTCATCTACAGAGTCTTCAAGCTCATCATCAACATCAGAATCTTCTACTGATTCTTCATCATCAACGACCGAATCTTCAACTGAATCGTCATCATCAACGACCGAATCAAGTTCATCAGGTCAGTAATTGACGTCTTACCGATTAAGAATAAATACTTGACACCTTAGTTCAGAAAATTGGCGGTTGTTGCGAGCCATCTAAGCCAAGTATTTTGCTACTTAATACTACAATTGAATAGTGGAACCTGGGTTCACAGTTTAGAAAATCTTTCTTTCATAAGAAATGCTTTACTACTGAATACTGGTTCTTAAATGAGAATGACAAGTCATTGAATGAAGGTGGTACCGCGGTTCTTCGCCCTTCGTTTGGTTTCTTGTTATTTTTTTGAGGTGATTATGAAACAATTTCTAGTGAAACAACGGTTTACATTTGGCGGTGAAAAATTTGATATCCAAGATAATTTTGGACAATTGGCCTATCAAGTTAAAGGAAGTTTTTTAGAAATTCCGAAACGATTTACTGTCACCAATGACCAAGGTATTGAAATTTGTCAGATTACGAAAAAAGTATTTTCTTTCCTGCCTCAATTTACTATTGACATGGCTGATGGTCATTCTTTCTATTTACAAAAGAAATTGACATTTTTCAGAGATCAATATACGGTAGAAAACCTGGGTTTGCTTTTAGAAGGCAATATTTGGGACCTTGATTTTCGTTTGAGGACTCCGGATGGTCAACTAGTTGCTGAAATTTCCAAAGAACTTTTTCATTTAACTTCCCATTATTCTGTAACGGTTGTAGATAATGATTATGCTGATTTAGTTATTTCTTTAGTAGTTGCCATTGACTATGTGGAAATGATGGAAGCTGCATCTAGTTCTTAATAGTTTATCACTGAAAGTTTTTCTAAAAACAAGCAATCTATTGGTGTCGGTTCCTGTTCCCTGGAACCATATGTGTTTTGAAAACAAATTGAAATTTTTAACAAAGGGATGGTTTGGTTAGGTTATTTTCGAATAAAAGCCAAGCTAAAAACAAATGAAAGGAAAAGTTCAATTTAGATAATTTTCTGAATTGAACGCGAGCTAAAAGCGTCGAGAAATCATAGACAGCTTAGTGCGCTGCAGCACAGCGTTTGTCTCCTATTTTCTTCTCGCTTTCTTAACGCTCTTGGTATCTTAATTATGCATCAATTATCTTCTGCTCAAATCCGTCAAATGTGGTTGGATTTCTGGAAATCTAAGGGGCACGCGGTTGAGCCTTCTGCAAATCTTGTTCCGGTGAATGATCCGACTTTGCTTTGGATTAACTCTGGTGTGGCAACTCTTAAAAAGTATTTTGATGGTTCTGTGATTCCCGATAACCCACGTATCACTAACGCTCAAAAATCAATTCGTACCAACGATATCGAAAATGTTGGTAAAACTGCTCGTCACCATACTATGTTTGAAATGCTTGGGAATTTCTCTATTGGAGATTATTTCCGTGATGAAGCAATTGAATGGGGTTTTGAATTGCTAACTAGCCCAGAATGGTTTGGTTTCCCTAAAGAAAAATTGTACATGACATATTATCCAGACGATAAAGATTCATATAATCGTTGGATTGCACTTGGTGTGGAACCAAGTCACTTGATTCCACTGGAAGACAATTTCTGGGAAATTGGTGCTGGCCCTTCTGGTCCAGATACAGAAATCTTCTTTGACCGTGGTACTGAATTTGACCCTGAGAATATCGGTGTTCGTCTTTTGGAAGAAGATATTGAAAACGACCGTTACATCGAGATTTGGAATATTGTACTTTCACAATTTAATGCTGATCCAGCAGTTCCTCGTTCAGAATATAAAGAATTACCTAATAAAAATATTGATACGGGTGCAGGTTTAGAACGTTTAGCAGCTATTTTCCAAGGAGCTAAAACAAACTTTGAGACGGACCTCTTCTTGCCTATTATTCGTGAAGTTGAAAAACTATCTGGTAAAACATACGATCCAGATGGTGATAACATGAGTTTCAAAGTAATTGCGGACCATATTCGTGCTCTTTCATTTGCCATTGGAGATGGGGCTCTCCCTGGTAATGAGGGACGTGGCTACGTTCTCCGTCGTCTTCTCCGTCGTGCTTCAATGCATGGTCAACGTTTGGGGATTTCTGGACCATTTTTATATAAGTTGGTAGAAATTGTGGGTCACATTATGGAGAGCTACTATCCTGAAGTACTTGAAAAACGTGACTTTATTGAAAAGATTGTGAAACGCGAGGAAGAGACTTTTGCCCGTACCATTGATGCTGGTAGTGGTCACTTAGATCAATTATTGGCTCAGTTAAAAGAGGCAGGGAAGGATACACTTGAAGGTAAGGATATCTTTAAACTGTATGATACATATGGTTTCCCAGTGGAGTTAACTGAAGAATTGGCCGAAGATGCAGGATATAAAATTGACCACGAAGGTTTTAAAGCTGCGATGAAAGAGCAACAAGATCGTGCGCGTGCAGCAGTTGTCAAAGGTGGTTCAATGGGAATGCAAAATGAAACATTGGCTGGAATTACAGAATCTTCAACTTTTGTATACGGGCAAACCAAGCTTGACGCGACATTATCTGTGATCATTGCAGAAAATGAGCGTACAGAAGCAGTTTCAGAAGGTCAAGCATTATTAGTATTCAATCAAACGCCATTTTATGCAGAGATGGGTGGGCAGGTAGCCGATCATGGTGTTGTTAAAAATGCCACTGGCGATATTGTTGCGACTGTGCTTGATGTTCAAAAAGCACCAAACGGGCAACCATTGCATAAGGTTGAGCTTCATGCTAGCATTTCACTTGGTCAGGTGTATACACTTGAGCTTGATACAAATCGTCGCAATGGTGTAGAGAAGAACCATACTGCAACTCACTTGCTCCACGCAGCTCTTCACAACATCATTGGTGAACACGCAACACAGGCTGGTTCCTTGAATGAGCAAGACTTCCTACGCTTTGACTTCACTCACTTTGAAGCAGTTACGGCAGAAGAACTTCGTCGCATTGAAGAAGAAGTCAATGAACAAATCTGGAATGCTATTCCTGTTGTGACAGTAGAGACTGATATAGTTACTGCTAAAGAAATGGGAGCTATGGCACTCTTTGGGGAAAAATATGGTAAAGAAGTTCGAGTTGTTACAATTGGTGATTATTCTATCGAACTTTGTGGTGGTACACATGTTAGCAATACGTCTGAAATCGGTATCTTCAAGATTTTAAAAGAAGAGGGTATTGGATCAGGTACTCGCCGTATCATCGCAGTTACTGGCCGTGAAGCCTTCTTTGCCTATCGTGACCAAGAAGATGCTTTGAAAGAAGTAGCGGTGACTATCAAATCCCCACAAATCAAGGAAGTACCAAACAAGGTTGCAAGTCTTCAAGAACAAGTTCGTGAATTGCAAAAAGAAAATGCTTCTCTGAAAGAAAAAGCAGCCGCAGCTGCAGCTGGTGATGTATTCAAAGATGTGAAAGAAGCTAACGGAGTGCGCTTTATTGCTAGCCAAGTCCAAGTATCAGACGCAGGTGCCCTCCGTACCTTCGCTGACAACTGGAAGCAGAAAGACTACTCTGATGTCTTGGTACTTGTTGCGGCTATCGGTGACAAGGTCAATGTCCTTGTGGCAAGCAAGTCAAACGATGTTCATGCAGGAAACCTCATCAAAGTCCTTGCTCCAATCGTAGCAGGTCGCGGTGGTGGTAAGCCAGACATGGCCATGGCAGGAGGTAGCGATGCCTCTGCAATCCAAACCCTCTTGAACAGAGTAGCAGAAAACCTATAATGTCTTATGCCAAACTCCATGTTAGTGTAAAATAATTCTCGGAAAAACGTTTACAGGTTTTCAAAACAAAAAAAGTCCTATATCCTAGGAAATGCGTAAATAACCTAGAAGGATATAGAACCTATGACTATTGTAACA
>NZ_JAIMEP010000015.1 GCF_019794555.1 Streptococcus suis | reverse complement strand
TGTTACAATAGTCATAGGTTCTATATCCTTCTAGGTTATTTACGCATTTCCTAGGATATAGGACTTTTTTTGTTTTGAAAACCTGTAAACGTTTTTCCGAGAATTATTTTACACTAACAAAGCCTGATAGCCAGACTCTTCTCAAATATATTTTATTCACCCCAACGCAACATCTAAAATCATCATGATAATAAATCCAGCCATGAGTCCTAGAGTAGCAATATCCGTATTGCCATTTGTCTGCGATTCTGGAATAAGCTCCTCTACGACAACGAAGATCATTGCACCGGCTGCAAAGGAAAGGGCGTAAGGTAAAATAGGGGTCATAAAGGTAACTGCAAAGGCGCCAAGTACAGCTGCGATTGGTTCAACAATAGCAGACATTGAACCCCAATAAAAGGCCTTCCAACGAGATGCACCGTCTGTACGAATCGGAATAGCCAAAGCTGCTCCCTCCGGAATATTTTGTATACCAATACCAAGAGCCAATCCCAAAGCTCCAATAAATGCTGCTGAGCTATTATTAGCTGCGAGGGCACCAAAAGTGACACCAACTGCTAAGCCTTCTGGGATATTGTGAATGGTAATGGCCAAAAATAAGAGGGCAGTCTTTGATAATTTTTTCCGCTCACGCTCATCTCCACCCTCAGCTTCCTCTTTGTCATTACCTAAATGCAAATGTGGAACACCTGCGTCAATCAAACGTAAAAAGATTCCACCTGCTGCAAATCCAACTGCTGCAGGAATCCATGCGAGATTGCCATAAGACTGCTCGGCATAACTAATTGAGGGAGCAAGCAAAGACCAAAATGAGGCAGCAATCATAACACCTGCTGCAAAGCCTAGCATGGTATCCAACAAGCGCCGACTGACCGTTCTAAAGAAAAAGACAACAGCAGAGCCGACAATGGTGCAAAACCAAGTAAATAAACCTGCCAAGAGAGCCTGTAGAACCACAGGCTGGTGTGTAAACCAATTCATAATTAAATTCCATTCTAAATTAACCTAACATATTACAATAATTAGGATACCCTAATTTTCAAAAAAACACAAGCTTTTTTCAAAAAAAGCCACGTAAAAACGTAGCTTGGCTGTCTATTTTGGATATGAGCCAATGTCAGGACACTGATTACAAATGTCTGAATGGATTGGTCGACACTGTCGATGCAAAGATATCCACTTCCCAACCTTCTTCCTTTTTCCAAGTTTCCAATAAATCAGCAACTCGCTTGATAAATAAGGCTTCGATATGATGCCCTGGATCAATAGCCAGCAACCCTTTTGTTAACATGTCTTGACCTGTGTGGTAGTAGATATCACCGGTGATGTAGACCTCAGCACCCTTATCAAGAGCTGTCTGATAATAAGAGCCTCCGCTCCCACCACAGATTGCAACTCGACTGACATATTGTTGTGCCTGATGGCCATAAGTCACTAGACGTACAGCATCAAGACCAAAGACAGATTTTACTTTCAAGGCCAATTCTTCTAGTGTCTGCTCTGCTATTGTTCCAACACGACCAATCCCTTGACCCTCTGATGTCTCCAGTAAATAGGTTGTATCATGGATACCTAACAACTCGCAAAACCAATCGTTAAGCCCACCATTCACTACATCAATATCAGTGTGGCTAACATAGACCGCAATATCATGTTTAATCAAGTCCAGATACATCTTGGTCTGTGGATTGTCAGCCACTAAATCCTTTATTGGTCGAAAAATTGGAGCATGCTTGACGATAATCAGGTCTATCTGTTTATCGATAGCCTCTGCCACAGTCGTCTCACGGATATCCAAGGTGACCATTACTCGCTGGATTTCCTTGTTCAATGTTCCAATCTGCAAACCAGTTACGTCACCCTCCATGGCCAAAGATGGCGGACAAAAGGATTGGTAACGCTCAATGACGTGCTTAGCTAACATGAAGAACCTCCTTTATTTGATCCATTTTTTGGGAAATAGCGGAGCGATCACCTTGGCGTTCAAAAGGTACTTGTTCAAAAGCTAAACTCAGCTTATCCAACTCCTTAAGCCACTTTTTCTGAAAAGCAGGGGAATGTTTGGTTGATAAGAAAGGACCAAAGCGCAATTGAGTAGCTGTCAAGTCCATTGAACCTTTTTCTGCTACCAGAATCTCATAAATCTTATCGTTCTCTTCTACAATCTCCTCAGCGATGAGCTTAAATTGATTCTGAACCAACCAATTCCGAACATCATCTTCTCGATTGTTCGGTTGTAAAATGAGCCGTTCAACCGAACCCAACTTTTCTTTTCCAGCTTCTAAAATATCGGCAATTAAACGCCCTCCCATACCAGCTATTGTCACCGCTGAAATCTGGTCTTGTTCTTCTACGGCAGCAAGTCCATTAGCCAGTCGTACCTGAATCACATCAGATTGACCTGCCAGCTCGACATTCTGGAGCGCTGACTGGTAGGGACCTTGAACGACCTCGCCAGCAATGGCAAAATCAATGCGCTTCTGCTCTACCAAAAAAAGAGGGAGATAAGCATGGTCACTCCCTACATCAACTAATCGTGCCCCTTGTGGCACAAAATCTGCGACTGTTTCCAGTCTTTTTGACAATTTTGTTTCCATATTACTCTTTCCAGAGGTTCATTGCATCAAGAAAATCACTGGAGACAGTTACATTCTTAGGATTCTGGATGTCTCTTTCTATATTTTTAGCTTCAACCTGTGCCACTGTGGTTATTCCTTCACGTCGCCAGTTTCGCAAAATAGCCTGGATATATTTCCAATTGGTTTTGTTGTTAAAAACAGCTTCTTTCAAAGCAGCTCGAACCAAGTCAACAGAAGTTTTATCATCTTCAACCGTCTTTTGTAAATCTTCAATTTCAAATGGGGATAGGAATCGACCCAACTCCCTTTCAAAATCTCCAACCAAGGTTTTCAAATCATTTTCAGTCCGAACTATTTCAACAGCTTGTTTTGGTTCTAATAGCACATCTAGTTTCTCGAGTGCAGGTAGTGCATCAAAAATCATTTCGATTTCTCCTGCGATACTGATCGTTTTAAATTCTAATAGCCCAGCTTCTTGCAGGTTTTCAATTGCTTGATTGACTTGTGCCACTGTTTTTCCTGTGGCCTGAGCAACTTCACTAGGGGCTAAAGATTCCAAATGTGAGGTATTTTGATAAAAGAAAAACTGCCAGATGAGAAAATCATCTGCTGATGAAAATAATTCTTTGTAGTGTAATAAAAGAGCTGCAGGAATGACTACATTCCCTTGTCGAAATTGCTGTGAATAATTCATATATCCTCTTTATAGACTCGCTGAAAGGGCAGAATCTTCAAATAGTTTCCAGTCATACGGTGTTTCTTGATAGACCGCGTAGTTTATCCAGTTAGTAAAAAATTGAGCAGCAGGCAAATTCCATGAAAGGGCAGGTCTGGTTGATGGGTCATCATTTCTGAAATAATTCTCAGGGATATGTGGATTTTTTCCAGCTAAACAGTCTCGCTGGTATTCTTTTGCAAGGGTATCGCGATCATATTCCAGATGACCAAAACTATAGACTTCACGCAAGTTCTTACTTGCCAAAATCGATAAGCCGACTTCCTCACCACATGAAAGAATTTCAAGGTCATTCAAATGAGAAATATCAGCAGCTTTCACCTCTGTGTATCGCGAATGCGGCGATTGAAAATCATCGTCAAATCCACGCATCAATGGATTTGTATTGTTGACAACATCCTGTCTATAAACCCCTGAAAGCTTGCGATTCATACTATGTTTTTGTACTCCGTATCGAGCATAGAGTCCAGCCTGCGCTCCCCAACAGATATGCAAGGTTGAAAAAACATGATTTTTCGACCATTCTAATACAGATACAAGTTCAGACCAATAATCAACCGCTTCGAATGGCATATTTTCTACTGGTGCTCCAGTTACAATCAAGCCATCAAAATAGGAATCTTTGACCTGATCAAACGTTTTGTAAAATTGTTCTAAATGGTCTGAATGTGTATTTTTCGACTCATGACTTGCCATGTAGAGGAATTCAACTTCCAATTGCAATGGCGTATTAGCCAAAAGACGGAGCAACTGAGTCTCCGTCACAATTTTCTGAGGCATGAGATTTAGAATCAATATCTTTATGGGACGGATATCCTGATGGCTAGCACGGTCGCTATCCATTACAAAAATATTCTCTTTCCTTAAAATATCTACTGCCGGTAATGATTTTTCGATTTTAATTGGCATACTCAAACCTCCTGAACGATCTTATCTCTATTATAGAACAGGAAGAACAGCATTTCAATTAGAATAAAACTAGGCTTAGTTATAAGTTTTAACTATAAGGTCTTAAAAATATTCAATCAATCTACGTTTATGACTTAATAGTGCATCAAGACCTTGTAGTCGTAATTTCCGATGGCTTCACGACCTTTAAGATCATCAAGTTCAATCAAGAAGGCACAACCAGCAACAATCCCACCAAGTCTTTCAATCATTTCAATCGTCGCTTTAACAGTACCACCAGTAGCCAACAAATCATCTACGATCAACACGCGCTGACCTGGTTTGATGGCGTCAGCATGCATGGTCAATGTATCTACACCATACTCTTTTTCATAATCCGCTGAGATAACTTCGCGTGGTAATTTACCTGGTTTACGAACCGGTGCAAAACCAATTCCCAATTCAAAGGCAACTGGACAACCAACGATAAAGCCACGCGCCTCTGGACCAACAATCATATCAATCTGTTTATCAGTTGCGTATTGAACGATTTCACGTACAGCATAGCTGTAAGCATTTCCATCCGCCATCAATGGGCTAATATCACGAAATTCAATCCCCTCTTTTGGATAATCAGGAATGGTTGCGATGTAATCTTTTAAGTTCATTTCTTTCTCTCTTTAAAAAAATAATTTTTACTCTTCATTATACCATGAAATTGTCATTTGGTATATTTTCTGCCCTGACTAAGACCCTTGCTTTACTCATTGCGAATCTTTCTTTGAGCTAGACTCGTTTTTCTAAGAAACTGTTTTCAGTGTCAATGGCTTTTAATCCGGTTAATAGTACAGACTAGGAATCCAGCTTATGAATATCTGCCCTTAGTTGTCTACTCAACTGAGACACCAATCTCGCTCTGCTATTTCCAGCAAAAGAAAAATCGCCATCTGGATTAAAATAAGATGTTTCCCAGCCGGCAGGTGTCTTTCCTCGCTGATAATGTCGAAAACGGGTGGGAGATAGATAGCTGGCTGTCTTTGCGCGTAGGACTTTCTTCCGAAACTGTGGATCGTGAGGACCAACTGGTGCAATATCGAGCTGAGTATGACGCTTATTATTAGCATTGGCGTAGTTAAATGATGCCCCATTTACTATGCCATTTCGATGAGATGTCTTATCCAAAATCAAGGCGAACTGCCCCTGCTGACTGAGGATAAACTCACTGTGAAAACCAATGAGTACCTTTATGTTGACTGGTAATGGTTCCACCTTATGGTTGCCAAAGCCCCGTTTATTATGCAAACGTGCAGACTCATTTAGACGATACGACCAGCGAGGTAAATGATTCAAATAAGCCACCATAGCCTGCCAATCCGTATGTCCCTGTCCAAAATGCTTTCGAACCCAACAAGCCTGCTGATAGGAAATTAAATAGCGCAATTGATGAACTTGCTTGTTTAATAACTCAGTTCGCGAAAGCTGTTGACCTGGAAAAGCTCGGTCAACCATTCTAGCAAAGTATCGCCAAAAGGGATGGTGGGGAGGGCAATCACAATCCATTTTTTCCACCAAATCTGACAAATGGCTCTGGTGTAATTCCTCAGGAAAGTCTAACATCCTCACACTCTGGGCAATAATCTTTACTGCCCTCTCTCGGTCAAACGTGCGACTTTCAGCCCTCAGCAAACTATAGTAGCTTTTGGAAGCAAAGAGAGCCGATTCTGTTACGAACTGTTGAACATATTCAGGAATTTCTGCTTGGGGTAACTGAAGGATGGGCTTTAAAAAAGCAGTTGCCAAAGCCTTTTCCGACCACCCTCTTCCGCTCAATTCCATCAATCCAGCGTGGACTTGCTCCAATTGCTTTATACGATGTAACAAGCGATTTCGCCTATTATTCCATGCAACAAAAGTCAGTATCCCTATCAGACTGATGATCAACAGTATCCAAATAGTGATTAATTCTGTCCACATAGCCACTCATAGATTTCCTGAACAGTACCAAGCGCCATCAACTCTTGCTGCATCACGGTTTGTTTTAAGTCTTGATAAATCTGACTTTCTGAAATTTCCCGTTTCTGTGCCTCTTTGTTGACCCGCATGACCCCATCCGTAATGGTAACGAATTCTAATTCTTGGAAAATCTGAATCATTTTGACCAAGAGACTGTCCTTAATTTTTAAGTAACCAGCCAAATCTTTCAGTTTGTAGCGAACATCAAACTCATCAAATTGGTAAATGGTCTTATACAATTTAGCGAATTGTTCTCGGTTACCATACCCATCTAAATAGTATGGTTTGGCAATTTCATTTTTAAAATAAATGGCTTCAAATTCTCTTTCCTGAAAATAGCTACGCAGACTACTGATATCTTCTGGCAAAGTCGCAAGGACAATAGCAGATTCACTAGTCACAGGATGATTAATGTCCAAAATTGGGACTCCTGCAGGAATGGGATGTTGCTTACCACGAATATTATAAAGTTGAACACCATTGACCCGAGCATCAACCAACATGAGCTGAAGACTAGTATTGCCATTCCATTGATTGACAGACAAGGTAACAGCTAGTTCTAATTCCTTAGCCTGTGAAAATTCCAAGGCTTGATTGCCTTTACCAAACGCAACCACATCAAATCCAGCAGCCCCTTTTGTAATCCGTACTTTCAGGTGAGCATTATTTTGCCCCATGGTTCTTGCTGATTCCACCTGAAAATCCTTGAGATAGAAGACGGGCTTTTTATTGTCCATGCCATAAGGCGCAAGCTTCTCGAAAGATTTTAGGGTATCTAAGGTTAATTCCTCTAAATCCAATTCTTCATCCAAAACCAGCGAAGACTTGCTAGATAGATCCAACTTATTTTTGATAATGTAGTCAGCCAAGGTTTGAGCAAGCTCTTCAAGTTTGTCAACTTCCAAGGTCATCCCTGCTGCACCAGCATGGCCACCAAAGGCGATAAATAGGTCCTGATGATCTTTAAGGGCCTTGAAAATATCAACCGCTTCAACCGAACGAGCCGAACCCTTTGCCTTACCATCTTCAATCGACAAAACAATAACAGGCTGGTGCAATTCTTCTAGTAGGCGTCCTGCCACAATCCCTAAAACACCTGGGTTCCAACCTTCTTTAGCCAGAACTTGAACAGGTCTATCTCGGCGCAACATGGTTTTTGCTTCATCGTAAATTGCTTGGACGACGTCTTTGCGTTCTACATTTTTACTGTCAATCATGAGGGCAATTTGATGAGCCTCTTCGTCATCAAAACCAGTCAGTAATTCGATGGCTGGATTTGGATCATCGAGTCGACCAAGGGCATTCAACCTCGGAGCAAGTTGGAATCCAACTGTTTCTTCATCAAGGTTATCCATATCAATGCCAGCTATTTTCATCAATTCTTGGAGGCCTGCACGTTCGGTCTGTTTGAGAAGCGAGAGACCATATTTGACCATGACACGATTCTCATCGGTCAAGCTAACCATATCAGCGATGGTGCCAATTGCGACCAAATCCAGCAAGTCTGCATGAATAGTTTCAAGAAGAGCACAGGCCAATTTAAAAGCCACGCCGCAGCCCGCCAAATGTTTGAAAGGATAATTTCCCTCTGGATGCTCTGGATGTACAATCGCGTAGGCATTGGGAAGGGTTTCCTGCATGGAATGGTGGTCAGTCACGACTACATCGACACCCATCTCCTGGGCATAGGCAATCGCTTCATGACCCGCTACGCCATTGTCCACCGTCACAATAAGAGAAATCCCCTGCTGCTCGATAAAATACTTGTAAACTGACTGATTCGGCCCATAGCCATCTGTGAAACGATTGGGAAGATAAACTTGGACTTCTGCCCCCATTTCCTCCAGAGTTTCTTTCAGAATCGATGCTGAGGTCATACCATCAGCATCATAATCTCCATAAATCAAAATCTGTTCGTAATCTTCGATTGCTCGGCGAATCCGCTCTACCGCCTTGTCCATATCGTGAAGCAGGTATGGGTCATGGAGATCTTCTAAACTTGGTTGGATAAAGGAATGCAGTTCTTCTTGCGAATGAATACCCCGCTCATACAACAATTTGGCCGCTACTGGATCCAGCCCTTCTTTTTTAGCTAATTTGATAAAGTGTTCATCAGAAAAACCGGTCAATAATTGCCAGTCATAATTGGGTTTGATCACGTTATTAACTCCTTTAATACTCATACTCAATGAAAATCAAAGTAACCTAGCTTTAACAATCTTGGGGAAAGTTGAAAACTAGAAAAATAAAAAACTGAGTTCGCATCATAAAGCCGAAGATAGAACTCTATCACAATCACATTTCAAGGTAACAGGCTAAAAGCTCTTGAAAAGGGACAATTTTGATTTTCGAAGAATATAGTCATTTGAATTAGCTTTGATACATCGTCACTTTCGCCTTGCCGTACTCTAGTACAGCCTGCGTCTCAGTTCCTTGTCTGAAAGCTAATTCATTCGACTATATCTAATAATTGCAACAATGTCCACACTGGTAAACATTGATTTTTTCGAGTATAAACTATCTTACTATTATACCATTTCCCAAGAAAAAAAGGAGCAGAGGAACTCAACGATTGATTTGAGTCGCCCTGCTTCTTTCTTTGAAACAATTATTATAGTAAAGGTGACAAGATATTTAACAACGCTCCTGCCAAACGCTTATACCACGGGTAATTATTTTCAAAACCAAGGAAAGTAATCCGTTCAGATTGTTCAAAAGAATGCATGAAATCTTTGTGAATATCTTCTAAAACTTGGCGATGGTTATATACATAAAGCCCGCATTCAAAATTGAGATAAAAAGATCGAAAATCCATGTTTACTGTACCAACTGTCGCCTTTTTATCGTCAACTAAAACCACTTTCGAATGAACAAACCCAGGAGTAAATTCATAGATTTCAATACCGGATTCTAAATAGGTTCTAAAATCTGTTCGTGCTGCCAGATAAGCCGTCTGCTTATCGTAAATATGAGGAAGAAGGATACGAACATTGACCCCACGTTTCGCTGCATAGGTGAGATTATCAATCATTTCATCATCTAGAACCAAATAAGGAGTCATAATATAGATGTAGTCAGTTGCAGACTGGATCATATCCAAGTAAACCCGTTTCGCAACCTCATCCCCATCATATGGACTTTCACCGTAAGCTAAGAAATAGCCTTCTGTATCTGTAGTCTCTGTCTCAGCATCATGCGCTTCCTTCAAGTATTTCAAATCATCATTTGACTTTTTCTCATCATGATTCCACATTTGCAAAAACATCAAGGTAAAGTTTGAGACGGCCTCACCTCGTATCATAATCGCTGCATCTTTCCAGTAGCCAAATCGTTCCTTTTTATTGATGTATTCATCAGCAATATTGACACCACCTGTAAAAGCAACTTTTCCATCGATTACTGCAATCTTTCTGTGATCACGATTATTCTGAATAGTTGACAGAGCAGGGATTATTTGAGAGAAGACCTTTGTCTTGATACCAAATTGACGTAGGGATTTATAATAATTATAAGGTAGAGTGCTTAGCGAGTTCATTCCATCATACATAAACCGAACCTCTACACCCTGAGCAGCTTTTTCTTTTAAGATATCTAAAATAGAATCCCACATATAGCCAAAATCGACAATGAAGTATTCCATAAAAATATATTTCTCAGCTTTTTTTAATTCTTCTAATAACGCCTCAAATTTCGCTTCTCCAGATGGAAAATAGACTGCGTCTGTGTTGGTGTGTAAAGGGTAACCCACATATTCACTCATATAATGAGCTAACTTAAGTTGTTCGCGGTCTTCCTTAGCCAAACCTCTCATTACTTTTTCAGAAGTCTTCCCATACAATCTCAATATTTCAGCTTGACGTTGAAAAGTCTTGCGATACCGTCTAGTTTCAAAATTTGACTGTAAAATAAAGTAAAACAGAGCTCCAAATACTGGGATTCCAACAACAAAGACAATCCAGGTTAACTTAAAACTAGCATTCATCGGCCGATTAATAATCGAAACTGCTACAACTAGAGAAAAAAGTTGCATAACCGTCAAAAACGCTGGAAAATAAGTTGCCGCTGAACCAACTGTCCACAAAATAACAAAAATTGTTAAGGCAATCAAACTAAGAACAATAAATGTTCGACTATAAATAATCTTCCAAATCTTTTCCATGTCATCCCCCTTGCAAATTTCAACTATTATATCAAATTTTAGTCAAATATCCCACTAAAACGATGCATTCTTCCTACACAATTTATGTTTTTTTATTTACACCAACCTATTGTATCTAGGTTTTGGAAATAAAAAACAGATACTTTATACAGATTTTGCTGATAAAGAAGAAATCTTTTTATCTAGTGCTCATCAGGTATAATATGTAAAGAATATGACTTCACGATTTGAAAGATGGTTAAAACGCCGAACAAGAATTCAGCGTTTTTTCTATGCTTATTTTAAATTAAATACTGTACTGGCCAAGTAATCTGATATTCTTGGGAAAAGAGTATAGAGTTTATGAGCTGCAGCTAGTGACCACGGTAAATTGATATCACGCTTCTTCGTCCCCATGGCAGCCACAATTTTCTTAGCAACATAGTCAGGCTGCAAGAGAAAGGCTTTGACACTTTCTTGATAGCTTCCATCAGGATCTGCTTGATCGAAAAAGCCAGTCGCAATAGGTCCTGGGTTAACAGTTGTTACTGTCACACCATACTGGGCCAACTCCAAGCGAATGGTATTTGAAAATCCCATAGCCGCAAACTTGGTCGCCGAATAAACCGATGACTTGCTTGAAGCGATTAGACCTGACATCGAAACAATATTAATGATTTGCCCGCTCCTTCTAGCCTTCATCCGTTTACCTACTAAACGGCACATGGTCATCAGAGCAAAAGTATTGATGTCAAACATAGCTTGAACCTGCTGACTTGAAAAATTTTCAAAGTCATCATAAATTGCATAGCCTGCATTATTGACTAAAATATCGATTTGACCAAACTGGCTATCTAATCCTTCAAAAAATGCAATTAATGCAGCTTCGTCTCGAATATCCACATTAAAAACTGCCTTTTTTTCATGATAGGCATAGAGCTGCTCTATCTTCTCTACATCTCGCCCCAACAAAATCAAGAAATCATCTTTCAGCAAAGGAATCATTTCCTGTACTAGACCACCAGATGCCCCAGTTATTAAAATGGTTCTCATAGTTCTATTTCCTCTAAATCTTTAACGATATGGACCTGTTCAAATATAGTTCTCGCATCATTGCGCAATTGGCTGATATCCTTGGACAAAAAGCGCGGACTGATATGATTGAGTAAGAGTCGCTTGACACCAGCGTCCTTAGCTACTTGAGCCGCTTCCATATTGGTTGAATGCCCATGCTTACGAGCAATCTGCTCATCACCTTTACCATAGGTTGACTCATGCACCAGCACATCAGCATTAACCGCTAGACGCACACTGGCATGACACTTACGCGTATCCCCTAAAATCGTCACTACCTTACCAGGCCTTGGAGGGGAAATATAGTCACTAGCGATAATTTCAGTCCCATCCTCAAGTGTCACATTCTGACCATTTTTTATTTTTCCAAAGAGGGGGCCAAATGGTACACCCGCCGCGCGCAGAGCCTCTGCATCCAAGGTCCCATCCAAATCCTTTTGGATGACACGGTAGCCGACACAAGGAATGGTATGGTCCAGCTTTTCGGCGAATACCGTGAATTTGTCTGATTCTAGAACCTGACCGACTGTATCAACATCAAACTCATGAAAATGAATGCGATAAGGTAAGCGTGAACCAGACGCTTTCAGACTAGCCAAAACAAAGGATCGAATACCCACAGGACCGTAAATATCAATATCTGTTTGTTCCTCACTCGATTGAAACGAACGGCTGGATAAAAAACCTGGCAAACCAAAAATGTGATCACCATGTAAATGTGTTATGAAAATTTTAGCAACTTTTCGAGGACGAATAGTCGTTTCCAAAATCTGATTTTGAGTTCCTTCGCCACAATCAAAAAGCCAAATCTGATTGATTTCGTCCAAAAGTTTTAAGGCCAAACTGGACACATTACGGGCCTTCGAGGGCTGACCAGCCCCTGTACCTAAAAATTGAATTTGCATTATTTACTTTCTAATCGATAAATTATAGCTGAGCGACCCGACCAGGCAAAATAGCGCTGACCTGAATAACCATCCGCTACTTCTACAACTTCCTCCTGATTGAGACCCGAAATTTTGACCAAGTCAGCCGAGCTAGCCACCTCTGTTAGCAGAAAATCTGTTTCCTCATCTTGCAACTGACGCTCATCAAAGGCATTGGTCTCCATGAAAATCTTGCCGTCTTCTACAAAAACGACATAATGGGGAAAGACCTGAGCTATCTCAAAGAGCAGACCTTCAGTGATCTCCACTTCTCCTTCCGAAAAAACTTGAGCCAGACCGTCTGCTGACACATAGGCAAATCCGAAAGACTTGCCTGATAAATTCAGGCGGACAAAAGGCTTGTCTTCTTCAAAGCTGGGTTCTTTTGGAAAAAGGCAGAGCTGCTGAGAAAGTGTCAGATAGTAGTCCGTCGCCTCTTCTGCTCCTTGTTTCTGGTAGATTTCCGCAAAATAAGCGTTGATAACTGAAGGCGGTGGCGTGATAAAATCTAGTTTTTGTTGGTCAGTCATACCAGCTAATTTTTTCGCCAGATAGACCTTGTCCAGACTGGTAAAACCACCGTATTTGGTTGCCAAATCAAGATAATCCGTCATAAAATTCTTCCAACTTCCATTTATTAGCGGAAGCGATATAGCCTGATACCACTTCCACATCCTCTTCATAGGTCCGATTTTCTATCAGGGCAAGTGTTGCTAAATCATGCAATTTATAAGATTCAGCAAGTGGAACCCTGACCTCAAATCGTTCAAACATAGTCTTAATCTTGGCCAAGACCATCATCTGAATATGGCCTTTGGCATTTTCATCTTTAGCGGACAGCATGACATGCGGAAACTGACTAGGGGTAAAGCTGTCATCGGTCTTGTCCAGCTTGTTGTAAAGGGCCAGACGAGGAATGTCCAGCATATCCAAGTCCTTGAGAATATCTAAGACCACCTGCTCCTGCTCACTGTGATTGGGGTCAGAGGCGTCGATGACATGGAGCAGGAGGTCCACATTCATGGACTCCTCCAAGGTGGACTTGAATGCTGAAATCAACTCAGTCGGCAGATCCTGAATAAAACCAACCGTGTCAGTCAGGGTCACGTTGAACTTGTCCGCCAAGTTTATCTGCTTGGTCGTGGCATCAAGTGTGGCAAAGAGTTCGTCCGCCTCGTACTGTCGCTTATCCGTCATGGCATTCATAATCGTGGACTTGCCAGCGTTGGTGTAGCCAATCAAACCGATTTTGAAGACGCCTGATTGCAGACGGCGTTCACGGACAGTCGCTCGGTTCTTCTCCACCGTTTTGAGTTGGCGTTCGATGTCATGAATTTGATTGCGGATACTCCGACGGTTAAGCTCCAACTGGCTTTCACCTGGTCCACGAGAGCCGATACCACCTGCCTGACGGCTAAGCATGATACCTTGTCCAACCAAGCGTGGCAACATGTACTTGAGCTGGGCCAAGTGGACCTGCAGTTTTCCCTCGTGACTCCGTGCCCGCATGGCAAAAATATCCAAGATCAACTGCATCCGGTCGATGACCTTAACCCCCAGAATCTCCTCCAAATTGACATTCTGACGGGGCGTCAGTCGGTTATTGACAATGACGGTATCAATCTCGTCAGCTTCGACCATCTGGGCAATTTCATCCAATTTCCCTGAGCCAACAAAGGTCTTGCTGTCGTATTTTTCACGTTTTTGAGTGTAGACTCCCTTTACCAGAGCGCCAGCCGTCTTGGCAAGACTTGCCAACTCCTCCATGGACATGTCAAAATTATCTGTCTGCTGTAATTCCACTCCAACCAGGAGGGCGCGTTCTTGTTCTTTCTGCGTTTCAATCATTTAAAAATTCCTCCACGGCAGTGAAAATCTGCGACTTGTAATCTGGCTCGCCTACTGAATAAAAGGGAACCTGCATCCGATTTCTGAACCAGGTCAATTGGCGTTTGGCAAAGCGGCGGCTATTTTGCTTGACCTTATCAACTGCTTCTTCTAGGCTGATTTGACCTGCTAAGTAGGGGAAAAACTCCTTGTAGCCAATTCCCATAGCAGCTTGGGCTTCTGGGTGTTCTTGGTAGAGCCAGCTAACTTCATCTAGTAAGCCCGCCGCCATCATCTTATCCACTCGCTGATTGATGCGGTCGTAAAGAACCTGTCTGTCATCCGTCAGGCAGATGTAAAGAGGCTCATATTCTGACTCTGTATTTTCTAAGTTTTTGCCAAATTTTTTCAACTCCAACCCACGAATGATTCTCCGTCGACTGTTTCCCTCGACCATCAAACCTGCCTGCTCTGCCATTGTTTCCAAATCCTCGTCAGACAAGCAGTCGAGTTCCGCCCGATAAGCAAGAACTTGCTCTTGGTCAACCAGCCCGCCTAGATGGTAGCCTTCAAGCAAGCTCTGAATGTAAAGCCCAGTTCCTCCAACGATAATAGGCAACTTACCACGACTGGTAATGTCTGCAATCAAAGCCTTGGCTTCTGCTACAAATTCATAAGCCGAATAGCCATCGGTCACCTCTCGGACATCAATCAAGTGATGAACCGCAGCAGCCTGCTCTTCAGGGCTAGCTTTTGCTGTACCGATATCCAGTTTGCGATAGACTTGCTGGCTATCACCGCTGATAATTTCTCC
Source organism: Streptococcus suis (assembly GCF_019794555.1). Classification (GTDB taxonomy): domain Bacteria; phylum Bacillota; class Bacilli; order Lactobacillales; family Streptococcaceae; genus Streptococcus; species Streptococcus suis_AB. The sequence continues at coordinate 35,980 of NZ_JAIMEP010000015.1, read as the reverse complement.
ATTGTAGCGCTGGGCCAAGTCTATGCCAAGGGCAGTTTTTCCTACCGCTGTCGGTCCAATGACCACAATAACTTTAGTTTTCATCTTTTTCCTTGAAAATATTTTGTTTTTTCGCTAAAATCTATTATAACACAAGTAAAGGAGAATTCACTATGGCTAAAGGTTTTGGCAAAGGTTTCTTGACAGGTGTTCTTTCTACAGTCGCTCTTGCAGCAGGCGCAGTCTTCACCGTTCATAAAACAATCATTGAACCAGAAGAAAAGAAAGAAGCTTTCATTGAGGAAAATCGTAAAAAAGCTGCACGTCGCCGTGTGGCACATTAAAAAGCTGGCAAATGTCCAGCTTTTTTTGTTTTTATTAAATCCCCAAATAATCAAGAGACTTGTGGGAAGTTGTGACTAAATGATGATATCTTCTTTTTCAATCAATACAATCGTCCACATCATCAACAAGGTTACAGTAGCCAATGATAGAATTAAGGGTAACCAACTACCAAAAATTGGAAAACTGTAGCCTAAGAGACCTGGACCAAATGCTGCAATTAAGTAGCCACCTGTTTGTACCATACCTGATAAGCGAGCTGTTGCCTGACTGTTACTGGTTTTCATGGTAAAGCTGAGCATCATATATGGAAAGAGTGATGCATTGGAAACACTGAGTACGATATGAATAATTGTCCAAGCAAAAAAGTTTTTTGGAGTGATTACCATAAGGGCCAAGCCCACTAATGTAATCAAAGAGATGAGGAGCATGATGTTCCTGCGAGATTCTTTCGTCTGACGCGAAAGTAGAGTTGTAATGATTGAAGACATTGGTATGGCGGCCAAGTTATAAATCCCAGACATCAATCCTGCTTCTGCTTTTGAAAATCCAATAGATTGCGAAATGGTTGGTAACCAAGTGACTTCTGTGTAGAACAAGACGGATTGCAACCCACCAAAAATAAGAAAGGCAATGGCAGCCTTATTTTTCCATAGAGAACTTGTTTTCTCTGATTGGTTGCCAGTCACAAACATATGATTGTTCTTCACATTTGGTAACCAGATAAGTAAAGCTAAGAGGATGACTCCAGTGATCAAATAAATAAAAAATTTCCAAGAAGTAGCTGAAACAATTGGTACTGCAACCATTGACGCGACTGTTCCGGCAATCCCCATCAGAGTAATGTAGATGGTTGTATAAAGCCCAATCTTATGCGGGAAATTAGCAGCAACCAAGCTAGGCAACAAGACATTAATAAATGCGATACTAGCTCCGATCATCATGGTACCGATGAAAAGTGTTTGGAGGTTGAAGACCCTCAATCCAGAACCAATAACCATAACCACAAGTACAATGGCCATTAAACGTTCCAAGCCAAATTTTGCCGCCATACGTGGCGCTATTGATGAACATAGTGCAAACATGATCAAGGGAATCGAAGTTAAAATGCCGAGTGAACTCACTTCAACACCCAACCCAGAGGCAATATCTGTGAGGACTGCTGGCAAGGCTGTAAAGGGTGCCCTCATTACCACACCTAACATCATAATCCCTAATAAAATAAAACTGAAGTGTTTTTTCATTTTTCTCCCCTAAACTTTTTCCAAACGTTCGGTTTTCTGCAAAGAAAATTATACCATAGTTCTGCCCCCAGAAAAAGCATTTTAGAAATCTAAAAATGAGATATAGCGAACAACTATATCTTTTGACTCAAAATAACTATTTTTCAAATAAAGCAAACTGGGGTAGAATTAGTTCAGTAATAAGTGAAAGAGAGATTTACAAATGACAACATCAAGATTTCAACTAGTGGGTTCCCTTCTACGTCCAGCAGAATTGCGTGACTACAAGACACAAATCGAACATAGAGATGATATCCATTATCCTTTTTATAGTGACTTCTCTGGATATCAAGAAACTGAAACAGTAGCCATCGAATCAATCGTAAAGGAACAAAAAGAAAAAGGAATTGATATCCTAACTGACGGAGAATATTCTAAATCTATGTGGCACCTTGACTTTGTATGGGGCTTGAAAGGTATTGAACGGTATATTGCTGATCATGGATATACCTTTAAAGACCATGATGGCGGTCACTTTGAAACAAGAAAAGACATAGGTATCCGCATCACTGAAGAATTATCTGGTAAGAACCACCACTTTATTGAAATCTTTAAAAAAGTGAGTGAGCTAGCTGAAGATACGCAAACAAAATTGACTGTATGGGGCCCAGCTCATGCCTACACTGAACTTGCTGTTTTTGATGGATTGTATGGCGAAGGTCAAGTATATGCAACTGCCGATGATTTAAAAAACGGTCTCATTCAAGCTTATAAAGAATTCCTTGATGACTATAAAACTGCTGGTGGCACCATTATTCAGTTCGACGACTGTCTCTGGGAACTTTTTGATGAAAGTAATCCTGCAAGTTTCTTTGCTGAAGGCAATGCAGGACTAGCTGATTTAGCAGATGCCTTTGTCAATATAAATAATGAAGTCGTTGACTATGCACATTCACTTGGTCTTACTGTCTGGACTCACAACTGCCGTGGTAACTACGAAAGTCGTCATGCCGCTGGTGGGACTTATGAGGCAATCGCTGAAAAATTCTTGCGTGATCAGCACTACGACCGCTTCTTCCTTGAATGGGATGATGAGCGTGCAGGTGATTTGAAAGCCTTAGAAAGCTTACGCGATAAAAATGCAGAAGTTGTTCTTGGTCTTCTGTCAAGTAAGACAACCGATTTAGATGATGAAGAGCGTGTCTATAAACTATTAGAAGAAGCTAGTAAAATCATCCCTAAAGAACGTCTTTACCTCTCTCACCAATGCGGTTTTGCTTCATGTGACTCTGGTAATGAATTGGCCATTCCACAACAATGGGCTAAAATCAAACAAGGTCAAGATATTGCAAGCAAATTCTGGAACGAATAATAAAAATCCCATGGAACAAAGTGAACAGCTCCCTGTCAAGTGGACAATGAAATAATAAATGATTAGGCGACGGCCTTGTTCCTCATTTCAAGAGGGGCAAGGCCGTTGTTGCGTTCTTGAAATCGTTGATGATTATAAAAATAGATGTAGGCATCAATATCTGACACCAGCTCCTCAAAAGTCTTATACTTCTTCAAATCATAGCACTCCGTCTTAAAGTGCCCAAAGAAGCTCTCAATTGGTGCGTTGTCAATACACTTACCAACACGAGACATGGAGCGGGTCATCTGATACTTGGTCGTTAAACGGTAATAATCTTTCGAAGTATATTGCGAACCTCGGTCGCTGTGAATCAATGGTGTCGCTTCAGGATTAGCTTTTCGGGCTTTACGAAGTGTTTCTAATACCAATTCATTATCATTCAACTGACCGACCACATAAGCGACAATTGAGCCGTCGTAGAGGTCCTTAATAGCACTCAAATAGGCCTTACAACTGAGACCGTACTTCAAGAAAGTCACATCTGTACACCATTTCTGATTGGGGGCAGTAGCTGTAAAATCACGGTTGAGAATGTTGTATTCTACATTGACAAAGCTGGTCTTGGTACAGTAGCCCTTAGCTCTTCTGATAATGGAACGAATGCCTAAAATGTGCATCAATCGTCGAATCCGTTTCTTGTTGCAGCTTGTTCCAAGCTTGCGATTGACAAATAGCGTCATACGACGATAACCAAGAATACCATTATGTTGGCTATGAAGTTCCTTGATGACATTCATCAATCCTAAATTTTCCTGTTCAGAAGCTGTTTCCTGGTGTTGTAACCACTTATAGTAGCCTGAGCGAGATACCTTTAGAATACGGCACAAGTGGCTGATAGAAGCCTCTTTCTGTTCTTCCGCATATTCTTTAATCGCTTGGAAGGATTCCAAGTGGCGACCTAGTCTTACCATCGGTTTCGTCGCTTGATTTCTTCTAACTTTTTTAGCAGGCCGTTCTCCATTTCAAGATACTTAATCCGTTCTTCCTGTTGCTTGATTTTTAGGCGTAACTCTTCTTCTGGAGTCAGATTAGGCTTGCTTTCCAGACCTTTTCCACGACGGTCTAGGAGGCCGTTAGAACCCTCCTTTTCGAACTTTCTGACCCAAGAATATACCTGTTGGTAGGAAACACCATACTTCTCAACAGCCCCTTGGTAATCTTTCTCGTGGGCAAGGGTAAAATTGACAATCTCAACCCGTTCGTCAAATGTTGTCTTGCGTCCTTGTTTCATGCGACTCATTCCTCTACTAGTAGCTTTCAATTCTTTACCACTAGTATAACTTTTTATCCATGATCTGAGAACACGAGGGTCAGAAATTCCATATTTTTTGGTCAGATCTTTGAGACTTCCCAAACCATCAAGATAGTCGGAAACAGCTTGTTCCTTTAGTTCCTTACTATACTTCATCCAGCGACGGCTTTCCTCTAGCCCCTCAACACCAGCTTCTTTGTATTTCCGAACCCAGTTTGATAGAGTGTCGTTAGACACACCATGGCGCCTAGCTAACCAACTAATTGATTTCCCTTCTTCCGAGTGAAGTAGAACAAGTTCTAGTTTCTCAGAGACAGATTTTGGACTTCTTTTGGACATGATAAAACTCCCTTTATAGTTTCTAGTGAAAATTTTTGTTTTTTCACTGTCCACTATAAGGGGAGTATATCAAAGAGGAATTCCATGGGATTTTCATTATTCGAAGAATGCTATTTATAGTCGAATGAATTAGCTTTCAGACAAGGAACCGAGGCGCAGGTTGCTAGAACAGCCTAAAGGCTGTTCTAGGTTGGAAATGAGACTTGAGAAACAAGTCACTTTCGTAGAGTACGGCAAGACGAAAGTGACGAAGTATCAAAGCTAATTCAAATGACTATACTACCCAATAAATAGGGACAGGAAGCTAGTGCCAACCATATCTGCCAGAGCATGTCCTAGGAAGTAAGGCATGAGATTATCATTTTTCTTTCTATACATATAATAGTAAAACAAACCAAAAGGCACACCTATTACTAAGGCTGAAACCAATCCTTGATAGGTATGGAATGAAGTTCGGACAATGGTTGAAAAAAGCAATACGAGAGAGCGTTTCTTTGTGTCAGTACTCAACAATAAACCTAGGAAAAAGAATTCTTCGTAAAAGCCATTAAACAAAGCATAAACAACTGTACTATAATCAACCGCTAAGAAGCGATTTATCACCGTCATGATATCCCAATTATAATAAGGGAGATATCCGAGATAGTTATATCCTCCAGAAATCCCTGGAAGGTAAGAAAAGGCTGTAAATGCCAAGTCACTAATCAAACCAGCACCGATAAAAATCAGTGGTCCCCAGAGTAAAACGGTCCATTCTAATTTTACCTTTAGTTGCTTGAAATCATAATTCCGAATCAGCAAATAAACCAAGGCAAACAAAAACAGTTTTCCTTGATTGGTCAATGCCCACCAATTGTCTGCTGCGGTAAAGCTTTGTACTCCATTTTCCACTACTTCTGTCGCAGAAAAAGATGCAATCCATTGCATGGTCGAGGTATAAATTGCATTGCCAAATAAGATTGCAGTCAGGACAAACACATCTAGCCAGTTTAATACTTTCAGTGATTTTTGGGGTCGAATAGCTTTCAATATTCTCTTCACACTTTCTCCTTTGCTACACTTTTCTCAACCATTTAGATGGAAATAGTCGATTTTATAACATTTCTAGTAATTCTTGATAACTGTGAATTGTATAGGTCGGAATGGCCTTACTATTGTTTATCAGGTTAGAAGGATTATACCAAACAGTATCCATACCAGCATTATTCCCACCTTGGATATCTGCAGTTAAGCTGTCTCCAATCATCAATGCTTGTTCAAATTGAAAACCTGCAATCTGCTCTGCTATTTTTTCATAAAAATCCGCCGAAGGCTTTTGCGTCCCCATCTGTTCTGAAATAAATACTTCTTTAAAATAAGGTTGGATGGGCGAGTGAAGCAAGCGATTTTCCTGAATATAGGTCACACCGTTGGTCGCCGCATAAATCTGATACCCACGCTCGGTCAGCTCTTGCAATAGCTTATCCGCTCCTGCAAAAATTTGTCCCTGCCGTCCTATAAACTCTTGGTATCGCAAAGCCATCTCCGTCCCATCAACCTGACGACCAAAGTGAGCAAAGGTCCGTGAAAAACGAGTGTTGATCAACTCTTTCTTTGTGATCAAGCCTTTTTCTAAATCCTTCCACATGCCCCGATTGAGCGGACGATAGACTTCTTTAAAAGCTTGAATATCCTCAACCTCCATCGAAGTCAAAAACTGTGTCAGAGCCACCTCCTCCCCCCGACTAAAATCAAGAAGAGTATGGTCAAGATCGAATAATAAATGTTTGTAGTGCAATTGTGAACTCCTTTTACTTATTGAGCATATTATATCACAGAATTGTAACATTTTTAGGAAATAAAAAATTCTATATAGATTCAGTTCAACTGGTTTGACTCAAGTTTATCAGTTTAAAAATAAAAAGCTCTATAAATGCTGAAAAATCAACGTTTTAGAGCTTTTCTTAACTAATAAATTGTGTTGTGTATGAAGTTTTTTCCTAACTTTTTAATATCTTCATATCTGCTGTTCAACAGTTCCATATTATACCTAAAAATTTAGCAACTTTACACAGTAAATCACTCGTCCATGTTCGCAAGTAACACAAAAAGAGGATTCAACTCCCCATTTTAATCTCACTGCCCCATAATATATTTTTTTCAATAATTTAGACAGACATTGCTTGCATCCCATCCACCAATATCTTGGTCGCTTTGTAGGGGTCTTCAGCATGGGAAATGACTGAGATAACAGCTATGCCATCTGCACCTGCTTGGAGAACTTCCTTGCAATCTTTAGCAGATAACCCTCCTATCGCAACCATGGGAATATCGGAATTGAGTTTCCTTAGTTGCTTTAATCCATCCATTCCAATGGCTGGGCTAGCATCATCTTTAGATAGAGTAGGAAAAACAGGTCCACTTCCGATATAATCTACTAGTTCAATAGGCGAATTGAGGTATTCTTCTTTTGTTCCAACTGATAGTCCAATTATTTTCCCTGGGAAGAGCTGTCTCGCTGCTACTACTGACAAATCTGCCTGACCAAGGTGTATTCCATCAGCATCAATGGCACGTGCTAACTCAACGTCATCATTAATGATTAATGGAACCTGATAGCGGTGACACAGGTATTGAACTTGTTTTGCCAACAGTAGTTTATCAGCCCCTGTTAAACCTTGCTCACCTTTTTCACGAAATTGAAAACAAGTGATTCCTGCCTGCAATGCCTTTTCCAGTACATCCAAAAATTTGCCTTTTGGACAATCTGTCGTGCCACAAATAAAGTAAACTTGAAGGATTTTTCTATTCATACTGAATGACCTTTTTATTTTCTTCAACCTCTTCGGATTGGATTGCATAGAGGCTATTTATAAACTCAATCTGGAAGGTTCCTGGTAGTGAGGTTTTCTGCTCTGCCATTTCTCCAGCGATCGAATAAGCCGATAGGACCTCTTCCAAACAATCCAATAATGAATCCTCATCAGCCAGGTGAATAGAGGCAGCCAGAACTGCTCCCAGTAGGCATCCTGTCCCTGTCACTAGTGGCATTAACTCACTACCATTTTCTAAAATCCGAACCTGATGATTCACAGCGACAGCATCTTTTTTTCCTGTAATCACAACAGGAATTCCTAATTGTTGGTTGGCTCTGAGAGCTAGTTCAGCAACATTGTCAATCTGAGCAGAATCTACCCCTTTCGTTTCAATACTTTCACCAATCAAGGCTGCAATTTCTCCTGCATTCCCACGAACGAGTGAAATAGTATGATGATGTAACAGATCCAAGGAAACTTTCTTGCGATAGGCACCAGCACCTGCCGCGACAGGATCTAAGACAGTAGGTACACCATATTTCTCAGCAATATCCAAGGCAGATTTGTATAGTTCCCAAGTTTCATTGGTCAAGGTCCCTGTATTAATCAATAAGCCTTTTGCATAGGGAAGTAGATCCTCCAAATCTTCTGGATACTCGCTCATCGCAGGGGAGGCACCGAGAGCAAGTAAGCCATTGGCTGTAAAATTTTTGACTACATCATTCGTAATACAAATGGTCAAGGGATTTTGACTACGTAATTTTTCCAAATACATCTAGTTACTCTCCTCTGTAGGTGGTATGATTGACAGGACCATTTCCATGACCCAGTTCTGGAGCAGTCTGAATTGCTTCTGTAATAAATCGTTTGGCGGTTTCGACTGCTTGTGCTACTGTCCGACCTTTCGCTAACTCTGCAGTAATGACTGCCGCGTAGGTACAACCTGTACCATGGGTATGGTTCGTAGAAATACGTGCTGCACTGATGACACTAATCTCACCATCTTCTAAAAATAAGTAGTCAGATGCCACCTTTGCCAGATGTCCACCCTTAATGACCACATTTTTTACCCCAAGTTCTTTCCGAATCCAACGGCCCGCATTCATGATGTCATTTTCACTTTTCAGTGTTCTACCGACTAGAACTTCTGCTTCCGGTAGATTCGGTGTAATGATGGTAGCAAGGGGCAGTAATTTTGTTTTCAGCGCTTGGATTGCATCCTCTTCAATCAAACGGTCTCCACTCGTTGCGACCATAACAGGATCCAAGATATATGGACACTTCTGTTTTGCAAGATAGCTTGCGACGAGCTCTATGGTCTCGACTTGGGCTAACATTCCAGTTTTTATTGCATCTGGAACAATGTCCTGAGAGACACTTTTCAATTGTTCTTCTAAAATTTCCTGATCAAGATGACGAATTAGTTGCACCCCTTTGGTATTTTGAGCAACGACACTCGTTACGACTGCCATACCATAAACTGATCTAGCCTGAAAGCTCTTCAAATCAGCCATAATACCTGCTCCGCCTGTCGGATCTGTTCCTGCTATTGATAATGCTACATGTAAAGATGTCATTTTCTATCCTCCAAAATTGGTATTAATTCACTTAATTGCTTGATGCTAACTATACCTGTATTCTCATCAGAAAAAGGGGAATTTGGATGTTCTATATAAACTCCCGCTATTCCTAACTCGTGTCCAATACGAAGATTGTTCATATTATCCTCAACCATTACAATATTGGCTGGATCTATCCGTTCCTGATGTAGGATGAATTGGTAAAACTCCCTATTTTTATCGCTTCCAAACAGATCCAAACTGCTAAATAGTTTCACAAAATAGTTAGATAGATGATGGGATGACAATCCTAGTTCAGCCAGCTCCAGATAGTTTGAAGTGACTGCGTACATGACTGCACCTTTTGCCTTCAATGTATATAAAAGTTCATGCACACCATCCATCAAGGAAATATCTCTATATAGTGATTGCAGTTGATTCAGTTTTTGCCTTTCAAGTTCATTCTCATCTAAGGAATTCTCCACAAGTTGCAATAAATACGCGTTAACATCTTCCATTGGAATCCGCCAAAGTTCTTCCCTTATCTGCTGGGTATACGCAACTCCGTGATGTTTCAAAATCCCTTGAACCACCAGGTCCCAGACCTCATAGGAATCAAAAATAACGCCATCAAGGTCAAACCAAATGACCATTTTGTTCATCTATATCTCCTTTCTCTTTTTCTCGTTGAAAATGTAAATTGAAAGGGCTAAGGGTATTTGTGAAAATACTATTAATTGTATTAGCTTTATCATCAGTTTCGCCTTGCCGAACTCTACGAAAGTGACTTGTTGCGCATGTCATATTTCCAACGTACTATAGCCTCTAGGCTGGTCAAGCTACCTGCACTCAGTTCCTTTTTCTGAAAGCTCTTCATTCGACTATAGAAAAAACTCCATCTGATGGTTTATCAAATGGAGTTACACCTACGATGATTGATGACCAGTAAATATAGTATTCTATACTAGAATACAAATATAGTACTCGTCAACAAAATTTGTTGATACACATTTCCCTTCGGCAGTCCTAACTGCATCAGGTTCGATGGGTATAATCTCAGCCTCTTGGCACCCCAAATGTTCTATTCAATTTTACAAAAATACTTTATCATATTTTCGAGCTTACTGCAATTATTTTTTAACTATATTTAATCTTCTTTACTTATCGGCGCTAAGCTTGCCAAGACTTTTTTGAGTCCCATATCCGGGAAATTGATTTTGAGTTCTTGATTGCTGCCTGAACCTGATACTTCAAGGACTGTTCCGCGACCCCATTTCTTATGTACTGCGATGTCACCAACTGACCAGTTGGTGCCTGAGCTTGACGATTGGTTGCTTGATGCGAAGGGCATAGTGCCTCCGAGCTTGGCTGATGGTTGTACGGATGCTTTTCGACTTTGTAGGGCTTGTTGCAAGCTCATGCCTTGTCCAAACTGTGTCGCTCTGCCATTGACATAAGAAGCCTTAAAGCTAGTATTGGCTGGACGAGCGAGGCCTTGGTAGTCAAGGAGATCACTGGAAATTTCACGTATAAAGCGGCTAGGTTGGTTGTAATTACTGCGACCAAAAAGGAGGCGTGAATTAGCATTTGTCAAGTAGAGAATCTGTTCTGCCCGTGTGATACCTACGTAAGCCAAACGACGTTCTTCTTCCAATTCATCCTCTTCTTCTGCTGCACGACTAAGTGGGAAGACATTTTCCTCCATACCAATCAGGAATACGACTGGAAATTCCAGACCTTTGGCTGCATGGAGGGTCATAAGAGTCACTTCTGAAGATTCTGTATCGCCATCATCTGTGTCAGCAATCAGTGCCAAATCAAGCAGGAAGCGTGTCAAGCGATCCAGACCTGTCTCTTCTTCCTCAGCATCCTTTTCGTCAAAGTTTTTGGTAACAGAAAGGAATTCCTGGATGTTTTCAATTCGAGCATTTGCTTCCAACGTGTTTTGTGCTGCAAGGGCATCGACATAGCCTGTTTGATTCAATACTGTCTCGACTACTTGGGTAACCGTCAAGTTGTCTAATTGATTACGAAGATTATAGAGGAGATTGGCTAGGTCAAAGACTGCCTGCGCTGCCTTGCCCTTGACTGGTGACAACATAATATCCTGAGAAGCTTCTAGCAAGGACATGCTATGGCTGGTCGCAAAATCACGGAGTTTGTCAACCGTACCAGGTCCAACGCCACGTTTTGGCTCATTGACAATGCGTTCATAGGAAATATTATCCGATGGATTTGCGATGATATTCAAATAAGAAATCACATCTCGGATTTCCTTACGGCTGTAGAACTTGGTGCCACCAACCATGGTATAAGGGATATTAGATTTGAGCAGGGCTTCTTCAATGGTACGGGATTGGGCATTGGTACGGTAGAGAACTGCAAAATCCTTATAAGCCTTGCCTTCTCGGTGCAACTGGTCAATCTGCCCTGCGACAAAAATCGCCTCGTCATTCTCATCTCTGGCACGATAGTAAGTAATCAAATCCCCTTGGGCATTCTGTGTCCAGAGTTTTTTCGGACGGCGATTGCGGTTGTTTTCGATGACCTCATTGGCAGCCTGCAAGACGTTCTTGGTCGAACGATAGTTTTCCTCCAAAAGCACAACCTTGCTCTCTGGATAGTCCTTTTCAAAGTCCAGGATATTTTGCATATCCGCACCTCGCCAACCATAGATAGACTGGTCCGCATCTCCGACCACGCAGATATTCTTAAAACGTGATGCCAGGAGCTTGACCAATTGGTACTGGGCATGGTTGGTATCCTGATACTCATCGACATGGATGTACTGGAATTTCTGCTGGTAATAGGTCAGTACCTCTGGATTTTGGTCAAAAAGGCGGAGCGTCAACATGATCAAATCATCAAAGTCAACGGCCTCTGACTGTCTTAGTTCCTTTTGGTAAGCCGTGTAGCATTTAGCAACAATCTGCGTGTATAGGTCGCCTGCCTGGGCTTCAAACGCCTTGTCATCAATCAAATCATTTTTGGCATTGGAAATGGTTCCTAAAATAGAACGCTCACTCCACTTTTTCGGATCTAAATTAAGATTTTTCAAAATCCGTTTCATAAGGGTGCGTTGTTCACCTGGGTCGACAATCGTAAAATTGCGATTATAGCCTATATGGTCAGCATCACGACGCAAAATCCGCACACACATGGAGTGGAAGGTAGCTATCAAACAATCTTGCGTAGCAGGATTGAGGGCGTAGGCCCGCTCCTTCATCTCACGCGCCGCTTTATTCGTAAAGGTAATAGCTAAGATATTCCAAGGATTGACCATTTTTTCATCAATCAAATAAGCGATACGGTGGGTCAGAACTCGCGTCTTACCCGAACCAGCCCCTGCCATAATCAAAAGCGGTCCTTCAGTCGTCTGCACCGCTTCTGCCTGTCTGTCATTCATTCCGTTTAATAATGGGTTCATTTTCTCATACTTTCCTAGAACATGTATTTACAAGTAATTCACTTTCAAATAGGAGATCGTTTATAGCTAATCAAGGTAATTTTTTTAGGAAATACTGACTGTATTTTGAAAAAAGCTAACGATAAATAGCTGGAAAACTAGGCTTAGATGAAAGTGCTACACTGTGAATGCAGGTTCTTAATAATCATTCTCTCCATTATACCAAAAAAACTCTTGATAGGCAGGTGCAAAATGATGGAGAACAGCCAAAAAAGCCCAGAGAACATCTCTGAGCCATATTTATCAACATTAATTGATTATTTAGCACCCAAGGCAGCTACTGTGATGTAGTTGTAAGGTTTGTTGAAGTGTGGCAAGAAGAACAAGTCTGTCAATGCCAATTTTTCGATTGTTACACCTTCTTGGATTGCCAATGAGAAGAGGTGGATACCCAATGAAATATCTTCACGAGCAGCCATTTGTGCACCAAGAACACGACGTGAATCTTTATCGTAAACAATTTTAAGAGTTACAGGGAAGTTACCATGTTCCATGAATTCTGGTTTTTGGTTGTCTGTAACTTCTGTAACTGCTGCGTTAAAGCCAAGACGAGTAGCTTTTTCAAGTGTCAAACCAGTTGATACAAGGTTTAATCCGTAGATAGAGATACCGTTAGAACCTTGTACACCGATACCTTCAAGGTCAGTGCCACAGATGTTGTGAGCTGCTACGATACCAGTACGGACCGCGTTTGAAGCCAATGCGATGTAGCTTGTATCGCCAGTAGCGTTATCGTAGATTGTTGCACAGTCACCAATAGCATAAACACCTGGGATTGAAGTTTCTTGGCGTTTGTTTACAAGGAAGGCACCATTGCGGAAACGCTCAATTCCTTCACCAGCAAATGCAGTGTTTGGACGGAAACCAACAGCCAAGATAACCATGTCAACATCGTATTCGTTCTTGTCAGTGATAATTTTTTCAACTTTACCATTACCAGCAACTTCTTTAACAGTTTCGCCAAAGGCAAGTTGAATACCATTGTCTTCCATGTTTTTAGCCATAAGGTCTGACAAGTCGCGGTCATAGTAACCAGCTAAACATGTATCAACAACATCGATAAGGACTACTTCTTTACCTTTACGTTGGAATGCTTCCGCAAGTTCAACACCGATGTAACCAGCACCAACAACTGCTACGCGGTTGATGTCTTTGTTTTTCAATTTTTCGATAACATCAGCTGAGTTTTGGTACAATTTAACAAATTGCAAGTTTTCAAGAGTTGCTTCAAATTCAAGAGAACCTTCTTTAATTTCAGCGCCTTTGATTGGTGGCAAGATAGGTTGTGAACCTGTTGCGAAAAGAAGTTTGTCAAATGATTCAACATGTTCTTGACCATTTACAAGCGCAGTAACAGTTTTAGCATCATAGTCAATGTTTGTAACAGGTGACTCCATGTAAACTGTTGCGCCCAAGCTTTCTAACTCTTCTTTGTTTGAGTAGAAAAGTCCTTCAGGACCAGCAATTTGCTCACCAATCCATAGAGCCATTCCACAACCCAAGAATGAAATGTTTGAGTTTTGGTCAAATACAACGATTTCATTTTCTTGACCATAATTTGTTAACATAGTTTTGATTGCGGCAGTACCAGCATGGTTAGCGCCGACAACAACGATTTTAGACATAGTAAAATCTCACTTTCGAAAATATATTTTTTTACAAATTATATTATACAATATGAATGTTACCGATTTCAAAAAATATGCTCAGAATATCACATTTTTTAAATTTAATTGATTTTTGCAAAAATATGTATCGATTGATACGCAAAAAACCTAGATTCCTCTAGGTCTTAGCTTAACGTACTTGTTCAAAACGCAAATGCACAATAATCTTATCAGCATAACCATTACGTTCCAAATCACGTTGCAAGCGATAAGAAATATAATGTTCTGCAATTGAGATATAACCCGCATCAAGCAAACGATGTTCAACTTGAGATTGAACCATACTAATGGTAGGTCGCTCTGTATGAGCTTCTTCCAAGTCAAGCACAACTTTCTTGGTTACCTGAGCAAGATTCTTCCGCCAAGTGTCATCAATAACATAAACTGTTTGGGCTGCCTTGAGAATAGCTTGATAAATTTTTTCTGGATCAAATTCAACAATTTCTCCGCTACGTTTAATGACTTGCATAAAAGCTCCTTTCTGGTTTTCAGTAAACCCTTTCATACTTCTATTATCTAGGTTTTTCACGGTTTTGTCAAGTTTCTTTTTTCATTCTGTGATATAATGTCAATATTACAATATAAAGGAGAATACCATGTCTAATGCAATGCCAAAGCGTCATGAAATTGACGTTCAACTTACTTGGAATACCAATCTGATTTTTCCAGATAATCTGGCCTATAAAGATGCCTTGGCAACCTATAAAAAACAAGTTGAGAATTTTGAAGTAAGTTACAAAGGAAAATTAACAACACTTGAGACCATTGTGGCAGCTCTAAAAGAATACGAAGGCTTAGCTATTTTAGAGAGTAAATTATCACACTACGCTTTCCTACCGCTTGAAGTTGATAAAATGAACACCGAATTAGCCAGTTTGTCAAATGACTTTGACTTGACAATTGCCTACACAATTCCAAAATTGTCTTTCTTACAGACAGAACTGAGTTTATTAGATCAAGATGTATTGGAAAGTGTGATTGCTGACCAACCTCAGTGGAAATCATACATCCAAAATATTATTCGTCAAAAACCATACCAGCTTCATCCTTTACAAGAAGAGCTTCTTGCAAACTTTGCACCAACATTTGGTCAGCCTTATAACAATTACGGTGTGACCAAGTTTGAAGATATGACCTTTGATAGTTTTGAAGCCAATGGTGAAACACTTGGAAACAGCTATGTGCTCTTTGAAAATGATTATGAACTCAGCCATGATACTGAAATCCGACGCAATTCAGCTGCTGGCTTCTATTCAACCTTGAAGAAATACAAAAATACAACTGCTGCGACTTATTTGTCTCATATCAAAAACGAACAAATCGAAGCTCGCTTACGTGGTTTTGACAATACGATCGACTTCCTCTTGCACAGTCAAAATGTCTCCCGCGACCTCTTCGACCGTCAGATTGATGTCATCATGAAAGAATTGGCCCCTCACATGCGTCGCTATGTGAAATTGGTTGCTAAGGCTCATGGTTTGGATAAAATCACACACGCTGACTTGAAAATCAGTCTGCCTTCTGAATATAACCAACGCATTACTCCTGAAGAATCCAAACAATTCTTGATTGACTGCTTGGGTATTCTTGGTGAAGATTATGTGAAAATGATTGAACAATCATTTGATGAGCGTTGGATTGACTTTGCTCAAAACGAAGGCAAGGCAACAGGAGGCTTCTGTGCAACCTTATATGATGGACCATCTTACATCTTACTTTCATGGACAGGTTTGATGAATGAGGTCTTGGTATTGGCTCACGAATTAGGACATGCTGGTCATTTCCAATTGGCTAAGAAACAAAGTGTGCTAAGCTATGAACCATCACTATACTTCATCGAAGCGCCATCTACTGCAAATGAGGTCTTGACATGTAATACCCTTTTGAAAAACAATCAAGATCCTGGTTTCCAAGCCTATTTGATTAGTGAATTGATTAGTCGTACCTACTTCCACAACATGGTGACTCACTTGCTTGAAGCTGCCTTCCAACGCGAAGTCTACACTCGCCTTGATAATGATGAATATCTAAATGGGGACATTCTCTGTCAAATCAAGCTAGACATCATCAAGGAATTCTGGGGTGAAGACTTTGAAATCGGTGACGATGCAGGTCTTATCTGGATGCGTCAACCGCACTACTACATTGGTTTGTATCCATATACCTACTCAGCTGGTTTGACCATTGGTACAGCCATGGCAAAACAATTGGAAGAACATCCTGAAGAAGTTGTTGAAAAATGGTTGGAAACCTTGTCACTCGGTGCAAGTCTTTCTGCCCAAGACCTTGCGCAACACGCTGGTGTTGACGTTTCAACAGATCAACCTCTCAAAGAAACCATCGCCTATGTTGGTTCATTGGTTGACAAATTAGAATCCTTAATCTAATAACTTTTAAAGGCTTGAACATTTGTTCAGGTCTTTTCATTTGTTTTTTCCTGATACCAATTTTTGATATAGGTCAATTCATCCTGACTTAAAAAATGTCCCTTGTCAAAACGAGCTAGGTTGGCTCTGGGAAAAGCTGACGCTTGCCAATCATCTACAAGATTTTCAAGAGCGACTTGGTCGACGATTTGGTCATTCTGCCCCATTGTAAATAAAATCTCGGCTCTGCTATTTTCCATAGGAAAAGCATAATCTAAGGCCGAAGGGTGGAGCAAGATATAATTGTCCGCCAGGTTTGACTGTTTGGTCAACAAGCCCATGATGAAGTTGGCACCGTTTGAAAAGCCAACGAAGGTAATCTGCTGGTAGGGCTGAATGTCTAAGTCCTGCCAAAAATCCAGAAAAGCCGACAAGCGCATTTCAACATCGACAAGATCCAGTTGACCATCGATCAGCGGGGCAAAGAAACGCCTTTCCCTGCCTTGACCCCAACTTCCATCCAAGGAAAGGACAAAAGCTTCTGGATCTAGCTGTTGGCGGAGAAAGAGCATTGATTCCTTGTTGACGCCCGTACCATGGAAAAAGACCAATAGACGGGGACTGGTCCCTTTGATAAAGCGATATTCCATACAAATTTTCTCCTAATAACGTTGGGAGAGAGTTTTTTCAATTTCCTGTCTGTCTTCTTCAAAGAAACTTGGCAAGAATAACTCGACTTCATCTAATTTGGATGATTGATTTGGCATTGGAGCTTTCCGTTCTCCTGTCATCGTTGCAACCTCAAACATGAGATAATTGGGCGCTCGGAAGTACAAGGAATGAATGAAATCTCGATTGATAATACCAGAATGTGGACGATTTTGAAGGTTCAAATGGTCAACCATTTCTTCTAAATCAGATTCATCTAGCACGCCGAAAGCTACATGATGTATGCCACCAACACCGATTACACTGATTTTTGATTCCTTATCGACAATTACCTGCACTCGGTGTTGAAACTCGTTATCAAATACCAGTGAAATCACTTCTTGTCCTTGGTATTTATATCGATATTCTTCCACAAAACCAAAACGGTCCTCAAGTAATTCAATTAGAGCTTTTTCTTCACGAACCCGCATTTGTATGCCAGCTATGCCTACAATTGCTGCAGCCGCAGGAATGTCCTTGGTCTCAACCGGTAGCATCTCTCCTATGGATTCATGGTAGGTCAAACCAAGCAACTGGCCATCCTCATCTTGAAAATTCAAGATATGCCCGTTTCCAAAGGCCTGAATTCCTTCGTTTTCCACTTCAAACTCTGTCAATCTTTTCTGCCAAAATTCCAAGGCAGCAAAATCTTTAACTAGAAAAATGGTTCTTTCCAATCGATTTGCTCCCTCCCGTTGTCGAGCTAGTGTCGGCATATCAAAAATGGTGAATTCCGTTCCAAATCGACCTTCTGCATCTCCAAAAAACAAATGATACATAGAAGAATCGTCCTGATTCACCGTCTTTAAGGTTAATTTCAAACCTAGAATATGATGATAAAAATGATAGGCTTGATGAATATTTCCAACCAAGCTTGAAATGTGATGAATACCTGTATTGTTCATAAGAATACCTCTTTGATTATGATACAAGTATTTTATCACTAGTTATTGATATTTTAAACTATTTTGCTCACAATTGACAGCCAAGTAATAAAAAACTTCCCTAATCATTGCTGATTAGAGAAGGATACTTCTTAAAAAATGAGACTATATAGGACAGCCGCAAGCAAGCCTCCGATGATTGGACCAACTACTGGTACCCAAGCATAACCCCAATCCGAATCTCCCTTGTGCTTCAATGGAAGAATGGCATGCATGATACGAGGACCAAGGTCACGCGCAGGGTTTAGGGCATATCCTGTCGGACCACCAAGTGAAACTCCGAGTGAAACAATCAAACCGCCGACGATTAAAGTGCCAAGCCCTGTTGGAAAATCATACTGTCCAAAAGCCAATAATCCCAAGACCAAAACAAAGGTTCCGATTGCTTCGCTAATGGTATTGGAAACAAGGTTGCGGATGGCAGGACCAGTAGAGAAAGTTGCCAATACAGCACTTCTGTCCTCAGTAGCGTCGTAGTGATCCTTGTACATGAGGTAGACCAAGATACTTCCGATAAAGGCTCCGATAAATTGAACAAGGATGTAAGGAACTACAGAAGCCCATGGGAGATTTCCTGCAAAGGCCATGGCAATTGATACAGCTGGATTGAGGTGGGCAGGTCCCAATAAACCACTCACAAAAGCTGCCATGGCTACTGCTAGACCCCAACCAATTGTGATGACAATCCAACCAGCATCCTTGGCCTTACTCTTATCTAGTACTACTCCTGCTACCACACCATTACCTAGTAAGACAAGTAAGGCGGTTCCCAACACTTCACTGATTAATTCATTTGTCATCATGCACCTCTTTCTATTTTTCTTTCAAATAAGTCAAATCATTCTTAACAAGCGTATCTGCCAACAATTGTTCCTGTTGAGCAACTTCTTCTTCTGACCATCCATAGTAAGCCGCCATTTCTTTCAAAACGTCTGGTGCTACTGCATCCAACTGCTCACGCATAAAGAGCATGTAGTTGGTACGACGGAGAAGATAGTCAACTGCGGTCAAGGTCATCTCTTCCTTCATAGCATAGTGAAGGGAAAGCAAGTCACGCTTGTTCAAGCCAGAAACAGCTTCAACTTTATGGTTCAAAGCAAAAACTTTTGGCGCATTTGAGCCGTACAAGTTTGCCAAGTAAAGCGCATCATTATAGACAAGACCTTTCTTCACACCTAGTTGAGCCAGATGTTCGATTTCTTCTGCAACATTAGCCGGGTTCAATTCACCACCAGAGACTGGATAGGTCTTAGAATTGATGAGTTTGAAACTACGACCATGTTCTTCTTTGAGGATGTCTGCAACCTTTTCCATTGCTCCTTCAGCCATCTTACGGTAGTCCGTAATTTTACCACCTGCAAGAGTCAGCAAACCATTGTCATCGCGATCAAGGGCAGAACCGCGTGATACAGCAGATGGGTCCAAATGTTTCTCAGAAACGCTACCTTCCAAATGTGTCAAATCTTGCTCCACATCGTCACGTGTCTTTTCGTTGTTCAAATAGCCTTTAACCGTTTCAATCAAGTTATTAAAGCTGTCATCACTGAGTTTACCATTATTTCCTCCGTTGTAGTCAGAAGCTCCATTTCCTGACAAGAGGGGACGAAGACCTGCCCAACCGCTCTCAATGTCATCCAAGGTCAAGTTTGCTTCTGGGAAGCGATTGTTGACAATATCAAGCAGGTAGTCAACATCTTCTTGGGTTACCATTGGATTCGCCAAATCGCCAGTGTAGTCTGTATCTGTCGTACCAAAATAGGTTTTATTTTCACGTGGAAGGACAAAGACCATTCGACCATCTGCGTGACCTGTATCAAAGTAAGTCGGCTGTGGTACAGACAAGCGAGAGCTATCGACAACTAGGTGCACACCCTTGGTCGGACGCATCTGGAGAACGCCTGAACCTTCGCCACCCAGATTACGCACTTCATCACTCCATGGTCCTGTTGTATTGATGACCAAACGCGCACGGATTTCAAAGGTTCTATCTGTCAGCAAATCACGAGTAACAATGCCGATAACTTTACCTGACTCATCCTTGATAAATTTCTCAGCTTTGACACGGCTGGCAATCAAAGCTCCATCTTTGGCTGCACGTTTGATGTTCTCAATGACCAAGCGGGCATCATTGTTACGGAAGTCGAGGTAGACACCGCCTCCAATCAATCCTTCTTGCTTCAAGTTTGGTTCACGTCCAAGGACTTCCTCCTTGGTCAAGACCTTATTGGCCATATCGGTATTATTGACGCCAGCCAAGAGATCATAGAGGTCCATAGCCACTTTCAAACGGAAAAGACTGAAGGTTGAACCTGGCTCGTCGTAGACTGGCAAGAGCATCGGGTCTGGTTTTGGAATGTGAGGGGCAATATTTTGTACTACAGCACGTTCAGATACGGTATCGGATACCACTTCCACGTCAAATTGTTTCAAATAACGTAATCCACCATGCACCAATTTTGTTGAGCGACTGGAAGTTCCTTCTGCAAAGTCTTGCATTTCAATTAAGGCTGTTTCCATGCCACTTGCTGCTGCCTGTAAAGCCACACCAGCACCCGTAATACCACCACCGATAATGAGGAGATCTAGTTGACGTTCCTGCATTCGTTCAATGGCTAAGCGTCTTGTTTCTTTTGAAAATTCCATACGATTCACTTCCTAACTTTCGAATAGGACTGTCTAGCAAGCGGTAATCCTACTTTCCCCTCGCTAACTAGTCTTTTATTGCTCTTCATCCACTTCTGCAAATAGTTGAGTTGCTGCGACAGCTTTTTTCCATCCCTTGTAAAGTTGTTCTTTACGAGCTTCGTTCATGGTTGGTTGGAAGGATTGGCCGACAGCGTTGAGTTCTTTCAATTCATCCAAATCTTTCCAGAAACCAACTGCTAAACCAGCCAAGAATGCTGCTCCAAGAGCTGTAGTTTCAAGGTTTTGAGCGCGTGCGATTTCGATACCCAAGATATCTGCTTGGAATTGCATGAGGAGGCTATTCATAGCTGCACCACCGTCAACCTTCAAGACAGAAATATCAATATCTGTGTCTATTTGCATGGTATCAATGACATCACGAACCTGGTAAGCAATGGATTGAAGCGTTGCTTTGACGAAGTCTTCTTTTGTTGTACCACGTGTCAATCCAAAGACTGATCCACGCGCATCTGAGTTCCAATACGGAGCTCCAAGTCCTGTAAAGGCTGGAACAACATAGACTTCATCATTGCTGGTAGACTTCCGAGCAAGCTCTTCTGACTCAGGTGATGTAGTCACCATTCGCATGCTGTCACGGAGCCATTGAACCGCCGAACCAGCGATAAAGATAGAGCCTTCCAAAGCATAGTATACTTTACCATTGATACCATAGCCAATTGTTGTGAGAAGGTTGTTCTGTGACAACTGCATCTCTTCACCTGTATTCATCACAATGAAGGAACCAGTTCCGTAAGTATTTTTCACCATACCTGGCTCAAATGCCAATTGTCCAAATAGGGCAGCCTGTTGGTCACCTGCCATGCCAGAGATTGGCACCTCTGCGCCATAGAAATGGAATGGAGCTGTTGTTCCGTAAACTTCAGAGTTTGAACGAACTTCCGGCAACATGGCTTTTGGAATGTTGAGAAGAGATAAAATTTCGTCATCCCATTTCAACTCTTCAATATTGTAGAGCATGGTACGAGCTGCGTTTGAATAATCTGTCACATGCTGTTTCCCATCTGTTAACTTCCACACTAACCAAGTATCAATGGTTCCAAAAAGAATCTCACCTTTTTCAGCACGTTCCTGCGCTCCAGGGACTTGGTCCAAAATCCAGCGAACTTTGGTTGCTGAGAAGTAAGCATCCACTACAAGGCCTGTTTTTTTATGAATCATATCTGCGTGACCATCCGCCTTCTGCTGGTCAGCAATGTGAGCAGTTTGACGAGATTGCCAGACAATCGCATTGTAAATCGGAAGGCCTGTTTCCTTATCCCAAACAACTGTTGTTTCACGTTGGTTGGTAATACCAATTCCTTCGATTTGATCAGGACGAACACCGCTTTCGATAAAGGACCCTGCAATCACAGACTGAACAGAATTCCAAATTTCATTGGCATTATGTTCAACCCAACCTGGTTTCGGGAAAATTTGCGTAAACTCTTTTTGGTAACTGCCAACTTTTTCACCTTTTTTATTGAAGATAATGGCACGTGAACTAGTAGTTCCCTGGTCAATGGCCATGATGTATTTTTCTGTAGACATAGGTCTTCCTCCTGTTTATTTACTTTTGTTGAAAACGCTTCCGTTTTCTTGGTAACTCTATTCTAACTCATTAACGGCAATGTAACCTATCAATTTTTTTAAAAAAATAAAAAAATTTGATATAAGTGAGCTAGAGAGTCCAGCAAATCAACATATATCAAATTTTTTCAAGCAACACTTTTGTTCCTGCTAAAGATTTTTTTCAATCAGTTACCGATGTTCTATTGGAAAAGGTGTTTGAGTTGCAATTTTTTCTGATTGTCTAGCCTTTTGATTGTACAGGTCTTGTATAATAGCTTTCAATTGTACAACATCATGCATTTTTAATTGAGTTCCCAAATAATAAATTGGGCATGGCGATTCGTTTAGGTAGTCAGTAATAATGAAATCATAAGATTCTCCATTCTGATAGGGGTCTATAAGCACCTGACGATTGCCTTCAAGCTTTTCTCTCAACTGCATTAATAATGGATAGGATAGAACCTCATGCAAAGAAGATACGAAACCAATTTTGACCTGTATCGGTTGTACCTGACTAAAATATACAAATAAGGCTATGATTTTTGGAGAATAGCCAGCCATTACCTGGTCAGCATCAAGACTTCTATGAAAAGCTGTTTTAAAGACATTTTTTAATAATTGGGCTGCCTCGTCTTCAAATGAAAGTTCTTGTACCACTTCAAGTTCAAGCGTAGATTGAAAGAAATACAATTGACTCATGGTCTGATTCAAATGATAAAGGGCCTCTTCTGAAATAGACAAGGACTCTCCTAGGTGTGAACGAAAAACGTGCAAAGCAAGTGACGTTGCTTCCATAATTGGACCCCCAAAGCCCAGAACCTGTTCCAACTGATGTGGTTCTAAAATAAAATGACTAAACAAAAATGCAAATAAAGCCATGATTTCCGCTTCCTGAAAGGAAGTAGATTGTTGTTGTCCCACTGTCAGATACATCTTCCGCAATTGTCGATAAAATTTATGATCCTGATAAGGTCTCATGAGGGTATACAGTTCCTTATAATCCAACTGTTGTAACTTAGACCGTTGTTGTGAAATCATCAACCATAATAAAAGACGATAGGCCTGTTTAGGATTGAGTTTTGACTGATAAAAGCGTTCAAATAAGGGTAATAAGGAGTCCAAATGGCGTGTGGCAAATTCCTCTTGGTATTTGGAGCTAACAGTTGTCAAGAGGAGGATTTGGTGTAAAAAATACCGGATTTGGAGCTCGCTTCCTTTTAACCGGCCGCTTTTAATGGCGATGCCGAATTCAGCCAATAATTGGTTTAGTGATGCAAGATGGCGATTGAGCGTTGCCTCACTAATTAGTAATTCTTGAGACAATGTCTGTAAAGAAACATCTTCTTTATCTAATAAAAATACAATGATCTGATACTTGATACTTGGCTGAAAAAGATAAGATAATATTTGTTCCTGACTTAGTTGAGTATCCTTTTGTAATGAAACCTTTTCTTCCTCAAGGTGAAATAAAAGACCCAATTCAATCGCATTCGTCTCTTCATTAAATGATTCGATATAGCGCAATAAAGTTGATTTTGATAGATCTAAATAGCGACACACTTCTTTCAGCAAGGGAGCATCTTTTCTGTTTTCCACAAACAGGAGCAACTGATAAATAGCTCGTTCGCGTTTTTCCAATAGGGAATCAATCTGCATAGTCAACCTCCGTATGTGCTAGGTTTTCTTGCCGAATAAATTCCTGAGCTGCTTCTACCATCATTGGCACCAATGGAGTCTTACCTGGATGACATAACCATGATTGTTGGACTAGATCAAATACTGTTAAACCCTTTGAAATAGCAAGTGACAAGGCATCCATTTGTTCAATATGATCAACAACCGAAACGAGTTGACCTCCTACGATTCGTCCATTTTCATCTACAATCAATTTAAAATCAGCCATTTCTGATTCCCATTGACTGTATGGGCTCCTCATCCGAATCGACTTACACTTCAGCCATAAATTTGCTTCACTTTCTGTTAACCCAATACTAGTCACATAATAGCCAAACAAGCGACTCGATACAATCCGTTGGGTTTTCTTCAATGGAAAACTCTGCATCACTAAGTTCTGAGCAGCTAGTCTACCAGTTCGGATAGCATGATGAATCATTGGAAGATAAGCTTGGCCAAAATATTCTACTGGTAAACTAATCAAATCTCCCACAGCAAAAATATTTTTCTGGCTGCTTTCAAGATACTCATTTACCCACACAGTACCTTCAACGTTTATTCTCAGGAGATTTTTTACCAACTGAATATTGGGTATCAAATTCGTTGATGGAAGAACAAAATCAGCTCGATAATTTCCATTTACAGTCTGACAAATAAGTTGCTTTTCCTTCTCATCTATCTCGATCTGATTCACAGTTTCGGATAAATGTACCTGAATTCCTCTTTGTTCCATTTCCAGACGAATGGGCTCAACCATCTCCTCATCAAGGTACTTCGCCAACAGGGAATCTTGCGCCTCAAACACATGTAACTCCAGATTCTTTTGACTCAGTGCATCTAAGCTTGCTAATCCAATCTGACCCGCCCCAATTACTGCAATGGTTTTTGCTTGCTTTATTTTTTCTAGACTACTTTGCGCTTGAGTAAGGGTCTTAGACCGGATCAAGTAGTCTTGAAGTTCTTCCTGGCCCCATTCCCACGTTTGACTGGCACCCATAGCTAAGATCAGACGATCATAGCTTATTTCACTGATGACATTTTGCTGTCTTAATTTAAGCCGACTCGTTTCAGGATTAATGGCTAAACACTCAGTTTCAAAGAGACAGGTAATGGTGGTCTGCAATAGTTCCTTGTACAAAGAAATCCTTGCTTCTTCCCACTCAGTCATGCGATCTGACAATTTCCAGTTTAAGGCATTTGGAAAAAAGGCCACATCCTTTTCTCGATCAATCAATGTAATCTGAGCATCTTTATACAATTTGCTACACTCCAAAGCTGCACTCAATCCAGCAAATGAAGCTCCGATAATAACAATTTTCATACTTGCTCCTTCATCCTTTTTTTGTCATTATAACAAGAAATCAACAAGAATGGAAAGGCTTGCAACTGGAAAATGGAGAATAGAAAATGATTTTTAGAAATGTTGTGCTTTCTAATATTTGTTTATCTAAGAAAAAAAATAAGAACACGGATTTTCAAATTACTGATTTAAAAATCTGTGTTCTTTCTTATTATTTCAGAAAACAAACAGTCATTGTTTATTTATTGTTTTTAGGCTCAGGTCTCTGTGGTCACTTTCGTATTTCTTGGTGACCAGCTGAAATGCTTCGCTTTTGGGTTTTCAGGCTCAGGTACGAATAGTCCACTGGACTATTCGTATCCCCCAAACAAGCCTCACTTTTATATTCATTAGTTCGGGTTAAAACAGTCACTCCCCTGACTGTTTTAATCCACTCTACTGGACTATTCGTATTCCCTGACTATCCTCGCTTTCGTTTTTTTAGGCTCGGGTTAAAAACGTCCACTGGACTAGCTCGCTTTCTTGTTTTTAGGCTCGGGTTAAAAACGTCCACTGGACTAGCTCGCTTTCTTGTTTTTAGGCTCGCGTTAAAATACTTCGCTTTTGGGTTTTCAGGCTCAGGTCTCTGTGGTCACTTTTGTATTTCTTGGTGACCAGCTGAAACAGTTCCCCGAACTGTTTCACTCCACTGAACTATTCGTATGCCCTGACTATCCTCGCTTTTGAATTTCTAGGCTCGGGTTAAAAACGTCCACTGGACGTTTTTAATAATCCGGTCTGACTACTCCTGTGACGGTGGCTTTTGTTGCTTCGTAATCGCCGTCTACAACGACCTTGATGATGCGTTTTGCATCTTCAACAGGACATGGTACGAGTGGTAGGCGAAGCGGTCCAACTTCAAATCCTAGATAATTTAATACTGCTTTCACCGGTGCAGGGCTTGGATATGAGAATAAGGCATTGACTTTCGGAATAAATTTCCGTTGAATGGCTGCTGCCGTTTTGATATCTTGCTGAGCGATAGCGGAAATCATTTCGTACATCTCATCACCATTAGTATGGGACGCGACAGAGATGACCCCATCAGCTCCCAGATTCATTGCATGGAAAGCATCACCATCTTCACCAGTGTAGACTAAGAAATCTTCTGGTTTGTGCTCAATCAAATAAGCCATATTGGCAAGGCTAGTACACTCCTTGACACCGATAATATTAGGATGTTCAGCCAAACGCAACATGGTTTCAGGAGTCATTTCCACCACTACGCGTCCAGGAATATTGTAAATAATGATTGGTAAATCAGAAGCGTCGGCAATAGCCTTAAAGTGCTGATACATTCCCTCTTGAGATGGCTTATTGTAATAAGGGACAATCGCCAAACCAGCTGCAAAACCGCCAAAAGCTGCAACTTCTTTGGCAAACTCAATTGAGTCACGGGTATCGTTGGTACCAATACCAGCAATTAGAGGAACACGGCCATTGACAATTTTTTGAACTGCGCCAAACAACTCCAATTCTTCTTCGTGTGTCAATGTCGGACTTTCGGCTGTTGTACCTGCTAATAAAATACCTTCCGTATGATGTGCCAACAAATGCTCAATTAATTCTGGTAAAACGTCAAAATTGATAGAACCATCTTCTTTGAAAGGGGTAATCATCGCTGTGATAATTTTTACATCACGTAAATCTTGAATAGACATCGTACTTCCTCTCTTCTTGTTGCTAAAAAAGGCTGAGCGCAGCCTTTTGTGTACTTCTGTTAATAAGTTCTTATTTCAATTCAAATTTCAGCTCTGCTGTTGGACGAACAAGACCACGTTCATGAAGTGTTTCTGCGATTTGAACTGAGTTCCACGCAGCACCCTTCAGCAAGTTATCTGAAACAACCCACATATGGATACCATTTTCCTTGTCCAAATCCTTACGAATACGACCAACAAAGGTATCACGACTTCCAACAGCATTGACTGCTTGAGGATAAATTTGGTTTGCAACATCATCTTCGAGAACAGCACCTGGGAAATCAGCGATTGCTGCTTTGACTTCATCAATCGGAGCAATCTCTTTTGTCTCAATGTAAACAGATTCTGAGTGAGCTGACAAAACTGGAATACGAACACAGGTTGCAGAAACGGCAATACTATCATCTTCCATGATTTTCTTCGTTTCCTTCGTCATTTTCATCTCTTCGTAAGTATAGTCATTTTCAGTGAAGAGGTCAATTTGAGGAAGTGCATTGAATCCAATTGGGTAATGTTTCTTATCACCACCAGAAGGAAGAATGTTTGCTTCAACAGCTTTTGGCTCAACACCATCATTCAATACAGCTCGAAGTTGAGCCTGCGTTTCTAGGATTGCACCCATACCTGCACCAGACACAGCTTGATAAGTTGAAACGATAATCCGTTCCAAGCCCCACTTCTGACGAATTGGTTCCAAAGCAACCATCATTTGAATAGTTGAACAGTTTGGACAAGAGATAATTCCATTATGTGCATCCAATGCATGTGCATTAACCTCAGGAACAACCAAAGGAACATCAGGATTTTGACGGAAATAAGATGTATTATCTACAACAACTGCACCCGCCTTAACAGCGTATGGAGCAAACTTAGCAGATGTAGAACCACCAGCTGAGAAAAGCGCAATATCAACACCTTCAAAGGCAGTTTCAGTTGTTTCTTCGATAACAATCTCTTGTCCTTTAAATTGAAGGGTTTTTCCCGCAGAACGAGCAGAAGCTAATAAACGTACTTTTTCGATTGGAAGAGTTGATTCTTCCAACATTTTAATCATTTGCGCACCAACTGCACCTGTCGCGCCAACGACAGCCACTACATATGCCATAAGTATCTCCTTTAGATCAATTCTTCAAAATTTTCTAAAAATTTATTATTTCTTAATTATACCACATTTTATTCAAATGAAAAGTATAAAAATGAAAAAAAGCCCACCATAAATGGTGGGTAAGGGCATCATTGCTGATGAGAATAGAAGGTTCACAACAACTATTCAAGGTCCGCTCCTGCGTTTCAATTAAATGAAGACCTCCCTAGCGTCGAATGTGACTAAGTCACTACTCGGCTCATCGCATGAACCTATTCTATCATAATTTGACAGTTTTGCAAGTCTAACTACTCAAATCGCTCTCGAATGGTTACGAACACCGTATCTCCAGGTTGCTTACCGATTGCAGCTCTAATAGCCTTTTGGATACCGAGGATATAACAAATATTGCCCACTTCATCCTTCATTCCCATATTGACAATAGAGCCATCATAGGGATGCCCATCAAAAGTCGCATGTACTTTTACTCTCCCCTTCCCAAATTCCTGACGGATATCATATGGGAAAATAATATATGCTCCACCCTTATCTGGGACAGGATGGATAACTGCTTGAAATTCATATACTTTTATCATCATTCAACCTATAAATACTTACTTGCTTCACGAATCGATAAACTTGCCATTTGATGTTGGTATTTTCCCAGAAAGTCTCGAACCCATTGAGGGTTAGTCTTCGAATAATCACGCAAACTCCAACCAATCGCTTTATTGATAAAAAATTCAGTCTGATTGAGATTATTGACGAGGATCTTCTCTAACAGTACTGTATCTGTCTTTTCCTTTTGCAAAAGCTGATGGTCAATAGCAATTCGTCTCAACCAGAAATCCTCATCCAAACTCCAGTCAATCATCACCTGCTTGGCCTCTGGATTGTCCAAAACAATTTTACCAATGAGTTTGTCCAATCCGTCAATACTATCCCACCAGGACTTCGTCTGGGCAAGTTTTTTCAAGCGAGGTAAATCAGCTAATACCAAGTCTTTTTTCTTGGTAACCAGATAATCAATAGCGATATATTGAAATTCACGGTAGGGTTTGCCCCAACAAGCCTCTACAAAATCCCAGTCAAGTTCTGGCGTTTTGAAGTCTTTGAAAAATTGTTTGGCAGCTTTTCTACGATCTGGACTACGAACACCTAAAAACTCAAAGTTGTTTTTCATATAGGCTTTCATTGGCTGTGCCTGCTCTTTTTCTGCTAGGGCCAACAATCGTTTTTCCAATTCTACAATATCCATTTTAGTCACCTACAAGAGATTTTTGAAGCCAGACGATATCATGCCAAGTGCCAAATTTAAATCCAACTTTTTTAAAATGAGCCACCTGCTGATATCCTCTCTTTTCATGCAAGGCAATGGAAGCAGGATTTGGTAAGGCAATGCAGGCTAAAAAGTTTTTGAACCCACGCGCTGTCAATTCCTCCTCCAAAGCAGTGTAGAGCAAGTTCCCAATCCCTTTTCCACGCGCTTCTTTTTGAACATAGACCGACATTTCTACCGTCCAATCATAGGCTGCACGTGCATAATAGGTCGATGCATAGGCATATCCCACTATCTTTCCCTCTTCGACAGCGACCAGATAAGGAAACTTCTCCAAGGTCTTTTCAATTCGACTTGCAAAGGCTTCGACAGTCGGTACTTCTGTTTCAAAGGTAATAGCGGTTTTTTCAACATATGGGGCATAAATGGCCACCAAATTTGCCGCATCTTCAACCTGCGCATTCCGAATCTCTATCATTTAATTCTCCAATAGCTCTCTGTCATAAATGGTATAGTCACAACGATAGATAATCAACCGTTTGCCATCAATCAAGAGTTCAGAAGTCTTAGGTGCATCAGATGCATAAAGAGACACTTTATCACCTACATAAGTAGCAAGCGGGGTTCCGTTTTGCGAACGAATCAAAACCACCTTTGCCTTACCTGTAAAATCATTTTTGAGACTAGATACCATACGGTTAACAAGCGGAATTGCACGATCGTAATTTGCAATATCTACTGTGGCCTGATATTTCGCATACAAGTCTTCCAAACCTTCTTCTGCTGCAATCAAGGATGAACCGACATGGTCAATTTCATAATTACCAAGTGTGACTTTCAAAACAGACGAATCCGCATTAGAATAGCCTTCAGCATCCACAGAGTCAAACTCTTGGTTGCGAGAAATAGACAAGGATTTCCCAGACATTTCATCAATTAATTGAGAATTTTCATCAAAAGTTCGAACGGTCATTTCTAGACCAATCCATTCTTCCTTGGTGTTCTTCCACCAGTTCGTAATCGATTGACAGGCTGACAAAGTAAACAAACTTGCGACTAAGATAGCACTAAGTGCTAGTTTTTTATTCCATTTCATATAACACCTCCAAAGTGTGATACCTTATTGTAACATGGAAAGGGCTGTGGTACTAAAAATTCAACTATATTTTGTTCAATCATCAGTAAAAAAATATTTCTTTCTAACCCATTCGGAAACAAATAAGTGAACAAATTGGAATCTGAGTAAGTTTATTATGATCATATCACACCTACCCCCACATGTGTCTACAAATATGAATACACCTGCTTATCACTCTACCTGTTCTTTCAGGCCATCTTCTACTCATTTTTAAGACTTTATTAATGTTCAATTGGTATTCTATTAACCATGTCATACCAAAGAAAAAATAGAAAAAAAACAGTTACTACAAAGCAAGTTACTATCACACTAGCTATTTCTGTTATAGCCATCACTACTCTAGTGATTCTCTTCAATAAAATCCAACCTACAAATGCTGCTGTAGTTATGTTAAATAATCAAGTCACCAACCAAACTGCACTAGTGGCTGATGAATCTTCTATTCGTGTTTATACAGATCTTCAAAGTATGGAGGAACAGAACTTACCTGCAAATAGTCAGGCAACTATTTTAGAATACTTTACATTGGAATCAGAAAATGAATCAAGCTTATTTGCTACAATTGATGTTGATGGTGAAACATTTTATATCCCAGCTACTCATTTGGAACTAGTACAAACCAACGATATCAATCAGTATATTGCTCAGTTAGGTTATCCTCACGTTGATCTTACAGCAGATATTGTGGAAACTTTTGAACAAGAATCCTACGCAACGGAATCTGGTGACCCAATCGGCGTAATCATTCATGATACTGGGGTCGAATATTCAACCATCGATAGTGAAGTGACATATATGATCGATAATTATGATGAATTGGGTGTTTTTGTTCATAGTTTCATTGACAATGACACAATTCTAGAAATTGCTGATGCTTCATACAAGGCGCAGGGAGCCGGACCAAATGGCAACTCTAGCTATATTCAATTTGAAATGACTCATGTTTATTCGCAAGATGATTTTGCAATGCAACTGGCAAATGCTGCATATTATACTGCTTATATGTTACACGAATATCAACTTCCAGTGACAGTTGGGGAAGTAGACGGAAGCGGGACTGTTTGGACACATGAAATGGTTTCAGAATATCTAGGAGGCACTGACCATATTGACCCAACAGATTATTGGGATTCCTCTGCGGCAGAATTATTTGACACTACCTATGATGTTGACGATTTTGTTCAGTTGGTCCAAGCGTATTACAACATAATGTAAATAATAGCTGAAAATTTAATTTACTTGCTAGATAATTTCAACACAAAAACAGATGTTCACCAAGCAGCGAGCATCTGTTTTTTTATTGTTCAGTATCTAATAGACCCGACTATTTAAAAATTAAAGACATCATTCAAATTCTCAGCCATAGTCGGATGGGTGAAAATCTGCGTTTTGAAGTAGGTATATGGAATCTTATTGTCAATTGCCATAGCAATCAAGTTAATCAGCTCCTCAGAATTACGACCAAAGAGAGTCGCACCCAGAACAAGCTTACTTTCCTTATCCACGATAACCTTGAAAATACCTTTGAAGTCATTATTGACATGGGCACGAGGCATATTTGCAACAGGCAATTCGTTGGCAATGTAGTCGTAACCTGCTTCCTTGGCTTCCTTCTCGGTCAGACCAACACGAGAAAGCACAGGCGTGATAAAGACACTGGTTGGAATAGACTTGCGTTGGCTCAAGCTATAAGTTCCAGTCCCAGTCAACCTGCCGAAGACGATACGGAAGTCATCTAGAGATGTATAAGTGAATTGTGGACCGCCATTGACATCACCCACTGCGTAGACACCTGGAACCGTGGTTTCACAGTAGTCATCCACCTTAACAGCACCATTTTCCAAACGCTCAATCGCCGTATTTTCCAAGCCCAAGTCAGCAGTGTTCGGCACACGACCTGTCGCATAGAGGACAGCGTCGAAAATTGCTGTTTGACCATTGACTGTCACAGCAACTTGCTCGCCCGCAGCTGCTACTTGCTCGATTTTCGCACCCAAGACAAAGGTCACGCCAGCTTCTTCCATATACTCCTTAGCTAACTGAGCCACCACTTCCTCTTCTCTTGGTAAAATAGCAGAGCTGGCTTCATATACCGTCACCTGACTACCGAGTTTGCTGTAAAGTCCAGCAAATTCAAGTCCGATGTTACCACCACCAATAATTGCCAACTTGTCAGGACGTACCTCCAAATTCTGAATGCCAGTACTGTCATAAACGTGTGGCGTGTCCAACAAACCTGGAATTGGAAGCACGCGCGACTGAGCACCTGTATTGATGACGATGGTTTCCGCAGTCAGCGGGATGGATTCCTCACCTGCTGATACTTCCACAACCTTATCCGCCACAAAACGCGCGTGTCCTTGATACAAACTAGCACCGCTGCCCTTCAAGACTGCCTCGTTTTTATTCCGCAAGCGAGTAGTGACGGTTTCTTTTTGTTCCATGACCTGCTCGAAAGTCCAGTTTTTATCTGCTGCAACTAAAAGAGTCTTGGTTGGAATACAACCAATATTGATACAAGTCCCACCAAACATAGCAGGATTTTCCTCTACTAAGGCAACCTTCCTCCCAGCTGCTGACATCTTACCTGCCAAGGTCTTACCAGCCTTTCCAAAACCAATAACTACTAAATCATATTGTTCCATAGGATGCTCCTTTTTTTCTGTTTACTCTTAGTCTATCAAAAATGAATCAATTTTGCATAAAACTGCTACGCTGTGAAAAATGATAAAACATAGTAAAAAATGTTCGGAAAAACCGATAATTACTAGACAAAACTTTTTTTCTTTGTTACAATGTACTCATGCATTAGTTGATTAATACAGAAAGGACACAACATGAAACAATTACTTCATTCTTGTAAAACCTACATTCCTATCTTGCTGGCAGCGATTGGATTTGCCAGTGGATGTAAAATTGTCTTCGGAGAATTTGGAAAACCCAATGGTATGGAGGATAAATACCCTCTCTTCTTCCTAACGATATCATTAGTTACAATTTATCTACTTCCCCTTCTCTTACTCACTCGCTACTTGGCTAAACGTTATCATATTTCCAAAAAAGTTACAAATCTATCTTGGCTACTTGGTTTAACTGCTGGTATGGCATTCTCAGAGCTTGGTCACATGGCAGTAGGCTACTTTTGGATTGAGATTGTTAAAGCAAGTGATAACTTTAAAGCAGATTGGGGAGCTGCTGTCTCCGCCCCATTTGCCGAGGAGTTTGGTAAAGGTTTAGTGGTTCTACTTGTCTTACTGATTTGTAGAAAACTAACCCTAAAACATGCTTTAGTCAGCGGAATCATTGCTGGACTTGGTTTCCAACTCATAGAGGACTGCATGTTTACCTTCCGTGATATGTTCATGGGTAAATTAGATGGATTCGAAACCATCATCGAGCGCGTTGGTCAAGCTGGTTGGACCCATTGGGTATTTACAATGCTCTTTGCAATTGGTCTAGTTGCCCTATTGACTAAAGATTCAGGTATGTCAAAAGCACAAGGATCAGGTTGGCTATTTGCTAGCATGGGACTCCACTTCCTATTTAATTCTCCCTTCAATACAGGTATCCTCAGTACAGTGTTCCCAGTAATGAGTATCTTACTTGGTTTGCTTGCCTATCACACGGTAGACAAACTCCCTGAAGATAGTTATTTGAATTAGCTTTGACATATTGTCACTTTCGGCTTGACCTACTTTAGTACTTCTGCAACCCATACTCTTCAAAATTCAAAAGTAAACGTTGTTGATTTGATGAACTTCAGTTCTATCTATATCATATCGATACGAACTATGTTCGCTCAATTGACAACCTCCAAAGGTTCCCCGAACCTTTGGAGCGAGTCTGATTATGATTCTAAATGAAGACAGTTCCTTATCTGAACTCTCTTCATTCGAGTATAGAAGTAAAAGTATGAATATAGAAAAGAGGCTGGGCAAAAACTAGCTTCTCACAATAAAAAAAACGAGCAGTTCCAATTAGGAGTTGCTCGTTTTCCACTTCATGCTTTATAATTATAATAACGACAAAACAACTAGAAAGGCATGAAAATGTATAAACAGTATAACACAAATCAGCTTAGTTTGGAATTAAATATTGCTTGGGACTTACCTACTACACATGAGGCACGTCTGATTAGTCAGTTTGTGGATACTATTCCTCAATCCATTCTATTGGAAGAAACTTCCTATACTGGTCGTCCAGCCTTTCATCCAGCTATGTTGCTTAAAATGACCCTGTTTGCCTATGCTCGTCAGGTATTCTCTGGTCGGAAAATCGTTCAAATGAATGAAGAAGTTATTCCTATGAAATGGCTGAGTCAGGATACCTATGTCTGTTATCGGACCATAAATAGCTTTCGGGCTAGCACACATGCCAATCAGCTCATCAAAACTGCCTTCATCTACTTCACTCTCCTCCTCAGAGAGAATGGATTGATTGAAGATGAGGCTCTCTTCATTGACGGAACGAAGGTAGAAGCTGATGCCAATAAGTATTCCTTCACGTGGAAAAAGGCCGTTGAACGCTATGAAGATGCCTTAAATGGAAACATTTCTGCCCTTTATGACAAGCTAGTTCAAGAAGGGGTGAATACTGCCTTGTCCAAGGAAGAATGCCTCACTAGCGAGGGGCTCAAACAACTCCTACAAGAAACCGAACAAGTATTGGACGAGGTGGAAGAAGCTATCTCACAAGAGCCTAAAGTCATCAAAGGTGGCTCTGCCAACAAACAGAAACGAAGAAGAATTAAAAAACTAAAGAGAAAGTTGAAAGAGGATTTTCTTGTTCGGAAACAGAAGTACGAACGAGATAAACAGATTCTACAAGAGCGAAATTCCTATTCTAAAACGGATCACGATGCAACATTCATGCGAATGAAAGAAGATCATATGAAGAACGGTCAGCTCAAGCCTGGTTACAACCTACAACTTGGCACAAACAGCCAGTTTGCCTTAGCTTACGGATTGTATCCGAATCCAACTGACACTCGTACACTCAAGCCTTTTCTTCAATCCATCCAAACCCTAGAACTCTTTCAACACATTGTCGCGGATGCAGGTTATGGAAGTGAAGAAAATTATAGCTTTATCGTTGATGACCTAGAGAAAACACCTCTGATTCCCTACGGAACATATCAGAAAGAGCAGAAGAAAAGCTATAAGAAGAGTGATGCCAATCCTGAAAACTGGACCTATCTAGAAGATTCTGATCAGTGGATAAAGCCAGATGGAGTTGTGTATTCGTTCAAGTATTATTCACGAAGAACGGATAAGTATGGATTTGAGAGAGATATTAAGATTTACGAAGCTGATCCAGTACAAGCTAGTGAGGAATTGGACCAATTAGCACGGACGGAAAAAGGAAATCTCAAACAAATTCAGTATAATCCTACGTGGAACTATTTCAAGAACTTAGTCAAAGATGAATTGACAAGTAAAGTGGGAACCCGCATTTA
>NZ_JAIMEP010000014.1 GCF_019794555.1 Streptococcus suis | reverse complement strand
CTGTTACAATAGTCATAGGTTCTATATCCTTCTAGGTTATTTACGCATTTCCTAGGATATAGGACTTTTTTTGTTTTGAAAACCTGTAAACGTTTTTCCGAGAATTATTTTACACTAACTCTGAGCATGGAGTATTAAATGTCTATTTAATAAATATTTAATTTTTGTTAAATTAAGTGTTGACTTTATGAAAATTAAGTGTAAAATAATATTAAACAAATATTTAATTGATGTTTAAGGAGATATTTATGAAAAAGTTGATTCACAATAAATTATTTCTATCTAGCTTTGTGGCAGACTTGATTTCTAACTTTGGAGATACGCTTTACTATCTGGCTTTGATGAACTATGTCTTGTTTCTACCAGATACCAAGTTTGCGCTGGCTATGATTACCGCATCTGAGACCTTGCCGATTTTAGCAGGCCTCTTTATCGGGATTTGGGCAGACAAGACTAAAAATAAATTGGATACCATTTTAATAACCCTCCTGGTTCGTGTTGGTCTCTATGCCCTTGTTGGTCTCTTAATGGGCTTTGCACCAGCATTTTTGATTGTAGCAGTTGTATGTGTCATCAACTTCTTGTCTGATTTGGCAGGTCAATATGAAAATGGTCTTTATCTGCCTGTCAGCCTGCGAGTAGTAGCAGCTGAAGACCGTGAATCTGCCATGGCTTTTAAAATGACTGTTAAAAGTCTCTTGCAAATTGCCTTTCAAGCCAGCGGAGCCATCCTGATCGGATTTCTGTCCTATCAAAGCCTAGCCTTCTTAAACGCTGGGACCTTCTTGGCTAGTCTTGCTATTATGCTAGTGATTCGTCCTGCTATCGCTAAACTATTGAAGGAAAATCCAATCCAGCAAGCTGAGCAAGTGGAAACAGAGGCAGGGATTATCAAGGGAATGCGTCAAAGCATAAAGGAATCTTATAAGGTTATCCAAAATATTCCTGTACTAAAGGCTTCTATCATTACAATTACCAGCTTGAATGCGATTTTTACCGCCCTCTCACCATTAGCGATTCTTAATATGAAGGAGTTTCCAGATTTTGTCATTGCCAATGCTGGGACAACGGTGGCTCTGATTTCCATTCTCTTCTCAGTTGGGAGCATTCTTGGTTCCAGTCTAGGGATGGCTCTTTTCAAAAATGTTAGCTTGGTTAATCTCCTCAAGTTTTCGACTCTCACGCCTGTTTTACTTTTCCTAGGATTCTTTCTCCACAATATCTATATGGTGTTGGCGGTTATCTTTGTAACGGCAATGATGTTGGGAATTTTCAACCCGAAAATGGGTGCTCTGGTTATGAATGAATTGCCAGAGGATAAATTGGCAACCGTTGGCGGAGGTATCGACACCTTCTGTCAAATCGGCATGGTTGCAGGTCAGGCCCTGGTTGCCCTTATGGTAGCTGTGCTTTCTGCGACAAGTATTTCTCTCATCTTCCTCTTGCTTTCTGTAGGGTTGTTGGGCTATAGCATTTTTACAGGAAAAAATCCTGAAAAGATTGTAGCTAGTGCCTAGAAAGAAAATCCTAACTATTAGGAGGAGAATTGCTTATGAAAAAAATAATCCGTAATAAATTATTCTTGTTCAGTTACCTAGCAGATGTGATTTCCAACTTTGGAGATACACTCTATTATCTAGCTTTGATGAACTATGTCTTATTTCTACCAGATACCAAGTTTGCTTTAGCCATGATCACGGCTTCTGAAACCCTGCCAATCCTGTCGGGATTTTTTATGGGTATCTGGGCGGATAGAACTAAAAACAAATTGGATACCATTCTAGCTACTCTGGTGCTTCGTTTTGCCATGTATGCCCTTGTTGGTTTACTAATAGGATTTAATCCAGCTCTCTGGATTGTAGCAGTCGTTTGTGTGGTGAATTTCCTGTCTGACTTGGCTGGTCAGTATGAAAACGGGCTTTATATGCCACTTAGCCTGCGGGTTTTGGAGGCAGCAGACCGTGAAATTGCCATGGCCTTTAAGAACACCGTGGGCGGCATCTTGATGATTGTCTTTCGGTCCAGTGGTGCCATTCTAATCGGTTATATGACTTACCAAAATCTTGCCTTTTTCAACGCTGGGACTTTCTTGGTCAGCCTTGCGATTATGGCAGGTTTGCGTCCAGCGTTTGCCAAGTTGTTGAAAGAAAATCCTATCCAGGAAGTTGGACAAACCGAAACAGAAGCAGGACTTATCAAGGGAATTGGTCGGAGCCTCAAAGATTCCTATCAAGCCATTCAAAACATACCTGTACTAAAGGCATCTATTCTGACCATTGCGGGTATCAATATGGTTGTTAGTGCCGTATCCCCCTTGGTTATCATGTCTATGAAGGAGTTTTCAGACTTCGTGATTGTCAATTCTGGCATAACTCTTGCCTTGGTATTCAATCTATTTTCTGTTGGTTACATCCTTGGCTCTAGTTTAGGTGTGGCTTTCCTCAAAAATATCAGCTTTCCCAACCTGCTTAAGTGTTGTACAGTTTTGTCAGTCATCCTGTTTGTTGGTTTTTATTTTCATAATATTTACATTGTAATGGCGGTTATCTTACTCAATACCATGACGACTGGCATTATCAATCCAAAATTGTATGCTCTGATAATGAATGAACTACCAGAGGATAAATTGGCGACCATCAATGCAGGAATGGGGACCATATTTAATATTGGGATGCTTGCAGGTCAAGCCATGGTAGCTCTGATGGTGACACTCTTGTCTGTCACAAGTATTTCCCTCATCTTCCTCTTGCTTTCTGTGGGACTATTGGGCTATACTATTCTTACAGGATCCAAACCTATAAAGTCATTAGTGAACACTTAGAAAGAAAACTATGAAATTAGATTACCGAGATTATAGAAGCGAGATTGTCGAAAAATTCTTTATTCCTTTAATTGTTTTGGAACGTGAGGAACCGATTGAGGCGGATTTTTCACAGAAAGAAAAAGACATACTCAAAGATGCTTTGGACATTCGAGATGAAATAGAGGAAAAACTGGCGGATTATCGTCAGGAGGTCAATCAGGTCTTTGTCTGGGGACATATCTTCAACATTTTGCATAACCTTTATTTTTATCTCTTGAATGATGGACATGATCCAAAAACGGTTGAAGAGGCTTGTCGATTGATTGTAAAGCTGTCTCAGGAAGAAGTTGAAGATGCTATGCGGACCATGTTGGCGTCAGAAAATGACGGTCACCACGATAAGGGCCTCAGCCTCATGGAACTATTGGAAAAAACGGATAAAAAGCCGGCGGATAAGTGGTACTGGTCACTGGCTATCCGCAATCCTTTGGAAACAGTTCAGCAGTCTGTCCATCTCTTGGATAAGATGCTTCCAATCTATCAGCCCTATTTTGAGCAGGCAAGAGTGGAGCGGGAAACCTTTGCTCAGGAATTTGACATTGAAAAACTATACCGAGACTCCAAACAGTTGTCCATGACCAGCTTGGATGCATTAGGAGTGGAAACTGCCCAATTCTTCGTGCTCAGTCCTTGGAATTATTGGTTTGCATATTATGGCAACGAAGAATTTGACCATATGAAAGTCGCTCTATTAGCCTCCTGTCGAATTGATCAGATGATGCTCTCAAATGACGAGTTGGACCTGGATGATTTGACAACGGTTCTCAAGGTTATCA
The DNA here is from genome assembly GCF_019794555.1 of Streptococcus suis. Classification (GTDB taxonomy): domain Bacteria; phylum Bacillota; class Bacilli; order Lactobacillales; family Streptococcaceae; genus Streptococcus; species Streptococcus suis_AB. Next base: position 47,862 of record NZ_JAIMEP010000014.1, on the reverse strand, counting down.
GCGATAGTACGCGTTATCAGGTCTTGGTGGAGCTGACCAAGCCCCATGCTAAGAGCAAGGACATTGCAGAACGACTGTCTATTACAGGAGCGGCAGTGTCTTTCCACACCCAGAAATTGATTAACGGTGATTTGCTTCTCTTTAATGCTAAAGACAAGAATGTCAAATACAGTGTCAATCGGGATTTACTCCAACAGGTGATTGATAAGTTGAAAGAGGATTTTGAATTATGATACCAGACCTTGTAAGATTGTTCTTACAAGGTTGTTTTCATTACTTTTTCAACCATTATAGTCGAATGAATTAGATTTTAGACAAGAAACTGTTACTCAGGAACATCAAAAAGACTAGCTCCAAAGGTTCGGGGAACCTTCGGAGGTTGGAAATAGAGCGAACAGAGTTCGTTTCTCCGTGAGCAGAAATCTCACTTTTACTTTCTTATTTTATGGTAGCAGGCTGTCAAAGTCCACTGGCGTTTGATACTAATCAAATCAAGTCAACAAGGTCTGCTTTAGATTTACGAAGAGTATAAGGAAATGAGTTCTAGGGTGGAAATAAGACGAGCGAAACAAGTCACTCTTTTGGAGTAAGGCAAGCCGAAAGTGACATTGTATCTAAGCTAATTCAAATGTCTATTGCTGGTCTATAGCTGGTCTATAGCTTAGTAGGAAATGAGGCTGAGATGGGAAGAGTGGTCGAAAATATGGTATAATATTGGGACGGAGTGTGAAAAAATCTCCTGTTTATCAATTGCTTTGAGTTTGTATAGAAAGGAGCAAATAGATGAAAGATTTACATGCAAAATTATTGACTGATTTTGGGATTAATTTTTCAGATTTGAATTTATTAGAAACGGCTTTTACCCATACTTCCTACGCTAATGAGCATCGCCTTCTAAAAATTTCACATAATGAGCGCTTGGAATTTTTAGGAGACGCTGTACTCCAGTTGATGATTTCCAAATACCTCTACCAGAAGTATCCCAATAAGCCTGAAGGAGAAATGTCTAAATTGCGTTCTACCTTTGTTCGTGAGGAGTCATTGGCTGGTTTTTCTCGAGCCTGTGGCTTTGATCGGTTTCTTCGCCTTGGGAAAGGGGAAGAAAAGTCCGGAGGACGGAATCGTGATACCATTTTAGGAGATGCTTTCGAGGCTTTTTTAGGAGCTCTGCTATTGGACAAGGGAGAAAAGACCGTAGAGGAGTTCATCCATCAAGTCATGATTCCTCGTCTGGAAGAGGGGAACTTTGAACGGGTAACGGACTATAAAACAGCCTTACAGGAAATCTTACAGGTTAATGGGGAAATTGTCATTTCTTACCAGGTTGTAGCGGAAACTGGTCCAGCACACGATAAGACTTTTGAAGTGGAAGTGTCTGCGGATCAGCGTGTGATTGGCCGTGGTCGTGGTCGCTCTAAGAAATTAGCTGAACAAGCCGCCGCAAAAAATGCTGTGGAGGCTAGGGGATAAGTATGTATCTTAAATCGATTGAAATGCAGGGCTTTAAGTCCTTTGCGGATAAGACCAAAGTCGTCTTTGACCGTGGAGTGACGGCTGTTGTAGGACCAAATGGTTCTGGAAAGTCCAATATCACTGAAAGTCTGCGTTGGGCCTTGGGCGAGTCGTCTGCTAAAAGCCTACGTGGAGGCAAGATGCCTGATGTTATCTTTGCAGGAACGGAAAATCGTAAGCCACTCAATTTTGCTTCTGTCGTGGTAACCCTAGATAATGGCTCAGGTTTTATTACAAATAAAAATAAGGAAATTAAAGTCGAGCGTCATATTTATCGTTCTGGTGATGGTGAGTACTTGATTGATGGGCAAAAGGTTCGTCTGCGAGATATTCATGATCTTTTCATGGATACGGGCTTAGGAAGAGATTCATTTTCTATCATTTCACAAGGGCGGGTTGAAGCAATTTTCAATTCCAAACCTGAGGAACGCCGTGCAATTTTTGAAGAGGCTGCAGGTGTTTTAAAATATAAAACTCGTAAAAAGGAAACAGAAAGTAAGCTGGCTCAAGCCCAAGGAAATTTGGATCGCTTGGACGATATTATCTACGAATTGGATAATCAGGTCAAGCCATTGGAGAAACAGGCACAAACTGCTAAGAAATTTCTAGAATTAGATGGTCAACGTAAGGAATTATACTTAGATGTTTTGGTGGCTCAGTTGTCGCTTGGTAAGGAAAAGTTATCGGAAAAAGAAGCCGAACTAGAATCTGTCAAAACTGAATTGACTAGTTACTACAAACAGCGTTCAGAGCTAGAGCAAGAAAACCAATCTTTAAAAGAGAAGCGCCACCGCTTGTCAGTACAATTGGACCGCGAACAGGCTGTTTTATTGGATGTGACCAAGTTAATCAGTGATTTGGAGCGAAAAATTGAGGTCCATAAACTGGAATCTAGTCAAAACGAATCAAGTCGTCAAGAAGCGCAGGCGCGTTTGGAAAACTTGTTGACTCGACGAGAGCAGTTGGAAGAACAAATTAAACAAAAGCAGGGTGTTCTTGAGCAATTAGAGAATTCATTGTCTAGTTTGAAAGAAGATATTGCTGCGGTAGACAAAGAAATTTCCTACTTTTCAGAAGATCCTGATCAGGTTTTAGATCATCTGCGGGAACAGTATGTTGCTCTGATGCAGGAAGAGGCAGAAGCTTCAAACCGTCTGACCAAGATTCAGCAGGATATTGCTAATCAAATCAGTCTTTCTGAGAGTAAATCTGAAGACTTGGCACGCTTGCAGACGGAAAAACAAACAGCTCAAGAAGTACTTGATAAGAGTCGGAAAAGTTTAGAAGAAGCTGATCACGTTTTACGCCAGTTACTTGAGCGCTATCAGACCAAAAAAACAGAATTAGATCAAGTTCAGACTACTTATCAGTCTGAACAAGGTCGTTTGTTTGATTTGTTGGATCTGTTGAAAGGCAAACAGGCTCGCCAGTCTAGTTTGGAAGCTATTTTGAAAAATCACTCCAATTTCTACGCAGGGGTCAAGGCTGTCTTACAGGCGGCACCTAGCTTAGGAGGAATTATTGGAGCAGTCAGTGAACAATTGACTTTTGATACTCGTTACCAAACAGCTTTGGAAATTGCTCTTGGTGGTGCTAGTCAAAATGTCATCGTTGAAGATGAAGCGACTGCTAAACGTGCTATCGCATTTTTGAAAGAAAAACGGCAGGGACGGGCAACATTCTTACCTCTGACAACTATCAAGCCACGTCAGCTTTCTGGACAGCAAATCTCTTTGCTAGAATCTTCCGATGGATTTTTGGGTTTAGCGAGTGATTTGGTGACTTATCAGCCAAATTTAGATGCGATTTTTCAAAATTTGCTAGGCACTATCGCGATTTTTGATACCATTGACCATGCCAATCAGGCGGCGCGGGCAACCAAGTTTCAAGTGCGTATGGTGACCATGGATGGAGCGGAAATCCGTCCTGGTGGAGCCTTTGCTGGTGGTAGCAATCGAAATAACAGCACGACCTTTATCAAACCAGAACTAGATGCTCTTCTAGGAGAAATAGCAGAGCTGTCTAGCCAGTTGCAGGAGCAAGAAAGCTTGGTTGCAGCTAAGAAAACTAGCTTAGACCAGACCAGAGAAGCCTTGGAAACGATTAAGGCTGAGGGGGAAGAAGCTAGATTGAACCAGCAGAGCGCAAGGATTCATCAGGAACAGGCAGAAAATAGACTGGCTCAGCTTTCAGCCCAGTATGACCTGCAAATGAGTCAGGTTAGTCCGACCATTTTGACTGAGCTAGAAGAGGCTGCTACTAAGGAAGAAGCGAACGTCCAAGCCTTGAATGAGAAAAAACAAGCCTTGGATCAACAAATCAATCAAGTTCGTGATAATCGTGATAGTATTCAAGAAAGCTTGCAGAAACTACAGACTCAGAAGGGGCAACTAACTTTGGTACAGGCTGAAGCGACCAGTCAACTTCGTTTTGAACAGACAGATCTGAGACGTTTGCAAGAAGAAAAAGCCACTACCGAAAAGGATATTGCTATCCTTGAAGATTTGATCAATCAGAAAGTAGTGGCTTTAGAAGATACGACTATAGAGATACTGGAAGAGCAGTTGCAGGCGGCATCTGATAAGCAAAACCAGACCAATCAGATACTAATTCGCTTAAAGTTTGAATTGGAAGATATTGATGGGCAGTTTGAAGACTTGGAAGAAAGATTGCAACAAGCTCGGACTAAGAATGATGATTTGATTCGTAAGCAGGCTAAGTTAGAGGCGGATTGTGAGCAAGCGGGCGATACATTACGGACTTTACTTGGTAATTTGACCGAGCATTTTAAATTAAGTTTTGAAGCTGCCCAGTCTCAGGCCAAGGCAGTTGAAAACCTCGCTAGTGCCGAACAAAATCTTAAGAACTTGGAAAGAGCCATTCGATCTTTGGGCCCAGTCAATTTGGATGCGATTGCGCAATTTGACGAAGTCAATAATCGTCTAACCTTCCTCAATGAGCAACGGATGGATATTTTGTCAGCGCGTGATCTTCTTCTGGATACCATTCATGAGATGGATGATGAGGTGAAAGAACGTTTTAAAGTCACATTTGAAGCTATTCGTGAAAGTTTCAAGCAAACTTTCAAACAAATGTTTGGCGGTGGTTCAGCTGATTTGATTTTGACAGAGAATGATATTTTGACTGCAGGTGTTGAAATATCTGTTCAGCCTCCGGGTAAGAAAATCCAATCGCTCAACCTCATGTCCGGTGGCGAAAAGGCTCTTTCGGCCCTCGCTCTGCTATTTTCCATTATCCGAGTGAAGACCATTCCGTTTGTGATACTTGACGAGGTGGAGGCTGCCTTGGATGAGGCCAATGTCAAACGCTTCGGAGACTATCTCAATCGCTTTGATAAGGAAAGTCAGTTTATTGTCGTGACACACCGAAAGGGCACAATGGCAGCAGCGGATGCCATTTATGGGGTAACCATGCAGGAATCTGGTGTATCAAAGATTGTATCTGTCAAATTGAAGGATGTGGAGAAATTATGATAAAAAAGATTTATGCCAGTGATATGGATGGTACGTTTTTACGTGAGGATCATAGCTTTGATAAAAAAAGTTTCCGACGGATTCTGGATCAGTTTAAGGAAATGGGTTACTTGTTTGTTGCGGCAAGTGGACGTTCCCTCCAGAGTCTTAAGCTAATCTTCGAAGATTATGTAGATGAAATCGGGTTTGTTGCTGAAAATGGTTCTATTGTTGAGTATCAAGGTCAGATGATTTTTCTGGATGAACCGATTCGTCCAGAAGTTTACTTGCCTATTATTGCTGGAATTGATGCCGGTCCTTATGGAAGTAGTCGTTCCATGGTATTGTCTGGACTCGAAAACTTTTACTTGTTAAAAAATGCTGAGCCTCAGTTTTTAGGAGCAATGACAAATTATTATGCTCATTTTCAATTGGTGGACTCGTTTGAGGATGTTCAGGAAAAAATAATAAAGATTAATGCCAAATTCACCCCAGATGAGATGGACCAAGCAAGATTGTGGCTCAATCAGACATTTGAGGGTGTGACAGCCATGACAACAGGTTTTGATAATATTGATATTATTCCGAATGGCTCAAATAAATCAGTTGGTTTGAGTCATTTGTGCAGTCATTTTGGAATTACAAGACGAGATGTAGTTGCCTTTGGGGATAATCAAAATGATTTGGATATGTTGGACTTTGCAGGTCTTGCCATTGCAACAGAAAATGCAAGAGAAGAAGTGAAGGCTCTAGCTGATCAGATTATTGGTCATTGCAATGATGGAGCTGTACTGGCTTATTTAGAGGAGGAAGTATATGGCAATTAAATTGATTGCACTAGATTTGGATGGAACCCTTCTGACGTCGGATAAACGAATTTCAGAAGCCAATAAGCAGGCCTTGTTAGCAGCTCGGCAACAAGGTGCTTATGTTGTCTTAACAACAGGACGGCCTTTACAAGCTATTGGTGCTTTTTTGGAAGAATTAGACCTCTTAGGTGAAAATCAATATTCCATTACCTTTAATGGTGGATTGGTACAAGAAAATACAGGGCGCATTTTAGATAAAACTGGCTTCAGCATTGATGATGTTCGTGCAATTCGACAAGTAACCAATCAATTGGACCTACCTCTGGATGTCTTGTATGGAGGAGATGTTTACTCATTACCAGCAGTCAATGAATCTCTGTATCTAACAGCCAATCCTTTGTTGAATAAAATTGATGTGACAGATGAAGAGATGCCAGAAGATTTTGTCTATAATAAGGCGGTGACAGCTGTAGCAGCTGATTTTCTGGATGGACAAATTCCAAAAATTCCTAGAGAATTGTACGATCGTTTTGAAATTTTCAAGTCGCGTGACATGCTGTTAGAATGGAGTCCAAAAGGAGTCCATAAGGCAAATGGATTGGCAAAATTGATTGGGCATTTGGGAATTGATCAATCAGAAGTGATGGCCTGTGGTGATGAAGGTAACGATCTTTCGATGATCGAATGGGCTGGTTTAGGTGTTGCAATGGCTAATGCAACAGACGAAATTAAGTCTGCTGCAAACCTTGTTTTACCAAAAACAAACGATGAAGATGGCATCGCCTGGGCTATCCAACAGTATGTATTAAATGAGGACTAAGTATGGGATTATTTGATCGATTATTTGGACAAGAATCGCAGGAAGAAAAACAAGTTGAAGTTGGTGAAGAGTTAGAAACGCACCAGACGGCTGAAAATGAGCAAGTGGTTGTGGTTGCAACCGATTCTGATGATAGTTCATCTGAAGGCGGAGAAACTGTACCCTTGACTGCAGAAGAAGAAGCGCAAAAACAACGGACACTTGACATGATGGCCCAGTATTATGCGGCCAAAGAAGCAGCAGCTGCCCGCGTAAAAGAGGCGCAAGAAAAAGGTTTTGATCCTGCTATTCAGACAAAACCAAAAGAAGAGCCTGTTCCAGAAGTTGTACAAGAAGTACAGGAGAGTGAGCAAGATAAGTACCAGCGGACTTTAAAGAAAACAAGAACTGGATTTGGTGCAAGGCTCAATGAATTCTTTGCCAATTTCCGTTCAGTAGATGAGGAATTTTTCGAAGAGTTAGAAGAATTGTTGATTTTGTCAGATGTTGGTGTGCAAGTAGCTTCGACTCTGACTGAGGAGCTCCGCTATGAGGCTAAATTGCAAAATGCCAAAAAGACAGAGGAACTCCGTCGTGTCATCATTGAAAAATTGGTGGATATTTATGAAAAGGATGGTCAGTTTAGTGAGCAGATCAATTTCCAAGACGATTTGACAGTCATGCTCTTTGTCGGTGTCAATGGTGTTGGGAAGACGACTTCTATCGGTAAGTTGGCTTACAAATACAAGCAGGCTGGCAAGAAGGTCATGCTGGTTGCGGCGGACACCTTCCGTGCGGGGGCGGTAGCCCAGCTGGTCGAGTGGGGGCGCCGTGTCGATGTGCCTGTAGTCACAGGACCTGAAAAATCAGATCCAGCTAGTGTGGTCTTTGACGGTGTCCAACGTGCCGTGGCAGAAAGCGTAGATATTCTCATGATTGATACAGCTGGTCGCCTGCAGAATAAAGATAACCTCATGGCAGAGCTGGAAAAAATTGGTCGCATCATCAAACGGACTCTTCCTGATGCACCGCATGAAACCCTCTTAGCATTGGATGCTTCCACAGGTCAAAACGCTCTCAGTCAAGCTAAGGAATTTGCAAAGATTACACCGTTGACAGGTCTCGTCCTGACCAAGCTAGACGGAACAGCAAAAGGTGGAGTCGTCCTTGCTATCCGTCAGGAGTTGGATATTCCTGTTAAACTGATTGGTTTCGGTGAGAAAATCGATGATATCGGTGAGTTCAAATCTGAAGAGTTCATGCGTGGACTTTTGGAAGGATTGATATAGAATGAAAAAAGTAGTTAACTGAGATAGTTAGCTACTTTTTTGTTTTCATTTTTTCCGCAATAAAGCTTCTATCCAGTCTGGTGCATAGGCAGACGTACAGCCTTTGGGAACTTTCATATCGGCATAAACAGCGAGCTTTTGACCAATTGCAAGACCTTGTTCCAGGTAGTCGGGATAGGCAACGGCAATTTCCACCAAGCATTGGTTCATGGTCCATTGGATAAGCGGGTCTGCGGTTTGTAAATGCTGGCGAATATGGTCTAGAGTTTCTTCAATTTCTTGGTCTGTAGCGGTTTTTCTAGCAAAGTATTTGGCATGAAGGAACCAACCTAGGCGTTGAAAAATAGCTTGGTCTTGGGCAAGCAAATCTTCTTCCCAAACCCTACTGTCTTTTCGTTTGCTGAGAATGATAGAAGCCAGCTTATCGAGCACATTGACCGAAATTTGTTCATTGAGGCAATTCTCTAGGTCAGCTTGGGGAAGCTGGTCAGGCTTATTTTTTGCAATTTGAATAGCTAAATATTGTGCTTCTAGGACACCTGTTTGCCAGAGTGGAGCAAACAAGTCCAGTCGATTTTTATAAGCTTTTGCGATACTAGAAATAGCTCCCATTGGAACGCCGTAGTAGGGCTTGGTTTCGCCAATTTTTTCATAACGCTTGAGGGTGCCAGCGTGGCTGGCTGCTTCAAGTTGGTCGAGAATGATGTTAAATTCAGTCATAATTATCTCCGAAAAAAACTGGATTACTCCAGTTTTGTACATGATTTATTATAGGAGTCCACGCTCACGATACCACACATCAGGTGTCCATACCCACTTGCATCCGTAATGATCTAGTAAATCGAAGGCGGCCTGTGGCCCCATTGTCCCAGCAGGATAGGTATGCAATGGAACCTGATTACTTGACCAAATATCGATGACCCGGTCAATCAAACTCCAACTTGCTTTTACTTCTTCCCAATGGCTAAAATTAGTGGAATCGCCATTTAAGACATCGAAAAAGAGTTTTTCATAGGCTTCAGGTGAATTGCCAAGAGCAGTAGCATTGTGACGGAAGTTGAGTTTGGCAGGAGTAAGGGCAAAGTGCGAACCAACTTCTTTTCCATTTATGGACAACATAAAGCCTTCAGTAGGCTGAATATAGATTGTCAATACATTTGCTTCAGAAGGCTGGCCAAAAATATCTTCAGCATGTTTAAAGGTAATTGTAACACGAGTTCCTTTCTCGGTAAGTCGTTTACCTGTACGGAAGAAGAATGGTACATCGCGGAAACGGTCTGTATCGACAAAGAAGACACCGCTAGCAAATGTTTCAGTCTGTGAACCATTGGCAATATTTGGTTCATCTAGGTAGCTGACATAATCTTTCCCATCAATTGAACCTGCAGCATATTGGCCACGAATAAAGTTTTGTTTCAATTCTTCATCAGTTTGATGGCGAAGGTGTTGGAAAACCTTAATTTTCTCAGCTCGAACATCTTCTTCTTTGAAACTAGCTGGTTTATCCATTGCTAAAAGTGACAGAACTTGAAGTGCATGATTTTGTACCATATCTTTTAGTGCACCAGAATGATCATAGTAGCCACCACGGTCCTCAACCCCAATTGATTCAGCAAAAGTAATTTGGACATTATCGATATAATCACGGTTCCAGATATGTTCAAAAATAATATTGGCAAACCGAACTGCAAAGATATTTTGCACCATTTCTTTACCTAAGTAATGGTCGATACGATAGATTTGGTCTTCATTAAATGCAGCAGACAACTCATCATTGAGCTTCTCAGCAGTTGCAAGACTGGTGCCAAATGGTTTTTCAATAATCAAACGTTCAAAACCTTGTCCGTCAACAATCTGCTCTGATTTGAGATGTTTGGCAATTGTACCGAAAAATTCAGGGGCCATAGAAAGGAAGAAGACCTTGTTGTGCTGTGTATCGTATTTTTCACACAAGTCATCCTGCAATTTCCGTAATGCTACATAATGCTCTGTATCATTAACATCATGGCTTTGATAGTAGAAATGGCTGGCAAATTCATGGGCTTGGCGTGGAGTATCTGGTAAGTCTCCAAGTGATTCAATAACAGCTTGTTCAAAAAATTCTTTGGTCCATGGTCTTCGAGCTGTACCAATAACGGCAAAGTTTTCTCTGATATGTCCAGCCTTGTAGAGACGGAATAATGAAGGATAGAGTTTGCGTTTGGCAAGGTCGCCACTAGCACCAAAAATAGTAAACAATACATGTGATGACATAATTTCATTCCTATCTGTTGAGTATAAAAACTATTATAGCATAAATTGTCAGAAAATTCACTTTTAAGTCGAAATTATTAGAAAACACGGTAAACATATGGAGAGTCCGGTTGTTCAATCTGTACAATAGATTGCAATTCTAAAGTTGGAAGATTTTGTTTCAATGACGTATGGTAAGAAACCCTGATTGTGCCTTTGGCTTTAACCCAGGTGTTATTTGAAAATGGAGTATCAGAACCAGTAGAGAGCAGGCCATATACCCCTGAGTCTGCAATGCAGTGTATAATTCCGAAGCGGAAGATGAATTGTTGATGAGCATTGTCAGGATCATTATAGACAAAACCTACCATCTCAACAGTTTTTCCTGAAAATTCCGTAGGATAGTCATAGATTGCCTCCATCACCTCCATGTAATTTTCACTAGTGACAATAATCTGATCTTCAGCGAGGTAGTGATTGGCAATTTCACGCATCTGACTCTGATAGGCAGATTTTGTAAAATAAATAGAACTGTCTGGTTTGAGATACTGAACTGTCGTTCCTTCTTGCGTCTGAGTCATCGCATCATTCTCCGCAGCTAACGGGAAATGGTAGCCTTTTGCTGCGACAGTAGTTGAATCCAAGTTGACGGTCGGGAAAAGCCAGGCAACTAAAAGTGGTATCAATAAGAGGGCTACACTGGCAAACTTAGCTGATTTCTTTGACAAATGGCTGTGTGTCTCTATCTCTTTGACCCAAATATACAATTGTACAATAGCTAATATAAAGGACAAGACCATGGATAGAAATGCTAAGTAACTATAGTGTAAGTTAATGTATTGGTCTAATTTTCCAGAGACATAAAGATACATGGTCATCTCAAAATAGCCTGCAAGAATTAAAAATCGAATCATGCCATACCTCCAAGTAGGAGACTATACCCTAGAATGACTAGAGTTATAACCGAGATAAATCCAATAATAAATTTACCTGTAAAGTAATGTTTCATCATGAGTAAATTTTTGACATCAATCATTGGTCCGATGACCAAGAAGGCCATCACCGGAGCAAAGCCAAAACTTGATAAAAGAGATGCAGCGATGAAGGCATCTGCCTCTGAGCAAAGGGAAAGAAGAAAGGCCAATAACATCATCAGCAGAATGGCAGATAAAGGATTGTGACCAATGGTCGTCAGGACAGCAGTTGGAATATAAACCTGAACCAAACTAGCAAAAAGGCAACCGAAAACCAGATAGCGACCCGTATCAAAAAATTCATCAATAGCATGAATAAGTGCAAAACCGACTTTTTGCCAGCTTGTCTTATTGGAATAATCATGTTGGTGATGGCTTAACTTATTTTCTTTCAGTATCGGATTTTTCACAAAGAAACCTAGAATGATCCCCAAAACAACGGAAACTAGGATTGCTCCTAAGGCACGATACGTGGCAAAAAGCATAGAATTACCAAATGCAGTATACGTTGCAAATAGTACAATGGGATTGATTACAGGAGCAGTAACTAGAAATGGGATAGCTGTATATTGGGGAACTTTTTTCTCCAATAATCGATTGACGATTGGAACAATCCCACATTCGCAGGAAGGAAAAATAAAACCAATAAAGGTGCCAAATAAAATGGCAAGAAACCTATTTTTGGGAAGGAGTTTATGTACTTTTTCAGGGGTGATAAACACATCAATAAAACCAGAAATCAATGATCCAATCAAAACAAAGGGTAGGGCTTCAATGATAATAGACAGGAAAATAGCCCCCGCCTGCAGGACGGAGGTAGGCAGTTGATTAAAACCAAACATACTATTTATCATCCTGCTTCAACTTGTTTTTTCCGGAATTTATTTTTGATTTTGGATCGGGATACTCAATTTCTTCTAGATTTTCAAATGAAGCAAATTCTTCAAGCATTTTTTCTAAATCATCTTGTCGTTTATATGTTACAGCCATGGGGCACCTCCAAAAATTCTATATGCTCATTATACCTTTTTTACCCAAAAATATCTAAAAGAATCTGATTGATTTGAAGTCCAAAATATACTTAGCAACTTCAAATCATGTTATAATACTCTTATGGAAACAAGAATAACAGAATTAGTTAGCTTGCTGAATCAGTATGCTAAAGAATATTATCAATTGGATAGACCAAGTGTATCGGATGCCGAATACGACCAGCTCTATCGTGAGTTAGTTGAGCTTGAAACAGCACATCCAGAACTGATTTTACCAGATAGCCCAACCCATCGAGTGGGTGGGAAAGTTTTAGATGGTTTTGAGAAATATAGCCATGTTTATCCTCTTTTTAGTCTGCAGGATGCTTTTTCGCGTGCAGAATTAGAAACATTTGATCAGCGTGTACGCAAGGAATTTCCACAGGCAAGTTATATTTGTGAGCTGAAGATTGATGGTCTGTCCATCTCCCTTACCTATGAAGCTGGAAAACTTGTTGTTGGAGCTACACGCGGGGATGGTAGTATTGGTGAAAATATTACTGAGAATTTAAAACGTGTAGCTGATATTCCTTTGACCTTGCCCGAGGCGATTGATATTACCGTTCGAGGGGAATGTTATATGCCCAAAGCTTCTTTTGCTCGTGTTAACAAACAACGTGAAGAGGCTGGAGAAGCTGAGTTTGCTAACCCTAGAAATGCCGCTGCAGGAACCCTCCGTCAATTAGATACAGCTGTCGTTGCTCAACGTGGACTTGCTACCTTCCTTTATCAAGAGGCGAGTCCATCTGATGCAGTCAGTCAATCAGAGGTTCTTCATAAGCTAGATACCCTTGGTTTTACGACAAATCACGATTATCATTTGGCAAATACCATTGATGATGTGTGGGAGTTTATTGAAAAAATGGCAGAGCGCCGAGATGATCTCCCCTATGAGATTGATGGCATAGTCATTAAAGTAAATGATTTAGCTGCACAAGAAGAGTTGGGTTTTACGGTCAAGGCACCACGATGGGCTGTTGCCTATAAATTCCCAGCCGAGGAAAAGGAAGCTGAAATCTTGTCGGTTGATTGGACTGTTGGTCGTACGGGTGTCGTAACTCCAACTGCAAACCTAAGTCCTGTTCAACTGGCAGGAACGACGGTCAGTCGAGCGACCTTGCACAACGTAGACTATATCGCCGAAAAAGATATTCGTATTGGTGATACAGTTATTGTATATAAAGCAGGAGACATTATTCCAGCAGTGCTGAAAGTGGTGGACAAGTATCGTACCATTCAAGAACCGATGCCTATCCCAACTATCTGTCCAAGTTGTGCTGGTATCCTACAACATTATGAAGATGAAGTTGCCCTGCGCTGTATCAATCCTTTGTGTCCTAGTCAGTTGATGAGTAAGTTGGAACATTTTGCTAGTCGTGATGCCATGAATATTGCAGGATTGGGAACGTCTATCGTTGAAAAATTGTTCTTGTCACAATTAGTTCATGATGTTGCAGATATTTATCAATTAACAGTCACCGATTTACTCACTGTAGATGGGTTTAAGGAAAAATCAGCTGAAAAATTATATCAAGCGATCCAAAGTTCCAAATCAAATTCATCGGAGCGTCTCTTGTTTGGTTTGGGAATTCGTCATGTTGGTAGCAAAGTAAGTAAAATATTATTGGAAAAATTTGGCGATTTAGAATCGTTAGCAAGAGCTGATCAAGATACTATTGCCTCGTTAGAAGGATTAGGACAAGTCATTGCAAAGTCAATTACAACTTATTTTGCTAGTCAAGGAGCTCAACAACTTTTAGACGAACTTAAGGAAGTTGGGGTAAACTTAGCTTATCTTGGACAGGTAGCAGATGAAAATGCTGCCTTATCCGGTATGACAGTTGTATTAACGGGCAAATTGGAAAGAATGAAACGCAATGAGGCTAAGGCTAAATTAGAATCCTTAGGAGCGAATGTAGCTGGCTCAGTTTCTAAGAAAACAAATCTTGTTGTCGCAGGAACGGATGCTGGTAGTAAATTGGCCAAGGCACAAGAACTCGGGATTGAAATAAAAGATGAGGCTTGGCTAGAAAACCTTTAAAAGGAATGAAAGATGAAAAAAAGAAAACGTGCGCGATTGATTTATAATCCGACTTCGGGTCAGGAAATTATGAAAAAAAATGTAGCAGAAGTATTACACATTTTTGAAGGTTATGGATATGATACATCTGCTTTTCAAACTACTCCTGAGCCAGATTCTGCAAAAAATGAAGCAAAAAGAGCCGCACTTGATGGATTTGATTTAATCATTGCTGCAGGTGGTGATGGTACTATTAATGAAGTGGTCAATGGCATTGCTCCACTTGAAAAAAGGCCTAAAATGGCTATTATTCCTACTGGAACAACAAATGACTACGCGCGTGCATTGAAAATTCCAAGAGGAAATCCAGTCGAGGCAGCAAAGATAATTGGTAAGAAGCAGACCATTTTAATGGATATTGGCTTAGCAAAAAATAAAAAAAATGGTACTCAACAAGAGCATTATTTTATAAATATTGCAGCTGCTGGAACCTTGACTGAGCTTACTTATAGCGTTCCAAGTCAGCTTAAGACGATGTTTGGCTATTTGGCATATGTGGTAAAAGGGGCCGAGTTGTTACCAAGAGTTCAATTTACACCAGTTCGAGTGAAGCATGATCAAGGGGTGTTTGAAGGATCTGTATCCTTAATTTTTGTAGCCCTTACCAACTCAATTGGAGGTTTTGAACAAATTGTTCCAGATGCAAAATTAGATGATGGTAATTTTACACTCTTGATGGTTAAAACAGGCAACTTATTTGAAATTTTGCATTTGATTCGTCAGGTTTTAGATGGTGGAAAACATATCGACAGTAACTTAATTGAGTACATTAAGACTAAGAGTTTGTCAATAGAAAACCTTCAATCTACAAACAGATTGATGATTAATTTGGATGGTGAGTTTGGAGGAGATGCGCCAGTTGAACTGGAGAATTTAGCAAATCATATTGAATTCTTTGCAGACACAGACCTTGTATCAGATGATGCCATCACACTCGATATGGATCAAATCAATCGAGAAAAAATGGCTAAACGATTTATTGAAGAATCTGATCATATGGATGAAACTATTAAATAGGAAGAAAAGATGAAAAGTCTTTTCTTTTTTTTTTAGAAATGCGAATTAAACGCTTCCAATAGCGATATTTTCTTGACAAATAGGTGTTTTAGGAGTATCCTTACATGGTATTAAATTTTAAAAGGAGAATTCGTTATGAATTTAGGCGCATTGGCCCTTGGTTTGGCCTGTCTTGGTGTAAGTATCGGTGAGGGACTGTTGGTAGCTTCTTATCTTAGTTCGTCTGCACGTCAACCAGAAATGCAAAGTAAATTGATGTCTGGTGTTTTCTTGGGTGTTGCCTTTATCGAGGGAACTTTCTTCGTCACTTTGGCTATGACGTTTGTCTTGAAATAGTAGAAAATAGAGAAATAGAAAAGGGGGGAACCTCAATTGGAAGAAACTTTAAGTCCAACCCTTACCCTTGGTCCCGTAACCTTTGACCTGACCATGGTATTGGTTTCAGTCATTACCATTTCGGTTATTTTCTTACTTGTGTTTTGGGCTAGTCGTCGGATGGAACTTAAGCCAAAAGGAAAACAAAATGTTTTGGAATATGTTTACGAACTAACCGTCAACTTTACAAAAGGAAACCTTGGTGATGAGGAAGCAAAGCGCTATTCTTTGTTTTTCTTTACAGTTTTCACTTTTCTTTTGCTTGCCAATAATTTGGGATTAATGACGAAGTTGGAAACACCAGAGGGACAAAATTTGTGGACTTCTCCAACGGCTAATATGGCATACGACTTTGGTCTTGCTGGTATAGCAATACTTTTTTGTCATTTTGAAGGGATTCGCCGCCGTGGCTTTAAAGAATACCTTAAATCTTTTGTGACACCTTGGGCGATGGCTCCAATGAATATTTTGGAAGAAGTGACCAATCTTGTGTCGCTTGCTCTTCGTTTATATGGTAATATTTATGCCGGTGAAGTGCTTGTTTCTCTTCTTCTACAATTATCTCAACAAAATGCATTTGCATACCCAATAGCCTTTGTTCTAAACATTGTTTGGACAGGTTTCTCTGTATTTATTTCATGTTTACAGAGTTATGTATTTGTTATGTTGGTATCTATGTATCTGAACAAGAAAATCAATGGAGAGAGTGAGTAAGAGAGGGATAAATAATGACGACACAAATTACAATGCAGGCAAGTACTGTACTAGGAAATTTTATCCTCGTTACAGCATCTTTTGCAGTTTTAATTATTTTAATTCGTGTATTCGCTTGGAATAAAATTACTGGAATTTTTGAAGAACGTGAAAATAAGATTGCAGGTGATATTGATGCGGCTGAAGAAAAATTAGCAGTTGCAGCTAACCTTGTGAAACAACGCGAAGATGAATTAGTGCAAGGCCGTATTGAAGGACAAAAAATCATTCAAGACGCAGTAGAACGTGCTAAATTGGAGAAAAAGCGAATTCTTGAACAGGCTGAAGTTGAAGTGCAAGGCTTGAAAACAAAAGCACAAATGGAAATTGAAGCTGAAAAACGTGAGGTTCAAGAAACACTTCGTGTTCAAGTTGCTAATTTGGCAGTTGATATTGCAGGAAAAATTATTTTTGAAGATTTGGATCAACAGGCACACAGCAATTTGATTGATCGGTATTTGGACAAATTAGGAGACAAGTAGATGAACGCTAGAGAAAATGCCATCGTGCAAAAATATGCTCTATCATTTGTTGAAAAAGTCAGTGACAGTTCAGAAATTTGGAACATGTATGATCAGATTTCTGAGTTGATAACTATCATTCATGATAGTAAATTGAACCGTCTCTTATTGTCGGCTACAGTTTCAAGAGAAGAAAAAGCAGCTTTTGTACGCACTGTTCGTCAATCTAGTTATTGGCAAATCAATGATTTAATTGAAGATGTGATTCAAGATGGACATGCAGATTTACTTCTGGAAACTCTTGAACGAGCTCAACTTCAAATCAGTAAATTAAAAAATGAGTTTGATGCATATATTGCATCAGTTTATCCATTAACGGAACAACAAAAATCTCGTTTACGTCAATTAGTCGAGGAACGGTTTGGTTTGCGTGTCCGTAATATTGTTGAAGAACAGGATGCTTCATTATTGGGTGGTTTTGTTTTGACCATTAACCATAAAGTAATTGATGCAAGTGTTCGTACACAATTAAAGGATGTTAGAAAAAAACTATAGAAAGTGGTGTTCTTTTGATAAATGCACAAGAAATTAGCGCTTTACTAAAACAACAAATCGAAGAGTTTCAACCTGACTTTGATTATACAGAGACTGGTGTAGTTACCTACATTGGTGATGGTATTGCACGTGCGCAAGGTCTTGATAATGCCATGAGTGGAGAGCTATTAATCTTTGAAAATGGCACCATTGGTATGGCTCAGAACTTGGAGACAAATGACGTCGGTATCATTATTCTTGGCGGATTTACAGATATTCGTGAGGGTTCTGTTGTCCGTCGTACAGGTAAAATCATGGAAGTACCGGTCGGGTCTGGATTGATTGGTCGTGTCATTAATCCTTTGGGGCAACCAGTCGATGGATTGGGCGAAATTCGTACAAGCAAAACTCGTCCGATTGAAAATCCTGCACCAGGTGTTATGCAACGTAAATCAGTAACTGAACCCCTTCAAACAGGTCTTAAAGCGATTGACGCCTTGGTACCAATTGGTCGTGGACAACGTGAGTTGATTATCGGTGACCGTCAAACAGGTAAAACTTCTGTAGCTATTGATGCTATCTTGAACCAAAAAGGTCAAGATATGATTTGTATCTATGTAGCAATCGGTCAAAAAGAATCTACAGTTCGTACTCAAGTAGAAACACTTCGTCAATATGGCGCGTTAGATTATACTATTGTTGTGACAGCATCTGCTTCACAACCATCCCCATTACTTTTCTTGGCACCTTATGCTGGGGTTGCAATGGCGGAAGAATTTATGTATGAAGGCAAACATGTTTTGATTGTCTATGATGATTTATCAAAACAAGCGGTAGCATATCGTGAATTGTCTCTCTTGCTTCGTCGTCCTCCAGGTCGTGAAGCATATCCAGGGGATGTATTCTACTTGCACAGTCGTTTATTGGAACGTTCTGCAAAAGTTTCTGATGAATTGGGTGGAGGTTCCATTACAGCCTTGCCATTTATTGAAACACAAGCTGGTGATATCTCTGCTTATATCGCAACCAACGTGATTTCCATTACAGATGGACAAATTTTCTTAAAAGATGATTTGTTTAACTCTGGTATTCGTCCAGCGATTGATGCCGGATCTTCTGTATCACGTGTTGGTGGTTCCGCTCAAATTAAAGCCATGAAAAAGGTTGCTGGTACCCTTCGTATCGATTTGGCTTCTTATCGTGAATTGGAAGCATTTACGCAATTTGGTTCTGATTTGGATGCAGCAACACAAGCAAAACTCAATCGTGGTCGTCGTACAGTGGAAGTTTTGAAACAACCATTGCACAAACCACTTCCAGTTGAAAAACAGGTTTTGATTTTGTATGCTTTGACAAATGGATATTTGGATTCAGTTCCGATTGATGATATTTTAGCATTTGAAGAAGAGTTGTATGCATACTTTGATTTGCACTATGATAATCTTTTGGATGTCATTCGTACAACGAAAGATCTTCCAGATACGGATGAGTTGAATACTGCTATTCAAACATTCAAAGACCAATCAATCTTTAAATAAAGGAGTCTAGGATGGCAGGTTCTCTTAATGAAATTAAATCAAGAATAGCATCAACCAAGAAAACCAGTCAAATCACAGGTGCCATGCAGATGGTTTCTGCATCAAAGTTGGCGAAATCAGAGCAGTTGGCGAAATCATTTCAGATTTATGCTAGTAAAGTTCGGGCGATTACGACGGATTTGTTACGTGGTGAACTAATGACATCAGATACTAGCAATCCGATGCTCATTCGGCGTCCGATTCAAAAAGTGGGTTATATTGTCATCACCTCAGATAGCGGTTTAAAAGGTTCTTATAATTCTAGTATTTTAAAAGCTGTTATGGAAATGATTGATCAGGACCATCAGTCAAATGAAGAGTTTGAGATTATTGCTATTGGAGAGATGGGTGCTGATTTTTTCCGTGCACGTGGTATCAACCCTGTGTTTGAATTACGTGGAATTGCTGATAACCCTAGCTTTGAAGAAGTCCAAAAAATCATTTCTAAATCTGTAGAAATGTATAAAAATGAGCTGTTTGATGAACTTTATGTTTGTTACAATCATCATGTAAATAGTTTGACTAGCCAGGTACGTGTACAGCAAATGCTTCCTGTTGAAGATTTAGACCATAATGAAGTAGATGGCTATACGGCGACATTTGAATTGGAACCAAATCGTGAAATGATATTGGACCAATTGTTGACTCAATATGCAGAATCAACCATTTACGGGGCACTTTTGGATGCTAAAACTGCTGAAAATGCTGCTGGTATGACTGCGATGCAGACTGCGACAGATAATGCGAAGAATGTTATTTCGGATTTAACAATTCAATACAATAGGGCGCGTCAGGCTGCTATTACTCAGGAAATCACTGAGATTGTTGCCGGCGCATCAGCCCTTGAGTAGGTTAGAAAAAGAGGAAATAGAATGAGTTCAGGTAAAATTACTCAGGTTGTTGGTCCTGTTGTAGACGTCGCGTTTGCAGCAGAAGATAAACTTCCTGAGATTAACAATGCACTTGTTGTATATAAAAATGATGATTCTAAACAAAAAGTTGTGCTAGAAGTTGCACTGGAGCTTGGTGACGGGGTTATTCGGTCAATTGCTATGGAATCAACTGACGGTTTGACTCGTGGAATGGAAGTACTTGACACAGGTCGTCCGATTTCAGTACCTGTTGGTAAAGAGACTCTGGGTCGTGTCTTTAACGTTTTAGGGGATACAATTGACCTTGAGGAACCGTTTCCGTCAGATTTTGAGCGTGAACCGATTCACAAAAAGGCTCCTTCATTTGATGAATTATCGACTTCAAATGAAATTTTAGAAACAGGTATTAAAGTTATTGACCTTTTAGCTCCTTATCTTAAAGGTGGTAAAGTTGGACTTTTCGGTGGTGCCGGTGTTGGTAAGACAGTTCTTATCCAAGAATTGATTCATAACATCGCTCAAGAACATGGTGGTATTTCTGTATTTACTGGTGTTGGTGAGCGTACTCGTGAAGGGAATGACCTTTACTGGGAAATGAAAGAGTCTGGTGTTATTGAAAAAACAGCCATGGTCTTTGGTCAGATGAATGAGCCACCAGGCGCACGTATGCGTGTTGCCCTTACTGGTTTGACGATAGCTGAATATTTCCGTGATGTTGAAGGTCAAGACGTTCTCTTATTTATTGATAATATTTTCCGTTTCACTCAAGCAGGTTCAGAAGTGTCAGCCCTCTTGGGGCGTATGCCTTCAGCCGTTGGTTATCAGCCAACCCTTGCTACTGAGATGGGACAATTGCAAGAACGGATTACTTCAACTAAGAAGGGTTCTGTAACTTCTATTCAGGCGATTTACGTTCCTGCGGATGACTATACTGACCCTGCTCCAGCAACAGCGTTTGCCCATTTGGATTCTACAACCAACTTGGAGCGTAAGTTGACTCAATTAGGTATTTATCCAGCGGTTGATCCATTAGCATCATCTTCTCGTGCCTTGGCTCCTGAAGTTGTAGGTGAGGAGCACTATGCTGTAGCGATGGAAGTAAAACGTGTTCTTCAACGTTACCAAGAATTGCAAGATATTATTGCCATTCTCGGTATGGATGAATTGTCTGATGAGGAAAAGACTTTAGTTGGTCGTGCACGTCGGATTCAATTCTTCTTGTCTCAAAACTTTAACGTTGCTGAACAATTTACAGGTATGCCAGGTTCCTACGTTCCTGTTGCAGAAACCGTTAAAGGATTTAAGGAAATTTTAGATGGTAAACATGATCATTTACCTGAAGATGCTTTCCGAAATGTTGGTTCAATTGAGGATGTAGTCGCTAAAGCTGCTAAAATGAAATACTAGAGGTGGCATATGGCACATATGACTGTTCAAGTAGTGACACCAGATGGAATAAAATATGATCACCATGCAGCCTTTGTTTTGGTTAAAACCAAAGAGGGGGAATTGGGGATTTATCCAGGTCACTTAGAATTGATTGCTGTTTTAGAAATTGATGAGATGAAAGTACGTCGTGTTGATGATGAAAACCACGTGGATTGGATTGCAGTCAATGGTGGTATCATCGAAATCAACAAAGATTTGATAACAATTGTCTCTGATTCTGCTGAGAGGGAACGAGACATTGATATTAGTCGTGCGGAACGTGCGAAGTTACGCGCAGAGCGTGAATTAGAAGAAGCTCAGAACGCTCGAAATATTGATATGGAAAAACGTGCCGCAGTTGCACTTCAACGGGCAATCAACCGTATTCGTGTTGGGAAACATTGATAAAATTGGGATTGAACTTGGTTCAGTTCCTTTTTTTAATTTCATGGTATAATGGAAATATGATACAATCAATTTTACAATTTATAAGTCATCTACTCTTTATTTATATAAGTTATCATCTATTGATAACGACAGTAGATTGGGAACGATGGTTAAAAGTAACGGGAGATAATCAGCCAAAAATCAACATGCTGATATTATTTATTGCTATTGCATTAGGTTATTTAGTCTCAACTTTCTTTTTAGAGTTGTTACTAATTGGACGTTCTTTTGCAACTATGTCTTAATAGGTTAAGAAGAGGGAAGTGAATGGAAACAATCATTGTTAAAGGAAGTCAGGCTGGATTAAAGGGTCAAGTTGAGATTGAGGGTGCAAAAAATGCAGTTCTACCCTTGTTAGCAGCGACAGTTTTGGCAAGTAAGGGTCAGACTCAGCTGACACAAGTACCGATTTTATCTGATGTGTTCACAATGAACAATGTTGTTCGTGGTTTGGGTGTTCGTGTAAAATTTGACGAGGAAACGAAGACAATTGATGTTGATGCGACTGGAAAATTAGGTAGTGAAACTCCCTATAAATATGTTAGTCAAATGCGTGCATCCATTGTCATTCTTGGTCCAATTTTAGCTCGTAATGGCTATGCGAAAGTATCTATGCCGGGTGGTTGTACAATCGGAAGTCGTCCAATTGATCTTCATTTGAAAGGTCTACAAGCGATGGGCGCAAGAATTAAGCAACGGGCTGGTTACATTGAAGCCAGTGCGGAGGCCTTGCAAGGTGCTCATATTTATCTTGATTTTCCAAGTGTCGGTGCGACACAAAATTTGATGATGGCTGCAACGCTTGCTCATGGTACGACAATACTTGAAAATGCTGCGCGCGAACCTGAAATCGTTGATTTGGCTATTTTTCTGAATAAGATGGGTGCGAATGTTAAGGGAGCAGGTACTGAGACAATTACCATTACGGGTGTAGAAGAATTGGTAGGAGCAGAGCATCAAGTTGTTCAAGACCGTATCGAAGCAGGTACATTTATGGTGGCTGCTGCTATGACCGGTGGAGATGTTTTGATTAAGGATGCAGTCTGGGAGCACAATCGTCCGCTTATTTCTAAAATGGTAGAAATGGGAGTTGAAGTAACGGAAGAAGGAGAAGGGATTCGAGTGCGTTCACAAGTGGACAAACTCAAACCTGTAACAGTAAAAACCCTACCACACCCTGGCTTTCCGACTGACATGCAGGCCCAGTTTACAGCATTAATGGCAGTTGCAAAAGGTGAGTCAACCATGATTGAAACGGTGTTTGAGAATCGTTTCCAGCATTTGGAAGAAATGCGACGTATGGATTTGCATTCGGAAATTTTACGAGATACAGCTATTATCACGGGAGGACAAGCTCTGCAAGGTGCTCAGGTTATGTCTACTGATTTACGAGCAAGTGCAGCCTTGATTTTAGCTGGATTAGTTGCGGAAGGGGAAACAATTGTTGGAAAGTTAACGCATCTTGATCGTGGTTATTATCGTTTTCATGAAAAATTAGCTGCCTTAGGTGCGTCAATTGAGCGTGTGAGTGGAGAAGGTGAAAATGGATAAGGAAAATCTTGGCATTGTGGGTAAAAATTTACTCTTGGTAGTGATAATTTTACTGCTTGCAATTTTAATATTTGCCTTTGGGCTGATGGTTGGATACGGAGTCGTAGGTGATGGTGACAATATGTTTTCAATATTATCGGTAGAAAAATGGCAAGAATTCATTTCTAAATTTACTGGAAAGTAGGCTAGCCCTGCTTTTTTAATGGAGATTTTATGGCGAAGAAAAATGTAAAAAAACAAGCAATGAGTCTGCTCAGCTTATTGGCTACGATTGTTGTAGTAGCGGGTGGCTATCTTTTAAGCGATAACAAGAGCAGTAACGTTGCTGATTTTTCCTATTATGTCAATCAGTCTAAGGCAAGTGAAGGCACACCTAGTCAGGAACTGGCTAGTTCGGTATTGACAGAAGATGTAAAAAAGCAACTGGGGAATTCGATTGAGTGGAATGGTGCTGGAGCATTTATTATTAACGGGAATCAAACGGATTTAGATGCATCGGTTGCCAGTGTTCCTTATGGTGATAATAAGACAAAAACAGTCCAGGGAGAAACGGTTCCAACAGTAGCCAATGCGCTTTTAGCCAAATCTACACGTCAGTATAAGGACCGCGAAGAAACAGGAAATGGTCGAACTTCTTGGACACCTGCGGGTTGGCATCAGATCCATGATTTAACTGGAGAATATGACCATGCAGTGGACCGTGGTCACCTACTAGGTTATGCTTTGATTGGTGGATTGTCTGGCTTTGATGCTTCAACCAGCAATCCTAAGAATATTGCAGTTCAAACAGCTTGGTCCAACCAAGCCAACGATCAAACTTCAACTGGGCAGAATTATTTTGAAAGTCAGATTCGGCGGGCCTTGGATAAAAATAAGCGTGTCCGCTATCGTGTGACTTTGGTGTATGCTGAGAGTGAAGACCTTGTTCCTGTCGGAAGTCATCTAGAGGCAAAAGCAGCAGATGGTAGCCTAGAGTTCAATGTGTTCGTTCCAAATGTTCAGAGCGGTCTCAGTATCAACTATCGTAGTGGGGAAATTACGGTGAATGAGTAAAGAAATCAATTGCCAAAAACTCTTATTTTTGATAAAATATTTTTAATTGAATAGAAGTCTGTGAGACTAGTACACCTATGGAAACTGTCCAGGGAGTTGAGCCGTGACTGCAAGCTCAATCAGTGAAAGTTGGTCGAATTCACTCACACAAGGACTTAGAACCTTTATTCACTAATATAAGTACTTCACTTGTGAAGACCGGTTCTTAGAAGCAAGGTCTGCCTAGCAGATGAAAACGGATGGTACCGCGTGACAACGCTCCGATACGAGTGGTGTCATGCGTTTTTTTTTATTGGAGGAATTATGTCAAACATTGAACAACAGTTGGCTGAATTAAGCCAAACTACACTTGAAAAGTTAAAAGAAATCCAGCACCAAGGAGAAAAAGAACTTCAAGACCTGCGTGTTGCGGTTTTGGGCAAAAAAGGGTCCTTGACTGACTTGTTGAAAGGCTTGAAAGACCTGTCTAGCGATATGAAACCAATCGTTGGTAAGCAGGTCAATGAGGTGCGTGATGTGCTGACAGCTGCTTTTGAAGAAACCGCTCAGAAGGTTGCAGCCGCAAAAATTCAACAGCAACTAGCTTCAGAAACCATTGATGTGACCTTGCCAGGTCGTCAGGTTAAGGTCGGAAAACGTCATGTCTTGACCCAGACTTCTGAAGAAATCGAAGATATTTTCTTGGGCATGGGCTTCCAAATCGTTGACGGATTTGAAGTGGAAAAAGATTACTACAACTTTGAGCGCATGAATTTGCCAAAAGACCACCCAGCACGTGATATGCAAGATACCTTCTACATCACAGAAGAAATCCTTATGCGGACCCATACGTCACCTGTTCAGGCACGGACCATGGACCAGCATGATTTCTCAAAAGGTGCCTTGAAGATGATTTCGCCAGGACGTGTTTTCCGTCGTGATACGGACGATGCGACCCACAGCCACCAGTTCCACCAGATTGAAGGTTTGGTTGTCGGTGAAAATGTATCCATGGGTGATCTCAAAGGTACGCTTGAAATGATCATCAAGAAAATGTTTGGTGAAGAGCGTCAGATTCGCCTGCGTCCATCATACTTCCCATTCACTGAGCCTTCTGTTGAGGTGGATGTTTCCTGCTTCAAGTGTGGCGGTGACGGCTGTAATGTATGTAAGAAAACAGGCTGGATAGAAATCCTCGGTGCCGGTATGGTACACCCACAAGTATTGGAAATGAGTGGCATTGACTCAACCAAGTACTCTGGCTTTGCCTTCGGTCTTGGTCAGGAACGTATTGCCATGCTTCGCTACGGTATCAATGACATTCGTGGATTCTATCAAGGCGATGTACGATTCTCGGAGCAGTTTTGATGTGAGACCTGTTTCTGATACTGAAAGTATCTAGAAACAGGACGGTAGCCGCTCTAGCGGTCTACCTACTCCCCTCACTAGGTTCAAGGTTGAAAAATATGTCGTTTTCAACCTTGAACCGTCGTAATCTCGCACTATTTAAGGTGTGGGAATCGCTGCTCTGCGATTTTCCTAGTCCAGTTAGAAATGAGAGGCAATGAAATGCAGATTGATCCTATACGTTTGGAAGAGGTTTCCGTTTTGCAGGAGCTGGCTAAGCAGACCTTTGCTGAAACCTTTGCTCATGACAATGATCCAGAGGAGTTGGAAGCATTCTTCGAGGAAGCCTACTCCTTGGAGGTCTTGACTAGTGAGTTATCGGATCCCAACTGCCAGCACTATTTTCTAAGAATAGATCATCAGATAGCTGGTTATCTTAAGCTCAACCAAGGTTCTGCCCAGACGGAGCAGGAGTTGGAAAATGCCTTTGAAATCCAGCGTATCTATCTCTTGCAGGCCTATCAAGGTCGCGGTCTTGGGAAGGTCTTGT
Organism: Streptococcus suis; assembly: GCF_019794555.1. Lineage (GTDB taxonomy): Bacteria > Bacillota > Bacilli > Lactobacillales > Streptococcaceae > Streptococcus > Streptococcus suis_AB. The sequence continues at coordinate 21,719 of NZ_JAIMEP010000014.1, read as the reverse complement.
TTGAATTTGCTTTGGAAAAAGCAGAGCAGTCTAGTTGTGACTGGGTCTGGCTGGGAGTTTGGGAACATAATTACAAGGCTCAGAAATTCTATTCCAAATACGGATTTGAAAAATTTGGCCAGCATGAATTTGCGGTCGGTGATAAGATTGATGTGGATTGGCTACTGAAACGGCCTTTGCACCAGAAAGGATAATATGTTAGTAAGTTATAAATGGTTAAAAGAATTGGTTGACTTTGATGCGACAAGCCATGACTTGTCTGAAAAAATGTCAACAACAGGAATTGAAGTAGAAGGGGTTGAGCAAAAGAGTGCTGGCCTTTCTAAGTTGGTTGTCGGGCAGGTTGTGTCTGCTGAGTCCATTCCAGATACTCACCTCAATATTTGTCAGGTAAATGTGGGCGAAGCAATCACGCAAATTGTTTGCGGTGCTCCAAATGTCAAGCCAGGTATCAAGGTAATCGTTGCTCTGCCAGGAGCTCGTATCGCTGGCAACTACAAGATCAAGAAAGGTAAAATCCGCGGCGTTGAATCCTTGGGCATGCTCTGCTCATTGGGCGAAATCGGCGTGTCCGACTCTGTGGTGCCAAAAGTCTATGCGGACGGTATCTACCATTTGCCGGAAGATGCAGTCGTGGGTGAGCCAGTCTTTTCATACCTGGACCTCGACGACGAGATTATCGAGCTGTCTATCACGCCAAACCGTGCCGACGCCCTCTCTATGCGTGGCGTGGCTCATGAAGTGGCAGCTATCTATGACAGCAAGGTCAACTTCAAGCCTGTGGTCTTGGAGGAAAGTGACAAGAAGGCCAGCGATGTGATTGAAGTGGCCATTGAGTCAGACAAGGTGACTGCCTACACGGCTCGTGTCATTGAAAATGTGACTATCGCACCAAGTCCACAGTGGTTGCAAAACCTGCTCATGAACGCAGGTATTCGCCCGCTTAACAACGTGGTTGACATCACCAACTACATCTTGCTTTACTTTGGTCAGCCAATGCACGCCTTTGACTTTGATAAGTTTGATGGCAAGAAAATCGTGGCTCGCCAGGCAAAAGAGGGTGAGAACTTGGTAACTCTTGACAGCGAAGAGCGTGACTTGATTGCCGATGACATCGTCATTTCCGTTGGGGACAAGGCAGTTGCCCTTGGTGGTGTCATGGGTGGTGCCAATACAGAGATTGACAACAACTCTAAGACCGTCGTGCTGGAAGCTGCCCTCTTTGACGGCAAGTCTATCCGCAAGACCTCAGGTCGCCTCAACCTTCGCTCTGAGTCCTCTTCTCGCTTTGAAAAAGGCATCAACGTAGCAACTTTGACGGAGGCTATGGACACAGCAGCTGCTATGATTGCGGAACTGGCTGGCGGTCAGGTCTTGTCTGGTATCGTCGCTACGGGTAGCGTGGACACTTCGGACGTCCCAGTCACTGCAACCATTGATTACGTTAACCGCTCGCTCGGGACCAAGCTCGACTATGCACAAATCGCAGACATTTTCCGTCGTTTAGGTATGGACACAACTGGCGATGCAAGTCAGTTTACAGTCGCAGTACCACGTCGTCGTTGGGACATTCGCATTCCAGCAGACCTGGTAGAGGAAATCGCTCGTATCTATGGTTACAATAATCTGCCGACCACTCTTCCAAAAGAGGACGGAACAGCAGGTGAGTTGACCCTGACCCAGAACATCCGTCGCCAAGTACGTAGTCTGGCAGAAGGTGCAGGCCTGACAGAAATTATTTCTTACGCTCTGACAACACCTGACAAGGCTGTGGAGTTTGCGGCTCGTCCAACCACTGTGACCGAACTCATGTGGCCGATGACCGTTGACCGCTCTGCCCTTCGTCAAAACATGGTGTCTGGTATGCTGGAAACAGTAGCCTATAACGTGGCTCGTAAGAACAAGAATTTGGCCCTCTACGAAATCGGAAAAATCTTTGAACAGTCTGGCAATCCAAAAGAGGACCTGCCACAAGAAATCAACAAGTTTGCCCTTGTCTTGACTGGTTTGGTAGCTGAGAAAGACTTCCAAACACCAGCTGTGCCAGTTGATTTCTTCCATGCTAAAGGTATCTTGGAAGCTATCTTTGGTCACTATAAGTTGACGGTTGATTTTGTAGCCACAAGTGAGATTGCGGCCTTGCACCCAGGTCGGACAGCTGAAATCCATTTGAATGGGGCGGTTATCGGCTTTGTCGGTCAGGTACATCCTCAAACGGCCAAGGACTACGGTATTCCTGAGACTTATGTGGCTGAAATCAATCTGGATGCGATTGAAGAAGCTCTCCAGCCTGCTCAGCCATTTACCGAAATCTCTAAATTCCCAGCGGTTAGCCGTGATATTGCCCTGCTTTTGAGCAGCGATGTCAAGCATCAGGATGTCCTGGATGCCATTGCTGGTGCTGGCGTGAAACGTTTGACCAAAGTGACCCTCTTTGACATCTATTCAGGTAGCAACATTGAGGCTGGTAAGAAGTCTATGGCTTATAACCTGACCTTCCAAAATCCTACGGATAGCCTGACGGATGAAGAAGTAGCTAAGTATATGGAAAAAATTAGTAAGGCTTTGGTAGAGCTTGGGGCTGAGATTCGTTAAACTTTAGTCTTTCATTTTATCTTTAATGACGTTGGTGAGATAGAAAACATGATTCAATGAATAACTCATTGTCAAATCGATTATGCTCCAATAAAAGATAGACTACAGACTTATAATGAGAAAATATAAAGATATGCTAGCATACAAATTGTGTTCTAGCATATCTTTTTTATTTCAAAGTACTAAAATTTATAAACTGTGTTATATTAAACTGTATTATTATTGACTATTATAAATAAGCATGTGATTATTTATAGTAAATTTTATAGATTTCATTGAGAAACTATTATAAAATAGTTTCAAAAATCACTTGACAAAAGGATTCGGGGGGGGGGGTATAATAAAAGTGATACATATTTAAAGGAGATTATTATGGTTTTTAGAAAAACTGCAAACGAATATGTTAAAAGCCCTGTTGGAGTCATTTCAGACTATTCTGGATTAGCTGATACCGTTATTGATAGTCAAGGAAATGTTTATCAAATGGATGGCTTGAATTATATTAAGATTGGTTATGATATTCCTGCATTGGATGCTTATGTCAAGTATATTCCAAAAATTGGTTTTGGTGTAGCTGTGGCAAATGCTTTTGCTCCGAAATGGGGGAAACGTGAGGATAGAAGCTGGCTTGAGATTATTATTGGATTTATAATAGCTCTCTATGTTTTACTTGCGTTTGAAATTTTCTCTTGGATTGGCTATCAACTTCTAACACAGTTTGCTAAACCGATTCTAAGCTTTACGGAAGATAAACTATATCTTAGAAAATTTTTACCTTGTGTTTGGTTCATGGAGTCACCTGATAAGAATCAGATGTCTATTGCTAGAGGAGCTGTTATGTTTCTTCCCTATCTAATACTTTTCATCATCTGGTGTAATCTACTATCAGCAGGTGTGTTAGAAGGTGTGGGAGCCATCGCTTTAATTGTTCCGATTTTTACAATTATTTCTGCAGTTGCGACTTTTGTAAACTACAAAATTAATAAATCAAACCTAATTTAAGGAGAGAGCATGAAGGAACAATTTTCAATAGACGCACAAGGGCATCAATTAAATAGTCTATCGAATTACCATTTACAGTCTGTTATTTCGATGTCTATCGCAGAACGACTACCTTTAGAGAGTGCTTTGAATACATTTTATTATTCTTTTGAAAGAGGGAAGTACAATATATATGTTGAAAAAGTAGGTTTATCCAACTACCGAATTTCTAATGAAAAGCTAGGCGCAATTTTACCTTTTACTCAAGAGGAAGTTGAGTCTGCGATTCATGAAAAAATAAGTCGTGAAAAAGCGGAATGTCAGAATGTGTTTGATGAAGTTGGAAAATCCTGGAAAGAGAATAGCAAACTATTTTACGATAATCTTAAGGAAGAAGACCCGAATCAATTTTTCAATTGGGCTTTGAAAGAAGTTGAAAATAGCAATACTTTCGGATGTCTCTCTGGGATTATATTATCTTGCTTAGGTGGATTATTTTTATTTTATCTAGTTTATTATTTCCTATATGGACATTCACCTATTGAATATTTAGGATGGATTACTGAACCTTTGAGATATTTTCTTTCGGGTAATACACCATACGAAGGATACTACACAGCGGTATTACTGTTTTTCTTAGGTTTTATTTTCCTATCATTTGTTTCTTTAATTGTAATGTTACCATTGAATCGTAAGCTTTTTATTAACCCTCAAATTGAACTTTTAGCACGTAAAAAAGCTAAACAAGTTGCTAAAGAGCGCTATAACAAATCTAAAGAGTTGTTAAGAGAATACCATCAGGATTTTTCCGGATTTTATGTTAATGATATTTTCCAACAATTGATTCCTTCTGCGATTCCAAAGGATTATTACTATCCTCTCAGTAAAAAATATAAAGCTGCTATAGATTTAATGTTTGAACTCCGTAGCTGGGAAAGTTCTTTTTCAAAGGAAACTTTCGATACTGTATTTGAACAATATAGAGAATATCAAGAAGTATTTTCGGAGTACATTATTCGTTTAAAAAATGGTTCTAGTATGCTTGCACAAATACCAACTACTTATCATGAATCAGAAAAACTCTCCAAAATTTGGATGTTATTAAACGAAGGAAGAGCAGATACTTGGAAAGAAAGTGTTAATTTGATGAGAACTGATGCATTCCAAGAAAGCATGTTAGAAGCAATTAGAAATACTTATCAATCAGTAGAGAGACTAACTAACCAATTATATATTCAAGGTCAAGAATTGCGCACAACACTTGAACAGTCTATTTTGCAACAACAAAAACATTTTGAATCGATTGAATCCTCAAATCGTCAACGGAATCATCTTTTAGCAAAAAATAATGAGCTTATTGAGTCTCAAAATATTATTACTAGTAATTTGTTAATTGCAGAATTAATTACAAAATGACAGATTAAAATAGAGTAATCATAATATTTGCATAAAAACGAGCAATCCTAATTGAAGTTGCTCGTTTTTTTTATAAAATAAAGGGTTCAATCTTTAACTCTATTTGGTTGCTATACTTGGTTAGTAAATCGTCTGCCAGGGGATGATAGAGTTCTCGTAGTTGTTCAATCTTGTCAGGGAATTGCTTGCCGATGTAGTCAAACTTGCATTCGATGGTTAAGAAAAGTTGGTGGAAGAGTTCGTTTATCTCATTTAATCGGGCAATCATTTCTCCATCTTCTTCGAGAAAATCAGGAATTTCTTTTCGGCTGTCTGCAAATCCATCAATTAATTTGACTGGGAAGGAACCATATTCTAGGACAAATTCGTACATTAGTATCTCCATTCTATTGAGCAGGTGTCAGGCTGAACTGCATGACTACAGGATTGTGGTCGCTTGATGCAAAATTGTTAGAAAGCGTTTGGATATGATGAACTGTAACATTGTTGGAAATGATAAAGCCATCAATTGTTCCAGTTAAGGTGGTGTCAGGGTTGTAGGATTGATCAATGTTGCGGACTGTAGGTGCATTACTTGGAGCGACAACTGAAAATTCTACTGGTAGTTGCTCAGTTGGAAAAGATTTCATCCATGTGAGCTCATTGCGGGCATTATCATCTAGTGCGTGGTTAAAATCTCCACCGACAATGACATAATTTCCTTTTGCATATTCTTTTTTCATTGTTTGGCTTACTTTTTCCAGCTGTGCTTTCTGAATATTTTCATTCTTTGTATAAGCAGATAGATGGATATTGAGAACAACCAAATCAGCTCCGCTATTTGTTTTAAAGCGATTGACTGAGTAGGCACGATCGAGGTCAAAGAACTTATTGATATCCGTATCGATAGGTAGTTGGTAACGGATAGCCTCTTGGAAGTTTATCTTTGAAAAGGTCAAGAGTCCGGAAGTCGCTTGGCCGATTGGATTGGTAATGGGGTAAAAAAGGTAGGAAGAATCGTAGTTCTGAGCGAAAGACCAAGCATAAGTACTGAAGGCTTGAGTAAAATAATCGACCTGGTTGACGTGCTGCGAACGGTCGCCATCGACATCTACCTCCTGAAAGAGAACAAGGTCTGGATTTGCCGAATCGATTAACTCTTTATCACTAGTTAGGGCCTCTTCGACAGCTTCTTTACTCCGTGCACGAACTTCCTTTCCGCCATCCATAAAAAAGGAATAGTCGCTTGGGTAAGAACCATAGCCGATATTGAAGGTCATCATCGAATAGGTTTGATCAAGGATAAATGATTCCTGTTTGGATTGATTAGTGATTTCGAGACTGAGATTGTCTTCCAATCGGTGGTAATCTATCAAAAGATAGGACACATAAGCTCCAGCAATCAGCAATATACTTGCTAGTAAACCAAAGCAGTATTTCATTATTTTCTTGAACATAACAGTCTCCTTATTCCATTCTATTGTAGCACAGCCCTTTATGTGACAAAAGAATTTCACCTTCCTTCAGTTTAAGTTTTGTTTAATGCTATTTTCAGTTTTGTTTAAAGCTTGGTCGGTAAACTATATCTTGTAAACAAGACAGGAAACTGTCAAGATTCAACATTTAGGATAGAAGAGGCAAAGCAATGAAAACAAGAATCGTACAAAAGCAATTTAAACGTAAAGAAACCAAATATATTGTTGATATGGATGTATTTGTAGAGTTTGAGAAAGAACTTCGTCAACATATGACCGAAGATGAATTTGCGACATCAACGATTACGAATATTTACTTTGACAATGAAGATTTTGATATGATTCAAGATTCTCTTGCTAAGAAAAATGGACGTGAAAAAATTCGTATGCGTGTATATGATGAAATTCCATCAGAAACAAGTCAGGCCTTTTTGGAAATAAAGAAAAAGGAAAATAAAATTGGCTATAAATACCGTCTAACATCTAATCCAGTATCTGTTACAAATTACATTGAAAATGGTATTATTGATGCTACTATCAAAGATGAAAAAGTAACATCAGAACTGGATCAGTTGAGAAAACGTTATGGTGTCATCAAACCTAAAATGTATATTTATTATGATCGCGTATCATATAAGGGTATTGAGGATAAAAAAGTTCGCTTAACCATTGATAAAAATCTTCTATATCGTGACTATAATGTTAATGTAATGGTAGGGAAATTTGGTAAAGCCTTGCTAGATCCTAAAAAGGTCATCATGGAAATCAAAGTTCCAGAGGAACGTCCAGATTGGTTGGTTGCCTTGTTGGAAAAATACAATATCGAAAAACAATCGTTTTCAAAATATGGCAATGCTTATAAGCTAGCCCACGACATCGTAGAAGAGGAAGTCATTCATCATGCAGCTGTTTAATAGTATCTTTTCAACAGCCAATAGTAGTATCACCCTAGTCCAGATGGTCCTAGTATTCGGAGTCAGTCTATCCATGGGGGTACTCTTAGCGGCTGTTTACAAATATAAATCGAATTATACAAAGGAATTCGTTATCACTCTAAGTCTCATGCCGGCATTGATTGCTGTTATCATTGCATTAGTTAATGGTAACTTGGGAGCGGGTGTTGCGGTAGCAGGGACCTTTAGTCTAATTAAATTCCGCTCGGCAGCAGGTTCATCAAAAGAAATGCTTGCAGTCTTGCTGGCGATGGCTATTGGTCTTGCAACAGGAATGGGCTTCCTTGGTTTAGCCGTATTTACTACAGTCATCTTATCAGCTTGTATCTTGGTTTTTGAAAATATCAATTTTGCTCAAGTCAATCAAAATCGTCGTCATCTCTTAGTGACAGTCCCTATGGATTTCAATTATGATCAGTTTTTTGAAAATCAATTTGGTAAGTCTTGTAAGCAGTCTGATTTATTATCCCTTAAATACAAAAAGAAAAAAGAAGCACTTGTTTTAGAATATCAAGTCCTTCTTGATAAGAAAATTTCAGATAAGCGTTTGGTAGATACAGTCTTAGCAGCGGGTCCGCTGGGTGTTGTATTAAATAAACAAATGCCTAAGAAGAAATTCTTATAATTCAGAAAACCTTGGTTTGTGTGTACCAAGGCTTTTTTCTATTTTGAAATAGACTAATGGGATAGCCTACTCACCATAAAAATCGACACTATAGTCGACGAGTGTGTCTCCATCATATTGAAAACTTGCAGAGAAGAAGGGGCGATTTTCCAGAAGCCACTGTTGAAAATGACGGTCGCCTTCCCAAGTCGGCTTTGTTAAAACCTGATCGTAGGGAACCCATTCCAAATCGCCTTCATTACACTCAATAATTGTTCCTTCAAAGCCAGTAATTTTAAAGACATAGGTGTACCAATCACAATTAGGGGTGAAATCTGGAAAGGTGATAATTCCTTTTAAGGCATGCTTTGTGACAGTTAGGCCTGTCTCTTCAAATACCTCACGAATGGCGCAGGCTTGAGGGGTTTCGCCTGGTTCAAGTTTGCCACCAACTCCAATCCACTTCCCTTCATGGACATCATTTTCTTTCTTATTTCGATGAAGGAGGAGAAATTCCTTGCCATTATCAATGTAACAAATTGTTGCTAATTGGACGGGTTTCTTAGTCATAGAGGGCTCCTTGTAAATGAATGATTCCATTATACCACAAAGGAGAATGGAGAGAAATCTTTGATTGGTTTTCTGATTGGGTACAGTCTTGAAATTGAGAAGATGAAAGGTCTTTTCTGAAAATCTAATTTAGGGTATAATAAAGAATCAAATGCTTTAGGAGGTATTATGTCAAAACAAGAACAAATCGAACAAACTATTTACCAATTATTGGAATTATTGGGTGAAGATCCAAACCGCGAAGGTCTACTTGATACACCGAAACGGGTAGCTAAGATGTACTTGGAAATGTTTAATGGGCTAAAAGAGGATCCGAAAGACCAGTTTACAGCCGTTTTTTCAGAGGGTCATGAAGAGGTTGTTTTGGTGAAGGATATTCCTTTCCACTCCATGTGCGAGCACCATCTGGTACCTTTTTATGGGATTGCCCATGTAGCATATATTCCTAGCAAAGGCCGTGTAACTGGTCTGAGTAAGCTAGCGCGTGCAGTGGAGGTGGCAAGCCGGCGACCTCAATTGCAGGAGCGCTTAACTCATCAAGTGGCTCATGCCCTTCAAGATGCCCTTGAGCCAGAAGGTGTATTTGTCATGGTTGAAGCGGAGCATATGTGCATGAGTATGCGTGGTATACGCAAGCCAGGTAGTAAGACAGTGACCACAGTTGCTCTAGGAAAATATAAAGAAGATTCTGTTTTGCGCCGAGAACTCTTGTCCATGATTCACAATAAATAGGAGGTTCTATGTCTATTGAACAATTAGCCCATCAAGTATCAATTATGGGAATACTCAATGTGACACCGGATTCTTTTTCAGATGGTGGTACCTATAATGAAATCGAGTCTGCTCTAGCCCAAGTTGAAAAGTTGTTGTCGGAAGGTGCGACTGTCATTGATGTTGGAGGGGAGTCCACTCGACTTGGTGCAACATTTGTGTCTGAAGAAGATGAGATTGCACGAGTGGTTCCGATTATCCGTGCAATAAAAGAACATTACGATTGTTTGGTCAGCATTGACACCTATAAAACGAGCACGGCCCGTGCAGCCTTAGAAGCGGGTGCGGATATCTTGAATGATGTATGGGCAGGCCTTTATGATGGAAATATGTTGGCTTTAGCCGCAGAGTATAAAGTACCAATCATTCTCATGCACAATCAGAAAGAAGAAGTCTATGACGATATTGTAGGAGAAGTAAAAAACTTTCTGGTGGAGCGTGCGCAAGCAGCCTTAGAGGCTGGAGTTGCAGCAGATAACATTTGGTTGGATCCAGGATTTGGTTTTTCAAAAAATGTCCAACATAATCTGGACCTCCTGCAAGGTCTGGAACAGATTACTGCTCTTGGTTATCCCATTCTATTTGGAATATCTCGTAAGCGCGTGGTAGATTATCTGCTTGGTGGAAATAGCTTACCGACTGACCGTGATCAAGCAACAGCAGCCCTGTCAGCATGGGCAGTGCAAAAGGGATGCAAAATGGTCCGTGTTCATAATGTGGCAGCCAACAGAGATATTGTAAAAGTTTGGGCTCAGTTAACTGCAGGAGGGCAGAATGGATAAGATTTCGCTGAAAAAATGTCGATTTTATGGCTATCATGGAGCCTTTAAGGAAGAACAAGTCCTTGGTCAAATTTTCACTGTAGACTGTGATTTGTTTGTTGACCTAACTGCGGCCTCCAAAACTGACAATTTAGAAGATACTGTTCACTATGGTATGGTTTTTGAAACGATTAAAGCAGTCGTGGAGGGAAAGCCTTATCTTCTCATTGAAAAGGTGGCAGGTGTCATTTGCCAAGAAATTTTTAGTCAGTTTCCAAAAGTGGAAAAGATTCGTTTGGCCATTTACAAGGAAAATCCACCAATTGCGGGCCATTATGATACTGTTGGGATTGAATTGGAGCGTGAGCGACCATGAAACATCAGGCCTATCTGAGCATTGGGAGCAATATGGGGGACAGACTGGCTTATTTGCAAGCCGCTTTGGAGCAATTAGACAACCATCCAGACTGCCAACTTGATTTGGTTTCCTCCATTTATGAAACTCCAGCTTGGGGAAAGACAGATCAAGCAGATTTCCTAAATTTAGCTTGTTTGGTATATACCGATTTGTCGGCAGCAGATTTTCTTAGTGTTTGCCAGAAAATCGAACTAGCCTTAGACAGAGTAAGGATTGAAAAATGGGGTCAACGAACCATTGATTTGGATATTGTGTTCTGGAATAAGGAAATGATTCAGGAGGAGAATTTAATCGTTCCTCACCCCTATGCCCATGAGCGTGGTTTTGTACTTAAGCCACTTTCTGATATAGCGATAGATTATCGCCACCCAGGTTTAAACAAGACAGTTGGAGAATTGTTAAGAGATCTTGGGGAACAAAATGAGATAAGGAGATACGTTTTAGGAGATTTATGACAATTTTAGCGACTTTAGGAGTGTTATTGGCTATTATTGCCATTATTTATTGGACATCAAAGAACTTACATGTGATTATTGCTGCCCCGCTTGCTAGTTTAATCATTATCTTAACAAACCAAATGAATGTTTTGGAAGTCATGTTGGGCAAAGAGCAGTCTTATATGGCTGGTTTAGCTGGTTTTTTAATCAATAATTTTGCTATTTTTATGTTAGGGTCTATTTTAGCCCGGTATATGGAAGCAAGTGGAGCTACGCAGACGATCGCTAATAGTATTTTAAAAGTGATGGGCAAAGATAGTCCTTATAAAGGTTTGTTGGCTATTACATTGATTGCATCTATTTTAACCTATGGTGGTGTGAGTATCTTTGTAGTGATTTTTACTTTACTACCCTTGTCTCGCCCCCTGTTTAAAGAATTAAATATTAACTGGGCGCTTTTCCCGCTACCGGTCTTTTTGGGAGCAGGGACCTACACAATGACCACTTTACCAGGTGCCCCCTCTATTCAAAATGTTATTCCAACAAAGGTGTTGGGAACCAGTTTGACAGCGGCACCAGTTATCAGTTTGGCAGCTAGTTTAACACTATTAGTATTCGGACTGCTCTATATGGCCTACTGTTTAAAGAAAAGTCTAGCAAATGGAGAAACTTATAACGAAGAAGAGGATGAAACTGTAGTAGCGTTAGATGATAAGGCCCCTAATCTATTTTTATCAGTTTTGCCTTTATTGAGTTTGATTGGAACGATTTTCCTCATGAGTCAAACTCCCAACGTCTTAGCGATTGGATTACTTGTCTCTATCATCCTATCAGCTTTGATTTTCTATCCATACTTACCAAACCAAAAAGAGATTTTAAATACTGCAACGATAGCATCTGTTGTACCAGCATTTGCGACTTCTAGCACTGTTGCTTTTGGGACAGTGTTAACACTGTCTGCTGGATTTGCTGTAATACAAGAATGGATTCAACAAATTCCTGGGTCCCCATTGATTAGTTTGTCTGTCTCGACAGCACTGGTTAGTGGTATTATTGGCTCTTCATCAGGGGCTGTTGGTATCGCCTCCAGTCAATTTTTACCAACCTATATGGAAATGGGAATGAATCCAGAATTACTCCATCGTGTGGTAGTGGTTGCGTCAGCTATTTTGACAGTTGTGCCTCAGTCTGGTGTAATGATGACCTTCCACAATCTATCAAGACTAAGTATGAAACGTGGGCTTAAGTATTCGTTTATCCTAGTGACAGTAGGTCATATTTTAGCTTTGTTGGTTATCTTGCAATTAGCTCCTATTTTTTATTAAAAAATAGAATCCTTAAAAGAAGGGAAGTATTGATTATGGAAAAATTTTGTCAATCTTGTTCTATGCCGCTTGAATTGCATGGTCAAGATGTCCGAGGAAGTGAAAAAGATGGGAGTCAATCACAGATTTATTGCTCCTATTGCTATGTAAATGGTGCATTTGTTGAACCTGATATTACATTTGAACAAATGGTAAATAAGGGGAAAACAGCGATTGCCAACGGGCAAGGTAATGCTCTTGTTAAATTCTTCATGAAGGCAAGTTATCCTATGATGTTGAAAAAAACGCAACGTTGGAAAGCTTAATTTGGCTCCTTGTGTATTTCAAGGAGTTTTTCTATTTCATTTTCCAACTTTTTCGAGAATCGTGGTATACTATTAATTAATTAAAGTTAGTGATTTTCATTTAGTATTAGCATTTAAAGGAGGTTCTTATGTCTTTACTCTTATCACCAGTTGAAATTGCAGGTTTGTCATTAAAGAATCGTGTGGTTATGCCACCTATGTGCATGTACGAGGTTAAAAATGAGGATGGCTTGCCAACGGCTTTTCATCATGTTCATTATGGGGCGCGTGCGATTGGTGGGGTTGGACTCATTATCCAAGAGGCTACTGCGGTAGAACCAGATGGGCGCTTGTCCAATCGTGATTTGGGAATATGGTCCGATCGTCAAGGTAGGGCCTTAGCGGACTTAGTAAGGGAGTTGAAAGCATTTGGAAGTAAAGTTGGAATTCAGCTTAGCCATGGTGGGCGAAAAGCTGCTGATGCTATACAGCCAATCGCCCCAAGTGCTGTACGGTACAATGAAGAGTACCAAATACCTAAAGAAATGACCTTAGACGATATTCAACGTGTTCAGTCAGCTTTTGTATCTGCTGCTCGAAGAGCTCAAGAAGCTGGTTACGATATGATTGAAATACATGGTGCACATGGTTACCTGGTAAATGAGTTTTTGGAGCCCTTAACTAACCTACGTTCGGATGAATATGGCGGAACTTTAGAAAATCGTTTCCGGTTTCTGAGGGAGATTGTTGAAGGAGTTAAATCAGCATTTAATGGACCAATTTGGGTACGTTTATCAGTAACAGCTTATGATGAAACAGGTACACAAAATACTCTTCAAGATTACCAACAAATTGCCAAATGGCTAGAAGAACTTGGGGTTGCTTGTTTAGATATTTCTACGGGTGGTTTGATGGATGTGAAGCCCAATATCCCTATTTATGGAGGCTATCAAGCTACATTTTCAGCACAAATCAAACAAGCAGTCTCTATTCCAGTAACAGCAGTTGGTTTGTTACATCATCCAGAGTTAGGTGAGTATCTATTGCAAACAAGACAAGCCGATCTCATTCAAGTGGGACGCGGTTTAATTCGGAATGTCAATTGGTTGGCTGATGCAGCAGAGACACTGCACGATCATGATTTTCAGGTCTATAACAACTCCTACAAACGAGGACAGGTGAGGTGATTTCCTGGTATATTACGAGACAAATTTCCTATGTCTCCAAGCTAAAAAGCATTATTATGGATTCAACAATTACTAAATAAACAATTTTCAGCTATCTACCTTTGTGGATGGCTTTTTTGATTCTCCCTTTTCTTCTCAGTTTATGGTACAATAGAAAAGATACAGTTTAAGATTTTAAAACATTAAAATAATTGATTATTTAGTTCGGCTCAATTGTTTTACAGAAACAACACAAGGACTTCAAACCCTTGCTACGAAAGGAATGATACACTCATGGCAATTATTCAATGATTGAATGGAGTTATGAAATAAGCTAGACTTCCGATTTTGGAGGTCTAGCTTATTTTTTCGGTCTGGAGTATAGTGTAATGCTTTGCTTGGTTTGATGGTCAATTTCAATTATCTCTAATACTGTATACCTTACTTGATTTATTGTGTAGTCACGAGTTGATTTTTCAAAGGTTGAAACAGGTATGCACTGATTTGGCTCTTTGGAATCTCTCTGTCTATCAAGAAATAGATAACCAATTTTATTGTCGAACGTAAATTCTAATAAATACTCCCATCGAATCTTGCTTCCCTTGATTGGATATAGTTTTGTAAATCGTACTGATAGTGTTGGTGAAGAAAAACTTTCTCTGAGTATTTCGAGAATACGCAACCTCCCACATATATCAGTAAAACCTTTTGACCTAGTTAGCAATTCTTCGGAGATTGTTTTTTTCAAAATCAAATTATAGATTTCGTGCTTAGATCTGGTGGGTAAAGATAAGCCTCTTAACTTATGTATACCTGCTAAGTGTACAAAATGTTCCTCAGCAAATGTAAGATTGAGCGTTGTCTGCTGTCCTTTTCGCCCTAAAACAATTTGATAGGTTTTCGAAAGGAGTTTTTTATAATTTCTTGCGGATGAGAGTAATAATGATTCCATGTATTTCCTTAGAAAAAAGGACAGGATAACCTGCCCTTAGTAATGAGTGTTTTCAATGTTGGCTTGAGGTGTTCACACACAACCCTAGTAAAGCTCCAGCCACAGTCAAACCAACCGACCATAGACCTTCAACGCTTAGTAAATACTCTTGTTATCTACAATTTTATTATATAGAAAATGTTCAATTAAATCAAGTATTTTGAAAAATTTTTGTCAACAGAGATATACTGTTTTTATTAGGAAATCTATTTCAAATGCTTCATAAATTCTTCATACAAACTCTATTTATCATGTTCTGTTGTAGAGTATGTTTTGTAGTTTATTCTATTCCACTTTACTCACACGCACAAGTTATGTGGGTTCGGACTGACTTACTTAAAGAAAACAATATCGAAGTGCCAAAAACATGGGACGAATTATATGAAGCGAGTAAAAAATTAACCAAAGATGATGTCTATGGAATTTCAGTCCCATTTGGAACAAATGACTTGATGGGTACACGCTTCTTGAATTTCTATGTTCGCAGTGGTGGCGGAAGCCTGATTACTGATGATTTAAAAGTTGACCTAACAAGCGATTTGGCTCAAGAAGGAATTAAATATTGGGTAAAAATGTTTTGATTGAAACGATGTCATTAGAACAAATGGAACAATATTATGGGAGACAGGAAAAACCCGATGATATTGATAAATTCTGGTCAGATGCTATAGCATCTGTAGAACATCCAATTTCCTATGAATTATTTGAAAGAGACTGTACTACTGATGCAATAAAAACATTCGTTGCTATATATTGCACCCTTCCCATAAAATCGTATTTATTAATTTAGATGGTTTTCAAGAGTTTCTTGAATGGAAACAAAAGCGGTAATTCAGAAAAAAACATGGTATAATATGAATTGGTTAAATTCTATAATCGTATCGATTTTCTATTTTAATATAGAGGAGAATAAAGATGTTTTATAGAACTAAAACTAATTCAAAAGGAAAAATTCGATATGAGTTAGTTGAAAAATATAAAGATTCACTAACTGGGAAATGGAAGACCGCAATAATTTCATATTATAAGAATTCAAGTCGAGCACGTAAACAGGCTGAGCTGGAATTGATTGAAAAAATTGAAACATTGCAGGAAAAAACTAAATCTTCTTTTTCTGCTTCCGAAATAAAAACGTTTGGAGAATTGAAAGAAAGTTGGTTCAATTCTTGGTCTGTGTCTGTAAAAAAACAAACAATTGAAAGAGAAAAATTAGTATTAAGTCGATTGGGAAAAATAATTGGCGATGATTATTTAATTGATTGCATTACACCGTTATTATTAAAAAATTGTTTAAGTGAATATTTAAAAAAATATGATTCTTCTGCAGCAACAATGACACATATAAAGAGTTCATTGAATAATTTATCCCATAGGTTAAGCAGAGGCTATATTTTCCTCTGCTTTTTTAGAAAGGTATTTAATATGATAACAATTTCAGAAGATTTTTTATTTAGACTAGAAAAGTTTGGTGGAATTTTAATAAATAAAGTAACTTTTGACCGAATTGAGTTTGATATACTCCCCTTATAGTGGACAGTGAAAAAACAAAAATTTTCACTAGAAACTATAAAGGGAGTTTTATTATGTCCAAAAGAAGTCCAAAGTCTGTCTATGAGAAACTAGAAATTGTTCTACTCCACTTGGAAGCTGGGAAATCACTTAGCTGGTTAGCTAGAAACCAAGGTATTTCTAAAGACACCCTATCGAACTGGGTTCGGAAGTACAAAGAAACTGGTATTGAGGGGCTAGAGGAAAGTCGTCGCTGGATGAAGTATAGTAAGGAACTAAAGGAACAAGCTGTTTCCGACTATCTTAATGGTTTGGGAAGTATCAAAGATCTGACCAAAAAATATGGAATTTCTGACTCTCATGTTCTCAGATCATGGATAAAACGTTATACTAGTGGTAAGGAACTGAAAGCTACTAGTAAAGGAATGAGTCGCATGAAACAAGGACGCAAGACAACATTTGAAGAACGGGTTGAAATTGTCAATTTTACCCTTGCTCACGAGAAAGATTACCAAGGAGCTGTTGAGAAGTATGGTGTTTCCTACCAACAGGTATATTCTTGGGTCAGAAAGTTTGAGAAGGACGGTTCTAACGGCCTCCTAGACCGTCGTGGAAAAGGTCTGGAAAGCAAGCCTAATCTGACTTCGGAAGAAGAGTTACGCCTAAAAATCAAGCAACAGGAAGAACGAATCAAGTATCTTGAAATGGAGAATGGCCTGCTAAAAAAGTTAGAAGAAATCAAGCGACGAAACCGACGGTAAGACTTGGTCGCCACTTGGAAACCTTCCAAGCGATAAAAGAATATAAGGATGAGCATGAAGAGGCTTCTATCAGCCACTTGTGCCGTATTCTAAAGGTATCTCGCTCAGGCTACTACAAGTGGTTACATCATCAGGAAACAGCTTCTGAACAGGAAAATTTGGGCTTGATAGATGTCATCAAGGACTTTCATAGCCAGCGTAACGGTATTCTTGGTTATCGTCGTATGACGCTATTTGTCAATCGCAAGCTTGAAACAAACTACAACAAGAAGCGGATTCGACGCTTGATGCACATTCTAGGTCTACGTTCCATTATCAGAAGAACCAAGGGTTATTGTACTAAGACTAGCTTTGTCAATGTAGAAGACAACATTCTCAATCGTGATTTTTCAGCTACTGCTCCAAACCAAAAGTGGTGTACAGATGTGACTTTCTTGAAGTACGGTCTCAGTTGTAAGGCTTATTTGAGTGCTATTAAGGACCTCTACGACGGCTCAATTGTCGCTTATGTGGTCGGTCAGTTGAATGATAATGAATTGGTATTAGAAACACTTCGTAAAGCCCGAAAAGCTAATCCTAATGCGACACCATTGATTCACAGCGACCGAGGTTCGCAGTATACTTCGAAAGATTATTACCGTTTAACTACCAAATACCAGATGACCCGCTCCATGTCTCGTGTTGGTAAGTGTATTGACAATGCACCAATTGAGAGTTTCTTTGGGCACTTTAAGACGGAGTGCTATGATTTGAAGAAGTATAAGACTTTTGAGGAGCTAGTTTCAGATATTGATGCCTACATCTATTTTTACAATCATCAACGTTTTCAAGAGCGCAACAACGGCCTTGCCCCTCTTGAAATGAGGAACAAGGCCGTCGCCTAATCTTTTATTATTTCATTGTCCACTTGACAGGGAGCTGTTCAGTTAGATGAGAGTGAGGCTTATTTTCTTTATTTAGTTCAAAATCATGGTTTTGAAATTGCTACTTCCTTTTTTAAGAAAGAAATAAAAGCAGGGAAACTAGAGCGAGTACTATTATTAAATATCTATTCTGATAATAATATTGAGGATTCATCGAACAATCCTTACGAGACTCTTCAAAATGCGAGAAAGCATGTAGCAAAATTAAAAAAACATAACATACTGAGTTTTCCGCTTGAACTAGTAATATACCCCAGTATGTACTGTGATTTAAAATGTGGTTTTTGTTTTTTAGCAAATCGTGAAGATAGAAATGCCAAACCTGCTAAAGATTGGGAAAGAATTTTGCGCCAAGCAAAAGATAATGGAGTGTTAAGTGTTTCAATTTTAGGAGGGGAACCGACTAGATATTTTGATATTGATAATTTGTTGATAGCTTGTGAAGAACTAAAGATAAAGACTACTATAACAACTAATGCCCAATTAATAAAGAAAAGTACAGTAGAAATTCTAGCTAAATCTAAATATATTACACCGGTTTTATCTTTGCAGACTTTAGATTCTAAATTAAATTTTGAATTAATGGGGGTGAGACCTGATAGACAAATAAAATTAGCGAAGTACTTTAATGAGGTTGGATAAAAATGTAGAATTAATGCAGTGTATACAAAGCAAAGCTATGAGCAAATTATAGAATTGGTTGATTTTTGTATAGAGAATAAAATAGATAGGTTTTCAGTAGCTAATTATTCTGAGGTAACAGGATATACGAAAATAAAGAAAAAATACGATTTGGCTGATTTGAGAAGGTTGAATGAGTATGTTACAGATTATATAACTCAACGTGAAGCAAATTTAAATTTTGCTACTGAGGGATGTCATCTTTTCACCGTTTATCCAGAGTTGATAAATAATTCAATTGAATTTTCAGAGTTTGACGAAATGTATTATGGATGTCGTGCAAAATATACTAAGATGGAAATAATGTCTAATGGGGATATCTTGCCCTGCATTGCTTTTTTAGGAGTTAATCAAACTAAGCAGAATGCCTTTGAAAAAGATTTGTTAGATGTTTGGTATGATGATCCGTTGTATGGAGGGATTCGTTCTTTTAGAACGAAGAATTCTAAGTGTTTATCTTGTGGATTGTTAAAAATTTGCGAGGGTGGCTGCTATGTTAACTTGATTAAGGAGAAGAGTCCAGAATATTTTAGAGACTCAATTTGTAACTTATGAGTAAGAAGATTTTTAGTTTATACGGAATGAATATGTTTCTATCTGGATTACCGTACTACTTTGTAGGAATTTTACTATTAAAGCACTTAGGTTTTTCGTTCACAGAAATAGCTACTTTATCAGTTATTACTGAGCTATTTGGTTCAGTTTTTGATATTCCTTTAAGTTATATTTCAAGTAAGATTGGTTACAAGAAAATTTTGTCTATTTCAAATTTATTATTAATTTTAGCATTAGGGTGCCTATTGTTTGGAAAATCAAATATAATATATATTTCAGCGATATTTTTTGGATTGTCAGAGTCATTATCTTCAGGAGTTCTTAATTCTTATAATTTTGAAGTAATTGATGACGAAGTTGTATATAAATCATTTTTGAAAAAACTCAACACATTAAAATATATTTTTATTGCTATTATTACGATTATATCTCCACCTTTATTGCATAGGAATTATATTTATCCTATTATTATCTCCATTGTATTTGTAGTTTTTAGTCTATTATATTTAATAGGATTGCCTGAAATTAAAAAGGAACAAAATAATAATCAAAAATTTTTTAGCCTTGATAATATTCAAAACATTCCATGGTTATTAATAATATTAGGAGTAGCATTCTCGACTCTAATTATGATTAGCAATTCTTATGCAGGGATATTCTTAAATGAACAGGGACTTTCACTAGATATGCTGGGAATTGTACTATTTATGTTTAATATATCTATGGCTTTGGGGAGTTATCTAAAAATTAAGTTTGAAGTAAGCTTGATGTTACCAATATTAGCTATACTCATGTTTTTTCAAACTAATCTAATCATCCAAATTATAATCCTTTTATTAATGCGTGTTCTTAATTCCAACTACAATAATCATTTTTATTATAAATTTAATATGTCAATAGAAAAAAATAGAGCAGTATCATGGTCAGTATATAATTTGTTTATTTCGATTAGTTTTATGTTAGCTGATTTCCTAGCTGGTATTTTTGCTGATAACTTTAGTATTAGGAGCAATTATTTAATATTTGGTATAGTAACTCTTTGTTGCTTAGTATTTTTTTCATTTTCTAACAGGGAGGAAAGAACTTAAAAGTTATATTTCTAATTCATTTGCCAAATTATTGATAGCATAATTGGATAAGCTCAATAAAGATATTTTAAAATTACATCAGAAACTTGGTAATAATATTGACAAATATGAGCGACTAGCGAGAAGATTAGAAACATTTGTAAAAATCCTAAATAATAGTAGAGACAATCATAAAAAATTACAAGATTTTACGAAATTTGTTGAGTAAATGAAATATACGCTGTAGTAGTGAAAGTTATCTAGTCTAAAATATCAGGACATGATGGAAACATCATTATCATAATTTGAATTTTAATAACAATATATCTATTATTTGAATATTTTTTTTGAAGTGGTAAAATAAACTATTATAATGAACTAGGAAAGGAAAATTTATGGGAATGTTACTAGCTTCTAGAATAAAAAATAGAAGAAAAGAATTGAAATTGTCACAGAAAGAATTAGCTGATGGGATATGCAAACAAGGTCAGATTAGTAGATTAGAAAACGGAGAATATACTCCAGGGTCGGAATTATTATATCAGTTAGCTAAAAAACTTAATGTGAGTATGGATTATTTTTTTGATGAACATATTTCAGATGAAAGTGTCGAACTTATTGAGTTTAAAAAAATATCTAAAAACTTTATCAATCATAGAAATTATGAATCCTTAAAATATATTTATGAACTTGAGAAAGGAAAGTCACATCGTTTATCTCTATCAGATAAAATATATTTGGAGTGGGTTGGTTCCCTTGTTGATTTCTATTTTTTTCAAAAAAGAGAGGAAGCAATGGAAAATTTGGAGGAAATTTTAAAATCACTTACTAAGATAGATATTAACTATCTACAAATTTCAAATACTCTATTTAATTTTTATTATGATACGGAAAACTTAGATAGATTTGACAGAATTAAGGAAGATTTAAATGAACAGATAATGAAACTTAGTTTAGATAAAATAGAGGAATTAGAACTTTCTATAAAATTTAACTATAATCTAAGTAGATACTACTGGCTACAAAAAAATATAGACTTAGCCATTAAGCAAGTAACTGCTACAATTAGGTTATGTCAAGAGCATCGCACATCATATCTATTAGCAGATTTATTTTTGCTATTAGGAAATTTAAGTCTAAATTTTTCTGAAAGAAAGACTGTTAAAAGTTACTTTGAGACTGCACATTTTTTATATAAGTATATCGAGGATAATAATGAGATGGCACTTACAGTAGAACACTATATCGCAGACAAATTTCAAGATTAAATATTAGGACGATGTTTTTAAACATCGTTTTTCTATAAATACAAAAAAGGTATAAAAAAAAATATATCAAAAAAGCATATTAAAAATATTGACAAGGTGATTTTTTGATGATCCCATCTTTGACAGTTTTAAACGACAAAAACCTCCCTAACCCTATGCATATCAAGGGTTTAGAGAGGTTTTCTTTTTATATCAAAAATGCGTACTTTTTCTCGATTTTGACGCTTGT
>NZ_JAIMEP010000013.1 GCF_019794555.1 Streptococcus suis | reverse complement strand
CCTCGAAAGAAGTCGCTTTTATCGAAAATTGGATTAACAACTACCCTAAAAAATGCTTGGACTACAAGTCGCCGAGTGAATTTCTTATGGGTGGCTAATTTCAACTTGAAATTTGGGTTCAGGCAAAAAGGTCGAACAAATGTAGGAATTTTCAGAATATTCCTTGACATTCTAACACTGTGTGTTATTATAGTAGATACCACGTTTGTAGGGAGGAGGAATGTTTGTGCAAGAAATTCAATTGGATCAACCGTGTTCGGGATCGTTTCTAATCTTAGATACCTTGCATCAACTTGGAGTGGACCTTGTTTTTGGTTATCCAGGGGGAGCAGTATTGCCACTGTATGATGCTATCCATCAGTATGAGGGCATTCAGCATATTTTGGCTCGTCATGAGCAAGGTGCCGTACACGAAGCAGAAGGTTACGCTAAATCATCAGGAAAGGTGGGCGTAGCGATTGTCACTTCAGGACCGGGGGCTACAAATGCCATTACAGGGATTGCTGATGCCATGGGCGATAGCGTGCCACTATTAGTATTTAGTGGACAAGTAGCGACAAGAGGGATTGGTAAAGATGCCTTTCAGGAAGCGGATGTATTAGGTATGACCATGCCGATTACCAAGTATAATTATCAGATTCGTGACACGGCAGATATTCCTCGAGTGATTACAGAAGCGCTACATATTGCGACTACAGGTCGTCCTGGACCAGTTGTGATTGATGTCCCGAAAGATATTCAAGAGAAGATCGTAGAATCTTACCATGATCCTGCTCTGCATTTACCAAGTTACCAACCGACAGTTGAACCAAATGGTTTGCAGGTTAAGAAAATTTTGAAACAGCTTAGCCAAGCTCAAAAACCAGTTATATTGGCTGGTGGTGGCGTCAACTATGCAGATGCCAACAAAGAATTAGTTGCCTTTGCAGAGCGCTACCGTATTCCAGTTGTTTCAACCCTTCTAGGGTTGGGGGCGATGCCAATTGAGCACGAACTATCTTTAGCCATGGGTGGTATGCACGGTTCATATGCTGCCAATATGGCTATGGATCAGGCTGATTACATTATCAATATTGGAGCGCGATTCGATGACCGCCTAACAGGAGATCCAACAACCTATGCGCCAAATGCGACGGTAGCACATATTGATATTGATCCCGCTGAAATTGGTAAAGTTGTCAAAACGGCTATTCCAGTAGTGGGCGATGCTAAGGCAACCTTGAAAGATCTGCTTGCTTTAGAAACAGTTGAAACAGGCTATGCTGATTGGACGGCACAAGTATTGGAAAACAAACGTCGGGCGCCATTTTGGTATGATGAAGATGAAAAGGTTATTAAGCCACAGGCGGCAATTGAATTAATTGGTCAGTTGACGCAAGGGGATGCCATTGTCGTGACAGACGTTGGTCAGCATCAAATGTGGGCTGCCCAATTTTACCCTTACAAACATGCTCGACAGCTGATAACATCAGGTGGCATGGGTACCATGGGATTTGGTATTCCGGCAGCTATCGGTGCCAAATTAGCTAATCCAGATAAAGAAGTAATTGTCTTTGTTGGTGATGGAGGATTTCAAATGACCAACCAAGAATTGGCTATTCTGAATGGTTATGGCGTACCGATAAAGGTTGTATTGATCAATAACCATTCTCTTGGAATGGTTCGGCAATGGCAGGAATCATTCTATGAAAAACGCCGCAGTCAATCCGTCTTTGATGATGAACCAAATTTCCAATTGTTGGCAGAAGCTTATGGCATTAGTCATTATAGTTTTAACAATCCAGTGACACTGAGCGAAGATATGGAAGTTATCCTAGAAGATAAGCCAATGTTGATTGAAATACATATTTCCAATCGGGAACATGTACAACCGATGGTGCCAGCTGGTAAGAGTAATGCGGAAATGTTGGGGGTGAAGTTCAATGCGTAGAATGTTAACAGCAAAATTACGGAATTCATCTGGTGTTCTTAACCGCTTTACAGGTGTACTATCTCGCCGTCAAATCAATATTGAATCCATATCTGTTGGACCGACAGAGGTAAAAGATGTCTCCCGTGTGACGGTGATAGTGGATGTTGAAAACCTTGACGAAGTCGAACAAATTATTAAGCAATTGAATCGTTTAATTGATGTAGTCCGTGTCCGCGACTTGACCGAAATACCTCACCTAGAGCGCGAAGTAATTCTTGTTAAGATTTCAGCTCCACCTACAAAACGAGCAGAAATTTTAGCAATTATTCAGCCATTTAGAGCAAATGTTGTAGATGTAGCACCACACTCTATTACCATCCAAATGACTGGTGATGGAGATAAGATAGAAGCACTCTTACGCGTAATTCAACCTTATGGAATCAAGAATATCGCAAGAACGGGCGCGACTGGCTTTAGTAGAGACTAATGCACTTCGATAATAAACACTATACTTCGTTGACTAGGCTTGATGAACAATCGTTCTATCATCGCCTTCGTCGCTTAATCTAGCGTTTATTATCTTTGAGAATATAAAACTACAAATAAAATATAGAAAAGAGAAAGAATTATGACAGTAGAAATGCAATATGAAAAAGATGTAACAGTAGCAGCACTTGATGGCAAACGTATCGCCGTTATCGGTTATGGTTCGCAAGGTCATGCACATGCACAAAACTTGCGTGATACAGGCCATGATGTCATCATCGGTGTTCGTGCAGGTAAGTCATTTGACAAAGCAAAAGAAGATGGTTTTGAAACTTTTGAAGTTGCAGAAGCAACAAAACAAGCTGATGTCATTATGATTTTGGCTCCAGACGAAATTCAAGCAGATTTATATGAGAACGAAGTTGCTCCAAACTTGGAAGCGGGCAATGCCCTTGGTTTTGCCCATGGTTTCAACGTTCACTTTGAATTTATCAAGGTACCAGCAGATGTGGATGTCTTCATGTGTGCACCAAAAGGTCCAGGTCACTTGGTTCGTCGTACATTTGAGGAAGGCTTTGGTGTGCCTGCTCTTTACGCAGTATATCAAGATGCTACTGGTAATGCGAAACATATTGCGATGGATTGGGCAAAAGGTGTGGGTTCAGCTCGCGTAGGACTTTTGGAAACTACTTTCAAAGAGGAAACAGAAGAAGATTTGTTTGGTGAACAAGCAGTTCTCTGTGGTGGTTTAACTGCACTGATGGAGGCAGGTTTTGAAGTATTGACAGAAGCTGGCTATGCACCAGAATTAGCTTACTTTGAAGTATTGCATGAAATGAAACTGATTGTTGACCTTGTTTACGAAGGTGGTTTCAAGAAAATGCGCCAATCTATTTCAAACACTGCTGAGTTCGGTGACTATGTATCAGGTCCACGTGTGATTACTGATCAAGTGAAAGAAAACATGAAAGCAGTTCTTGCGGATATCCAGTCAGGTAAATTTGCAAATGACTTTGTAAATGACTATAAAGCAGGCCGCCCACGTATGGAAGCATATCGTAAAGAAGCAGAAAATCTTGAAATTGAAAAAGTTGGTGCAGAACTCCGCAAAGCAATGCCATTTGTCGGACGCAACGACGACGACGCCTTCAAGATTTATAACTAGAATAGCCTGCGGATAGGCTATTCTAGCCCTCGCCCAGAAATTGAAAAGCGAGGTAAGGGAAGGGGACTATTTTAACCCTCGCCTAGAAATTGAAAAGCGAGGAAAGACATGTTTGGACTGTTTTAGCCCTCGCCTGAAAATGAAAGAGCGAGGAAGTCCAGTAGGCTATTCTAGCCCTCGCCCAGAAATTGAAAAGCGAGGTAATGGAAGGAAACTGTTTTAGCCCTTGCCTGAAAATGAAAGAGCGAGGAAGTCTATGGCTAGGCAAAAGAGAGGCTTGCCTATCGTCAAGCCCTATAACTCCCCTCTGACAGTTTCCCAAACTGCCAGATTCCAATCCTCTGTTTAATTGATAGAACTACAAGAGCTGGCTTGCCCGGCTCTTTTGGTCATTGTTGGAAAGTTGTTTAGAAAATTAAAAGAATATTTTCAGTATATTTCCGAGAATTGACTCAACATTGTAATGAAAAGAAATAAATGAAAAGCAGTTTGTATAGTCGAATGAATTAGTTTCCAGACAAGGTACTGAGGTGCAGGCAATACTAGAGTACGGCAAGCCGAAAGTGAAGGTGTATCAAAGCTAATTCAAGTAACTAAGTCATTTATTGGATGCGATGTCACCCTCTCTATGGCGGTTCACTGATTTGGATATTTATTTTTGAAGTGATTAAAAAACTGGTATAATAAAAAATAGAATATTTAAGTATAAATACTATATTTATTTTTGCATTATTGGTACAATAGATATAAATAGAAAGAAAAAAGTGCATTATGATTTCAGCAAGAGATATTGAACAAGCGTATTCAGTTCTGAAAGACGTTGTCGTCCGGACTCCATTGGATTTTAACCGCTATTTATCTGAAAGATATGGAGCAAGCATCTATATCAAGAGAGAAAATGAACAGCGCGTTCGCTCGTTTAAAATTCGCGGTGCTTATTATGCCATTTCACAACTGACAGATGCAGACAAAGCGAATGGAGTTGTTTGCGCATCTGCTGGTAACCATGCCCAAGGGGTAGCGTATACCTGTAAAGAAATGCAGATTCCGGCAACAATTTTTATGCCAATAACGACACCTCAACAAAAAATTGGACAAGTTAAGTTTTTTGGTGGAGAGTTTGTCGAGATTCGTTTGGTTGGGGATACCTTTGATGAGTCGGCTACAGCGGCGATGAAGTACACTGAGGAAACGGGAAAAACATTTATTGACCCCTTCGATGATCCCAATGTACAAGCTGGCCAAGGTACTGTTGCTTATGAAATTCTTGAGGAAGCCGAAGAGCAGTCTGTGAGTTTTGATCAGCTACTCGTCCCAGTTGGTGGAGGGGGTCTAATTGCTGGGGTCTCTGCCTATCTGAAAGACCAAGCACCTGAGATTAAAATTGTTGGCGTAGAGGCGAGTGGTGCAAGGTCGATGAAGGCTGCTTTTGATAAAGGTCGCCCTGTTAAGTTGGAGCATATTGATAAATTCGCAGATGGTATTGCTGTTCAAAAAGTTGGGAAAACAACTTATGAAGTGGCGCGCAAAAATGTTGATCAACTGATTGGCGTTGACGAGGGTCGGATTTCGGAAACCATTTTGGATCTATATTCAAAATTGGGAATTGTTGCTGAACCTGCTGGCGCAGCAACAATTGCGGCACTTGAAGTAATCAAGGATCAAATAAAGGGCCAAACGATTTGCTGTATCATTTCTGGAGGAAACAATGATATTAACCGTATGCCAGAAATGGAAGAGCGTGCTCTAATTTATGAGGGGATAAAACATTATTTTGTGGTCAATTTTCCTCAAAGACCGGGAGCTCTTCGTGAATTTGTTAACCACATTTTAGGTCCGAATGATGATATTACACGGTTTGAATACATAAAACGTGCGAATAAAGGAACGGGTCCGGTTTTAATAGGGATTGCATTGGGTGATAAGAGGGATTACGCTGAGTTTATTGCACGACTAGAACAATTTGATCCTCAATATATCAATTTGCATGAGAATGATTCGCTTTATAAAATGCTAGTTTAGGAGGTTACTATGTCTACTGGTTCAATTATTTTTATTGTTGTGGTGCTGTTTGTATTATTTATCGCTTTGATTTTGCTCTTTTCAGGTTTGTATGTGGTTAAGCAACAGACTGTTGCTATCATTGAACGATTCGGTAAGTATCAAAAAACATCAACATCTGGGATTAACTTTAAAATTCCATTTGGTGTAGATGTGATTGCGGCCCGAATTCAGTTACGGATGCTACAAAGTGAAATTATTGTTGAAACAAAAACACAGGACAATGTTTTTGTGACAATGAATGTAGCAACTCAGTACCGAGTTAATGAGAATAATGTGACGGATGCTTACTATAAACTCATGCATCCAGAGGCACAAATCAAATCATATATTGAAGATGCCTTACGCTCATCAGTTCCTAAATTGACTTTGGATGAATTGTTTGAAAAGAAAGATGAAATTGCCCTAGAAGTTCAAAGGCAAGTAGCTGAAGAGATGTCAACCTATGGTTATGTTATTGTAAAAACCTTGATTACAAAGGTTGAACCAGATGCAGAAGTGAAGCAATCAATGAATGAAATCAACGCAGCTCAGCGCAAACGGGTTGCGGCTCAGGAATTGGCAGAAGCAGATAAAATTAAAATTGTTACTGCCGCAGAGGCAGAAGCTGAAAAAGATCGCCTACATGGTGTGGGGATTGCTCACCAACGTAAAGCTATAGTGGATGGTTTAGCAGATTCGATTCGTGAATTGAAGGAATCCAATGTCAGTTTGACGGAAGAGCAAATCATGTCAATTCTGTTGACGAACCAATATTTGGACACTTTAAATAATTTTGCACAAGGAGGTAATAATACAATTTTCCTTCCTGGGAATCCAGAAGGAGTTGAGGACATTCGGACTCAAATACTATCCGCTCTAAAAGTTAAGTAATTTTTGGCAAAAACCGAATGTTTTGCTTGACAAAATGTGCAAGGCTGTATTATACTAAGTTGCACGAATAAAATGGAAAGGGGTTTCTCATGACAAGTTACGAAAAAGTTGCTGCAGTAGTTAACTGGGTACGTGAAAAGAAAATCACTGGCTACCGTATTAGTAAAGAAACTAATGCTCGTGAAATGTCAGTCATCGCTCTTGCACAAGGCCGTGCTAAGATTGATAACATCTCATTTGCAACTGCATTGGGTTTGATTGACTTTTACGATAAAAACCACAAAAAATTTGAAAACTAATCTATGTAGTTTTAAAAAAGAGGTTCCGATAAGGAGGCCTCTTTTTTCCATAAAAAAGATACCAGGGTGACCTGGTATCGTGAATGTGTTCCTATTCAAAAATCTCAATTATCCTAAGAAACGCTTGAGGAATTCTTTGGTACGCTCTTCTTGTGGATTCTCAAAAATTTGTTTTGGACTACCTTCTTCGGCAATAATTCCTTTATCCATGAAAATGACACGATCGGAAACGTCACGCGCAAATTCCATTTCATGAGTTACGATAATCATAGTTAGACCAGATTTTGCTAGGTCTTTCATCGTTTTGAGGACTTCACCAACCATTTCAGGATCGAGAGCAGAGGTTGGTTCGTCAAATAGAATCAATTCGGGATCAATAGAAAGAGCACGAGCAATAGCAACACGCTGTTTTTGACCGCCAGACAATTGACTTGGCTTAGCTGTCCAGTACTGCTCAGTCATCCCTACCTTGTTAAGGTTTTCCTTAGCAATGCGCTCAGCTTCTGACCGTTCACGTTTTAGGACGGTTGTTTGAGCTACAATCGCATTTTCTAAAACATTCAAATTGTTAAAGAGGTTAAAGGATTGAAACACCATACCAAGTTTTTCTCGGTAATGAGGTAGGTTATAACCCTTTGCCAAAACATCTTGTCCGTGGTAAAGGATTTGTCCATCAGTTGGTGTTTCTAAGAGATTGATAGAACGTAAGAAAGTAGACTTTCCAGAACCAGAAGAGCCGATGATAGAGATAACTTCGCCCTTTTCAACTGTAATAGAAATATCTTTAAGTACTTGATTTTGTCCGTATGACTTTTTAAGATTTTTAATTTCCAAGATAGTATTATTAGTCATTGAGGACCCCCGTTTGCATTTGATTTGCGCCTGTTGTATACGTATCCATGTCAAAGCGTTTTTCAACTATACGTAGAATACGTGTTACAGTAAAGGTTAGAATAAAGTAGATAATAGCAATAACAGTAAATGTTTGGAAATATTGATAGGTTTGGGTTGCAACCGTATTTCCAGAGAAGTATAGTTCTACCACAGAGATTACATTTAAAACAGAAGTATCTTTGATATTGATAACGAACTCATTACCAGTAGCCGGTAAAATGTTACGAACAACTTGAGGGAGTACGATTTTACGCATGGTTTGATTGTGGGTAAATCCAAGAGCTGTTGCTGCCTCAAATTGCCCCTTATCAACAGCAAAGATACCACCACGTACAATTTCACTCATGTAAGCACCGGTATTGATAGAAACGATAAAGATAGCCGCTAAGGTACGGTCAAGGTTGAGACCAAAAGCCTGGGCAGTACCATAGTAGATAACCATCGATTGTACAATCATTGGGGTGCCACGGAACACTTCAATATATACATTGATAATCCAACCTAAGAGTTTCTGTCCGATTGCTAAAACTTTGTTAGCTGCTTTTGGTGCGGTACGGAATACACCGATGAGAAGACCAATAATTGTACCTATAATTGTACCAAGTATTGAGATTAGTAGGGTCATTCCTGTTCCGCGTAATAACTGTTGCCAATTGTTAACAATAATTTTCCAAACTTGAGAAAAGAAACTTGGATTTTCAGCTGAAGCTTCTTCAACAGGTTGGTTTTCAATCATGTTATCCATTAGTGCGATTTGATCTGCTTCAGAAAAAGCTGCTAACACTTCGTTTACTTGTGTGATACGAGTATCATCTTTTCTCATACCAACTGCAATCGTAACGTCTTCGGCATTTGTTTCAAAGCCATCTGTCAATTCAACCATTTTGAAAGCTTTGTTGGCAGCCTCAGCGGTACGTCCTTCTGGTCGCTCAGAAACATAGGCATCAATCACACCAGCTTCAAGTGCTTGGCGAATTTGGGAGAAATCGCCCATCGCAGTTTGTTTATCAGCCCCTTCAATTTGATCAATCAAATCATAAAGATAGACACCCTGTTGAGCTGTGATTTTGGCACCAGCAAAATCTGATAAGTTAGTTGCATCTGCATATTGACTATCTGAACGGACAACAAGGGTTGGTATAGAAGTATAATAGCTATCTGAGAAGGCAATTTCTTTTTTCCGCTCTTCAGTTGGACTCATACCAGCGATAATCATGTCAATTTTTCCAGATGTTAAGGCAGGAACCAAACCTTCCCATTTGGTTTTGACAACAAGCAATTCTTTATTCATCGATTCAGCAATCTTTTTCGCTACTTGGACATCGTATCCGTTGGCAAATTGGTTGGTTCCTTCGATTGGAACTGCACCGTTGCTATCATCTTCCTGTGTCCAGTTAAAAGGAGCATAGGCAGCTTCCATTCCGACACGAAGGTATTCATCTGCTTTTACTCCAGTTGTTATTGAAAAAACAGCTAATAAGCTTAGCAGGAGTATACTAATTTTATGTTTCATAAAATCTCCTTAGTAAAATGTATTATACTATTGTATAAAAAATTCTGAAAAATTTCAATATGCTTGTTTTATTTATTAACTTAAATTGTATGGAAATTCCATATGAAAATGTTTGAAAATAGCAAATTTGAATACTTATCTGATAATGAATCAGCTGGCTCTGAGAGATAGTTTTTTACAAAATTTTTACTGAGTGCATGATAATTTTTAATTGGGGATATTTATTTTTGTGGTATAATAAGTAGAATTTATCTTAAGGAGTTATCATGATAATAGAGATTTTGAAAGCCATCTTTTTGGGTATTATTGAGGGGATAACTGAGTGGCTGCCAGTTTCATCTACCGGCCATTTGATATTAGTGCAAGAATTTATTCAATTAAAACAAAGTGCTGGTTTTATTGAGATGTTTAATATTGTGATCCAATTGGGAGCAATACTAGCGGTTATTACAATTTACTTCCAAAGACTTAATCCATTTCAACCTGGAAAAACGCAGAAAGAAATTCGTTTAACTTGGCAATTGTGGGCAAAGGTAGTACTTGCTTGTATTCCGTCCATTATCATTGCAGTTCCCTTAGATAATTGGTTTGAAGCGCATTTCAATTTTATGGTGCCGATTGCGATTGCTCTGATTGTTTATGGTATTGCCTTTGTTTGGATTGAGAAACGTAACAAAGATGTTGAACCACAAGTGACGGATTTGGCAAAAATGTCCTATAAAACAGCTTTACTGATTGGATGTTTTCAAGTCTTAAGTATTGTACCGGGTACAAGTAGGTCTGGTGCAACTATTCTGGGCGCAATTATTCTTGGGACAAGTCGTTCTGTTGCCGCGGACTTTACTTTCTTTTTGGGAATTCCAACGATGTTTGGCTACAGTGGATTAAAAGCTGTAAAATACTTTTTAGATGGTAATAGTTTGTCACTTGAACAAGTTGTGATATTATTGGTAGCAAGTGTGACTGCTTACATAGTTTCAGTAGTTGTCATTCGAATGTTGACAGATTTCGTGAAAAAACATGATTTTACAGTCTTTGGTTACTACCGGATTGTTTTGGGTGCTATCTTACTGATTTATTCATTTTTCACATTTATTTTATGAGATAATTTAGTTGTTAAATCGGAAAAAAGTCTAGATTGTAGTTCTAGGCTTTTCTTGTGCCGTTTTTCTATAGTTGAGGCAGAAAGTTTAGAAACTTGCTTTTTTTTTGTTTTTCGAGAGGCATTTTAGTATAATGGGAAGAGATTTGTATGAGAATTAATAATATCTAGGCTAGAAATACCGTACTAGATGAATGAGGTAGTTATGAAAGTAAAACAAATAAGTGATTCGACTTTAAAAATCACTATCCAATTAGAAGATTTAGAGGAGCGCGGGATGGAAATTGCGGATTTCCTTATTCCCCAAGAAAAAACGGAGAAATTTTTTTATACCGTTTTAGATGAGTTGGACTTGCCAATGACTTTCCGTGAAAGTGGGATGCTTAGTTTTAGAGTAACTCCAAAACCGGATAAAGTGGATATTTTTGTCACAAAATCTGAAATGGATCAAAGTTTAAATTTTGATGAATTTACAGATTTATCGGAATTAGGCGATGTATCAAGAATGACTCCAGATGAATTGTTGAAAAGTTTGGAACAGACAGTACGTGCAAAAAGTGCAAAAGATACGAAGGCTGTTCAAAGATTGGAAGATGTAGAGCAGGCAGAAGAAAATGAAGATGATCAAGAACCATATATTTATTATATCTTAGAGTTTTCAACAGTTCTGGATATTGTAAATTTTGTTCAAACAGTTGATTATCCTGTTGAAGAATCTGAGCTATACAAATTAGAAAATCGTTATTATATGACAGTTCTATTAAATGTAGCTGAGCGTTCAAAACAGTATCCGGAGTACATCCTTTCTCGGATGCTAGAATTTACGAATGATACAAAATTGATGAGGCCATTCCTACAAGAACATGGACTGTTGCTGTTAGGTGTTGGAGCAATTGATGAGCTTAGGAAGGTGCAGATGGTATGATTCCTTTTGCACTCAAGTATGTCATGGTCTTGATATCAACTGTTGTTCTAGCTGTTATTTTGACTCCCTTGGTTCGTTCGTTGGCTTTTCGAGTTGGTGCAGTTGACAATCCTAATGCGAGACGGATTAACAAAGTACCAATGCCATCAGGTGGGGGGCTAGCGATATTTATTGCTTTTGCTGTGGCTAGTTTGATTTTTTTACCGTTGATAGTCGCACGGATTCATCTATCTTCAACTTACGTAGACTATATTTTACCAGTAGTAATAGCTGGAGCGATAGTAGTGTTAACGGGTCTTATTGATGATATAAAAGAACTAGATCCGTTTCCCAAACTTTTAGGAATTATTATTGCAGCAGGCATCATTTGGTTTTTTACGGACTTTCATTTCGATAGTTTTAAAGTTCCTTTTGGAGGTCCGCTGATAGAATTTCCAACTTGGTTGGCTTTCTTTTTAACTGTTCTGTGGATTGTGGCGATTACAAATGCAGTTAATTTGATTGACGGTTTAGACGGCTTGGTTGCAGGGGTATCCATTATATCTCTTATGACAATGGGAATCGTATCTTATTTCTTTTTGTACGATAGTAATATTTTCTTGAGTTTAACTATTTTTGTTTTGGTTGCAGCGATAGCGGGTTTTCTTCCCTATAATTACCATCCGGCTATTATTTATTTGGGTGATGCTGGAGCTCTATTTATTGGGTTTATGATTGGCGTCTTCTCCCTGCAGGGATTGAAAAACTCTACAGCGGTAGCGGTTGTAACGCCGATTATTATACTGGGTGTTCCAATAACTGACACAGTCGTGGCCATCATTCGTCGAAAATTATCCGGGAAAAAGATTTATGAAGCTGACCGGATGCATTTGCATCACCGATTGCTCTCGCTAGGGCTGACGCATCGTGGAACTGTGTTAGTCATTTATGCGATTTCATTTATTTTTTCCTTAACGTCCTTACTTTTGAATATTTCCAGTCGAGCAGGTGGAGTCTTGTTGGTGGTTGCACTTGCCTTGGGCGTGGAAATCTTGTGTGAATTGATTGGAATTTTTGGTGAAAATAGGACACCTGTCCTAAATATATTGCGTTTTATTGGAAACAGTTCATATCGACAAGAAATGATTGCAAAGAGAAAAATAAAACGTTCAGATTCGCAGGATACTAAGAAAAATAATTAATCTTCTGAAGACAAAGAAAGAGCCCTTTGGCTCTTTTTTTGGTATAATATACAAGATATGATTTATTAAAATTGTCAGAAAAGACTATAAAAATAAATCCATGCCCGATAAAAACACAATGTAAAGATACGTATGGTTTTTAACGAGGATGAACAATATAAGGAGTGTAGTATGTCAGTATTAGAAATCAAAGACCTTCATGTGGAAATTGAAGGAAAAGAAATCCTAAAGGGTGTGAATTTGACCCTGAAAACAGGTGAAATTGCAGCTATCATGGGACCTAACGGAACAGGAAAATCCACCCTTTCAGCAGCGATTATGGGCAATCCAAGCTATGAAGTTACCCAAGGTGAGATTCTTTTTGATGGTGTAAACATTTTGGAATTAGAAGTTGATGAACGTGCCCGTATGGGACTCTTCTTGGCTATGCAATACCCATCAGAAATTCCAGGTATCACTAATGCAGAGTTCCTCCGTGCAGCTATGAATGCTGGTAAGGAAGATGAGGACAAGATTTCAGTTCGTGATTTCATCACTAAGCTGGATGAAAAAATGGAACTTCTAAACATGAAAGAAGAAATGGCAGAGCGTTACCTCAATGAAGGTTTCTCAGGTGGTGAAAAGAAACGTAACGAAATTTTGCAATTGCTTATGTTGGAACCGACTTTTGCACTTCTTGATGAGATTGATTCAGGCTTGGATATTGATGCGCTTAAAGTGGTTTCAAAAGGAATCAATGCCATGCGTGGCGAAGGCTTTGGTGCAATGATTATTACCCACTACCAACGTTTGTTGAACTACATTACACCTGATGTTGTTCATGTCATGATGGAAGGACGTGTTGTTCTTTCAGGCGGACCAGAATTGGCACAACGTTTGGAAAAAGAAGGTTACGTACAAGTAGCTGCCGAACTTGGCATTGACTACAAAGAAGATGACATTTAAGTCTTTGGAGGGATATATGACCAAAGATAGAATTCAAGAATTTTCATTAGAACAGGCAGAGCCAGTTTGGTTGACAGATCTCCGTCTCAAGGCCTTTGAAAAAGTAGCTGAGCTAGACTTGCCAGTTGTTGAGCGCGTTAAATTTCACCGTTGGAATTTAGGAGATGGACGTTTGGAAACCAATGATGCAATTGGTTCAGTTCCAGATTTTACAGAGCTTGGCGATAATCCAAAATTGGTGCAAGTTGGCAGTCAAACTGTTTTAGAGCAGTTACCGATGGATTTGGTGGAACAGGGCGTCGTCTTTACAGATTTTGCATCTGCCATGGATGTGATTCCAGATGTCATTGAGAAATACTTAGGTGCAGCTGTTGCCTATGATGAACACAAACTTTCAGCTTACAATACAGCCTATTTTAATGCAACTGCAATACTCTATGTTCCAGACCATGTTGAAATTGAGCAACCTGTTGAAGCTTTATTCTACCAAGATAGTACCAGTCCGGTTGCCTTTAACAAGCGGGTTTTAATCATCGCTGGGAAAAATGTCAAGCTCAATTATTTAGAACGTTTTGAAAGTTTGGGTGATGGAAATGTGGCTAGTTCCGCCAACATTGTTGTTGAAATCATTGCACAAGCGGGGAGTCAAATTAAATTTGCTGCGATTGATCGCTTAGGAAAGCATTTAGATACCTATATCGCACGTCGTGGTTTACTTGGTAATGATGCAAGTATTGATTGGGCAATCGGCTTAATGAACCAAGGAAATGTCGTCGCCGATTTTGATAGTGACTTAAAAGGGAATGGAAGTCATGCGAACCTCAAAGTGGTAGCTTTATCATCTGGTCGTCAAGTGCAAGGTGTGGATACACGGGTAACCAACTATGGCTATAATTCGGTGGGGCATATTCTTCAACATGGTGTTATTTTAGAGAGTGGAACCTTGACCTTTAATGGAATTGGCCACATTATTCGTGGTGCCAAAGGTGCTGATGCTCAACAAGAAAGCCGTGTGTTGATGTTGTCGGATAAGGCGCGATCAGATGCCAATCCAATACTCCTTATTGATGAGAATGAAGTAACTGCGGGCCACGCGGCCTCCATTGGTCAGGTTGATCCAGAGGATATGTACTATCTCATGAGTCGCGGTTTGGATCGTGCAACAGCTGAGCGTTTAGTTGTTCGTGGTTTCCTTGGGTCTGTTATCACAGAAATTCCGGTCAAGGAAGTTCGTGATGAACTAGTCGTAGTAATTGATGAAATATTAACAAAGAGATAAGTTTATGAAGGAATTGAATGGTATTAGCAAGGATTTTCCAATTTTAGACCAGTTTGTCAATGATGAGCCCTTGGTTTATTTGGATAATGCTGCGACCACCCAAAAACCTCAGCAGGTTCTGGACGTACTTGCTGATTACTATCAACATGATAATGCCAATGTTCACCGAGGGGTGCATACCCTTTCAGAACGGGCAACAGCTCGGTATGAAGCTGCTCGTCAAACGGTTGCAGATTTTATTCATGCAAAATCAAGCAAGGAAATTCTCTTTACTCGCGGAACAACAACGAGTTTAAACTGGGTTGCTCAGTTTGCTAGAGAAATTCTACAGCCAGACGATGAAGTAATCATTTCCGTCCAGGAGCATCATTCAAATATCATTCCTTGGCAACAAGCCTGTCAACAAACCGGTGCACAGCTCCGCTATGTTTATCTACAAGATGGTGAAATTGATGTAGAACACTTGAAATCACTTTTGTCTTCTAAAACTAAGTTTGTCTCCATTGCCCATATTTCCAATGTTTTGGGGGCAATTGCACCCATTAAGCAAATTGCAACTTTGGTACACGAAGTAGGAGCTTATTTGGTAGTGGATGGAGCACAATCAACTCCACACATAGCTATAGATGTTCAAGATTTAGATGTTGATTTCTTTGCTTTTTCAGGCCACAAGATGTTAGGACCAACTGGAATAGGGGTACTTTATGGTAAGGAAGAGATTTTGAACCAGATGTTTCCTGTTGAATTTGGTGGTGAGATGATTGACTTTGTCTATGAGCAATCAGCTACGTGGAAAGAATTACCATGGAAGTTTGAGGCAGGAACTCCGAATATAGCGGGTGCAATCGGTCTTGCAGCAGCGATTGACTATTTGAATCAAATTGGTATGGATAGAGTTCGTGAGCATGAAGAAGAACTCATTACCTATCTTTGGCCGAAACTAAAGGCCATTCCTGGTTTAACAATATATGGAAGTCAGGATGTAGCCAAAAGAACTGGACTTGTTGCCTTTAACTTAGATCATCTACATCCTCACGATGTGGCTACGGCTCTGGATTATGAAGGAGTTGCCGTAAGAGCAGGACACCATTGTGCTCAGCCTCTCCTCAAGTATTTGCAGGTACCTGCTACAGTTCGAGCAAGTTTCTACATATACAATACAAAGGCTGATTGCGACAAGTTGGTCGAAGCTTTGATAAAGACGAAGGAGTTTTTCAATGGCCCTATCTAGATTAGATTCTCTTTATATGGCAGTTGTTTCTGAACACTCTAAGTCGCCTCATCACCATGGGAGTTTGGACGGAGTGGAAAAGCTAGAGCTTCACAATCCAACCTGTGGAGATGTAATTGAATTATCTGTCAAAGTTGAAAATGGTGTTATAACAGACATTGCGTTTGATGGAGAAGGGTGCACTATTTCAACTGCATCGGCTTCAATGATGACGGATGCCGTTATTGGAAAAGAAAAGATACACGTGCAAGAATTAGCAGAAGTCTTTTCACAAATGGTCCAAGGTCAAAAAGATGAACGCCAAAAGGAACTGGAAGATGCCTCATTATTAGCTGGTGTCGCAAAATTCCCTCAACGCATCAAATGTGCTACTTTACCATGGAATGCCCTGAAGAAAGCACTGAAACGTAGTGAGAGTGCTGAATGAAGGGCAACTGCGACATGAGCGATTTTGGTCGATAATACCAAAATCAGCGAATTAGCTCCGAAGGTTTGGGGAACCTTTGGAGGTTGGAAATGAAGCGAACGTAGTTCGTGTCATTGATAGACCTTAACATTCGCTTTGCGAAACATGGATTCAAATAGCAAGTCCCAACCAGGTTTAGTGTCTTGAAGAAAGCACTGGAACGCAGTGAGAGTGCTGATTGAAAACCAATAAATAAACAAAATGAAAATCATACAGAAAGGATTGTTCAGTTTCTGATTGGAATTGAAATTGAACTCGCCCTAAAAGCTTTTGAAAAGAGATAAATCTCCTCGTGTGTTTGCACACGAAATCGATTCTCAATTTTTCATTTGCTTTCTTAATGGGCTTAGTATCTTATATTATGTCAGAAGAAAGAATTGAACCAACCCCGATTGATCTTGGGGAATACAAATTTGGATTCCATGATGAAAATGTGGAACTGGTGGCTTCGACT
Source organism: Streptococcus suis (assembly GCF_019794555.1). Lineage (GTDB taxonomy): Bacteria > Bacillota > Bacilli > Lactobacillales > Streptococcaceae > Streptococcus > Streptococcus suis_AB. The sequence continues at coordinate 36,136 of NZ_JAIMEP010000013.1, read as the reverse complement.
GGTAAGGGTTTGAACGAAGAAGTCATTCGTGAAATGTCCCGTATCAAAGGTGAGCCTGAATGGATGTTGGAATTCCGTTTGAAATCCTACGAAACCTTTAAGAAAATGCCTATGCAAACTTGGGGAGCCGACTTGTCTGAGCTGGATTTTGATGATATTGTTTACTATCAAAAACCATCGGATAAACCGGCACGTAGCTGGGATGATGTACCAGACAAAATCAAAGAAACCTTTGAACGTATTGGTATTCCAGAAGCTGAGCGTGCCTACCTGGCAGGTGCTTCTGCCCAGTACGAATCAGAAGTGGTCTACCACAACATGAAGGAAGAGTACGACAAGCACGGCATTATCTTTACAGATACAGATACAGCGCTTAAGGAACACCCTGAACTCTTCAAAAAATACTTTGGAAAACTTGTTCCGCCGTCAGATAATAAACTAGCCGCCCTCAACTCAGCGGTTTGGTCAGGCGGGACCTTCATCTACGTACCGAAAGGGGTTAAGTTGGATATTCCACTCCAAACCTATTTCCGAATCAACAATGAGGGGACAGGTCAGTTTGAACGTACCCTCATCATCGTAGATGAAGGTGCAAGTGTTCACTACGTAGAGGGCTGTACAGCTCCGACTTACTCAACTGCCAGCCTCCATGCTGCCATTGTGGAAATCATTGCCCATGAAGGTGCCTATATGCGGTACACGACCATTCAAAACTGGTCTGACAACGTCTATAATTTGGTAACCAAGCGTGCCCGTGCCGAAAAAAATGCCACAGTTGAGTGGATTGACGGAAACCTTGGTGCTAAGACGACCATGAAATACCCTGCGGTTTACTTGGAAGGCGAAGGTGCGCGTGGTACTATGTTGTCCATTGCCTTTGCCAACAAGGGTCAGGTACAGGATACCGGTGCCAAGATGATTCACAACGCACCACGGACTTCATCTTCAATCGTATCTAAATCTATTGCCCGTGGCGGTGGAGAAGTGAATTATCGTGGTCAGGTAACTTTTGCTAAAAATTCAGCCAAGTCGATTAGCCACATCGAATGTGATACTATTATTATGGATGGAATTTCTAAATCAGATACAATCCCATTCAATGAAATTCACAACTCGCAGGTGGCCCTCGAACACGAAGCCAAAGTATCAAAAATCTCAGAAGAACAGCTTTACTACCTCATGAGCCGAGGACTATCCGAATCTGAAGCTACAGAGATGATTGTCATGGGCTTTGTCGAACCATTCACAAAAGAACTCCCAATGGAATACGCAGTCGAACTCAACAGACTGATTGCCTATGAAATGGAGGGTTCAGTGGGATAGTTTGCCGCGAACTTGAACAGCTTTAAAGCTGTTCAAGCCCGTCAAACTCCCCACTGAAGTAGGAGATGAGGAGCGACGGAAGTCGCTCTTCTTTGTAATCTTATAAAAATCTTATTCCTTTCACGCTCGTCGTTTCCTGTAAGAAAACGATATGTAGTTAGGAGTTCCTAAGGAACTCTCGCCAAGAAAGTTGGAAATAAGGAGTGACTCCAGTTTCTCAGAGGTATTTTTTCTTTAACTATTGGCAAGTCTCTTGTAGATTACATGGTTGATCGCATGAAAGTTATACTACCAGATTACATTTTCATGAAAAGATATGTGAAAGTTTTCTCAAAACAAACGGTTTCAGCTAGCATTTTCAAAATAAAAATGGTAGAATAGAGGAGTATGAGGTACAACCTCAAAAAATATTAGGAGGCTTTCGAAATGCCATTAGTTTCAGCAGAAAAATTTGTCCAAGCAGCTCGTGACAACGGTTATGCAGTTGGTGGATTTAACACAAACAACCTTGAGTGGACTCAAGCTATCTTGCGTGCAGCAGAAGCAAAACAAGCTCCAGTTCTTATCCAAACTTCTATGGGTGCAGCTAAGTACATGGGTGGTTACAAAGTAGCTCGTAACTTGATTGCAAACTTGATTGAATCAATGAACATTACAGTTCCAGTCGCTATTCACCTTGATCACGGTCACTATGAAGATGCACTTGAATGTATCGAAGTTGGTTACACTTCTATCATGTTTGATGGTTCGCACCTTCCAGTAGAAGAAAACCTTGCAAAAGCAAAAGAAGTTGTAGAATTGGCACACGCTAAAGGTATCTCAGTTGAAGCTGAAGTTGGTACAATTGGTGGTGAAGAAGATGGTATCGTAGGTGCTGGTGAATTGGCTCCAATTGAAGACGCAGTAGCAATGGTTGCAACTGGTATTGACTTCTTGGCAGCAGGTATCGGTAACATTCACGGTCCATACCCAGCAAACTGGGAAGGTCTTGACCTAGATCACTTGCGTAAATTGACTGAAGCTGTACCAGGTTTCCCAATCGTATTGCACGGTGGTTCAGGTATTCCAGATGCGCAAATCCAAGAAGCAATCAAATTGGGTGTTGCTAAAGTTAACGTAAATACTGAGTGCCAAATCGCATTCGCAAATGCAACTCGTAAATTTGCAGCAGCTTATGAAGCAAACGAAGCAGAATACGATAAGAAAAAACTCTTTGACCCACGTAAATTCTTGGCAGACGGCGTGAAAGCTATCCAAGAATCTGTTGAAGAACGTATTGACGTATTTGGTTCAGCAAACAAAGCTTAATCAGTTATAATACATGATTAAATCAAGGTTTATCCGAAAGGATAAGCCTTTTTAGTATGATTTTGCCCCCAATTTGCCCCCATTAATACTTTGATGAGTTATTGCTGAGTTAATGAATCAATTAGAGGTGTGATTGTGTCTTTTGTCTTTTGAGTTACATGGAGATATATATTAGTAACTCTACTTCCTCTATTATGCCCTACTCGATCTTGAATAGCTTCAAGTGGAACGCCTTGTTCTGCAAGAAAACTTATATGAGTATGCCTGAAGATATGAGTTGAAATATGTTTATTAAAACTTATCTTTTCATCAATATTTATACCGACACGTCTTTGATTGCCTTTTTTATTCTTCTTCCCATTTTGAGAAGAGTTTAGAAAATTATTTAGAACACTATAATGTAAAGGGGATCCATTGAAATCAGGTTTGTTTTTACTTTTAGATGTAAAAATCCAACCGTTATCTTTGTAGTCAGGGTTGAATTGAATATGCTTAATGTTTTCTTCAATTTCTTCACGAAGTATCTCAATTGCTCTATCTGAGAGTTGAACCTTTCTATAGCTTTGTAAGTTTTTTACATTTCCTTCGTAATTAGATTCTGAAGCTCCAGAATGAGTAGCTCGACTTCTAATTACAGAAGCTATTTTTTTATCAAAATCAATAGTTTCAATTTTTAAGCCTAAAACTTCACTAATTCTCATACCAGTAAGTGCCTGGAACTCAAATATTCTTGCGTATTGTTCGTTATATTTTTTAACTATCTCTAAGACCTCCCTAAGTTCCGATGACTCTAAGTAATAATCTTCAATATTTTTCTCCTTAAGAATTTTAATCTCTTCCTCAAGTCCTTTTTTGCCAATTGTAATGTAGGGCATAGGATTCTGGTCTGGAGAGATAAAGTTATTAGCAATTGCGTATTTAAAAATAGATGATAAATCTGATTTTACACTTTGAGCTATTCTTTTGTGACTCCCGATGGGATATAAAGAATCGATAAAGTTTTTAATTAAATTTGTAGGGATATTTTTTATTAGGGTCTCTTGCGGAATATACTTTTGAATATGATTTCTATACCTACCCTCCTCACCTGCTAATGTTTTAGGTTGAACTAACTTCTGATTTAATCTTTCTTGATGCCATAAGGTCCAAACTTCATTTAAAGTTATATTTTCTTTATCTTTGAGTGATTTTTTTGTTATTTCTTCAAACGTTTCATTTGCTTTAATTTGGAGCTCCTTATAAACTAAAGATTTTATTTGAGGAGATATTTTTATTTTTCCATTTTCATCTGCTTTATTTGGAACAGTATACCATTCTGAGAGAATTTCACGCCTTTTTTCTGTTAGAGGGTTAATAAAGCGGGTTCTGAATTTAACATCTACATAACCTTTTTTAAATGATTTTTTTATACTCTTCTGAACAATAGAGTGGAGGCGGATATTATTCATCAACTTACCTCCTTATATCTTTTGTTTTGTCTAAATCGCAAAAACATCAAAAAACCATTGAAGTTTATCCACACTGTTCTATGTCCAGAGTTAATGACATATTCTGCAAAAGTTGGGTGTAGTCTCATTTCAGTTAGTAGATTATTAAGGGTTTTTAATTTTAATCCTTCAAATCGTTTTATTAAAGCCATTTTATCTCCCCATTCTGCTTCACAGTTTTCCACAGGTACATATTTTATTTTTAGCATATTAGTTCCTTTCTAATTTTATTTCCCAATCACATAAGTGAATTGTTTAGCTATTTGTGCATCAAAGACTCGATACGAGATAACCCCCAGACCTTGAGCATTTGATTCAGAGATTAATATTGAACCGTCAGGCTTGACTTGCTCCACAAAGGCGTATGAGAACATAGCACCCCAATTGGATTTTAACATGTTATTCTTAGGTTCTTTTTCACTGCCTGCAATTTCAGAAATTTTAGTTTCTTCAGATCCATCACTGACTTTATAATCATCATCGCCATCGTTATATGCGACTAAGCTTTTAAGTTGCTCTTCGGACAATTTAAACTTTCCGTCAGTTCCTGAAGTATCTGAATTCATGTAGGTATAGGGTACCCAAATAGCAGACTTTGAGTATTCAGTTAGTGCACCATCTGTATTAGGTGCATCTATGGCTGTCCCATTTAAACTTTTAGTAACTGTAGATGATAAGTTTGTCGTGATAGAAGCTGTATTCGTGTAAAAGCGAGAAACAACATAAGATCCATCACTATATTTGATGTAGGTAGAGGGCAAATAAAAACAAGCCCATTTCTGAGCTGTTATTCGTTTATTTCAGTTCTAATGATCGAAAGCTTATTGTGGAATGGCGAAGCTATAGTAGCTTTGGTTTGTCAAGACGGCATAATGTGGTTTATTTTGAACACCTCCAATATTGCATTCGGAAATGAGAAATGTGCCATCTTTATTGACAGCCTCGACAAAGGCAACGTGTCCATATTCTTCTGGAGTTCCTCTATATCCACCCTTTATAGACATGACTGCCCCTACTTGTGGTTCGGTTACTTTCATCCAACCTCTAGCTACTAAACTATTTACCCAATCCTGGCCATTGCCATTGTAGTTGTAAATAGCTGAGTTTGTACTGATTCCTGTCTCAATCAGCCGATTGCAGACGTACCAAGTACACTGACCAGGTGGATAGGTGTTATTTCCTTGTGTTGTTACTGATTTTTCAGTTGGGACACCATATTTGAGTTTTCCAGCGTATTCGGATGGGAATGTAAAAGAAGAAAGAAGGGTTCCAGTAGTAAGACCTGTTTCACCTGAAAATGGTATGATACTTCCTGAGGTAATTGTTCCATCGAAGATGGAGAACCATTTGATGGCATCATTTTGTAGTTTTTCAGCCTTCGTTTGTCCATCGGATAGCGAAACTCCTTCGTAGTGTTCTGACCAGTACAAGGCCGCTTGAGCAGGATCAGTTGCCTTTTGCATTTCAGTTTTAACGTTTTTATAATCCACATTTAATTCTGTAGACATGAGTTGTAGCTGAATATCGGAGTCGAGTGTTCTGCGGGATGCCTTTGACCAACGATTTCCGTTAATTGTATTTGACCAGCCTGACCACTGAAAGTAGCCGGCAACACCACCGCTTGGATTAATGGCTTTAGGATCAAAACCTGATTCTCTTTCTGCAACTGCCAGGCTTCCGCTAGATCCTGCAAGTGTGAATCCTTCTTTTGACAGTTGAAAATTGAGAATTTTAATCACGTCCTCAGCTCGTTCTTCTGAAATTGAAGCTTTTTGTGCCACCTCTTTAGCCGTCAATGTTGTTTGTCTTCCAAAAGTTGTTCCATTACTTATATTGCTTGAGGGATTTCCAGCTAAGGCAGCCGCAAAAATGACAACAAGGAAAAGGGGCAACAGAAGTGGAGTGAACAAACTAAGCTTAAATAGGAATTTCATGTGACCCCATCACCTCCTTTAGTGTTTGAGATAAACTTTGAAGATAATTGTACCGAAGAGCCATTTTGCATCCAAAACGACTTGCATTGCGCGACAGGTTTCAATAATTCTTCTGGCTTCCTGATCATCAACAGGATAGAAAACAGTCACTTTGATTGCTTTCAAATCTTCTTCATAAGCTTGATAAATGTATTTTTCCAAGAGTGTTTGAATTTGATTTCTAGAATAGATTCTAATAGCGTCCATCTTGTTCACCTCGCAGTCTGTTTAGTTCTTTCATAAGATGATTTTTTCGCTCAATATTTGCTTTGATTTTGTCGTCTCTAGTCATTGTTTTACGAAAACTCTTTGTAAAGGCATTGGATCCTTGTGCCTGATACATTGATCCAATCTGATCATATTGGTTGAGTTTTTTTTCTAGACGTTTCATTTTGCGTTGTTTACGCGGCGTAATCCATTGTTGCTTGAGCTCCTGATACTCCATATCTGGTAAAGGTTCTGATGTTTGGAAATGTGATTTCTTGTTGGGACTTGAATGTTTGCCTTCTGTTGGATTTTCTTGACTGACTCGGATTGTAGATACTTTTTGTTGTTGACTGTTTGGCTCAATCATTGTCGCTTTTGGTGTATGGATTTCTAATTTTTCAGTCGTTACGGTTGGTGTTACTGGAGAAATAGGATCTTGTTTTGGCGATTGAGAAGGTGGTCTATGTTCTGGAGCGATGGTATTTGATTGTTCCGCCTGTTCTACAGGTTCTTCCTTTCGTATAGGATTTGGTTTCAATCTGTTACCTATATCCTTGATATGAGATGTTGCATGAATAGCGGATCCTGCTACAAAACCAGTTCCAGCTAAGGCAAAGTTTCCAATGTGTTGTGCCGTTTCAAAACTTCTTGTTGGAACTTGTTGGATAATTTCTCTTCCTTGAGTTACTCTAGTCTCGACCTGATGTCCAATGTCTTCCATCTTCAATCGTGCTCTAGATCCCATAATGAACTCAATAAGTTCACCTTTATATATCCAGAGGAAGTAGTAGACTGCAGCCTTTGCAATAACAGTAAGCATAAGCTTGAAGAGTAGTGCAAAGGTGGCAAGAGATGAAAAATTTCCGATAACTGCATCAAATCCTGAAGTGATGAAACTTTCAATGACTTTTTCTAAGTAAAGGATAATCAGCGTAATAAGGGTCGTAATAGTCGGAAAGACAAGTCCTCCAAACATGACTTTCATAATTCCAAAGATGATATCTTGCATTGCAGGGACAAATGAGACGAGCAATGAGAGAGGGAATAATAGGATCATAGCAAGGACGATAATTTGAGCAATAAGATTTAGTATTTGTACAAGAATTAGTGGAATCGCAATAATAATGGCTTCAATGATTTTAAAAATAACATAGAAGGTTTCAATGAATAGATAGTCCCATACAGCCGATACCCATCGGTTTTTTTCTTTTCCATCATTTGCATCATTTCCTAGTTTATCCAGATATTCTTCTCTGTCTTTATTCTTTACGGAAACAAATTGACCAGCCTCATTCCTAATACCGAGTACTTTTGAATCCTCAAACACCTCTTCTTCTCCAGTTTGACTATTTTTATATTTCCCGTTTTCTTGACCAGTATTCACAAAGACATAGGCAGTGTAAGAAGTTTGGGCGATATAACTATCAGCCATTGAGGTTCCAACTTTAATTGACTTGCCATCTCCATAAGAAATAGAGATATTTGATATTTTTGTCGTGACAGTATCTGCAAGGTCTTCAATTGTATCTAAGATATAAAGCCCCCCTGAAGTTGAAGCTACTGTTCCAAAGTATCCAAATCCAAGGACGGTGACGATAAAAAGATGTAGAACTTTCCGCATGAAGTTTCCACGTGAAAAGAAATATTGATAAAAGAGGTAAAAGGCTCCAACTGTAAGAAGCATCGAAACCAATGAACCACTGGAAAGTCCGCCCGAAGTGGAGCCTGTTAGCCCTTGCCAAATGGAATTGGCCGCATTATAGACGTAGGTTTTGTAGGAATCGTACAGATCTATATTTTCAAGAACTCGAATCATTAGTGAGAAAAAACCTACCACAAGATTTAAGACAAAAAAGAAGAGATTTACAAAAATCTCGTTCATTGCCACGATGATGGAGGTCTCAATTTTTGAGGTCTTTTCAAGATATGATTTTAAAGCGAAGATATCGACGCCTTTTAATTTCTCAAATGCTTCTTGCATATGAGCCCTCCTTTCTACATAGCATATTTATTTTCTAGGCTGGATGAGACAGTTGCTTTCATTGGTTTTAAGAGCATGTCAATATCATCAAAGATATTGTGTATAGAAATCATATTGAGGTTTCCGTAGACATCATAATAGAGACATTGACCAGGAATCATATTATCCATCCATTCTAAGTTTTGTTCATTTGCTTCTAAATGGATGTGCTTAAGAATATCTTCTCGTTCTGATTTTTCATAAAAGGCGAAAATTGTTCCAAATCCAGTTGTATCATCGTCATTTTCCGCGTCATGTACGGATTGTGTGATAAGCGCTAAGGTATTGTTTTTTGACCGTCCAATACGGCGCATATTCTTGATAACTGCTTGGCCCTCAGCTGATTTCATCAGTATCCATGCTTCATCAAAAAATTCAATAGTATCTTCATTTTCATCTCGTTCACCAAAGTGGGTACAAAAGGCTCCTAAAGCAAACATTAGTGCAATTGAGTTCCGTTCATGGTCTGAAATCTTAGTGGCATCCGTTTTTGGTAATTTTAGATTTGCGACTTCAAGTATGGTCACTTGTGAGTCATAATTGAGGCCTTGTGTAGTGCCGTCAGAGAATGCCAACTCCAAAATTGAGTTGGTTACGATAGAGGTTAGATAACGACCAACTGAGGCAATCTGATCATTTTGACTATCTTTCAGCGCTACAAGCACATGCTTAAAGCCAACTGTTTGACCTGCTTGTCTCTTATCGACAATATCATTGATGGTTTCAGTAATAGCTGTCTTTTGATCCATTGTGACATTATCGACGGCCTGAAGTATGAATTCCAACATATTTTTTGCAACTTCCACGGCTTGTTCTTTATCCAATACAACAATCGGGTCAAGCACTCCGTGATTGGAAGCGAGTGAGCTATCGAGTGTGACAAAGTTGAATGCTTCCAGTTGTTTTTTTCGTTCTGGATAGAGACTAGAAAATTCTGTAGAATGCATGATTTCTTCGTAGTGATGACGAAGTTCCCTTTTAGGATCGATGTACAGCGTTTTTACGTTTTGGAGCGCAACAGATAAAAATATGATTTGTGCCAGGAAAGATTTCCCTTGCCCAGTTGCACCGGTAATGATGATATGTGGATTTTTGGTTATTTTACCTGCAATGTCTTCTTTATTACCGACGGTTGCATTAAAGAGGACAATGTTTTTTGAGGCATGTATAGCTTTATCGATTGAATCCCAACGTCCTGTCCAGTTATCTACACGACCGATGTACCAACCAATACGATTACCAGCAGATGTATTCGCAAATGGCATGAGTTCCGCAAAGCCACGACTCGTAACCATGTGGGTCCAGGTTCTTGTTTTCTTTTGCAGGTCTTGTCCATAGAGAAGACTTTGGAAAAGGTACGGTGTATCGTGGCTTGCTTCACTGATTTCAACGCCCATATCATCAAAGTAGTTGAGCACCACTTGGCGACGGTTTCGAAGTTGAGTGATAGAAGATGCTGATACGATGAGATAAGCGCCATACTCGATAATATCTTCTTTATTTCCGACTTTTTTCATCAGATCTTTTAGGGAAAAGGAGCCCATGATAATCTCATCTTGTTGGACGGTATTGGTACTGTCTGCCTCTTCCATAATATTTTTATATCGAGTATTAGAGCGTCCCATTTTTCCCTTTATTTTATTTCTGTCAATAAACTCCGCCTTGATTTGAAGTTCTACAGGAAAATTTAGGCGTTGGATAAACTCACCTAAGTGGAATCCGTTGAATATAGTATTGAATTTTCCGACTGGCAAAATGGTTACGAAGGATGTTCCGTAGGGACTTTCTAACTTGAGAAAGCCACCGCTCAAGCTTTTTATTAAGGTATCTGTCACGTTAAACAGTGAACGATTAGCAAGCACCTCCCCCTTGAAATGTGGAATATAGCGTAAGTATTGCATTCGTTGATAGTAGAATAATTCTTCGTTGGTTAGACGGCGACAACGAAGCGCCGAGAGAATTTGAAAACAGTCTTGTTCATCGGAAAGATAGTCTTCATACCATGGTTTCTCTTCTTCTAATTCAAAACCAAGTCCATTTGCGATGGTTTCTGTCAGTTCGGAGAACCGTTCATAAGCGAGGTCTGTAAGACTACTTGCCTTGTCATGTTTTCTGAGACGAACACCGACCAACCAATCAAATTGATAGGGGATTTCCATTTCATCTGTCAATGTATCGACTGTATGAAGAAGTAAGTCTTCACCTAATTTTCGGTTATTGGGAGAAAGGGCATCCATAAAATCACGCATCTTCTCTTCAAGAAGGTAATCTTTTGGGATGAGTGAAATTTCAAAGTGTTGATTTTTCGCTAGCTTTTTAATCAGCTGACTGACAGTCCATTTATGTTTTCTTTTTTTATCGTTATCAGTTATAGTGATTGGAGTATTTGGAATCCTGAAATAGGCAGCGACATGTTTATCCTTTCGGTAAATAAGATTTCTGTAAGTAGCTTTAATAGGATATTGTAGGTTGATAGCCATATTGCTTCCTTTCTATAGATTTGTTTGTTCAAAGACAATCTCCTCTTCCTCAAAGGAATCCACGCGTTCATCGTTGTAGATAGCTTTCTTGTTCAGGCGAAATTCATATAAATAGTGAATGTAGTCCGCGAGAAAGAGATGCATTTTCTTTCCATGTGGTTCGTATTCGGTGTAAAACTTTGCCAGCTTATAAGGGACATACACATATAATAAGAGGGAAATCGAGTGCGTAATTTTTGCGAGGGGGACAAGTATGAATGAAAGCCCTAGCACCATAGTGACAAAAACTAGGATAAAGACAACAAAAAAGGATAATTGCATAGGTGTTGCGAAGTACCAAATCCGTGTTCCTTTTTGTGTTTTGATTTCCTGAATCCAATAGGGAGCGTTTAGCCCCCTAGCGTAATCATAGAGCGGGTCTTTTTCAGTGTTCATATCAAAGCCCCGTTTCAATGCCAAAGAGACGGAGGAACCAACCAATAACAGCTAGAATCTGTTGTCCTTTGGTCATTGACATAATAATGCCCCAAAATCCTATAACAGAGAAAAGCTGGAGCCAAGAACTATTTTTCCAAGCTTTAATCGCTAAAAGAATTGCGACTGCTGTAATAATCCAAGATCCATCTCCTTGGAGGAATTGTTGTAGTGAGCTAGTATTCATAGATATTATTCTCCTTCTGGTTTTGCATAATCATTTGGAATGGTGTGAAGTAATTGAGTTACATAATAGGAGTCTCCTTTTGGAGTAAGTGTTAACGTAAAGTTTTCGGAGCGAGTATTGCCAGCAACTTCAAATGTGACTTGTGTGTAGGCTGTGATTGTGCCCGTATCTTCAACTAAGTAGGTATAATCTATCGAATGAAAAATTGTGTTTTCAAGGGCGATTAAACCTTTGCCTACAAGGTCAAGGTTATCTTGATCCGTAGTGTAATTGGAAAAGAAGATAGTAAGGAATTTAGTTACTCTTCCATGAATTTCTTCTGAAACATTGTCTGTAGCCGTCAGGCTTAGTGCTGAATCTGTGTCCACATCTTTGGCTTGAACATCTGTCAAACTAGAGTACCAAGGTAATCCGGAAACGTAGTAGCTTTTATCATTCTTACCATATGGAATGGAAAAGCCAGTGGTTAGTTCCACTTCTTTATCTTCCACTTTTTGTTTATACGTAACTTGATACTGTGCAGTGTTATCAGTCAGTTGTAAGAGTTTAGCAGAAACAAGTGAGGTAGGTGTTCGTTTTTGACCTTGTGACTTAATGGTGGGGGTGACATTATAAAAATTATTGAGTGTTTCAATTTGAGTTTCTTGTTCTTCGGCTTTATCCGAAAACGTGAAATAGGCTGCCACAAAGTCATTGAGGTAGTAGTTCAAGCGATAGTCTGTATAAGGAGTTGTTGGAGTGAGGCGTGTAGAGTGCGCCTTTCTAATTTCAGTTTCCAGATGAGTGACTTTACTGGAAAGGGCAATAGCACGCATGGATCCAAGAATGCCAATTAAAAGGAAACATCCTAATCCAAGAAGGACTAGGATATTTACGTTTTTACGTGTTGCTTTGATGAGTTTTGGAGAACCACGTTTCTTGTCTTGCTTTTTGAAACGTGACAGATATTGTTTTACCTGGTTAATCAGTAAAATGAATTTTGTCATAACTCCTCCTGATTAGAAACTAGCTAACTCAACTAATTTATTGCCTTTTGCATACAACTGTTTGTGAAGTTTATTGATTTCCCCGTTAATGTAGTAGTAGCTACGTAGTTCTGAACGAATCTGGTCAAGGAAGTCTAAAGGGAGTTTTTCAGCCTCTTCGTTTTTCAATAAGCTATTTAATTCACCAGCTTTTGTCCAGGCTTCCTTATCATTATTTGCTTTCATTAGTTCACCAAGTTGTAAAGAGACAGACTTGATTTTCTTTTCAAAAATAGTTTGTTTTGCCATGATTATTTCCTCCATAAATATGGTTTGTTGTTCTTTGATGATTTGGCGAAAGAGGGTGACGACATGAGTGTCCATCTTTCGATTAAAGTCAAGGACCTTGCCCGACGTTGTAAAATACGCATGTTGGTAGTGATCCATATCATCTATTTTTCGCGCGAATGTATCAAAATAAAAATCTTTCTCCTTCATCAATACGACAAATAGATACCAGATTTCGTTTGTTTCATGAAAGTAGGTAGCCCCTTCATAAATATTTTTGATAAACATCAGCTAGATACTCGGATCAAGAGCTTGCCGAATCTGGTATTCCAAGCTAGATAATTTCTCATAGAAGAGCCGTTCGCGCTTGTCGGCTTCTTCTAAACGCTTCAGTACGTTATTGAGGAGGTAGGTTCGGTCTGAGTCTGCGTATCTTATTTCAGTATGGATTGCGACTAAAAGATCATCGCTATTATTCAAAGGTTTTCTCATGTCGGCATAGATTTTTTGGACTCTTTCAGCCAATAGGTTGTTGGTATGTAATTTACACCGTTCAGCATATGGATGGGTCATAAATACCTCCTGTTACTCCTCGACAAGGTCATCATAGCCAAGGGAGCGATAGATATAGTCATCATCAAACCATAGCCAGTCATTGATTTCACCTTCAGTTGGAATTGTTCCTGAGAAAATTTCCTCACAAAGCCAGGTGAGTTGCTCGATTCCACCACGTTCTTGGACAACGTTTAGGGTTTCTCTAGCACCAGACCATGCTTTAAATTCATCTAAACTATTCAGTTCAACTTTGTATTCCATAGTGTTCTCCTTCTATATTTTGTAAGTGATAGGATGCTTGTAAATCTTGTAAGATATTTTCGCCTCGCTCGGTTATTTCACCATTCGCATGAATCATTTTTAGAAAATCTGTATTCATGATTTTGTCAGCTTCCTCTACTAATTTGAGTGAATTTGCGACCTGATACATCAGCCAATTGACCGTTCTGTCAATAGAATAGGGTTCAGGCTTCATTTGAAGTTTTAGAGGATCAGTACCTCCAAAGAGACGTTGCCATTTTTGATCAGGTAGAAACGCCCCAAATTTATTGGTGCCGTCATATACCTGTATTTCGTGGTTGATGATTCCCCGTGCGATTTCTCCTAAGTCAACACCGTTGACAAATTCTTCGATTGCGAGTTGTGCTTTTTCTTGAGAAAAGCGTAACTCATATCGATTCCAGATGCCAAAAATCTCCAAGGATTCCTCCACGGAGATTTGTTCGCTTCTAGCCAGCTCATAGCGTTTTTCATAGAAGTTGAAGTAGAGATCGCTTTGACGACTGCCAAAATAAATAGAAATACCTTGGCTAGCGTCGGTGTCCCCTACGTTTTTAAGACTGCCCCCTCCAATGTGATTCCAGCTTCTGATATGTTTGAATCGGACCTCTTCCTTATAGACTTTGGTAATTAAATCTGAAAGATGAAATTGCTCGTGTTCTTTTTCGTGACCAAGGTAGCGTTCATCTAAGGCAATATCTAGCCTCGTTATTCGGCTATCCGTTAGATCAAAGAGCATTGCTTGGAGAAATTCTTGCCAGGTAAGGTTTTCGCTTTTTAGGATGAGTTCCATTTCGCGACAGCCTTGTCCAGAGAGTTGGAGGGTTACTTGGAAATTTCCTGTTTCGATTTTATCCCAAAAATCAAATATCCAAATATTTCCTCGTTTCCAGAGCCTTGAGTAATTTAGGAGTCTCGTTTCAAACTCTTTGAACTCGGTAAAAGAACAGTGAAGGTAGGTTTGACAGAAGTGGGATAGGTCACGAATAGACATAAATGTCATTCGTAGATAGTCAATCGTTACGTCTATGAGGCCTTCTGTATTATGCTTATGAAATCCAAGCTTCCCTTTGAATTGATTAAATTTATTCAAACTCAGTCCGCGTGAACCATCCTCGTAACTGCGATAGGTGCGAGTAGAAATTCCGATGGATTGTGCAAATTGTTTCTGGGTCATACCTGTTTGCTTTCGAAATTTCTTGAGGTGTAGCGGATTTAACTTATCCATTCAATAGTAAAACTCCTTTCTAGTCAGTGACACAGTTTTTAGAGGCAAAGTGACACACTTGATTAATCTTGAAAAACCTTGGTACCATTGGCGTTTCGGGGGTTGGATGTTGTCATTTTGACAAATGTTACCCCCCTATTAGAAATCGGGGGTTGAAACACAATCATGGGCCGAAGGAACTGCGAGCTACGGTCTGCGCCTGACGTTGTCAGGCTTGCCCTTGCTCTTGTCCTAGCCCATGATTTGCGAGACAACTTTCAACTGCCTTTGGATAAGACTTGCGCCCTTCCGCCTCAAATAGTTCCAAAGTTTCAAGAAGTAACTGTTCTTGAAAAGGTGTCACAACCAGTGAGTTTTCCTCCTTGTCAAAAGGCATCCCTCGTTCATCTAGCAAATAGATAATTTTCCGGAGAGTTTTGACGGGGAGGTCCTTTTCCTTCGCGAATTCCGTTAGTAGTTGATAATTTTTCTCGGTTTTCGTGTCCATTGCCTCGTTGTTGTTTTCAAGTTCCTCTTTCTCATCCATAGCACTAGTTTGTCCATCTTCCAACACTGGTAATTTCATAAATTTTTCTTCAAAAGAAAATCCTTCATCGAATGGAACGTAGGGGGAGAAGAACTCACCAGCTAGTTCACCGTTATTGGCAATGTAGCCACGGCCATGAACCTTTTTGCCATTGATTTTATCTAGCTTTTTGAACTCTTTGTTTCGGTTTGCATCCCCAAACATCATGTTGTATCCGGTATCTTCTAAGTGTCCAACGGTGAGGCGTTTCATGAAGTTGTCACGAAGTGCTGTTTTGATGTATTCACCGTCTGGTCGCTGCATGGCTTGAATCACAAACATTCCTGCTTGACGCCCTTCAAGGATGATTTGGGTCAGGTATTCTGTCGCTTCAGCTTGTAGGCGATAGTCATTTTCTATCTTAGCGATGAAGGCTGCCCACTCATCAAAGACAAGGAATTTTGGCTTGAGACCGTATTGAGCAAAGTTCTTTCCAGTTTTGTAGTCAGGATGATTTTGCATGGCCTCGTATCGTTCTTCCATTTCAGCGACATTTTCCTTGAGGCATGATATGATATCTTCTTTTGAAATGAAGATACGACCTTTAAAAACAGGTGCTTTTTTTAGACCAGCTAAGTCAGCATTCTTCGGGTCACATAAATCAATGAAGCCAATTTTAGAGAGTGCCAATACAATTGTCATGAGAATGACAGTTTTACCTCCTCCAGTTCCTCCACCAATTAGTAAGTGTGGTTCTGAAATATAGTCCCAGAAGACGTCTTTCATGAGGCGTAGCCCTCTATCTGTCACAATAACTTCTGAGACAGGAATGCGGGAGGCAATTCGGTTGATGGTAATATCATATTGAACGAACCGCTCGTCAAAGGTTTTGTTTCTAAAGTCCCCATTGAACATGACTTCAAGTGTTGCGCCAAGATTGATAAAGCGGTCTTGAAATTTATTGCCTTCAAGGATAAAAGAGACAAGTAGTTGGTATTTCCCACGTTTGACGTAGACTTTTGGAAGAGTAATTTTTTCCTTGGTTCGCCCCTCTCGTTTCATAGTCTTTGACGTATAATACCGATTTTCTAAAAGAAAATTAGCCATAATTCGTAATGTATTTAAGCGTTGAAAGAAAAGTATTTTCTGGTAGAGAATAGGTGTAATGATTGAAAGAACTACGATTGGTAGAATAGTTGTGAATAGGATACTTGATACATACTGTAAAGGGTCAACAAGAAGCTGATTATAGATGGGATAGTAGTAGAATCCATTCGCTACTAAAAAAGGTGATAACAGTAGAAGACTGGTTATCACCCGAATATGCCTGTGAAATTTATGGACACGTAATCCACGATAGGTAAAGAGGTGCATATCTACCTCCTAGCATCATTTTTTGTCTTCTGCTTTGTTTTCCGTCTTAGGAACGGCAGCGCCTTTTTTCTTAATACCAGAAGCATAGAGACGATAGTTATCGTTTCGTCCAATAGCTGAATAGGTCACCACAATGTCTGTTAGTTCTACTTCTTCACGGTAGTTGAGATTAAGGTCAGCGATTTCTTGTTCTGACATATCCACGATAGTGAAAAAGAGCGTTTCGTGTTGGTTGGCAGAATGGATACCAACCGTAATACCACGAATTTCCCCTGTTGGAACTTGGGCGAAAGATCCATCATCATTTCGTTGGCTACGATCCGCTTCATAAATGAGTTCTGCACCTTCCAAACTGCGGAAAGTCAATTTGCCAAAGACTTCATCTAGCTTTAAGGCATCAGTAATAACGCGGTAGCTTTTATCAACAATCTGTAGTTTTTCTCCAAAGTTTAATCCAGTTTTAGCCATAGTTTTCTAATTCCTTTCTTATTTTACAATTTCCAGTTTTTCAGCAAAGACATTGAGTGCAGGTGCTACGTTGGTACCATTTACTGCACGGTCTGGGAAGAAAATCGGGTTGATTACTTTGACTTGTGTATCTTCATCAAAGATTGTGTTTGTGGCAGGTGTGATGACGTGGAACGAACCATGTACCTGACTATTCAGGACGTGTCGTTGGTATTTCCCTTCTTTTCCAAAAATGGTACGTGGCGCATTGCCAAGTTTTTCATAATAAGAAGTTCCGATAAATTCAGGTTTCATAACAAGTGTTTCAGGAATCATAAGTATTCTCCGTTTCTATATTTGAGTAATAAAAAAATCAGCATATAACAGGGCTGACTTGAGCAAAGTAAAAGCGATTGATTTTGTTTTTGTAGATTTGACTATAATAAGTCAATTCAGCAAGCGGATAGCCAGTTGACTTGAATTTCTTGACGAGCGTGTCAATTTCTTCTTTGGCAGCACTAAAGAGACTTGCTTGCAGGTCTAAGCTGTGAGCGTACATTTTATGTGTAAAGAGGTAATTTTGATAGTGACGCTCTAAGCATTGTTCAAAATATGAGGTCATAAATGCCTCCTTTCTTTATTGTAAAAACAAAAGCTACTAGAAAAATCCAGTAGCTTTAGCATAGACTATTCCCGAGAAATAAAGAGAAGTGGTCCGTTTGAAAAAGAGTTATTTGGTTGAAAGACCTATCTAGGAACTAGACAAACCTTTCACGGTGGCAACGTTTAGCAAGGTGCTTTGCGTCAATTACCATCGCTTTCCCAGCCAATCATCCAGGTAGTCATTATCACGCCTGTCACGATTCTCTTACGCCCTTTGGCGAAGCCGGTTCACTTTACTATTCGGAAAAGTGCGAAAGTCCGAAATGCGTGTGAGCCCACAATTCCTAGAATTGTTTTACTATCTCAACTTCAACCACAAACGGACTTGACTTTTCTTATCAAAACAATTACAATAAAGATACGAAGTTTAGTGTAGTTTGATAGTCAGTCCTCTGGTTGTCAGACGCACTTTTTTATTAAGTTATCAATGATCGATGCCAATGTTCCAAACTTGGTGTTAAATTTTTAACTAGAATATAACCATTGGCTATGAATATATAATATAACTATTAGTTATATTTGTCAACGGTTTTTTGAAAAATTTTTATATTTTTTTGAAGGACGCACAAATGAAATTTACAGAACGCCTGAAAACACTAAGGAAACAAGCGAATCTTACACAAAAAGAGCTAGCTGAGAAAATAGGAATTTCTCAACCAGCTTATGGCGATTGGGAGCGAGGAGTAAAAAAACCTACCCAAGATAATCTCGTCAAGATTGCAAAAATCTTCAACGTATCGCTAGATAGCTTGCTAGGTAATGAAGTAGAGCAGGAAGACGAATTAGCAAATGTCGAATTGTTATTCCGCATGACTTCTGATGGACTAACAGAAGAAGAAAAAACCGTCTTCCGTGAAGAACTCATCGAGTTCATGAAAGAACGAAAAAAAGCGTTTGAGGAAAAAAGATAAAAAGAGGATTTTATGAAATGTACTGAGTTAGTGAAACATACAGTTACCACTCTTAATGAAGATAGTTTTGAAACTCTAAAGAAATTGTTAATAAATGAATATATTTATTTCTCTATTATCAATGATAATGACGTTACCAAAGATATCTTGGCCGAAAAAATATGTGATTACTTTGAAAAATTATTTTTTAAAATGGATGATAACTGGGATAGATTTCTAAAAAAATACTTCAAAGTAATTGATTCTAAAATTAGTTCAAGAATATTGCCAACAACTAAATCTAAACCAAATCCATGTAGAGCAAGAAAATATTATGAACATGCTAAGAAGAATCTAAAAGACAATCAAGTCCTATCCCCAGGTCAGTTTGTTGGCTGCTATAGAATAATGTTTTGCTTATATGATTCAATTATTAATAACGATGGCCAGATAATTGAAAATTTTGATTATACCTTAAGTAAAATAAATATAACGAGTGTTCTTTTAAATCTATCGAATACAACTTTTAATGGTCAGAATAAGTATATAAAAAAAGTTAAAGACATTTTAAACGAGAACGAGTTATATACGCGAGAAAATGGAATATTGGTATTATCAATAATCATATTACACAAATTTATGGATAATAGAATTCTTGGGGAACATTTTAATGGCTGACATCTTAAACATTAGTAATTTGGAACAACTTCAACAATTTGTCAATAAAGATCAAATTATGGAGATAGTTATTCGTGGGAAAAAAAGAAAATTTAAAAATTTTCAAAAAGTTGCATTCAACAATTTACAACAAAATGAAATAACATCATTAGTTAAAAATGCAATTAACATGGTAGGAGAAAACAACCAAATCTTAACTCAGAACTTAGAATTAATTCAAAGAGTTATAGCTTTTCAGAATTTAGGATTGGTTTTGAATGGGGTAAATCTAGCGGCAACTACAGCAGGTTTTGCTATTATGTATGCCAAGTTAAATAGACTCAGCAAGGATATAAACCAACAATTTAGAGAGTTAAATAATACCGTAAAGCACGGTCATGAAGTATATTCGTCTTTTGAATTTGATAAGGTTTTAGGAGACTACACTGATATGCTAGATTGTAGAAGGCGGCAACAACCATATTCCGAAGAGAAAATGAGGGTATTAGTTGATCAAATCTATAGTGTACTTAATTTGTTGATTGAAATTTTTCAAAGAGGAATTTCTGTAAACAATAATGACTTAATTACGTCTATTTTTTCATTATTATCCATGCTGACAGTGTCAATAAAATTTTTTGATGAGCAGTATTATTTTAACAATAAAGAAGTTTTGTCGAATCAGTCAGCATGGCATTCTTCACATGAAAAATGGATGAGTGTATATAATCGATTAAGTTCAGCTTGGTTTGCTGAAAAACTCCAAGACTATGCATATTTTGAAGCAAATTTAACTGTACTTGTAGTTGACGTCTATTATATCGAACTAATGAATCAGATTATAGAACTACAAAACGAAGTAGTAGATAACCAACAGTTAATACAATTAATTAATGATACAGGCATTCTAAAAACTGTACATGAATCCATAAGTCAGGAAGTTAGCGAAGTAATTAAAAGTACAGTTACAGATACACTTTCTGAAATAGATACACCAGAATCAATAGAAGCCCAAAAAATACTTTTTGAGCAAGCTGCATTACTTTAATAGGGAATAGTTAAAACTGTGAATATCGAAATCAAAAATGTACTAGACCAACTTTTTTATGTTTGTGGTAAGGCTGGATTGAATAATAAAATACCTAATTTCAAAATCTTGGTCATTAAGGAAATACTGTCTTTTATTGACTACATTACTATTGGTAATTCCACAGAGAGAATCAACTTTTTCAAATCTATATATTTTACAGAGGAAGTTGGAACTATTCCGAATATACAAGATGGATACACTCCAGAATTTTTCAGTTCACTTTCGGATGGAAATAGAAATTTGATAGGGGAAACCTATGTCAATGTAATAATTTCTATTGGGAAGTATTACCTAGTCAACAATAATACTAAGAGTAATACAGATTCAGAGAAATTTTTGTCCTATTTATCAACGTTGAATAAGTCATTTGTTAATCAGGATAAACAGGCTAGAGGTGGTGAAGACAGCATAAATAAATATGAAAACTCCGTTGATAATGAAAGTTCATTAGTTGAACACAGTAGTGGCGAAGAAACTTTAGAAGAATTGTTAGACCGATTAGATAAATTGATTGGACTAGATGGTGTTAAATTTGAAATCAGGACCCTAACGAATATTTTGAAAGTAAATAAGATTCGTGAGAATCGAGGCTTAAAAATCCCTGTATTATCAAAACATTTAGTCTTTTTAGGGAACCCAGGAACTGGAAAAACAACGGTTGCTAGATTAGTTGCAAAAATTTACAAACAATTAGGTGTGCTGAAGAAAGGACAGTTGGTCGAGGTTGACCGGGCAGGTTTGGTTGCAGGTTACGTCGGACAGACAGCACTTAAAACTCAAGAAAAAATTCAAGAAGCTATGGGAGGTATCTTATTTATTGATGAAGCTTATACTTTGGCAAAGGGGGGGACAGATTTCGGGCAGGAAGCAATAGATACTTTATTAAAAGCTATGGAAGACAATCGGGATGAATTTGTATTAATTGTTGCAGGTTATAATGAACCAATGAATAGATTTCTAGATTCAAACCCTGGGTTGAAGTCAAGATTTAATAAAAGTATCTTTTTTGATGACTATACTCCAGAACAACTTTTTTCAATTTTAGTACTTCTTTGTGATTCAAACGATGTAAAATTGGAAGAGGATACTATTCCGATGATGAAGGACTACTTTAAAAAAATTTGTGAAGAAAAAACAGAGAATTTTGCGAACGGTCGAGAAGTTAGGAACCTATTTGAAAGAGCATTCTCAAATCAAGCAAATCGTATTGCAAGCTTAGATACGATAACTGATAATGATTTACAAGAGATTAAATTTGAGGATTTTGGTATATAGAATACAAATCGAATAATTGTAAAAAGGTTCAGAGTTACTTCTGAATCTTTTTTATTCTTCAACTCCATACTCTTTCAATTCTTTCTCATACGCCTCGCTACCTTTTCGATAGTATTGGCGTTCTGAACCTGTGATATTTGCTGTTATGACTCCATCCTCATATTCGTATTCAACAGTAGGGTCTGAGAATCCTTCAATGGTGAATGTTTGTGAGTCGGTATCGATAGTCATATTTGTCGTGGAGCCTTCAGCATCTACGGTACCTGTATCACCATCAATCGTAATGACTAGATCAGTACCGTAGTCTCCAATTTCGTAATACTCTCCATTCATGCTTTCCTCGCTTGAACAAGCTACCAGGAACAAGCTAATAGCAGTAAGTGCAAGTAAACTTAGTAGTCTTCTCATATGATTGTACCTCCTATTTGGTTTTATTTTAGACTAATTTTGTTACAAAATGATTAAGTGGAGTGACTTGAATAATTTTCTAGTGGACATTGGTCCACTTTTATTATATAATTTTGTCAGTTGAATAACTGACAAATAATTTTGACTTGCTGAGAGGTATGATGTGAGAGAAGTTTATGCTAGAGTTACCCAAATTGCAAGAAAACATTTGTATCAATTCATGAAAGATAATCAGATTTCACCGCTGACTTATCGCTTTGATTATTATTTTGATACCTGTGTTGAGGTTTATGATATTAAGATTTTGGAACATCATTTTTCTAATCGCAAGATTGAAGGGCTGACTATGATTGATGATGAGGGGATCTCCTTTTCTTATGAGAAGGAGAATCCTATTGTCAAGCAGAATTTTACCAAGTGTCATGAATTGGGACATTTTATCCTTGGTCATGACGGTAATATGTTTACGGAATTGAGTACTGGTAGTGAGTCAAGACTTGAGACAGAAGCAAATCTCTTTTCTGCTGTTATTCTTATGCCAGATATTGTGCTTTTGTCCAATGTTTATTATCGCAAATCTCGATTTAGTAAGATTTTGTCGGACCTAGTAGTATCATCGGAGGCGCTTATCTATCGCTTGAGGGATATGTTTCGTTATTACTTGGATAGTAATTATCAGGACATCAATCAGGCGATTAGTGATTATCGACTAAATAATAACAGGTTAATTCTTGAATTATTTGGGCAAATTAAAGATGAAATAGAAGCAGAATATAAAGCAGTTAGTGTGAATCCACTTGTGGCAATATTATCTGCTTTAGAAACAAACAATTTTGTCTCAAGTAGTGATTTTCCAGATTTGCTAGAGAATGACTTTCGCAAAAATTTAGAACAAATAGATTCTAATATAGGAACCTGGACATTGTTTGACTTTGGAAAAAAGATAGGATATGCCTGGGATAAAGAAAAAATGACCAAACAACAAGCTCAATCACGAGCTAAAACCATTCTTCTACTAGAAAAGAGGTAAGTATGTATTATCCTGAAAAATTGATTGAACGGCGAAAAGAATTGAAGATGAATCAATCGGAGTTAGCAAGAGCCATTGGCATCTCTAGGCAATCCTATTCTGCCTGGGAAAAAGGAAGTTCTCAACCGAATAAAGATAATTTAGAAAAGCTAGAGAAGCTTTTGAGAGTTCCGACAGGCTTTCTAACGGAAAATAAAATATCGACTCTATATCGTCAGCTGAATGAACCGAATCAGGAGAAGGCGTTGGACTATGTTCAGGATTTGGTTATCAATCAAAACAAAATCATCAGCATTGTCAATGAGCAACCACGATTTGCTTACAAGGTTTATGAGCGTATGTCCGCTGGTATCGGCGCTTCTGTTTATGATGATAAAGACTACGATACGGTTTATTTTGATGAAGAGTTGCCTCACGATTTTGCCTCTTGGATTGAGGGGGATTCTATGGAGCCGACCTATCACAATCATGACGTGGCTCTCATTCGTGAAACTGGCTTTGACTATGACGGTGCTGTCTATGCCGTAGTCTGGAATGACCAAACCTATATCAAGAAAGTCTATTGTGAAAAAGAAGGACTTCGTCTTGTTTCTATCAATAAGGACTACAAAGACAAGTTTGCACCATTCGACGACAATCCTCGAATTGTTGGGAAAATTGTAGGAGCCTTTACACCTTTGGAGGTATGAGATGGGCTATTTTGATTATTCACGGGAGCCAAAGTCTGATATTGCCTTTGTGGATATGAAATCCTTTTACGCTAGCGTGGAATGTGTGGAGCGAGGCCTGCATCCCCTGAAAACCTCCCTCTGTGTCATGAGCAGGGCGGATAATTCCAATGGCTTGATTTTGGCATCGTCACCAATGTTTAAAAAAATCTTTGGCAAATCAAATGTTGGAAGAAGTTATGACCTGCCTTTTGATATCCATACGAGAAAGTTTTCTTATTACAATGCTAAAAGACAAGGATTGCCAACAACGCCTGAATACGTTCGCTACATTGAGGAGTGGGCCAAGATAACTTATATTGTTCCACCACGTATGGATATCTATATAAAGAAAAATATGGAAATCCAACATATCTTTCAGAATTATGCTAGCCCTAGTGATATCCTCCCCTACTCTATTGATGAAGGTTTTATTGATCTGACCTCGTCCCTGAATTACTTTATTCCTGGTAAGACGATCAGTCGTAAGGACAAGTTAGACATGATATCCTCACGGATTCAACGGGATATTTGGCGACAAACGGGGATATATTCTACCGTAGGCATGTCCAATAGCAACCCTCTTTTGGCCAAATTGGCGCTGGATAATGAAGCCAAGAAGACACTAACCATGCGAGCAAATTGGTCCTATGAGGATGTGGAAATAAAGGTTTGGGGCATTCCTAACCTAACAGACTTCTGGGGAATAGGTCATCGTACAGAGAAACGACTGAACAAGTTAGGCATATACTCAATCAAGGAGTTAGCTAATTTTAATCCAGACATCCTCAAAAAGGAATTTGGTGTGGTAGGGGTAGACTTATTTTTTCATGCTAATGGGATAGATGAAAGTAATGTTCATAAACCTTATAAACCAAAGTCAAATGGTTTAGGAAATTCTCAGGTTTTGCCGAGAGACTATATCAGACAAACTGATATGGAACTTGTTTTACGGGAAATGGCTGAGCAGGTAGCTATACGACTTAGACGAGCTCATAAGAAAACAACTAGGGTATCAATTGGAGTTGGCTATTCAGCTAGCGAAGGGAAACGTCCTATCAATGCACAGATGAAGATAGAACCGACAAATTTGACAAGAGAACTTGCCAACTATGTTATTGGTCTCTTTCGGAAGAAATATTCAGAAGGAGCAGTCAGGACCATTTCTGTCTACTATTCAGGCTTTGTGGACGAGTCTTATGGTCTGATTTCCCTCTTTGACGATGTCGAAAAAATAGAAAAAGAAGAAAGGCTCCAATCAGCAATTGACACCATCCGCAATCAATTTGGCTTTACCCTTATCCAGAAAGGATCCTCCTTACTTGAGGCATCCAGGAGTGTCGAGCGCAGCAAATTAATTGGTGGGCATTCAGCTGGTGGATTGGACGGACTAAAATGATTGATCGTATGTATCTCCCTTTCCAGTCAGCAAGGGAACACCAGGATCGTGGCATGATGAAGTGGATGGGCTTCTTCTTATCCGAGCACACGACTTCACTGACTGATGATAAGAACAAAGTTGACATGACGCAAACACTTACCAAAGCAGAAAAGCTGACCTTAATAGGCCAGCTCTATGCAGGAGGTCTAACAGGAATGTTTGTCGTCAAATTAGGGAAAGTGAAGGAAACCCATATTGGGCAAGTGACTGAAATTGACGTTAAGGAAATCACTATCAAATCAAGTGAGAAATACCACTTGATTCAGGTAGATGATATTTTAGAAATCAGCATGATAGAGGAGTTGGACGATGAGTAGAAAAGAAATTTATGACGACAAATTGCAGTTTGATTACTTCTCGGATTCCTACATGAAATTTGAAGAAGACTTCTACAAGTACTCAAACATGGACATCCCCTTGACCTTTCTAACTGATGACATCCTCCGTGAAATGGCTATGAGCCAGAAGAACTATTTTAAGCTCAATAAGGAGAATAGCAAGGATGGGAGGGAGCATTATTTTTATTTTCAGATAGAATCCAGTAAAGAAAATCGAACGATAAGGTGTTACAGATATCATGGGAGTACATTTTCTGAACAAAAAGTGGTTAAAATATGCTAATTTTTACCGTCGCAAATATGATATAATTTTATTATAAAAATAGAGAGGCATCGATAATGTCAAATAAACTAGAACTTACCTGGGTTGGTAAGAACGACGAGATAAAGGTTGAGCCACGGTTATTGATTGAAGATAAGGAAAAATCTAACTGTGTCAATGACCCAGAAACAGAGAATATGATTATTCATGGCGATAATCTCCTTGCATTAAAAGCTTGGAAAATAAGTATGCTGGGAAAGTGAAGTGTATTTACATCGACCCACCTTATAATATTGGGGCCGCTTTTGAACATTATGATGACAATGTAGAACATAGTACTTGGTTAAGTTTAATACGTCCAAGACTTGAAATATTATGGAAGCTATTAGATCCAGAGGATGGAAGTATTTGGATTAGTATCGATGATAATGAACAGGCATATATGAAGGTGCTATGTGATGAGTTATTTGGTCGGACTAGCTTTGTTGCACAAATTGTATGGCAGAAAAGATATTCTAGAGAAAATAGAGAGTCCATTGGAGATGTTCATGAATATATTTTAGTTTATGCAATAAATAAACTAAAATTTAAGAATAATAGAAATCTAGTTCCTATGACTGAACAGCAGGCTAAGGTTTATAAAAATCCTAATAACGACCCTAGAGGAAGGTGGCGTCCTGTTCCTATGACTGCTCAGGCAGGACATGCAACTCCAGAACAATTTTATGAGATAGTTGCACCTGGTGGTAAAGTTCACACCCCACCTGCGGGTAGATGCTGGTCTTTATCCAAAAAAACATTCGAAGAATTGTTGGCAGGCGGACGAATTTATTTTGGCAAAGATAATAATAGTCAACCAAATAAAATTAGGTATTTATCTGAAGTTCCTGGGGTTGCTCCGTGGACTTGGTGGCCAAGTGATGAGGTAGGGCATACTGATTCTGCCAAGAAGGAAATTATGAGTATATTCGGCAAAGAAAGTATATTCGATACTCCGAAACCTGAAACTCTAATTGAGCGAATTATTCATATTGCCTCTAATCCAGATGATTTAATTTTAGACTCCTTCCTTGGTTCTGGCACAACAGCCGCAGTCGCTCATAAGATGAATCGGAAATATATTGGTATAGAAATGGGTGACCATGCCTATACGCATTGTAAAGTCCGTTTGGATAAAGTGATAGATGGTATTGATCAAGGCGGTATTTCAAAAAATATAGAATGGCAAGGTGGCGGAGCTTATAAATTCTACGAGCTAGCTCCATCTTTAATAAATAAAGATGCTTTTGATGAGTATGTGATTAACTCGGACTATGATGCGGATATGCTAGCCAGTGCGGTTGCCTTACACGAAGGTTTTACTTATCAGCCAGATAGCGAACAATTTTGGAAGCAGTCGATAGGGAATGAAAACTCATATCTATTTGTATCTACTCGTCATCTTGATATTGGATTTATAGATGCCATTCAATCCGCTATGGAAGACGATGAATTTCTTATCGTAGCATGCAAATCTTTCTCTAAAGAAATTGAAAAACGTTATCCTAATATCACTGTAAAGAAAATTCCTCAAATGCTGCTTGACCGATGCGAATTTAACAAAGAAAACTATAATTTAAATATTATCAACCCACCGATATATGATGATGAGGAGTATGAAGATGAATAATAGATTTCCTCAATATACGACGGATTACATCAGCGGTGTCATGTCACTGCGGACGCCACAAAGAGATTCTCTAAAAATTCTAGAAGAAATTATGAACTCAATTCATATCCAGAAAGGGATGAATTTAAAGGCCGCTCTGGAGAGTGTCAATACACTCTACCCTATTTGTACTGATTTTGAACGGGATTTTATGTCTTTGACATTTGCCCTCGCGACGGGTGTCGGAAAGACTCGCCTAATGGGTGCTTTTATCGCTTATTTTTATACGCAACATAATGTAAAGAATTTCTTTGTTGTCGCACCCAATACGACGATTTATGAAAAGCTAAAAAAAGACCTATCAGATTTCAATCATTCAAAATATGTTTTCAAAGGTTTAGGATGTTTCTTAAATCCACCTCAAATTGTAACGGATGATGACTATAAATCTAAACAGATTTCAATGTTTGAGTCTGATATTCGTATTTTTGTCTTTAATATTGATAAATTCAATAAAGATGAAGCCAATATGCGTAAGCTTAATGAAATGATTGGTGATTCATTTTATCAGTATCTTGCCTCACTACCAGACCTTGTTTTGATTATGGATGAGTCTCACCATTATCGGGCAGATAAGGGGATTCAAGCTTTGAATGACTTGAAGCCCATGCTAGGAGTCGAACTAACTGCCACCCCACTTGTAGGTAAAGGAAAAAAACAAGAAAAATTCAAAAATGTCGTTTATGAGTATCCATTATCGAAAGCAATCGAAGATGGTTACACTCGGACCCCTTATGCTGCGACACGCTCTGATATAGATTTTTTTAATTTCGGAGTAGAAGAGTTGGATAAGACTATGTTATATGATGGGGTTAAATTACATGAGCGAACAAAGTTAGAGCTAGAAACTTATGCGATAAATAACAGTACGGAAGAGAACCCTATTCGTACGGTGAAACCGTTTATGATGGTAGTTTGTAAGGATACTGACCACGCAAAGTGGGTCGAAACGTTTGTTACTTCTGATGAGTTTAGAGATGGCATTTATCGTAATAAGACCATTACTGTCCACTCAAAGAAGACTGGTGCAGAAAGCGAAGCTAACAATAAACTTTTATTGGAAATTGAACGTAGTGATAATCCGATAGAGATTGTGATTCATGTTAATATGCTTAAAGAAGGGTGGGATGTAAATAATCTTTATACAATCGTACCTCTACGTACAGCCGCATCTAAAATTCTTAGGGAACAAATGGTAGGTCGTGGTTTGCGACTGCCATACGGGAAGCGTACTGGAGATTCAATTGTTGATGCTGTCTATCTCACTGCTCATGATAAGTTCCAAGAAATCATTGAAGAAGCTCAACAAGGAGATTCGATTTTTAAAGCTGGTAATATTATCACCATCGAAGATATTGAAACTAAAACATCAACTACTCAACTGTCGTTTGAATTTGAAAAAAATGATATACGTGAAAATGCCTATAAATCTTTGAATATAACAAGAACAGATTCAATAGACAAAGTTATTGATAAGACTTCTGAACTAGTTCAAACGGAACTAGCTAAAGAAATCCAAGAGAAGAAGACTGTAAACTTAACCTCAGAACAAATGAGGAGTGTCGTTGATCGGATTAAGGAAAAAGTAAATGGGGATAAAGATTTAGGTGAAGTCTATAGAGAAAATGAAAATCCTTTTTCTCATTGGCTTGATAAAAATATTGAGGAAGTTCATCAACAAGCTATCAATAAATTTATTCCTATTCCTAGATTGAAGGTAACTGATAAAGGTGTTGAAGAATATGGATTTGCTGATTTTGATTTAGATTTAGCAACGTTTACACATACACCTATTAATAATGAATTAGTCATTCAGAATTTAGCAAACCTTTCAGATTTAGAACGACTGTCTAGTGATGCTATTAACTTTGATGGTTACAATCCTAAAAAGGCTTTACTTGAGATACTAAGAGAAAAACCAGAAATTGATTATGAAAAATGTTCTGATTTACTCTTTAAACTGATTACACAAGTTTGTGATCATTACGAGAACAAGTATAGTAGTAATATCATGAGAAATATTATTATGATGTTCAAAAAAGATATTGCTCAAAAAATCTATTCTCAAATGCTTCTAGAAGACCATTTCTATACCACGAATGGTTGTCTTGAGGAGAGTGTCTCTGGGACAAGTAGTTGTAATATTAGCCAATCTTATACATGGACAGAACA
Source organism: Streptococcus suis (assembly GCF_019794555.1). GTDB lineage: Bacteria > Bacillota > Bacilli > Lactobacillales > Streptococcaceae > Streptococcus > Streptococcus suis_AB. The sequence goes on along the minus strand of NZ_JAIMEP010000013.1, from coordinate 6,395 downwards.
TGTGGACTTCTATAGTGATTCGTATGAATCTGGAATTAAGTCTGTTTTATTTGAAGGCATTAAAAAAGGAGTTTTTAGTACAACTAAGTTTGATAGTAAGCCAGAGCTAATTTTGGCTCGAGTTCTGGAACATGATACAACTGTTCAAAATTGGCTTCGCCCTGCACCAGCAGAATTTAATATTACATATAACAGAGGTAAACGCTACGAACCTGATTTTGTTGTTGAAACTAAAGAAAGTTTCTATTTGATTGAGGTAAAAGGGGAAGATAAATTAGAAAATGCAGATGTCATAGCTAAAAGTATGAGAGCAGTTCAATTTTGTGACGTTGCCACTAACTGGGCAATGGCAAATGGCAGAAAGCCATGGAAATACCTTTTCATTCCATCTCAACAAATTCAAGCAAGCTCTAGTTTTACAAATTTGGCTGAAAGATATGGAAAAGTAGTTGATAAAAGCGAGAAGGAATACTAAGTAATGGTGCGATTATGAAAAATGCTCAAAATAGTCTAAAGCTGTAGCTATTAAATTGGTTAATGGTAATTTCTATTGTGGTTGTGGGAATATAAAATATGATACAAATAATTCTCGTAAAAATTAATAGAGAAAGTATGGTGTTAAATTGGATTATGTAGCTAGATTACATTTAAAAACTAATACAGATTTTAGGCAGGAAATGGTAGATTTTTGCTTGAATAATTCAGAACAATATGTTGGAATTGGTTGGAGCAGATTAAGTGAAGGTATTAAATCTAACGATTTTCAAGAATACTACAATCGTATAAAACAAGAAAGTGGTAAAGCGAATCCAGCAATTAATATTTTTCAAAATGCAAAGGTCGATGATTTATTTTGGACTCGAGATTTAAATGGAATTTATTGGATTTGTAGGGTTAAATCACGAGCAGAAGTTATTTGTGATAAACTTATGGATATAGGATCACTTATTCCAGTTGAGGCCTATAATTTCGGAATGCAGGTTCCGGGACAAATTAAAGCATCCTTCAATAGAGTTAACGGAGGTACAGCAGGATATATTCGTGATAAAATTATAATAGAATACTCAAAGTTAATTTTTAATCTACTATCAAAAAGTAATTATTATAAGGTGATTCCGTCTAAAGGAGCTGTTTTAGATAATTTACCAGCTTTTGATTTAGAAGAACTTGTAATTTCATATCTTCAAATTAAGGAAAATTATTATGTCCTTTCCAATTCAATTGCAAAGAAGTCTACAACCATAAAAATTGAATGTGAGATGATATCAAGAGACATCAATAACCCAAGAAAAGCAGTAGTTCAAGTAAAAGGCAAGAAGGCAAAGGAACTTGACGCTTTAGATTTTAAACAATATGTAGATGAAGGTTATCTAGTATATTTATATGCTCCGAGAGTGATAAATTTAGATAAGATTGAAAATGTAGTTAGGATAGGGGATAACGGTTTATTAGATTTCTATGAAAAGTATAAGTTAATCCTACCAGCATCTATCACTCAGTGGGAAGATTTATTTACTAGTGAGAGTGATTAAGAAGTAGAGATACTAATTTTGATTGCTGAATTTCTTCTATTTTTTTAAACTCTATCTTTTTTTCGTAGACAGTTATAAAGTCGATCAGAATGAACCTTGTAAGTGTATAAGTTAATTCTTACAGACCTAAACTATTCCCCCGTTTAAAAAATATTGATTCAAATTTTATGAAATTAATCAGTAGATATCGTTCTGAAAAGGCTTGATATCACGCTATTTTTAATCTAACTGAAACTCATACTTTCCAAACCAGGCTTGAAAAAGGCCCGTAAAGCGTCACAATTTAGTAAACGTTAAAACTTATTTACACTTATTGAAAGCATTTCGTACCAAAAATACGGGATGCTTTTTCTGTTCACCCCAAAGAATTAAAGTGCATAACTCACCATTCAGATGTACTAATTTACTGAATTCTAGAAGCTTGTGCAAAGCATTATTTAATTGATAGAAGAGTTCAAAAATTAGTAAAAGAACAATTTTTGAAAGTGTTTTCATGTTATAATAATAAATAGTAAAGTTGCATATATCAAACGAATTTTAAAAATTGATATAAGACTTTTACGAAAACAAGAAATCATAAAATATTAAATAGAATATAAAGGGGATTGTTATGTTTGAGAAAAAAACAACAAAATTGATTATTGTTTGTGATGACAAAACTGAAAAATATGCTAATTATTTGCGTCAACTTGTAAGTACAAATGATGATGAAGAAGGTAAGGTAGTCGGGACTGAAGATGGGGCAATTACTGTATCTGTATGGCTTGAGAAGGATTACAAAGCAAATATGGCAACTATTTCATCTAATGAGCATGTACTTTTTATTGGTGAAAATGATGTGAGTAAAAAAGAGATATCAAGTATGTCTGTGAAATTTAATAAATTTGGAATGAAGTATGGTTGGCTTGGCAAACGAGGAATGATGATTGTTTCTGAAGTTATTAGTCAACGAGATACTTATGATAAATTTATTGAATACTGTCGCGGTTACAAAACAGATTTTGAAAAAATTGAATTTTCAAAACCAATTACTGAACAAGCGTTTGATGCAGTTAACGATGTCGTAGGTGGAAATAAAGCGGCTTTAATCGCTGGTGGTGCCCTTTTAGGTTTTTTGGCACCTGGGATTACATTAGCTACGGGTGCAGTGTTAGGTGTTACTCAATTTCTTACTGGAACTGATAAAGAGAAAGTCATGGATCAACAGTATAGAGGTTTGACAGCGATATTATACATGGATGGATTATCTGAATTCTTGGAGGGATAAAGAATGGAAGCCTTTAATGAGGGATATAAATTCTTTGAGAAGAATGCAGGTAATTTTGCAGGACATGCTGCTGGAGTGCATTATATAGACGCTGTAGAATCAGAGATAAAGAAGTTGGTGAATAATCTAAATGGCTTTGAAACAAATGGTGCACGTATAGATACACTAAAGGGAGATGTTGCTGAGTTTTGGCATGCTGGAACCTTTAATGTTAATGCGGCTATTAATTCCTCAAAAAACAGAGTACAGGTGGATCGTAGCCATGATTTTGGGTCTCCTGATATTACGGGAATAAACTTCGATGCTGAATTTGGTTTAAAATATTATAAAAACGGAGCATCCAGTGCAGAACAACAAGCTAAGAGTATTTTTCAATGTTTTAGCGAATATAAATCAAAAGGTGGGAAAGAAAGTTTAGATGTATATTTGGAGAAGAGAAGATACTCAGCAGACACAGTTTTGAGTGATCCGGTTTACTCAGGACAGTACAGAGTAATTCCATCAGACCAGTTAAAAGAAGCGACTTTGTTTTTAGAACGAAAAATAAGAGAAGAGGCGACAAAGCGACCAGAGCAAGTTCATCGCTATGAAGAGACTCTCAAATTACTGAGTGATAAGGTTAAAGACAATGAGGGGAATGAATCGATTGCTTTTTCGGAACAGGAAGCACGTGAACTTGCAAGATTGTCTAAAGAGGGTGGAGTAAATCCTGAGAACGTACATTTAACAACTGAAGAGTTGATTAAGTACGCCGATATATTGAAACAGGCCTACAAGTCTGGCTTAACTGCAGCAACAATATCAATGGCATTGAGAGTTGCTCCTGAAATATGGAATGCAGTAGCTTATCTAATTAAAAATGGAGAAATTGAAGAAGGTCAATTCAAAGAGATAGGATTTGCAGCGATTACAGGTGCAGGCGAAGGATTTGTAAGAGGTACAGTTTCAGCAGCAATTACAGCAAGTTGTAAGGCAGGATTATGTGGTAGTGCAATGAAATCTATTGATCCATCAGTTGTTGGTGCAGTGACAGTATTAGTAATGAATTCAATGAAAAATTCGTATCAAGTCACTACTGGTAACATGAGTAGAGCTGAGATGGTTAATGAATTAATCAAAGAAATGTTTGTAACAACATGTGCTTTATCTATGGGTTCTGTGAGTCAGTCTCTAATTGAAATTCCTGTACTTGGATACATGATTGGTAGTTTTGTAGGATCGATAGCCGGCTCAGTAATTTACTCTTCAATATACAATCCGGTTCTATCATTTTGTGTTGATTCAGGATTTACTCTATTTGGTTTAGTAGACCAAAATTACGAGTTGCCAGAAGAAGTATTAAAAGAAATAGGGATTGAAGTTTTTGAATATGAAAAGTTTGAATACGAACCGTTTGAATATGAGAAGTTTGAATATGAGAAGTTTGAATATGAACAATTTGAGTATGAGAAATTTCATACGATATTCCTAAGACGAGGAGTAATTGGTGTAAATTGTGTAGGCTACATGTAAATATATAGGATTGTCTACTTTAATCAGATTCAAGAGAAAGTTTAAGAATGAAACTAATACCGTACATTTTTATAAATAGAAATTTATTGTCTGTTACCGGCACAAAAAAAGAAGTGTTTTCTAAATGTCTCAAAATTGCAAGAAAATATGGAGAAGTGAGAGGCAGTGATGAAATGTTTAGATGATCTTGAAAGGACAACTGAAGTAAAAGGTAGTCTGATTTATCAAAATGTTGAGAATTCTAGAGGGAACAGACTACCTTTTGCGACTGATGGTTCGTCTGATCCAAGCGGTTGGAAAAAGAATGAAGAAAAGGCTGAAATCATTAGTTCAAATGGCTCTAAATATAACGGTTTCTTTTGGAATCGTAGTCACTTAATTGCGAACAGTCTTGGGGGTAATGCAAAACGTGAAAATCTAATTACTGGCACTCGTACTCAAAATGTTGGTGAAAATGATGGTGGGATGCGTTATACAGAGAAAAAAGCTCAGCAATGGTTAGAGACTCATAAAGAAGGAGGGGTTTTATATTACCAAGCAACTCCTTATTATCATAAAAAGGAACTTATTCCTAGATATGTTATTGTTTCAATGAAATCTTCGGATGGAGAAACCAAGATACAAACGAAAGTAGCTGATTTGCTGTTTCAATCGATCGGAAAGACACCAAAGCAAGAAGGGTGGAAAATTCTTTTCAAACAACAAACCAAAGAAGAAAAAGAGGACGTTCAAACGTTACCACTCGTTATCATTGGCGAACGTGCCGAAGTTGGTGTTAAGAGTGTTGAAAAAGAAACGCAACCGCCAAAAGCTTTTACAGAGGGTACATTATTAACTGCTATGAAAACGGCGAATAAAACGGTTGATGATGAAGAAGCAATCAAGATTTTACAAGAAGTTGAGGGGATTGGAACAGAAGCGACAAGAGCAAGTATTATTGAAGCGTTAAAACAAAAAGAATATATCCAAGTGATTAAGAATAAGCTTGTTGTAACTGAAAAAGGAAAATTATTGTGCCAGGCAGTTGAAAGTCAGCACCTTTTAACGAGTGCTGAAATGACGGCTAAATGGGAAACGTATTTAAAAAAAATCGGTAAAAGAGAAGGCAATCAAGAGAACTTTATTACGAATATCAAAAAATTCATTGTTCATTTACTGGAAGCTGTACCTAACGATATAGAAAAACTAAATTTTTCTGATTACCAGGAACAGAAAGAAAAAGAAGCAGAAAAAAGTATTGTAGGAAAATGTCCTAAGTGTGGCAACAATATTGTATTAAAAAAATCGTTTTATGGTTGTTCAAATTATCCTGAATGTAAGTTTACTTTAGCTGAACATTTTAGAAAGAAAAAACTAACCAAAACGAATGTAAAAGAATTACTGGAGGGAAAAGAAACCCTGGTAAAAGGAATCAAAAACAAAGAGAAAAAGCCCTACAATGCCGTTGTAAAAATTGGGGAAAAGGGATATATTGATTTTATATCTTTCTCAAAATAAACATAAAAGCCCTTTAAAGAGGGCTTTTATATATTAATCACAAATCACTTATCACAAATCACTTATCACAAATCACAAGTGATTTGTGATTGTTGATGATAAAATAAGAATAAGAAGAAATAGAAAGAAGTGAGTGATTGTGGGAAATTTAGGCGCACAAAAAGAAAAACGAAATGATACACCAATCAGTGCAAAAAAAGATATAATGGGAGATAAGACGGTTCGTGTTCGTGCTGACTTGCACCATATCATAAAAATCGAAATAGCAAAGAATGGCGGAAACGTAAAAGAAGTTATGGAAATAAGACTTAGAAGCAAACTTAAGAGTGTGTTGATAGTGCATTATCTTAAAATTTTGTATAATAGGAATTGAAGTTAAATTAGATGCTAAAAATTTGTAATTAAGAAGGAGGGATTCGTCATGTTGGTATTCAAAATGCGTAATGTAGATAAAACATCTACTGTTTAGAAACAGACTAAAAACAGTGATTACGTAGATAAATAAATACGTTAGATTAATTCCTACCAGTGACTAATCTTATGACTTTTTAAACAGATAACTAAAATTACAAACAAATCGTTTAACT
>NZ_JAIMEP010000012.1 GCF_019794555.1 Streptococcus suis | reverse complement strand
TGATACTGACTCAGATGCTGATACTGATTCAGACGCTGACGCAGATACTGATGCTGACTCAGACGCTGATGCAGAGACTGATGCTGACTCAGATGCTGACGCTGATTCAGACGCTGATACTGAAACTGATGTTGATTCAGACGCTGATTCAGACGCTGATACTGATGCAGACGCTGACGCAGATACTGACGCTGATTCAGATGCTGATGCAGAAACTGATGTTGATTCAGACGCTGATGCAGAGACTGATGTTGATACTGACTCAGATGCTGATACTGATTCAGACGCTGATACTGATTCAGACGCTGACGCAGATACTGATGCTGACTCAGATGCTGATGCAGATGCTGATACTGATTCAGATACTGATGCTGACTCAGATGCTGACGCTGACGCTGAGGCACTTACTGACTCAGATGCTGATGCTGACTCAGATGCTGACACTGATTCAGATACTGACGCAGATACTGATGTTGATGCAGATGCTGAGGCACTTACTGATTCAGACGCTGATGCACTTACTGACTCAGATACCGATGCTGACGCTGAAACTGATGCTGACGCAGATGCTGACACTGATTCAGATACTGACGCAGAAACTGATGCTGATGCAGATACTGATGTTGATGCAGATGCTGAGGCACTTACTGACTCAGACGCTGACGCTGATGCACTTACTGACTCAGATGCTGATACTGACGCAGAAACTGATGTTGATTCAGATACTGATGCTGACTCAGAAACTGACGCTGACTCAGATGCTGATGCTGATACTGATTCAGACGCTGACGCTGACGCACTTACTGACTCAGATACCGATGCTGACGCAGAAACTGATGCTGATTCAGACGCTGATGCTGATGCACTTACTGACTCAGATGCTGATGCTGACGCTGATGCACTTACTGACTCAGATGCTGATGCAGAAACTGATGCTGATGCAGATACTGATGTTGATGCAGATGCTGATGCTGACTCAGATACTGACGCTGACTCAGATGCTGACGCTGACGCTGAGGCACTTACTGACTCAGATGCTGATGCTGACGCAGAAACTGATGCTGATGCAGATACTGATGTTGATGCAGATGCTGATGCTGACTCAGATACTGACGCTGACTCAGATGCTGACGCTGAGGCAGATACCGATACTGATTCAGACGCTGATGCTGACTCAGAAACTGACGCTGACTCAGATGCTGATGCTGACTCAGATGCTGATGCTGATACTGATTCAGACGCTGACGCTGACGCACTTACTGACTCAGATACCGATGCTGACGCAGAAACTGATGCTGACTCAGATGCTGATACTGATTCAGACGCTGATGCTGATTCAGACGCTGATACTGATTCAGATGCTGATGCAGAGACTGATGTTGATTCAGATGCTGAGGCAGAAACTGATGCTGATTCAGATGCTGAGGCAGAGACTGATGCTGATTCAGAGGCTGATGCAGAGACTGATGCTGATTCAGAGGCTGATGCAGAGACTGACGTTGATTCAGACGCTGAAGCAGAAACTGATGCTGATGTTGATTCAGACGCTGACTCAGATGCTGAGGCAGAGACTGACGCAGAAACTGATGCTGACTCAGATGCTGAGGCAGAGACTGATGTTGATTCAGATGCTGATGCTGAGGCACTTACTGACTCAGATACCGATGCTGATACTGATGCTGATGCTGATACTGATTCAGACGCTGACGCTGACGCACTTACTGACTCAGATACCGATGCTGACGCAGAAACTGATGCTGACTCAGATGCTGATGCAGATACTGATACTGACTCAGATGCTGATGCTGAGGCACTTACTGATTCAGACGCTGACGCTGAGGCACTTACTGACTCAGAGACTGACGCTGACTCAGATGCTGATGCAGATGCTGACGCTGAGGCAGATGCCGATACTGATTCAGACGCTGATGCTGACTCAGAAACTGACGCTGACTCAGATGCTGATGCTGAGGCAGAGACTGACGCTGACTCAGATGCACTTACTGACTCAGATGCTGATACTGATTCAGACGCTGATACTGATTCAGATGCTGATGCAGAAACTGACGCTGACTCAGATGCTGATACTGATTCAGACGCTGACGCTGAGGCACTTACTGATTCAGACGTTGACGCTGATGCACTTACTGACTCAGATACTGATGCTGACGCTGACTCAGATACACTTACTGACTCAGATGCTGATGCAGAAACTGATGCTGACGCTGAGGCAGATACCGATACTGATTCAGACGCTGATGCTGACTCAGAAACTGACGCTGACTCAGATGCTGACGCTGACGCAGAAGCTGATGTTGATTCAGACGCTGATGCTGATGCACTTACTGACTCAGATGCTGATGCTGATATACTTGCTGACGCTGACGTTGACGCTGAGGCACTTGCTGAGGCTCTAGTTGAGACAGAGACACTTGTCGAAGCTGACGCTGAGGCACTTGTCGAGGCTGAAGTACTTGCCGATGCTGAAGCCCTAGCTGATACTGAAGCACTGGCTGAAGTTGATGCTCTGACTGATGAACTGGTTGAAGTCGACACTGAATTGCTCGCGGATTCTGATTGAACCACAGAAGCCGACTCGCTCTGAGATTCTGTGATTGTGTTTGCAGGCATCTTAATCAGGTGGGACTCAGTATCCGCAAATTTTTCTTGAGTAATTAAGAAATTATACTCTTTTGAAGGGTCAATGTTAAACTGGCTGATATTAGTCGACCAAGTCCGCCCCATGTAATTGACCGACAAGGTATTAGTCGCCCTAGAGAAACTAAAGGTGATAGGGTTAAACTGCTCACCATAATAACCATTATTAACATTTGAACCCGTGTAGTAAAACTTAGATTGAGTTATCGCTAATCTTTTAGTTGGATTCTCAGTCGGCCGCAGGTCAGTTGTCGTCCTACCAGTTGTCTTATTGGTGTTAGTAATTGTAACACCGCTTGTAATATACTGTGTTGACCCGGTACTAGTATTATACATAAAGCCACCATAAGCTATACGACCTGTCCCTGGACTTAGAGAAACTGTCTTATCGGTCTGATCCTGCATCAAACTATTGGTATCGATTTTAAAACCAAAGATATCGGCTAGACCCGAGTCACGTAAAATGCCACCAGAAGCTAAGACACTATTAGGATCGACATTAGCATCTGTAAAGACAAAACCCCACCCGAAGGAAGTTGAACTAGCTCCAACGTTCATATTGGCAATATCGATGCTATAGGTGAAGTCCGAATCAAAGGTGAAGACTCCTGGAGTATCTAGAGCACTGGTATAAGTTTTAGTACGGTTGGTGTCGTTTATATCACGATCTGGACCTAAGGCCAGTCCCGATACACCATTGTAGTAGTTTGGCCAAGTATAGTAATCGCCATAGATGACATTGGCTGTTTGACCATTGTTAACGATAGCTCGGGAACCACTACCTTCTACAGTGCTAGCTGATGGTACCAACTGACTATAACGGCCAGCTAGTGTCACAGCCGCTTGAGCAGCTTTTAAAGCTTGACTATCTAATTGGCTTTGAGTCGTATCACTGGTGCTACGAAGAGTTTGAGCGGCATCTAAAGCAAGCCGAGCATTAGCTAGTGCGGTCTGGTATTTAGCATATTGACTACTACTTGTGTCTACAGAAATAGGTACCAGTTTTGATAAAGCATCTTCCAGAGCTAGGATGGCTTGATCTAGCTTACTGTAGTCTAGTGCAGCATCAATTGCACTTTCAGTCTCTGAATTTTCAGAACTACCAGTAGATGGGGCAAGAGCTATTGTTGTGGCTACAGCAGCTGTTGCTGTATTTTCAGCAACAATATTAGCTTCTTCTATTGTTAAAGAAATATTTTCACTAGTTGAGGCCAGAGTTTGGTTTTCAATAGTTGTATCAGTTACACTGACTGATTCAAGTGAAGGAGTCTCCTCCGTTTTTACAATAGTATCAAATGTATCAACATTTGTTGAGCTTGATACTGAGCTACCTGTCTCCGAACTGGTACTTTTCTCATTTACTACTTCTAAAGATGATGCTGATTCAGATTCTGAAAAATGAACTGACTCCGAAAAACTTGTAGATTCTGAAGCCGAAGCAGACTCAGATGCGCTTGTAGATTCTGATACCGACACTGACTCAGATACGCTTGTAGATTCTGATACCGACACAGACTCGGATGCGCTTGTAGATTCTGATACCGACACAGACTCAGATACGAGTGCATCTCCTGACGACTCGTTTAACAAGCTGTTTGAGTTATTCAAACTCTCATCCCTTAACTCAAATGCTGAAGAATTTTGACTAACCGAGTCAAGATCATTATCTACAGTAACTTCAGAAGTAACTATTTCAACAATTTCTTGACTTATTAAAGTCTCACCTGTTTGTGTTTCACTAGCCACTTCGGCAGTTATTTCATCAGCATAAGTTGTGGTATGTAAAACCGCTGATCCACCAACAAGGACACCAGCTGTCATGACACTCTTAAGATAACCAAGACTGTTAGTGTTTAAAGTATCTTGTTTTTCAAGTTTAACACGAACAGGAGCTGATTGCCCTGCTCTAGATACGCGAAAAAGACCGAGTTGAGACACTATTGTCTTAACCCAGTTTTTTCCAGATTTATGCATTTTAACGCGCGTCTTGCGCGAAACTTCATCAAAATCTTTGTTAAATTGCTTTCGACGCATAAAATATCTCCCTTTTTAACGTTAAGTTTTATTGTATAACTTTAGTGAAAAATAAATATGGACTTTGTGATGGTTTTTGTCCATTTTTTGAAAATATTTTGATTTTTTCTGAATTGGTTTTTCAATATTAATATATTTATACTCTTGTAAAATTTCGGTAAAAAAGATATTACACATTGTCTTATTGTGGAAGTGTAAATGTGATGCAATTCCTTGAGAGTTCAAAATTAAGTATTAATAAACAAAAAACAATTTTGCTATTTGTACTGAACTCATTAAAACAATACTGTCATATGCCTTAATACTTTTCAGTTTTGCTTACCTACCAAATTATACTCAGACCGCTATTACCGATGAATTAGATTAGACATTGAGAGTCTGAAATAAATATCAGATTATTAATGAAAAATTTTTTACAATCGTTAAAATCGAGAAAAGTAGGTATTTTAGATAAAAAACTTCTCTAAACCATTGGTATGCTCGGCTTAGAGAAGTTTTTGTCATTTCAAAATATAATAGATGAGAGTATCCATCACTAATGTCGCTACACGGTTCGGTCACACCAGTATCACAACCACCCAAAAAACTTCTCTTCAAATCATCCGAGAATTAGAAAATCAGGATGTTGATTTTATTATGCGCTCACTAGTCCGGTCTATGTTGATTCCCCACCACTTTTCTAGCAATACTTTTACCTGATAAATCAGAATTAAATTAAAATAAAAAACGTTTCCGTTAATCCAACTGACTAACAGAAACGTTTTTATAGTTAATTGAAACAAGAGCAGGACAAAAGTGCCTCAAGAAAAGTATCGCAATTTGGCAATACTTTTCTGAGGTGTTTTTTCATTTGAGCCCATGTTTTCTCAATGGGATTATACTCAGGTGAGTAAGGAGGAAGTGGTAAAAGTCTATGACCCTGCTCCTTGCATAACTCTTTTAGCTGACTCATCCGATGAAACCTTGCATTGTCCATAATGATAACAGATGGTCTATCTAAAGTGGGTAGTAAGAATGTTTTAAACCAAGCTTCGAAAAAGTCACTAGTCATGGTTTCTCTGTAGGTCATTGGGGCTATAATCTCACCGTTTATAAGACCTGCGACTAAAGATAGCCGCTGGAATCTTCTTCCAGAGACCTGACCTGTGATCAACTGACCTTTCAAAGATCGACCATATTCTCGATGAAAATATGTCTCAAACCCTGTCTCATCAATATAAACAGGTGTCAGGTGACTTAAGTTATTAAATTCTTTTAGGAACTGATTTACTTTCTCAGGGTCTTGTTCATAGTAGGTACAGCTCTTTTTTTTCGAGTATATCCCATAGCTTTGAGAGCGTAATGAATAGCTGTTGGATGACAGCCAAATTCAGAAGCTATTTCAGTCAAAAAAGCATCCGGATGAGCTTCAAGATAGTTCTTTAATTTTGCTCTATCAACTTTTCTTGGTTTGGTTCCCTTAACTTGGTGATGAAGCTCACCTGTACTCTCCATTAATTTTAGCCATTGATAGATGGTGTTGCGTGAAATATCGAAAACAACAGATGCTTCAGTAATACTGCCGGTTTTCTCACAGTATGCGAGAACTTTTTTACGAAAATCTAATGAATATGCCATAAATACATTATACCACAAATGTACTGTTTTTGTTTCATTTCGCTATATATTTCTCCAAAATTCATTTCTCCATGTAGACCATGTCCATACCTTCTTGTTCAGGTTCTGTATTAATGGCCACTAACGGAGACTCTCCTAGAAGAATACCAACAAAAAAACACTAGGTCTTCCTAGTATTTTCTAAAGCGTTGATAGCGGTTTTCGAGTAGCTCATCAAGTGGCAAGTCTTGTAACTGATCCAACTGACTAATGAGGTTTTCCTTGAGGTCAACCAAGACTTCCTTGGTCGCTCTGCCATTTTCCAAAACCACCCGATCGACCACTTGGAGTTTCTCCAACTCATAAGAAGTAATCTTCATGAGTTCTGCCGCCTCCATGGCCCGACTGCCGTCTTTCCAGAGGATAGAGGCAAAACCTTCAGGGCTGAGGACGGCGTACATAGAGTTTTCCAGCATCCAGACCTGGTCTGCGACTGCCAGAGCAAGAGCCCCACCTGATCCTCCCTCACCGATGATGATGGCGATAATGGGCACCTTGAGGTCGCTCATCTCCATGAGGTTACGGGCAATGGCCTCGCCCTGCCCACGCTCCTCGGCACCGACACCGGGATAGGCACCTGCGGTATTGATGAAGGTGACAACGGGACGCCCAAACTTCTCAGCCTGCTTCATAAGGCGAAGGGCCTTGCGGTAGCCTTCAGGGTGGGGCTGTCCGAAGTTGCGTTTGAGGTTGTCTTGGAGATTCTTCCCTTTTTGGATACCGATGACTGTCACCGGCTGACCTGCTAAAAAGCCGATACCACCGACAACCGCTCCATCATCGCGGAAATTCCGATCACCATGTAACTCAATAAAATCATCAAAGAGTTGTGTGGCATAGTCTAAGGTTGTCAAGCGTGCCTGATCACGGGCCAAACGGATCATACGTGCAATATCACTGGTCATCTCACACCTCCATGCATTCTCAGCAAGCAACTAATGGTCGCTGGTAAATCCTGGCGTTTGACAATGGCATCAACAAAGCCATGTTCTTGTAAAAATTCAGCCTTCTGGAAATCATCTGGCAAATTTTCCCGTACTGTTGACTCAATCACGCGCCGCCCTGCGAATCCAACCAAGGTCTGTGGCTCAGCCAAGATAATATCACCTTCCATAGCAAAACTAGCCGTCACACCTCCTGTTGTAGGGTCAGTCAAGACCGTCAAGTAAAAGAGACCCGCATTAGAATGACGTTTTACTACAGCTGAAATTTTGGCCATTTGCATTAGACTCATAATGCCCTCCTGCATCCGAGCACCGCCAGATGCGGTAAAGAGGACAACTGGGAGTCGCTCTTCCATAGCGAGCTCGAAAAGACGAGTGATTTTCTCACCGACCACCGTTCCCATAGAGGCCATGATAAAGTTTGAGTCCATAATTCCCAAAGCTACTGAATGACCACCAATTTTCGCCCTACCAGTCAATACTGCCTCATCCAGTCCCGTTTTCTGACGAGTTTCAGATAGCTTTTCAAGATAATTTGGAAAATCAAGCGGATTTTTCGTGTCAATTCCTGTAAATAATTCCTCAAATGTTCCCTCATCTATCATCAAATTCAGACGTTCATGGGCTGTAATCCGAAAGTTATATGAACAATGGTGACAGACTTTTTCTGGTCCAAGATCTCGTTTGTACAAAATCTCTTTACAAGCAGGACATTTCGAAAAGAGTTCATCTGGCACTTCCGGCTTTGTTTGAATTGCCTTTTCTATCCGTGAACGATTGGGACTGATGCGAATATACTTATCCTTTTTACGAAACAAAGCCATACTTCTCTCCTAATTTACTTTTTTAATTCTTCCTGATAGCGCGGTAAAAACTCTTCCATAAGATAGGCTGTATCATAATCACCAGCCACAACACGTTTGTCAGAAATCAAGTCCAACTGGAAGTCCGTATTGGTTACCACTCCTTCAATCTCTAGTTCATAAAGTGCACGTTGCATTTTCATTAGGGCTTCAAAACGGTTTTCTCCATGCACAATAACCTTAGCAATCATAGAGTCATAGTAAGGCGGAATGGTGTAGCCAGGATAAACTGCCGAGTCAACACGCAGACCGACCCCACCACTTGGCAGGTAGAGGTTGGAAATCTTACCTGGACTTGGAGCAAAGTTAAAGGCTGGATTTTCAGCATTGATCCGGCATTCAATGGCATGGCCTGTAATCTGCAAATCTTTTTGGCGGACACTGAGTTCCTGACCAGCTGCTATTTTAATCTGCTCCTTGACAATATCCACACCAGTCACAAATTCGGTAACAGGATGTTCTACCTGCACCCGTGTGTTCATTTCCATGAAGTAAAATTCGCCCTTGGCTTCGTCCAAAAGGAACTCAATGGTTCCTGCATTTTCATAGCCGACTGACTGGGCAGCCCGCACAGCTGCTTGACCGATACGGTCCCGCATGGTCTGACCGATAGCAATAGACGGAGCTTCCTCTAAAACTTTTTGGTTATTGCGTTGAAGGGAACAATCCCGTTCTCCTAGATGAATGACATGACCGTGTTGGTCTGCCAAAATCTGTACTTCGATATGGCGGGCTGGATAGACGACACGCTCCATATACATGGCTCCGTTGCCAAAGGCTGCCTTGGCTTCGTTGGAAGCTGATTCAAAGGCAGGCACTAGGTCTTCAGCTTTTTCCACCTTACGAATCCCCTTGCCGCCTCCACCTGCCGATGCTTTGAGCATGACAGGGTAGCCAATCTTTTCAGCGATTTCAAGGGCTTCTTGGCTAGTCAAAACTTCACCGTCTGATCCTGGAATAACAGGCACCTGAGCCTTAATCATCTCTGCTCGGGCATTGATTTTATCGCCCATGGTATCCATGACCGTCCCAGAAGGTCCGATGAACTTGATACCAACCTCTTCACAGAGGGTGGCGAATTTGGAGTTTTCACTCAAAAATCCAAAGCCAGGATGAATGGCCTGGGCACCTGTCACAACAGCCGCCGAGATGACTGCCTGCATATTGAGATAGGAGTCTGTCGAACGGGCTGGGCCGATACAGACAGCCTCATCTGCCAACATGGTGTGGAGAGCTTCCTTGTCAGCCTCTGAATAGACAGCTACCGTCGCAATCCCCAGCTCTCTGGCCGCACGAATGATACGCACCGCAATCTCACCACGATTGGCAATTAAAATCTTCTCAAACATGATGAATCCTATCTCCTTTAGATACTAATTTCCAATGGCAAAGGTTAGTACCCCCGACGCAGCCAGTTTTCCGTCCACCTCTGCCTTTGCTTCAACGACTGCGATGGTTCCACGGCGTTTGACAAATTTAGCTGTCATGATCAACTGGTCACCAGGTACAACTTGCTTCTTAAATTTAACCTTGTCCATGCCGGCATAAAAAACCAGCTTCCCCTTGTTTTCTTCCTTGGATAACTCCAAGACACCTGCGGTTTGAGCCAAAGCCTCCATGATGAGAACTCCAGGCATAACAGGATAGTCTGGGAAATGCCCGTTGAAGAAGGGCTCGTTAATGGTCACATTTTTAAGGGCGACAATCTCATCTTCTGATACTTCAAGGACACGATCGACCAGTAGCATAGGGTAGCGATGAGGAAGAGCCTCTTTAATTTTTACTATATCAATCATTTGATGCGTACCAGTCCTTGTCCAAATTCTACAACGTCTTGGTTGGCCACCAAAATCTCTGTGACCACACCGTCACGGTCTGCTGGCACTTCGTTCATGACCTTCATGGCTTCGATAATCATGAGGGTCTGACCTTTTTTGACCGTATCACCGACTGCTACAAATGCTGGCTTGTCAGGGGCTGGTGACAAATAAGCCACGCCGACCAGAGGACTTTCCACCACTGCGCCCTCTGCCACAGGGCTTGAGCTAACTTCTACTGGAGTTGCCTCACTAATCTCAATTGTCTGTACAGGGGCTGAACTTGCTGCAACTACTGGAGCAAGCGGAGCTTCTACCTTTGGACTCGGAGCCGCTATCGCCTGCTGATTTTTACTGAAATGCAAGGTTTCCCCAGCATTGCTATATGAAAATTCTCGCAGACTTGACTGGTCAAACTGACTCATCAAGTCCTTTATTTCTGTAATATTCACTTAAGCCTCCCAACGTTTGAAAGCAATCACCGAGTTGTGACCTCCAAAGCCAAATGTATTTGAAATGGCATGACGGATTTCCATGTCACGACCTTGACCAAAGATGACATCCGCCTCAATGTAGTCAGATAATTCTGTCGTACCAGCTGTCTTTGGTGCGTAAGAATGACGCATAGCCTCAATGACAGCTGCCGCCTCAACTGCACCCGCTGCCCCCAACAAGTGACCAGTGAAGGACTTGGTAGAAGAAACTGGTGTATTCTTGCCGAAGACGGATACGATAGCTTGGCTTTCCCCTTTTTCATTAGCCGGTGTCGAAGTACCATGGGCATTGATGTAGTCAATATCAGCTGGCTCTAAACCTGCTTCTGAAATGGCCAACTTCATGGCCTTAATAGCACCCAGACCTTCTGGATGTGGCGAAGTCATGTGGTAAGCATCGCAGGTATTTCCATAACCAACGATTTCAGCCAAAATCGTCGCCCCACGCGCCTCTGCATGTTCCAAACTTTCCAATACTAAGACCGCGGAACCCTCTCCCATGACAAAACCATTGCGGTCCTTGTCAAATGGAATAGACGCACGTTCTGGATCCTCAGTAGTCGACATAGCTGTCAAAGCTTGGAAACCACCAATTGCAAACGGAGTAATGGCTGCTTCTGCTCCACCAGCCAGCATCACATCTTGGAAACCAAACTTGATTTCACGGAAGGCTTCACCCAAGGCATCGTTTGACGAAGCACAGGCTGTGATGACACACTTGCAGACACCATTTGCACCGACCTGCATAGCAATATTACCAGCCGCCATGTTTGGTAAGGCCTTTGGAAGAGCCATGGGACGAATACGTTTTGGTCCCTTTTCGTTCATACGAGCCACTTGCTCTTCAATTTCCAAAATTCCACCGATACCCGTTGATAAGATAACGCCAAAACGGTCACTGTCAACCGCTTCTGTATTGAGATTGGCATTGGCTACGGCCTCTCGAGCCGCATAAAGAGCATAGAGTGAGTAGTTATCGTAGCGATTTGTATCTTTTTTTACAAAGTATTTATCAAAAGGAAAATCCTTAATTTCGGCCGCATTATGGACAGTGTATTCACTAGTATCAAACTTGGTAATCTTTCCGATACCAATCTTACCATTGACCAAGCTATCCCAGAATTCCTCTGGCGTATTTCCGATTGGAGATGTCAGACCGTAGCCTGTTACTACTACACGATTTAATTTTGTCATTTTCAACCCTTTCTCATTAGGAAACTTACTGCATGGTCAAGCCACCGTCAACAGCAATCACTTGACCTGTCAGATATTCTTGCTTGGCAAGGAATACAGCTACATCTGCTACTTCTTCCGTCGCACCAAAGCGTTTCATAGGAATTTGTGCAATCATAGCTTCTTTAATCTTGTCAGATAGTACATCTGTCATATCAGACTGGATAAAGCCCGGCGCAATCGCATTGACACGAACATTTCGCCCAGCAACCTCACGGGCAATGGCTTTGGTAAATCCAATCACACCTGCCTTTGAAGCAGCATAGTTGGCCTGTCCAGCATTTCCAATCAAGCCAGATACACTTGACAGATTGATGATAGCTCCCTCTCGAGCCTTTGTCATTGGTTTCAAAACAGCCTGCGTCATATTAAAAGTTCCAGTAAGATTTACCTTTAGAACCGTATCAAAATCCTCTTCTGTCATACGAAGAGCCATTCCATCTTTGGTAATACCTGCATTATTAACCAAAATATCCACGCTTCCGAGTGTTTCGATTGCTTCTGCCACCATTCGTTTGGCATCTTCCGCGCTTGAAATATCTCCTGAAATCGCCACCACTTTAACACCGTAGTCTGAAAAGCTGTCTAGCAAGTCCTGCCCCAGCCGACCACGACCATTTAGCACCACATTGGCACCAAGGCTAGCAAACTTATGGGCAATGGCCAAGCCGATTCCACGACTTGAACCCGTCACAAACACATTTTTATTGGTAAGTTCCATGATTTCTCCTTATTGGCTAGTCAACAAGTCTGTTAGACTTGCCATATCTTCCGCTGTCACAACCTCAGCTATCTTATCAATTTTCTTGACAAATCCTGATAAGACTTTACCTGGACCGATTTCAATAAAGTTAGTCACGCCAGCTTCCTGCATGGTTGCGATTGACTCATAGAAACGAACTGGTTCCATCACTTGACGGGTCAAGAGGGACTTGATGTCCTCTTTTTTCATAACCTTAGCTTCCGTATTACTGACCAACTCTACTTGGAAGTCCGAAAATTCCACCTGCTCCAAGGCCTGAGCCAATTGCTCCGACGCTGGACGTAAGAGAGCCGTATGGAAAGGCCCCGACACATTGAGGGGAATCATGCGTTTGACACCAGCTTCCTTCAGCAATTCAACCGCCTCATCCACTGCAGCCACCTCGCCTCCGATGACGATTTGGGCTGGTGTGTTGTAGTTGGCTGGGGAAACAATACCAGAGGTAGCTGTTGAGCAAATTTCTTCAATCAATTTGACATCTGTGTTGAGAACAGCAACCATTTTACCAGTCCCTGCTGGCGCAGCCGTTTCCATATATTCACCACGCTTAGCAATCAAGGCAATCGCATCTTCAAAAGCCAAAGCTCCCGATGCCACCAGAGCTGAATATTCTCCCAAGGATAGACCAGCTACCATATCAGGTTGTACTCCCTCTTCTTCCAGCAGTCGAAAAATAGCCACAGAAGTGGTCAAAATAGCAGGTTGGGTATAGCGAGTCTGATGTAATTTATCCTCTTGATTGTCAATTAGGTCGCGAATGTCATACCCCAAAATCTGACTAGCCTGATCAAACGTTTCTCTAACTATCGGGTAATTTTCGTAAAGGTCGCGAGCCATCCCAACTGTCTGAGACCCTTGACCTGCAAAAAGAAAAGCTGTCTTTGTCATCCTATTCTCCAACTGAAGCCCAACGGCTCGCCTCTTCTCTAATCACTTTGGCTGCTCCATAATAGATATCTTTCAAAATATCTTCACAAGATTCTTCTTTAGAAACTAGACCAGCAATTTGACCAGCCATTACGGAGCCATTTGTTACATCACCATCAACAACTGCATTGCGGAGCGCTCCCGCACCAAGTTCTTCAATAGCATCTGCCGAAATTTTACCTGCCAAGAAATCTTTCTCTGCAGCTGCATAAGCAGATGACAACTTATTCTTGATGGCTCTCACAGGATGCCCAACAATAGAAGCAGATACAGTTGTATCAATATCCTTAGCTTTTAAAACTTTTTCCTTATAAGCCTGATGGGCATTGGACTCTGTAGCTACTACAAAACGAGTTCCAACTTGCACCGCTTCTGCACCTAACATGAATGCTGCCGCAGCACCTGCACCATCTGCAATACCTCCAGCAGCAATAACAGGAATAGATACAGCTTCAACAACCTGACGAACCAAGGTCATGGTGGTCAATTTACCAATATGACCTCCGGCTTCCATACCTTCAGCAATAACAGCATCCACACCCAATTTTTCCATGCGTTTCGCAAGGGCTACACTCGGTACAACAGGAATAACTGTAATCCCTGCAGCATGGAGACGCTCCATATACTTACCTGGATTTCCTGCTCCTGTGGTGACAACTTTCACACCTTCTTCGATGACCAAGTCAACAATGTCATCAGCAAAAGGAGACAAAAGCATGATATTGACACCGAAAGGCTTGTCCGTGATAGATTTAACCTTGTCAATATTTGCCTTGACCACCTCTTTGGGAGCATTTCCTCCACCGATGATTCCTAGACCACCGGCATTAGATACGGCACCAGCCAAATCTCCATCAGCTACCCAAGCCATACCACCTTGAAAAATTGGATACTGAATATCGAGCAATTCTGTTATTTTCGTCTTCATAATTCCCTCTTCTTTTTTCTTGCTTACCTAATCATTTGAATATCAAATCATTAGCTAAACAAGTGAGGGCCAAGCCCTCACTAAAAATCAGTTTGATGCTTCAATGTTTTGAATATCAAACTATCTATTCAAAGAAAAATGCTAAATAGCACTTTTCTTAACAGTCATTATTTTGTTTTTTCTTCAACATAAGCAACCAAATCGCCTACAGTTGTCAAACCTTCTTCAGTATCGATTTGAATATCGAAGGCATCTTCGATTTCAGAGATAACTTGGAAAAGATCCAATGAATCTGCATCCAAATCTTCAAAGGTTGTTGTAAGGGTTACTTCTTCAGCATCCTTACCCAATTCTTCAACGATGATTTCCTGTACTTTTTCAAATACTGCCATGATATGTGTCTCCTTTTGGAAAATAAAATATTTTAATCTTGCCTAGGGCAAGGAATTAACTAAAGTTGTAATAGTAGAGTTCCCCATGTGAGGCCTCCACCGAAACCAGCCATGAGAACAGTCTGGCTTCCATCCAATCGCAACATTCCGCTCTCTACACATTCTGATAAGAGAATAGGAAGACTTGCTGCGCTGGTATTGCCATATTTATCCATATTTGCTGGAAATTTTTCACGCGCCACTTCCAATTTACGAGCCATCTTATCTAGGATACGTATATTGGCTTGGTGGAGCAAGAAATAATCAACGCAATCCACAGTCATATCAGCTTGTTCTAGCAGCTCTGCCATGGTTGCCGTAACATCCCTCGTTGCAAATTCAAATATAGCTCTGCCCTCCATTTGGATAAAGGGTTGCTGACGGCTTTGTGTCGAGAATGGCGTCTCTTTCTGGTCTATCCCTGCTGTCAGACTAGTACCTCGACCACCATCTGTTCGTAAGATTTCTGCTAAAAAGGTCGGTTGTTCACACGCCTCCAGTAAAACTCCTCCAGCACCATCTCCAAATAAAACAGCCGTTGATCGATCCGACCAGTCGACAGACCTAGATAGGGTCTCTGCACCAATGACAAGTCCTCTCTTATAGACTCCTGAAGCAAGGAATTTTTCCGCTGTTGATAGCGCAAAAACAAATCCTGAACAAGCTGCAACGAGATCATAGGCGAAAGCGTTTTGCGCACCAATTGCTGCTTGAACCATAGCTGCTGTTGATGGCATGGATGCATCTGGAGTAATCGTTGCGACGATGATGAAATCAATTTCAGAAGCATCTAGCTGAGACTTTTCTAATAATTTCTTTGCTACCTGACTAGCTAATTCACTAGTTGTCTCGTCCGTAGCAACATGTCGTTGTCTGATACCTGTACGACTACGAATCCATTCATCACTGGTATCCATTTGCTGGGCCAAATCATCATTGGTCACAATCTTTTTCGGAAGATAATGGGCCACCTGACTGATTTTAGCATAGGTTCTCATTTCAAATCCTCCAAGAAGTGATAGAGTTTCATGAGTCCTTTCTTCATTACTTGGTATTCCATATCATCCATCCCATCCGTGATTTGCTTCACCATTTCATTATGAAATCGTTGATGCAATCGATAGACTAGTCGGCCCTTCTTTGTTAAATAGATATGCACCACACGCCTGTCTTTGGTCGAACGAATCCGTTCCACGTATCCTTTTCGTTCCAAATTATTCAGACTAGTTGTCACGGTTCCCAAAGTAACCATCAAAGTCCGAGCTACATCACTCGGTGTAGCCCCATCAATATTTCCAATCACATCAATCGTGTGCATTTCTTTTATGGAAATGTCATTAAATCGGCTACCACGCAGACTTGTTTCTTCAATCACTAACACATTATTAAAAATGGCCGTTAAATAGTCATTCACTTTTGGATCTTTCAAAACAGGCCTCCTTTACTTTGATAGTCAAAGTATAAACCATAAAACTTTGACTGTCAAACATTTTTTGAACAATCTATCATTATTTCCCGATAAACATCGGTCTCCGACGTTCTGCATGTGCCCGAACACCTTCTTTAAAATCCTCTTTATAGGCTAGAGATTCTTGCATGGCTAACTCCAATTGACGATATGACTCCCAGTCCTTAAACTGACTTTCCCAAACCAATTGTTTAATGGCAGCATAGGAGTTAACAGAGCCACGCAAGAGTTTTTTTAATACTTGGGCAACTGTCTTCTCTAATTTTTCTGGCTCAGCCAGTTTATAAACAATGCCATACTCCAGGGCCTTATCAGCGGATAAGCCCTCTCCAGTCATCGCCAAGTGACCAGCACGATTGCTACCAATCGCCCGACTAAGCAAGAAGATGCCTCCCGCATCTGGGGCTAGCCCAACACCTACAAAGGCTTGAATGAACTTTGTTTTACTTGATGCAATAACAAAGTCTGCCGCTACTGCCATATTGGCAGCTGCTCCAGCAACCGCACCATCTGTTACCATTAAAACAATCTTAGGCATTTTCTTCAGCGCAAACGAAATATCATTGACGAGCTCTGCAATTTTGACGAGCGAACCAATATCATCTTCATCTACGGCACGCTTCATCTCCACCAGATCTCCCCCTACTGAGAAAACGGAGCCCTCTGCTTGAATTTGTAAGATTTTTACAGATTCATCATTTTCTGCAAGTTGAATGGCATTTAATATTTCCTCACACATGGGAATATTAAACCCATTTGCCACATCAGGTCTATCGAGAGTCAAAATAGCAATTGAATCAATTACTTCATAGCGAATAGTTTGGTAGGCCATACCATCCTCCTTCTAAAATAATTTGATAGTTAAAAGGTTTGAATATCAAAGTTCAAATTCTTGTTTTCCATTGTAACATAGTTTTTGACAGACTGACTATTTTCTTTCCACGAAAGTGTGACAGCCGAAAAAAAGCTGGCAAAGCCAACTTTTAAAAGATATTTGGTTATGTGAGTAAGTAGGAATTGGTGTCAGAGTTGTAGCCATTCCAAGGCTTGTTCAAGGTTATCGACCAACTTATCCGCTTTGGATTGATCCATTCCAAACTGTTGATCACGAATAGCCCATACAGTTAAACCAGCTGCTTTTGCGGCCTCAATCCCCTTGGCGCTATCTTCAAAAACCAAAATGTCCGATTTTGGAACCCCTGTTGCTTTTGCAGCTTGTTCATAAACAGCTGGATCTGGTTTTGGGGCCACACAATCCATTGCTGAATAGATTTGACTGAAATACGAGCGAATTCCCGTTTCTTCCAAGGCTCTCTCAATATCACTTCGATCAGTATTTGATGCCAGAACAAGCGGAATAGGATGTAAACTGAGCCGCTCTAAGACAGACTTGACATCTGGAAATACGCGTTCAGCGTAAGGTGTGGGACGATTCTCCTTATACATTCGGTACTCTTCCTCCAGCGCAGGAACATCCCATTTATCGTAATCGTCTCCTAAAATACGTTGCCATACTTGACCAGCACGCCCTCCAATAAAAAAGGATGGTTTCAGATGACTCACTGATAACCCTTTCGTCAGCAAGAAATCTATACGCCGCTGAAAATAAAATGATTCTGTATCGAAAATAACTCCATCCATGTCAAAAATAATTGCTTTTACCATTCTGGCCTCCTAATTCCTCTATTGTATCATAGTCAATAGAGATTTTCGATTTTCTGAAATTTTTCAATAACAAACCTTGTTCGTATTTTATTAGGTTTCTCACCAAGATTTTTCTGAACATACTGACAATTCCGCCTTATTCTGCTATAATAGAAAAAAATATTCAAGGAGATCGGAATGAAAGTGGTAAAATTTGGTGGAAGTTCCCTTGCTTCTGCCAGTCAATTGGAAAAAGTATTCAACATTGTTCAATCGGATTCTGAACGCCGTTTTGTTGTTGTTTCAGCACCTGGAAAACGTAATGCCGAAGATACAAAGGTTACTGATGCATTAATTAAGTATTACAGAGAATATGTTGATGGGAAAGATGTAACAGCAAGCCAAGAGTGGATTATCAACCGTTACCAGGCAATGGTCGATGAACTTGGATTTTCAGCTAAAAGCATGAAGAAAATTGCTGAAAACATCATTTCTCTTGCAACCTTACCAATTGATGATAACGAATTCCTTTACGATACTTTTTTAGCCGCTGGGGAAGATAACAATGCAAAATTAATCGCTGAATACTTTACTTTTAGAGGGTTGCCAGCACGCTATGTTCATCCGAAAAAGGCTGGCATTATTGTAAGTTCTGAACCAGGAAATGCACGAATCCTTCCTTCTAGCTATGATAAAATTGAAGAATTGCGAAATGCAGAGGAAGTCTTGATCATCCCTGGATTCTTTGGAGTGACTGTTGACAATCAAATTTGTACCTTCTCACGGGGTGGATCTGATATCACAGGATCCATCGTTGCTGCAGGGGTTAAGGCAGATCTGTATGAAAACTTTACAGATGTAGATGGGATCTTTGCTGCTCACCCTGGAATTATTAAACACCCACACTCTATCAAAGAACTAACCTATCGTGAGATGCGTGAATTAGCATATGCAGGTTTCTCCGTTCTTCATGATGAGGCCCTTCTTCCTGCTTATCGCGGTCGTATTCCTTTGGTTATTAAAAATACCAATAACCCTAGCCACCCAGGTACTAGAATTGTTCTTGATCATACAGATCAAACTCTCCCTGTCGTAGGGATTGCTGCAGATGATGGTTTTGTCAGCATCAATATTTCTAAATACCTCATGAACCGTGAAGTCGGATTCGGGCGCAAAGTCCTTCAAATTTTAGAGGATTTAAACATTCGTTTTGAACATATGCCAACTGGTATTGATGATTTGTCCATCGTACTTAGAAATAGAGAATTGACACCAATCAAAGAAGCTGAAATTCTACGTCAATTGAAAACAAAAATGGAAGTTGATAAGGCTGAAATCGAACACGGCTTGTCTATTATCATGATTGTCGGTGAAAATATGAAGAGCCATGTCGGTGTAACTGCGACCGCAACTAGTGCCTTATCCAACCAAAATGTTAATTTGGCTATGATTTCACAAGGTGCTAGTGAAGTTTCTGTCATATTCGTAGTCAAAACGGAAGAAAAAGAAAAAGCTTTACAGGCATTATATGCAGCCTTTTTTAACTAAAAACGTCTTCATACCTTTAGAAGTTTTTTAGTGCCAGGTCATGAATCCTAAAAAATCCAGAGTTATTAAAAGCTCTGGATTTTTCTTATTAAGCTATATGAATTAGTTCACTTCAACCTTTTCAGTCCATGGACTTGCTGTTGTTACAAGGACGTCATTTAATTCTTCAATATTTCGGCGACCTTGATCTGCTAACCAAGCCTTAGCAGCTTCTTCACCTTCTTTGGCAAAAATAGCCACTGCATCTTTCCATGTCGCACGACCACAGAGCACACCATTAAAGGTTGACCCTGATTCTTTTGCAAAGACAAGAGTTTCTTGGAAAAGTTTAGCTGAGACACCTGCACTCAAATATATAAATGGTAAATGAGTAGCTTCCGATTGCTCTTTGAAGTAGGCTCTCGCTTCATCTACTGTATAAACAGGTTCTTCGCTTGTATAGCCTTCGACAAAATTCATATTTACAGGAACTTCTACCTTAAGAACATCTGCATTATACCGTGGTTTGCTGAATTCACGCATTGCACCATTTACCTTGTGAGGTTTTAAGCTTGCATACTCCCGTGAAGTTACATCCATGTCACTTGCATCATAGGTTAGAATTTCTACAAAATAAGGAATATCTTCCGCAATACATTCACTACCAATCCGTTCAACCCAAGCATGTTTAATATCATTAATTTCAGGTTTGTCGTCTACGTCATAGTACAACAAAATTTTAACCGCATCTGCACCTAATTCTTTGATACGTTTTGCTGACCAATTTGGAAGTAGATCTGGTAAACGTCCTGGTGTCGAAGCATCATATCCGGTTTTTTCATAGGCAGCGATAAATCCACAGTCTGCATGACGCAGTTCAGACGCAGGCACTCCATACTCTGCATCAAGAAGAATGGAACTGGCATATGGGGTTAGTTCGCTAGAAATGACTTTTTTGAAGTCCACCAAAATATCATTAGTAAAATCTCCACCACCAGCGGCTGCTGCCAACAACCGTTTCAAGGCACCTCGTTGGTCAATCGCAAGCGCTGCGATAACCTGATTTCCATTTGACAAGCGAGTCATATGTTCAAACTTAGCTTGTGATAGTTGCAATTTAGTCATTAGAATCCTCCTTAAGAATATATATTAGACAATTATTAACCAAGTTTTTTTAGATGATTTTTTCGGTTGATTAGCCGAATCGTTTCACACCATCTAAATAAGTAGCTTTCAGATGACCTGCATCATCTACTACAATAAAATCAGCTGCACGACCCTCAGCAATTTGGCCACAAATATGATCAATATTGACAGAACGTGCTGGTGCTAATGAAGCCATACGTAATGCATCGGGAAGGCTGACCAATCCCCAGCTCACCACATTTTGTACAGCTTCAATCAATTCCAAAATAGAACCTGCTAAACTTCCACTTTCTTTGAGGCGAGCAGTACCATCTTTTACAACGACTTCAAATTCCCCAAGTCTTGATTCGCCCTCGCCCATACCTCCGGCTCTCATACAGTCAGTGATTAGAACTGTCTCTTCTGCTCCACGGGCCTTAACCACAATTTCCGCTGCCGCTGGATGAACATGATGTCCATCACAAATCATTTCTGCATAAACATCATGTAAACTTAAAGCTGCACCGACCATGCCAGGTTCACGATGATGTAGTCCACTCATACCATTATAGACATGAACAAAAATATTGGCACCTGCTTCAACCGCTGCCTGCGCTTGAGCAAAGGTTGCATCACTGTGTGCTAAAGCGGTATGAATAGCTTTGCTATTTGCAAATTCAATGAATTCTTTAACTCCTTCTCGTTCCGGAGCAATAGCAATCTTATTCACCAAACCATTCGATAGACTATGCCAGTGGTCTAACTTCTCGATAGAAGGATCACTCATATACTTAGGATTTTGAGCACCTTTGTATTTTTCTGTAAAGAATGGCCCTTCCAAAAAGATACCTTGAATTTTAGCCCCTGTTTCTTCACCTGCATGTTGACCAATCGTTTCACAGACTGCATCTAAATTTTCAGTCGAATCTGTCAGTGTTGTCGGCAACCAAGATGTAACACCACAGGCTAGCAAGCCATCTGAAATAACTTTAATTCCTTCAAAATCATTATCCATCACATCATGTGACGCATAGCCGTGGATATGGGTATCCACCAAGCCCGGTGCGATATGATAGTCTGAGTAATCTATTATATTTCCATCTGGTTTTTCGGTAAAAATGTGACCGAACCGCCCATCATCAGTAATTTCCAAATATGCATCAACTTTCTCACTATCTGCAAGAATAATTGATTTTGCTTTGATGTAGCTAACCATATTGGCCCCCTTATATTTCATATATATTTTCTCAAACTGGTTATAACCATATATGATTATATTGTATACCGATTCTCTTTAAATGTCAAGTAATTACCAGCATTCATTAGACCTCAATCATCAACATAAAGTACTATAGGTACTTTCTTTGGTATAGAAATCCATTTGTCTATTACCATTCCACTCATTAATTCATGTAACACCAGATTATTACACATTTTAGATCCATGAGTGTGACATTTCCCTCAGTCACGAGATAGAGAACAAAAAAATCTATCATTTTCTGGTTGATTCGCTTACCACCAGAAAATGATAGATTTTTGATAAAAAGTTGATTTATTTATCCTATTGATATTTACGAGGCAAACGATCTGTCAATAAACATACAATCTCATAATTTATCGTGCCAACATAATCAGCCCATTCTTGAACCGTTATTTCCTTGTCTTCTTCACGGCCTATCAAGGTTACTTTTGTTCCAACTTGATATGATTTCGGCAAACGGATTGTCATTTGATCCATGGAAATACGTCCAATAATTTCACAATATTGACCATCAACCAGAACATGGAAACCTTGGAGTCTACGCACTACACCATCAGCATATCCAACAGGAATAGTACCTATCCACTCAGTCTCTGAGCTCTGATACGTTGACCCATATCCAAGAAAGGTACCAGCCTCGACTTGCTTAACATGTACGAGTTCAGAGTACAATCCCAATGCAGGTTGGAGCTTAAATGGTAGAGCTAAGGTACGTCCACTAGGATTTAGACCATACAGAACATCCCCTAATCGAACCATGTTAAACACCGTATCTGCATGCCAGATACTTGTAGCTGAATTACTTGCATGTATCCAACGAGGCAATTCCGGTAACCTATCTAACCATTCCTTAAAATGTGTCAATTGCTCGTAGAAATAATGTGCATCTTCTTCATCTGCTGTTGCAAAATGGGTAAAAATACCCTCAAATTCAAGATCCATCTCACTCATAAGATCAAGCACTTTCTCCAACTCAGACCAGTCTCTGAATCCAATTCTCCCCATTCCAGTATCTAGTTTAACATGAACAGCTAAACCAGCTAGATCCTGACCAGATGCTTTAACCAGCTCTAACCACTCTAAACTTGCAAGAGTGACACTGATATTTAACTTCAAAGCTAAATGCAAATCGTCAACAGGTATAACTCCCAAAATCAAGATTGGGTGCTCTATTCCAGCCTGACGTAATTCGAACGCTTCATCCAAGTTTGAAACACAAAAACCTGCTACTTGGCTCGCTAACCGTCGAGCTACTGCAACAGCACCATGTCCATAAGCATTTGCTTTAATAACTGCAAATGCCTGAGTCTTTCTAGGCAAAGGTTCAATCACTTGTTCAAGATTAGCTGCTATAGCATCTAATTGAACCTCAATATAACTGGGTCGATGGTCACTTTCAATCATTATTTTCCTCCAAAATCACGCTTGCTTGCACAAATTCTCCAGAATGACTAATGCTCAGCCAAATTTTTCCACTAAACGGACTCTTCGCAATGTAGGGAGCCCCTTGGCGATTATTTAATACTTCAATATCTTGAAAACCCACTATTCCAATACCGACTCCTAATGCCTTAGAAAATGCTTCTTTGACAGCCCAACGACCAGCCAAATATTCCAACTGTCGTCGTCCTTGCAAATCCTGATAGCGTTCAAATTCTTTTACAGTCAGTACTTTTTTGGGGAACCCCTGATGTTTTTCGCGAGCACGCTCGATAGCCTTTATATCTTGAAGGTCAATCCCATGTCCAACAATCATGAATCGTGCTCCTTCTTTATACAATATTTTAAATACTTCAAAAGACTGGACAGCCGTCCAGTCCTTCATTCATCCCTAGACCTTGAATTCACCGGTCATACTTCCATCTTAGACTTAGTTTCTAAGTCAGTCATCGTTCGTTTTTTCAAAATACAGGAGTATTCCAGTCAAAAAACTGCCTTGATGAGCGAAAATTATTTCTTAAATAAAAGCAGATTACTTGTGAATACAAGTTCTTATTTACGGCCGTGACAATTTTTAAATTTCTTACCAGACTGACATGGACATGGATCATTCCGGTCAACACCTTCGAAAGACACATTCTCTTTGACCTGTGCTGATTGGTTTGGCATGATATTTTTAACTGCTGTTGTACGGGCATCTTGAGCTGATCGTTCACGCTCGATATTGTCATGAATCTGCGCTTTCATCATAAGGCGAGTCACTTCAAATTCTATAGCACCAATCATATCATTAAACATTGTAAAAGCTTCTGATTGATATTCTACAATTGGATTATTTTGCGCGTAGCCACGTAAGCTTACCGCATTACGTAATTGATCCATTGCATCGATATGATCAGTCCATTTGTTATCTACGACACGTAGAATGAGTACCTTCTGGAATTCGCGAATTCGTTCTTCATCACGAAGCTTCTTCACTTGTGAATCATAGACTCTCAAAGCTAGTTCATACAATTCATCAATGATTTCTTTTTTATTCATTGATTTAAAGGATTCCGCATGCAATGTACCATCTTCAACCAATGTTGTATGAGCAAACTTAATAATCCCATCAATGGCTTCATCTTTTGACCCCAAGAAATGACCTTCCACTTGACGCTCAATGGTCCGCTTCATCATTGCCTTGATTTCAGGTGCCAAATCACGATCTGCTGTAATCACATCTTGACGTTGTTTGTAGATGATTTCACGTTGTTCACGCATAACGTCGTCGTATTGTAGAACTTGTTTACGTGAATCGTAGTTATTACCTTCTACACGTTTCTGTGCTGATTCAACTTGACGTGTGAGCATTTTCGATTTGATTACAGACTCTTCTTCTGACAGGTTCATACGTTCCATAAATACCTTGATCCGTTCTGAACCAAAACGTTTCATCAAATCATCTTCGAGTGATAAGTAGAACTGAGATTCCCCTGGATCACCCTGACGACCTGAACGTCCACGAAGCTGATTATCAATACGGCGACTCTCATGACGTTCTGTACCAATCACACATAGTCCACCTAATTCTCGCACACCAGGGCCTAACTTAATATCTGTACCACGTCCAGCCATGTTTGTTGCAATCGTAACAGCTCCACGCTGACCAGCATTCATGATGATTTGGGCCTCGCGATAATGGTTTTTAGCATTCAATACCTCATGCGGAACGCCTGCTGCAACTAATTTTTGTGAAATCAAATCAGATGTTTCGACAGCGACTGTACCAACTAGTACTGGTTGACCTTTTTCATAACGGCGCTTCACATCAGCGATAACGGCATTGAATTTGTATTCTAAACTTGGATAGAGCAAATCTTCATGGTCAATACGAGCAATCGGACGGTTTGTCGGAATTGGTACAACTCGAATGTTGTAAATTTCACGGAACTCTTCTTCTTCCGTCTTACCTGTACCCGTCATACCTGAAAGTTTGGTATACATACGGAAGAGGTTTTGGTAGGTGATTGAAGCACTTGTCTTCGATTCATTTTGAACAGGCACACCTTCTTTAGCTTCAATAGCTTGATGGAGTCCATCAGAGTAGCGACGACCCTCCATTGTTCGACCTGTAAATGGATCAATAATCATGACTTCCTGATCTTCATTTACCAAGTAATCAACATCATAGGTCATGATATAATTAGCACGAAGGGCATTGTCTAAGAAGTGAGTGATGGCTACATTTTCAATATCATACAGATTATTTAATTTGAAGAATTTTTCAGCCTTATCAATACCTGTATCAGATAAACCAATTGTTTTTGAAGGAATGTCAATAATATAGTCTTCCTTATCCAATGATTTAACCAAGTTATCCGCCAAGAAATATAATTGATTTGTTTCAGAACCTTGAGGACCAGAAACAATCAGAGGAGTACGAGCTTCGTCAATCAGGATAGAGTCCACTTCATCGACCAAGGCATAATTCAGCGGGCGTTGTACCATATCTTCAGCACGAACGACCATATTATCTCTCAGGTAATCAAAACCGATTTCTGAGTTGGTAGAGTAGGTAATATCACAGTTATAGGCTTCACGTTTTTCTAGCGGTGATTTAGCAGCCAGGTTAATTCCGACTGATAGTCCAAGCCAAGAATATAACTCACCCATTTCGGTCGCATCACGTGTAGAAAGATATTCATTGACTGTGACAACGTGAACCCCTTTGCCTGACAAGGCATTCAAGTAGACTGGCATTGTAGCTGTCAAGGTCTTCCCTTCACCAGTACGCATTTCCGGAACGTCGCCATTGTGAAGAACTATTCCCCCCATTACCTGAACTTTATAAGGATATAGACCAAGTACCCGCTTAGCCCCTTCACGGACAACTGCATAAGCTTCATATAAGAGATCATCTAAAGATTCTCCCTTATTGTAACGTTCCTTAAATTCTATAGTTTTCGCTTGCAATTGTTCATCACTAAGAGCAGCCATTTCATCCGCATAAGAAAATACTTTGTCTGCCATTCTTTCAAGTTTTCTTTGCTCACCCTTGTCATTTTCAATGAGGGAACGAAGCATATTAGTTACCATACTATTCATCCTATTTTCTCGTTTTAATTCAATAATATATTGTAGCATATTTCAGAAGAGATTTCAAGATTTGATGACAACTCTTAGCATTCCTGCTGGAAAATAGAACTTACTAAAATATAAATATTTTCAGTATTAGAAGAAAAAGTGAATAGCAACCCATTCACAAATCTGGTTGCTATTTTTTCTTAATTAACTAGACTGTTATTTTTCAGATACTTTTTTTGCTAAGGCAAAATTACCAAGAGTTGCAGAACCATTTTCAGCAACAGCAGGCGTTACGATATATTCTTTGACATCTGGTGTTGGGAGATAATCGTTCATCAAACCGACAAACTTCTCACGTACACGATTAAGCATGTGCTCCTGAGCCATAACTCCTCCACCAAATACAATTACTTGCGGACGATAAAGCAAGGTTGCCTGTACTGCTGCTTGAGCAATGTAGTAAGCCTGCACATCCCAAACGTCTGAATCTAACTCAATCAATTCACCACGAATACCTGTACGACCTTCAAGAGAAGGACCTGCAGCTAAGCCTTCCAAACACCCATTGTGGAATGGACACATCCCTTTAAATTCATGTTTTACATCGTATGGGTGTAGGGCAACGTAAGTATGACCAGCTTCAGTATGACCCAAGCCACCGATAAATTCACCATTCTGAATAGCACCTGCCCCAATACCTGTACCGATTGTATAGTAAACTAAGCTCTTTACCCCTTTACGAACCAATGTTTCACCAAAAGCTGATGAATTCACATCTGTCGTGAAGTAGAATGGAATATTAAATTCTTTAGCAATCAGACCAAGTAAATCAATATTTGACCAATGAGGTTTTGGAG
Organism: Streptococcus suis; assembly: GCF_019794555.1. Classification (GTDB taxonomy): domain Bacteria; phylum Bacillota; class Bacilli; order Lactobacillales; family Streptococcaceae; genus Streptococcus; species Streptococcus suis_AB. The sequence continues at coordinate 26,299 of NZ_JAIMEP010000012.1, read as the reverse complement.
TTGAAGTGATATAACCATAAGTCTGTGAGTTTTGATCAATATCGATTGGACCAAATGAACCAATAGCAATTCCAGCCAAGCGTTCTTCGTAGCGTTTGAAGAATTCAACCGTTCTCTCAATCGTTTCATAAGGAGTTGTCGTTGGAAATTGCGTTTTTTCAACAACTTGAAAGTTCTCATCTCCTACGGCACAAACAAACTTTGTACCACCCGCTTCCAAGCTACCATATAATTTTGTCATCTTATTATCTCCCATTGTTTTATCTGTTTCATTATACCATAGAAAGAAATAGAAGAAAAAGGCCTAATGCCTTTTCCTTTCAATTTTCTATACTATTTTACTACTTTCAAGAAGTCTGCCCCATGAGCAATTGTTCCTTCAGCAAGTGGTGAAACTTCAGCAAAGTCTGCTGTATTTGTTATGATTACCATCGTAGTATCATCTAGACCGGCTTCAGCAATCTTAGCTGCATCAAATTTAGCAATCGGAGTACCAGCTTTTACTTTATCACCAGCTACTACTAATTTCTCAAAACCATTGCCGTTCATAGAAACTGTATCGATACCGATGTGAATCAAGATTTCAGCACCAGTTGCTGTCTTCAAACCGTAAGCATGACCTGTTTCAAAAGCAATTGTTACTTCTGCATCTGCTGGTGCATAAACAACACCCTCAGAAGGTTTAACAGCCAAACCTTTACCCATAGCACCTGATGAGAAGACTGGGTCATTAACATTTTCAAGAGCAACTGCATTACCTGAAAGTGGAGAAACAAGAGTTTCTTCAGAAAGCAAAGCTGTTGCAGCTTCATTTGCTAGAGCCGCTGTTTCCTTTGCAACTGCAGAAGATTTACCAGCAACTGGCTCTTCATCTTCAAATCCGAAGAGGTAAGTCAAAGCAAAACCAAGAGCAAATGATACTGCAACTACCAAGAGGTATTGGAAAAGTTGACCGTTAAGGTAGAGAAGTGTACCTGGGATAATTGTGATACCAAAACCGGTACCTGCAAGACCTAGAAGAGAAGCCAACATACCACCGAGGGCACCAGCACCAAGTGAAAGGAAGAATGGTTTACGGAAACGCAAGTTGACACCGAAGATAGCTGGCTCAGTAATACCGAGGAAGGCAGAAAGAGCTGCTGGGAAAGCAAGAGCTTTCAATTTAGCATTCTTCGTTTTCACACCAACCGCAACTGTCGCCGCACCTTGTGCAGTCATCGCCGCAGTAAAAATTGCATTCAATGGGTCACTACCTGTCTGACTGACAAGTTGTGATTCCAATAAGTTAAAGATATGGTGAACCCCAGTTACGACAATAACTTGGTTAAGTCCCCCAATAATCAAACCAGCTAAACCAAATGGTAAGCTAAGAATTGCTTGAGTACCAATAAGGATATAATTCTCAACAACATGGAACGCAGGTCCAATGATAAACAATCCAAGAATAGACATCACCAATAATGTCACAAACGGAGTTACCAAAAGATCCAACACATCTGGAACAACCTTGCGTACAAGTTTTTCAAATTTAGCACCAATTAAACCGATAATGAAGGCTGGAAGGACTGATCCTTGTAAACCAACAACCGGAATGAACCCAAAGAATACCTTAGCAGTTACATCACCACCTGACGCTACTGCCCAAGCATTTGGTAGTGAACCTGATACCAACATCATACCAAGTACGATACCCACAGCTGGGTTACCACCAAATACACGGAATGTTGACCAAACTACAAGTCCAGGCAAAATAACAAAAGCTGTATCTGTCAAAATCTCAGAATAAACTGCCAAATCTTCAGGTAAAACAATACCAACTGCTTTCAGTAAACCACGAAGACCCATGAAGAGACCTGTCGCCACGATAACTGGAATAATTGGAACGAAGACATCACCGAACGTACGAATAGCACGTTGGAACCAATTCCCTTGTTTGGCAGCTTCTGCTTTCATTTCAGCCTTAGTTGAAGTTGGCAAGCCAAGTGCTACGACTTCATCATAGATTTTGTTAACTGTACCAGTACCAAAGATGATTTGGTATTGACCAGAGTTAAAGAAAGCACCCTGTACTTTTTCAATATTTTCGACTGTATCCTTGTCGATTTTCGACTCATCTTTCACCATCACACGGAGGCGAGTCGCACAGTGAGCTACACTATTGACATTCTCAACTCCACCGATAGCATCGATGACTTTTTTTGCAATTTCAGTATTGTTCATTTTGCAAAAATCTCCTTATTTTTATCGTTTGAAAGCATTTTCAAAACTTTCTACGATTTTATTATAACATTTTTTAAAAATATGTCAAACGCTTTGCAGAAATTTTTATTTTTTACGTAAAATCGTTGATTTTTTAAGAGAAAACGTTTACTATATAGTAAAGAACTTTAGATTGACTGGAGAACATTATGAATCTACCTCAAGAAATTCGTTACAAAGCCTATGCCGACTGGACTGCTGATGAAATAACCAAAATCAAAGAGAATGTGGCTAAATCCCCTTGGCATGTCACCTACCATATTGAACCCAAAACCGGTCTATTAAATGATCCGAATGGCTTCTCCTACTTCAATGGAAAATTTAGTCTTTTCTATCAAAACTGGCCGTTTGGTGCCGCCCACGGTTTAAAGCAATGGGTTCATACGGAGTCTGAAGACCTCGTTCACTTTACAGAAACTGGAGTGGTACTGTTACCCGATCATCCTCATGATAGCCATGGTGCTTATTCTGGCTCTGCTTATGAAATAGATAACAATCTGTTTCTCTTTTATACAGGAAATGTCCGTGATGAAAATTGGGTCCGTGTTCCTCTTCAAATCGGTGCTTGGATGGATAAGGAAGGCCATATCGAAAAATTTGAAGAGGTCCTTATCCAACAACCAGATGATGTAACTGAACATTTCCGTGATCCACAAATCTTCGACTATCAAGGGCAATTCTACGCCATCGTGGGGGCACAAAGTTTAGAAAAATCTGGTTTCATTAAACTCTATAAAGCTACCAATAACAACATTAAACAATGGGAATTCATCGGAAACCTGGAGTTCGGTGGCAAAGGCTCCGAGTACATGATTGAATGTCCAAATCTGGTTTTCGTAGACAACCATCCCGTACTCCTTTATAGTCCGCAAGGCCTGGACAAGTCTGAACTCAACTATGACAACATCTATCCTAACACCTATAAGATCTGTCAATCGTTTGACACTCAAAATGCCATTCTGAAAGGTGCTTCAGAAATCCAAAACCTAGACTATGGATTTGAAGCATACGCCACTCAAGGTTTCAATGCCCCAGATGGTCGGGCCTTGATCGTTAGTTGGATTGGAGGGCCAGATGTTGATTACCCAACAGATCAGTATGATTATCAAGGTGCTATGAGTTTGGTGAAAGAACTCTCTATCAAAGACGGGAAATTGTACCAGTACCCTGTGGATGCCATCAAGACATTGCGTAGTTCTGAAGAAGTCTTTGCTGAAAAAGCATCTACGAACAATAGTTATGAATTAGACTTGACTTTGCCTGCTGATGAAATTGGAAAACTGCTACTATTCGCAGATGAACAAGGAAACGGGCTACAACTAACAGTAGATACCATCAATGGCAAAGTGGTCCTAGATAGGAGTCGGGCAGGCATCCAATATGCAACTGATTTTGGAACAACACGCCAGTGTAAGATTACAACTGACGAAACTCAGGTACGGATTTTTGTAGACAAATCAATTATCGAAATCTTCATTAATAAAGGAGAAAAAGTATTTACCAGTCGTGTCTTCCCAGAAGAAGGTCAAACCGGAATCAAGATACTTGCCGGACACCCAACTGGAACTTACTTTACATTAGAAAAATAATATGGTCGCAAAACTAACTGATGTAGCACAGTTAGCTGGGGTTAGCCCCACCACTGTCTCACGCGTTATCAATAAAAAAGGATACCTTTCTGAAAAAACCATTCGCAATGTCGAGGAAGCCATGCGTGAACTAGGTTATAAACCGAACAACCTGGCACGTAGCTTACAAGGTAAATCTGCAAAATTAGTTGGTCTCATCTTTCCAACCATCAACAATATTTTCTATTCTGAGCTAATAGGACATCTGGAAAAAGAACTTTTCGATCGAGGTTATAAAACCATTATTTGTAATAGCCAACATGAATCCGATAAGGAACGTGAATATCTAGAAATGCTGGCAGCAAACCAAGTTGATGGTATTATTTCAGGCAGTCACAATTTGGGAATTCAAGACTACGATCGTGTCGTCGCACCAATTATTGCTTTTGACCGCAACCTCTCTCCTTCCATTCCCATTGTCTCTTCCGATAATTTTGCTGGCGGGGTATTGGCTGCCCAAACCTTACAAAAAGCGGGATGTCACAATCCATTAATGATTACGGGAAATGACGACTCTAATTCTCCAACTGGACTACGACAAGTAGGCTTCACTTCTATTTTAGATGAAGCTAAAGTTTTTAAAATCGCAAGCGACTTATCCCCAGTAAGAAAAGAAATGGAGATTCGCTCAATACTTGAAAAATACAAACCAGATGGCATTTTTGTTTCTGGAGATGCGACAGCTATGCTGGTTTGGAATGTGGCTCGTTCATTAAAATTATCCATTCCAGAGGATATCAGATTAATTGGTTATGACGGTACGAGCTTTATTGAGAGTTATTATCCTCAATTAACAACCATCAAACAGCCATTGGTCGAGATTGCACGGTTGTTAGTTGATTTACTGATTGATAAGATTGAGGGAAAGAAACTCCCAAAAACAGACTATATTTTACCAATCACCCTTTTAGCTGGGGCGAGTGTATAAAAGAGACTGTACTTGAGTTGAGATCAAGTACAGTCTTTTTCACTTTTCATTCTACAATAAAAGAAGAAACCTTATTTGGCTTCTTCTTTAATAAACTGGCTTAGTACACCGTTGACAAATTTAGCAGATGCATCATCTGAAAATTCTTTGGCTAGTTCAACTGCTTCATTGACTGCAACACGATCTGGCGTTTCTTCAAAATATAAAATTTCAAATAATCCTAATCGCATGATATTCTTATCAATTAAGGTCAAACGATCCAAGGTCCAGCCTGATTTTAGTCGAGTGGATAATTCTTTATCCAACTCCTCACGATAATCCGCTACACCATTGACAAGATTAAGAAGGAAAAGTGGAATTTCAATTCCTTCTTGCTCATCTTCTTTATCATAAAGGTAAGAAAACTGAGCAGCTTGAACGGGTTCTTGTCCAAATTCAAGCGATACGATTGCCTGCAACGCACATTTCCGCAAGGCATGTCTATTATTCTTCATCAAGGAAATCCTCTCCGAATAAATCTTTCAATGCTGGTTTTGGTGTCTTATCAGGAACAATGCCATTGACATGGATATTGACAGCATCAACTTGTACATCTGCATAGTTAAGTACTGCTGTTTTAACAGCACGTTGAATCTCCATAGATACGGCAGGTACATTGACACCATACTCTAAATAAACATAAATATCTGCAGTTACTCGACCTTCTTCATCCGTCTCAAGGTAAATTCCTTTATTTAGAGATGTTTTTGACCAGCTATCCGCTACTCTTTTATTCTGGAGGGAATGTACCCCATCCACTTTAGCGGCAGCAATGCCTGTAATTACTTCAAGAACGCGTGGCGCAATAACAATTTCGCCCTGATATTCTACTGTCATAGGCTCTCCTTTCCTAAGAGGAAACGCTTAAGCGCGTGAAACGTAAGTTCCCTCTGCTGTATTAATAACAAGTTTTTGACCTGCTTCAATAAAATCTGGTACGTTAACAACTAGACCAGTCTCCATAGTCGCTGGCTTACCAGAACCTGTCACTGTTGCACCTTTGATAGATGGTTGTGTTTCAGCAACGACCAATTCAACAGTTGTTGGGACAGTGACACCAATCACTTCTGTTCCATAGAATTGAATTTTTACATCTGAGTTTTCTAAAATGTATAGTAATTCTTCTTGGATTGTAGCTACTGGAATTTCATATTGATCATACGTTTCAGTGTTCATGAAATAAGCTGTGTCATCCATTTGGTAAAGATATTGAGCTGGAACAGTCTCGATAATAGCTTGTTCAAATTTTTCATCTGGACGGTAAGTTGTATCGAAAGTAGATCCTGTACGCACATCACGCAACTTCATACGCATGATTGTATTTCCCTTACCAGGCTTGTGATGACTCGCTTCCAAGACCTTAATCAATTTGCCTTCCGCTTCAAAGGTCATACCTGCTCTAAGTTTACTTGCTTCAATCATTTGAATGTTTACCTCTTAAAAATAATTTATTCGTTTTATTTTACCACAAGTCAGCAAATTTCTCAAATGACAATCAATTCTTTTGGAGCTAGCGTCAAAACTTCACACCCTGTTTCAGTGATTAATAGGTCATCTTCGATCCGAACACCATATTTGTCATCCAAATAGATTCCAGGCTCATCCGTCAAGACCATACCTGCCTTGATAGTCTCGTCAGATTTTCCAAAATACGGATATTCATGAATATCCAAACCGATACCGTGACCGATGCCGTGTGTAAAGTTGGCTCCGTAACCCGCCGCATTGATAATCTCACGAGGAATAGCGTCAAACTCGCGGTAGGTAACGCCTTCTTTGGCCTGCTCAATTAAAGCCTTATTGGCCCGCAAGACCACATCGTAAATCTCACGTTCTTGATCTGTCACATGACCAATATGGATGGTCCGTGTCATGTCGCTGACATAATGCTGGTAATAGCAACCAAAATCCAGCGTCAAGGTCTCACCAGATTGAATTACCTTTTCAGACGCTCTTCCATGGGGCATAGCAGAGCGGTAGCCAGATGCCACGATGAACTCAAATGATGCCCCTTCTGCACCGAGTTGACGCATGCGGTGGTCAAGAAAATGATTGACGTCCATCTCAGTCGTCTGACCTGGTTTGATAAAGTCAAGAACATCAATAAAAGCCTGATCCGAAATTTGACATGCCCGGCGAATGGTCGCAATTTCTTTCTCATCCTTAATCATGCGCAAGTCTTCGATAAAATTGGACATGGCAACCAGTTGATAACCCTCAAAAATGCTGGTCAGACTTTGATAGAAACCATAGGTCACCTCGCTATCAAAACCAATGGTTTCAAGCCCATCTTCCTTAATCACCTTTGCAATCTCATCAAGTGCAAAACGGCTCTCGATAATATCAAAACCTTTTACTGATGCCTTGGCTATCAAGGTGTAACGCGAATCAGTCACAAACAAGCGACGCTTGCCACTGATGAAGACAGTCGCCTCCGTTCCCCAAAAACCAGTTAAATAATAAATATTATTTTGCCCTGTCACTAAGATTCCATCAACAGTTGATTGAGCTAATTTTTCTTCAAATTTTTCAAGTCTTTTTTGCATCCTATTCCTCCAATGATTTTTTAACTATTATAGCAGAAATGAAGTTAAATACCAATAAATTCTTAGCAGGACAAGCAAAAAAGCCGCTAGAGCGACTTTTCAAAACAGCATTAAGAGTTTCTTCTCATTTCCCTTTAAATTCACGAATCCGTTGAGGAATACCCTCTAAAAATTGATTCATTTTTTGTTGCCATTCATTTTCAAGAGCTTTCCTTTCTTGAGAATCTAGGTCGTCAATAGCCTTGCTATTTAGGCCGATTTCGCTTAAAACTGGACTGACATTAGAAATTGTCTTTTTGCCAAAATGAATTTTACTTTCTTCCATCCATAAATTAAGTGAGGAGCTTAACTCAACTTGTTCCCAAAGGATTCTGACAAGTGATGGTTTGCCGAATAATTTCTTCTTAAAGGTGTAGACAGCTTCCTCTGTAAAGATAAGATTTAAACTTAGAGTTCCTTCAAACATGGCAAAAATATGTTCTTCATGCAACTCCTTGTAGCTTGGATAATGATACCAAAATACTCTAGCCGAATAAAGACTTGCATACTCCTTTGGTAAAAGAATTGTATCTTGTTCTTGTAAGTTTTTTTCTGCAATCATCCATTCAAGATTATTCTCAATAAGGGGAGTCCAAAAAACGTAATCTGCAAGTTCGCTCAGGTACTGATAGCGTTCATAATCGATAAATGTTGGGTCTATAGAGGTTCCTTCTAGGGAAGCAAGCAAATCATTTGAAGGCACCGTAAGTCCTGGAATCTCACCCTTATAATCCACACGATTTTGCCTTGATTTTAACTCTTTAACAATTTCTTCAGGTAAGAAGTTTTCTAACAAGGCTGTCAAGTTGGCTAACTCATGATTTGCCCAAAAAGTACCATAAGAAAAGACATTCGTCGGTGCAATACAAAAAGAATAAACATCTACCACATATTCCTCAACGCTTGTAATCGTTTCTGAGCTAGGAACATACTGAAGTAATTTTCCCATTACACAAGATGCTAGGTATTGTTCCCAAGTCTGATAACTATTTTTGATACGATCTGTTTGCTTGGTAAACAGTTCCTCAAATTCTTCTTTAGTAATCAAGCGAGTAGCATATGATTTCGTCAAGACATCAATTATACGGCAGTCGTCAAAGCCTTTGATTAGTTGAGAACCTGTTAATGAATTTAAAGAAAGGTAAAAGTCTTTTACATCAGGAGTGCCTATTCCATCAATAAATGAAGAAACATCTTCTAAAGCATGATAACGACCATCTTCAAGCTTATCAATTTCTTCTTTTAAACTTGAATAATCTGTAATGCCATAGTTTGTTTCTAACATGGTTCGCAACAGGCCTCTGGTCATTATATTGACACCTGGCATGACGACACTCATTAGTTCTTTTTCAATAAATTGTCTATTGACTGAATTGGCAAAAACTGAACTGTATCTGTATGGACTGCACAATAAAACGTATTCCGATTGCATGGAGGTCTCCTTGTTAAGAGTCTTATTTTTTATATTATATCTGATTTGTACTAGCTTATCAAGCGTAGAAAAAATTGGTGCAAGCTCCAAAAAAAGAGCCGATGGCTCTTTTTTAAATGCTTATTTCAACTTAGTTTTCAAATATTGGCCAGTAAAGCTGGCTGGGTTGGCTGCGACTTCTTCTGGTGTACCTGTTGCGACAACTGTACCACCACCAACACCACCCTCTGGTCCCATGTCGATAATGTGGTCAGCTGTCTTAATCACATCCAAATTGTGCTCAATGACCAGAACAGTATTACCGTCATCAACAAAGCGGGCCAAAACCTTGAGCAACTGGGCAATGTCCTCCGTATGCAAGCCTGTCGTCGGCTCATCCAAGATATACAAGGATTTACCAGTTGACCGCTTGTGGAGTTCCGAAGCCAACTTCATCCGCTGGGCTTCACCACCTGATAGGGTTGTCGCAGGCTGTCCAAGAGTAACATAACCCAAGCCCACATCTTGAATGGTGCGGAGCTTCCGTTCAATTTTTGGAATATGTTTAAAGAATTCCACCGCATCATTGACCGTCATATCAAGAACCTGAGCAATATTTTTCTCCTTGTAGTGTACTTCCAAGGTTTCAGAATTATAGCGTTGACCATGGCAGACTTCACATGGGACAAATACGTCTGGAAGGAAGTGCATTTCGATCTTGATGATTCCGTCACCAGAACAAGCTTCACAACGACCACCTTTGACGTTAAAGGAGAAACGTCCCTTCTTGTAGCCACGGATTTTGGCTTCATTGGTCTGAGCAAAGAGGTCACGAATATCGTCAAAAACACCTGTGTAGGTAGCAGGGTTGGAACGCGGTGTTCGCCCAATCGGGCTTTGGTCAATATCAATCAGGCGGTCCAAGTGTTCAATTCCTGAAATGGACTTGAACTTACCTGGCTTGTCCGAATTGCGATTGAGTCTCTGTGCAATAGCTTTTTTCAAAATGGAATTGACCAGAGTTGACTTACCAGAGCCAGACACTCCTGTCACCGCCACAAATTTTCCAAGTGGGAAACGGACCGTTACATCTTGCAAGTTGTTTTCCTTGGCACCTATCACCTCTAAGAAACGACCATTTCCAACACGACGCTCTAATGGAACTGGAATTTGGCGCTTCCCAGAAAGGTACTGGCCTGTAATAGACTTTTTATTTTTAGCAACTTGATCCGGAGTCCCGGAAGCAACAACTTCTCCACCAAACACACCAGCACCAGGTCCAATATCGATTAACCAATCTGCCTCACGCATAGTGTCCTCATCATGCTCCACCACAATCAATGTATTGCCCAAATCACGCATTTTCTTAAGACTAGCAATCAGACGGTCATTGTCCCGCTGGTGCAGACCAATTGACGGCTCATCCAAGATGTAAAGGACACCAGACAGGTTTGAGCCAATCTGAGTCGCCAAACGAATCCGCTGACTCTCACCACCTGATAGGGTTCCAGCTGCTCGCGACAGCGTCAGGTAGTTAAGACCAACATTGTTGAGGAAGGTCAGGCGATCCTTGATTTCCTTGACAATAGGCGTAGCAATCGTCGCTTCATTTTCAGACAAGGTCAGATTTTCAATGACTTGCAAATGATCAGCTACGGACAAGTCAGACAACTGCCCGATATGAAGTCCCTGCTCGCCACCAACTTTGACAGACAGGGCTTGGTCATTGAGGCGATAGCCGTGGCAGGTTCCACAGGTCAGCTCATTCATGTAAGTCTTCATAACAGTCCGTGTATAATCACTATTGGTTTCACGGTAGCGGCGGTTTATATTCGTAATCAAGCCTTCAAATGGAATATCAATATCCCGCACCCCACCAAATTCATTTTCATAGTGGAAATGGAATTCCTTCCCATCAGAGCCGTTGAAAATCAGATTTTTTTCAACCTCAGTTAGCTGCTCGAATGGCGTATCCATATCTATCCCAAAGTGATTCATGGCCTGCTCCAACATTTGAGGATAATAATTTGATGAAATTGGATTCCAAGGGGCTAAGGCACCTTCACGCAAGGTCTTGCTGGTATCTGGGACTATCAAATCTGTATCCACTTCGAGCTTCATGCCAAGTCCATCACAATCACTACAAGACCCAAAAGGCGCATTGAAGGAGAAAAGACGTGGTTCTAACTCTGGCACCGTAAAACCACAAACTGGACAGGCATAGTATTCGGAGAATAGCATTTCCTTGTCGTCCATGGTATCGATGATAACATAGCCGTCCGCAATTCGAAGCGCTGCCTCAACCGAATCAAACAAGCGAGAACGAATGCCCTCTTTGATGACAATCCGATCGACTACAACCTCAATATTATGTGCCTTACTCTTTGACAACTCAGGAACTTCCGACACATCATAGACATCTCCATTAACACGGACCCGAACATAGCCATCCTTCTGAATTTTTTCAAAAATTGTCTTATGTTGCCCTTTTTTCTTACGTACAATCGGCGCCAAGATTTGTAACCGCTGGCGTTCAGGCAATTCCAAAACCTCATCAACAATTTGTTCCACTGAAGATGCCGCAATTGCACCATGACCATTGATACAGTAAGGCACCCCAACACGCGCATAGAGCAAACGGAGATAATCATTGATTTCCGTAGCCGTCCCCACTGTCGAGCGTGGGTTACGCGAGGTTGTTTTTTGGTCTATGGAAATAGCAGGGCTAAGACCTTCAATAGAATCGACATCTGGCTTATCCATATTGCCCAAGAACTGACGAGCATAGGCAGACAAGGATTCAACATAACGACGTTGACCTTCGGCATACAAAGTATCAAAAGCCAAACTCGACTTACCAGACCCTGACAAACCAGTCACCACCACCAATTTCTCACGCGGAATGGTCACATCAATGTTTTTTAAATTATGGGCACGCGCCCCATGAATCACAATATTTTCTTGCATAATTTAAGATACAAAGGGCGTCAAATGCACAGTCAAAATAGGCGGTAAGTCCGAAATCTGTGATTTCGAAGACGCACCCCCGTCAAGACAACTAGTGCTTTCACAGGTCGAAAACCGAAGAAAGCACAGATGTCTACGACGCAGAAGCCAGTTCCGCATGCTTAAACATGAAGAAACCAGCAATTTTTGACACTGCATTTAGCCCGTGTTCATTTCCTTTCTTCAAGGACTTTCATTAGTTGAAAGAGAAAAAGGTTTGGACTAGATTTTTCTATCATTCAACCCCTTAAAAATCCGTACAACTTACTTATTAAACGTCTTCATATTATATCACATTTATTCAGAAAACCTTTCCGTTATGGTACTTTTTTGGTATAATAGAGGTTGCGTTAACGAATCAAATCAAAAGGAGGGCAAAGATATGAAACAGATTTTTCTATCAACCATGACTGATTTAGAAGAAATCCAAACCTTTGAACCAGGGGCTTGGATTAATTTGGTTAACCCCTCCCAGAGCGAATCTATGGAAGTAGCTGAGCACTACAAGATTGACATCGCCGATTTACGGGCTCCACTTGATGCTGAGGAATCTTCTCGTATTACTGTCGAAGATGATTATACACTCATTATCGTAGACGTCCCTATTTTGGAAGAACGGAATAATAAAACGTATTACATCACTATTCCTCTCGGAATCATTTTGACCGATGAAGCCATCATCACTACTTGTTTAGAAGAGTTACCATTATTTGAACAATTTATTCATCGTCGCATACGAAATTTCTTTACCTTTATGAAATCTCGTTTTGTTTTCCAAATTCTTTATCGCAATGCCCAGCTATATCTTTCTGCCCTACGTACAATTGACAGAAAGAGCGAAGAAATTGAAAAACAACTGCATGAAGCTACGCGAAATGAAGAACTAATTGTACTGATGGAATTGGAAAAAACAATCGTCTACTTCAAAGCTTCCCTAAAAACCAATGAACGATTGGTTAAAAAACTGGCAAGTTCTACACGCTTACTCCGGAAATATGAAGAAGATGAAGATTTGTTGGAAGATACACTAGTCGAAACGCAACAGGCTATTGAGATGGCAGATATCTATGGATCCATCTTGAATTCGATGACACATGCCTTTGCCTCCGTTATTTCCAATAACCAGAATACAATCATGAAGACATTGGCTCTCATGACCATTGTTATGTCTATTCCAACCATGGTATTTTCTGCCTACGGTATGAACTTCAAGGATAATATTATCCCATTTAATGATATTCCATATGCATTTTGGTGGATTATCCTATTTGCCTTTGCTATTAGCTTATCACTTACCTTCTACTTCATTCGTAAGAGATGGTTTTAACTTAAGGAGATGAATATGTCATTTACAGAAATCAACGGATTGACGAAGAAAAATCAAGAATTTATCCATATTGCTACTAACCAACTGATTAAAGATGGAAAATCGGATAGCGAGATTAAAGAGTTATTAGAAGAGATTCTACCGACTATCATCGAGAATCAAAAAAACGGTATTACTGCACGTAACTTGTATGGGGCACCTAGTGAATGGGCAGCGAGTAAATCTACTTCTGCTAAAGAGAAGAACGACCAAGTAGAATTCAATGAAAATCCATGGCTCATGTGGGTCGATTCTAGTTTGCTTATGTTAGCTATTATCGCTGGTGTCAATGGATTGATGAACCTCTTCGGTCAAGGTGCTCAATACGGTCTAGTTACTTTATTAGTCATTGGTTTTGGAGTCGGTGCTGGTATGTACTTTATGTACCACTTCGTTTATAGAGAGCAAATCAAAACTGGTCAACGCCCTAAATTATTGAAGGCCATCGTTTTCCTTGGACTCGCTACCTTGGCTTGGTCAGTCGTCTTCATTCTAGCTGCAATGATTCCATCATCACTCAATCCTGTTTTACACCCTATTGTTACTATCCTTATCGGAGTAGCAGCATTCGGTATTCGTTACCTTTTGAAAAAGAAATACAATATCCGCAGTGCTATGACACCTGTTCAATAAAAAACAAAGCGATTGGATTTACCAGTCGCTTTTGTTTTTTATACAGTCCAGCTATCAAATAATCTGATACTCAATGATAATCAACCACTGTGCTGATATGTTGACACAAACTTTGAGAATCGGTGCTGTGCTTGAGCCCAGTCTCAATTCGCTTTCTCATTTTCATGCTCATGAAAAAACAGTCCATTCTCGCCGTTGCGCCTTTCCAGTTTCTAGGACGCAAGCTAAAAAGACCCGTCAAGGGTCTTAATTCGCCTTCTAATTTCCGAGCTCATGAAAAAACAGTCCATTCAAGGACTTAATTCGCTTTCTTAATTTCAAGCTCATGAAAAAATGGTCCACTCTCGCCGTTGCGCCTTTCCAGTTTCTAGGGCACAAGCTAAAAAGACCCGTCAGGGTCTCAATTCGCCTTCTAATTTCCGAGCTCATGAAAAAACAGTCCATACTGTTATTGCGCTTTTCGCATTTCTAGAGCGCAAGAAAAAATCGCCACACAGGGCGATTTTTTTAATCTTCGTTTACGAATGGTAAAAGAGCCATAACGCGAGCACGTTTGATAGCTGTTGTTACTTTACGTTGGTTTTTAGCTGAAGTTCCAGTTACACGGCGTGGAAGGATTTTTCCACGTTCAGAAATGAAACGGCTAAGAAGCTCAGTATCTTTGTAATCAACATATTCAATTTTGTTAGCTGCGATATAGTCAACTTTTTTACGGCGTTTGAAACCGCCACGACGTTGTTGAGCCATGTGTGTTCTCCTTTATATTATTAGTTTCTGACCTAGAATGGTAGGTCATCGTCTGATATATCCATTGGATTGCTTGCTCCAAATGGACTTTCTTCTCGAGCGAAGTTCGGTGTAGATTGCGCAGGCGCTTGATAAGGCGAGTTATAATCGTTGCCACCAGCAAAGGAATTGCCAGCTGAATAACCGCCACCTTGGCCTTCACGGGCAGTACGGCTTTCCAATAGTTGGAAACTTTCTGCAACTACCTCTGTAACGTAGACACGTTGCCCCTGTTGGTTATCATAGCTACGAGTCTGAATACGACCTGTAACACCAATCAGCGCACCTTTTTTAGCCCAATTCGCCAAATTTTCAGCTTGTTGGCGCCAAATGACTACGTTAATAAAGTCCGCTTCACGTTCACCATTTTGATTTTTAAAATTGCGGTTAACCGCCAAGGTAAAAGTCGCAACAGCCTGGTTAGACGGAGTATAACGAAGTTCTGCATCACGGGTCATGCGACCAACCAATACTACATTATTAATCATAAAGTACCTTCTTACGCGTCAAGTTTGACAATCATGTGACGAAGAATGTCGCCGTTGATTTTTGACAAACGGTCAAACTCTTTAAGAGCTTCATCGTTGCTAGCTTCAACGTTAACGACATGGTACAAACCTTCGCGGAAATCTTTGATTTCGTATGCAAGGCGACGTTTTTCCCATGCTTTTGATTCAACGATAGTTGCACCGTTGTCAGTCAAGATAGAGTCAAAGCGTGCTACCAAAGCGTTTTTAGCTTCTTCTTCAATGTTTGGACGAATAATATAAAGAATTTCGTATTTAGCCATTGATATGTTCCTCCTTTTGGTCTAATGACTCATGGTCTAGCCACGAGTAAGTGAGGGATACTCACAGAAAATAATTATACCATAATATAGAAAATGTGCAAGTAAAAATACTTTACTGAAAACAATTTCATACTCAATAATCTATGCAACAATCGCTTTTGCGACTTCTTCTGTTGTCATACGCGAGAAATAATGAGTTGTATCAATCTCTTGAAGTTTGGCAAGTACATCCGCATATTCATAACGTGTACCAATTAGTAAGTCTTCAACATCAGATACATCACCAATACCGAAGAAGTCTCCATAAATTTTGATCGATTCAATAATTGATTTTTCAGTCTTAATGTAGGTTGTAATTTTACCAGCTGGGTAACGGACGCTGCGCTCAACTGTGTATTCTGGTGTTTGACCGTAGGTCCAATCCCATGTTGCAAACTGCGTATCACGGATTTCTTGGATTCGAGCCAAATCATCCTCAGTCAACACATATTCATCCATTTCTGGATATTCTTGCTTCATTTGGTTGAGAATGGCATCTTTAAATTCCAGAACAGTCATTTTTTCTGGTAACTCACTGTTAATGTTGGTCACGCGGGCACGAACGGATTTAACACCTTTGGACTCGATTTTGTCTTTGCTGACTTTAAGAGCACTTGCTAGGACAGACATGTCAACATCAAAGAGCAAGCAACCGTGGTGCATCATACGACCTTTTGCATATGCTTGGGCATTACCACAAATTTTCTTGCCGTCAATTTCAAGGTCATTACGACCAGTGAAGTTAGCCTCTACGCCGAGTGTTGCAAGAGTATCAATAACGGGCTTAGAGAAAGTTTTAAAGTCAAATGCACCTTCTTCAGATTTATTTGAAATAATGGTGTAGTTGAGATTGTTTAAATCATGGTAAACCGCTCCACCACCGGACAAACGGCGAACGACATGGATACCGTGAGCATCTGTATATTCCTTGTTAATTTCTTGGATAGCATTTTGATGCTTTCCAATGATGATAGCTGGTTCATTAATCCAAAGAATGAAAATTTCATCAATATCAGTTAATTCTTTGAATGCATAGGCTTCTAGGGCAATGTTGTAGGCTGGGTCATTGCTGTTATTTACGATATATTTCATGCAATACTCCTTTATTGTTAACTAATTTTTATTATAGTGGAAACGATAACAAAAGGCAAGTATTGAAACTCTTCTTGTCCATTCTTGAATTTTCTAAAAAATGATGGTAGGCTAGGGAAGGAGGTTATCATGAATAAACGCTTAAAACTATTCTGGCAAATTTATATTATCTCAAGCATCTTTGTTCCTTTTATGTGGGTAATCAATATCCCCATAATCTGCTTGATCCTTCCTCTTTATCTGACCTGGAAAAACATCCGCCACTTTATGGCACTCTTAGAAAAACAGTTAAAAGAGTATGTTTTTTGGATTAACGATGGTTTGATTTTCTTTCTAGGAACGGGGTTAAGTTGGCTAGCTCTTGAGGGAGCCCAAGTTGTATACGTCAATTGGCCAGAAACCTTGGTTAATAACCAGATCCACAGCCCCATTCAAACAGAAGCCTGGTCAGGGCAGTTCTTCCTGCTTCTTATGGGTCTTTTAGCTTATTTAGTGCTGAACATCAACCAAACTAAGCTCCTCTCCCCTCTCCTAACGGTCCTCCTCATCAGCTGCCTGTATCCAAGTTTTGTCTTTGCGGTTTTGTGGACCATTCAACTTTCTAGTTTGATTGAAATAGATTTACTCACCTACTCCTATCTGTGTTTGGTCCCCTTCAATATCTGTCTTATTTACAGTCGGACCATTTTACAAACCATTCAATTATGGCAAGAAGATTTAGCCAAGCAGTGCAATCCACGCTTTCCTAGACTTTCTGTTCTCCTGCAAAGAAGCCTTTCTCTGCCAATCTGGTTGCTCTTCTTCAGCCTGCCCTATCTTGCAGTTCTTGGCTCTTATCTCATTCTCTTTGGTCAAAAACCTGACCAGCTGCTTCAAATGTGGTCAGAAACCAGCGATTGGGCCTTATCGGAAAAAGTCTCCCCACCAAACACCTTCTATGACGAACACTACCTTTGTACAGTGGGAGCCGCTGGACACCGCAAATTGGTCAAACCCATTCGCATGGGAGAACGCCATGGTCATCGTGTGGTGGTCAACCGTCAGCTACAAATTGCCAATGCCTTTGAACAAATTTTAGAAGAAAGATGTCCACGCCTACATCGATGTATCCGTTCTAACTACGACCGATATGGCTATCCCATTTCCAAACATATTCGCACAGCCTGGCAGGCAGATCTCGTTTATCTGCTAATGAAGCCGGCAGAATGGTTTTTCTTGATTGTCATTTATCTGCACGATCGTAAGCCAGAAAATCGGATAGCACGTCAGTATTTACCTATAAAAAAATGAGAAGCTGGAAATTGTCCAGCTTCTTTTCAATACATTTTATTCCACGTCAGCTCCATTTGTAGCGATGACTTTTTTATACCAATCAAATGATTTTTTCTTAGAGCGTTTGAGAGTGCCATTTCCCTCATTGTCACGGTCAACATAAATGAAACCGTAGCGTTTTTTCATTTCGCCAGTTCCAGCAGAAACTAGGTCAATACAGCCCCAAGTAGTGTACCCCAAGAGCTCAACTCCGTCTTCTACAATAGCATCTCTCATTGCCAGAACGTGTTGACGGAGGTAATCGATACGGTAATCATCTTCTACATAGCCATTTTCATCTGGTGTGTCCACTGCTCCCAGACCGTTTTCCACCACAAAGAGTGGCTTTTGGTAGCGATCCCAGATAGAGTTGAGGGTAATGCGGAAACCAAGCGGATCAATCTGCCAGCCCCATTCCGATGCGTCTAAGTAAGGATTTTTAATGGAAGCAAAGATATTACCTGCTGTCTTTTCCTTGACTGCAGGATCTCCAGAAGCGACACGGCTAGAGTAGTAAGAGAAGGAAATAAAGTCCACCGTATGCTCTTTCAAGAGTGTCAGGGCTTGGTCAGTCATTTCAAGCTCAATGCCTGCACGCTCCCACTTCTTCTTGGCATAGTTTGGATAATAGCCACGTGCCTGAACATCGATGAAGAAATAATTTTCACGGTCTTCTTGCAGACCTTCCCAGACATCACGAGGATGACAAGTATGTGGGTAATATTGACCTGCGGCCAACATACAGCCAACCTTGTTTTCTGGGTCAATTTCATGGGCTAATTTAGTAGCAATGGCAGATGCTACAAGCTAGTGGTGGGCAGCTTGGTATTTGACCTGTTCCACATTTTCGCCCTCTTCAAAATAGAGACTTGCCCCCATAAATGGTGCATGGAGAATCATGTTGATCTCATTGAAGGTCAGCCAATATTTGACCAAGCCTTGTTTCTTATTACTATTATTATAATTCGTTCTAAGCTCAAAAGCAGACAAAAAAATGCGAAAAATTGATACTATTGTATGAAAAAGGTTGCTGATATGGGAGATTAACTAACTTAGACTCAATGAAAATCAACTTTCGCCTAACTTCAACTATCTGGGAGATAGTTAGAGGCTGGAAATATTGGGAGTGGGAAAGAACTCGACCATTCATAGAAGAGTTCGTCTTCCCACCCCCGCACAGTTGATTAGCTCAGATTTGGAGTGTAAAACACGAACAAATCTGCCAATCAACCACTGCGCTGAGATGTTGACACGAACTCTGAGTAGTGGTCCTGGGCTTTTTGCCCAGCCGCGTCATTAAGCCGACGATAGAGCTCTGAACATTCTCATTTCAGTGTAACAGGCTGAGGCGGGGCTCAATACCAGGACCACTCATCCAGGCTCTTGACTACGGAAATTTTTGATGTTCAAAAAGTATTAAAACTCGCATGCACTACACAGCACCTTTATAAGCAATGTGCATTGAATACAGATTCAAAAAATATATCACTAATTAAAATATGGAATTGCTATGAGTTTTATCAACTCCACATCCAAATGTTACTAACTTTTGAACATCATTTTGCTGTCCGTTACACAAGCCCGCCACTATTTTTGATCCAACAATAACACCGTCAGAAACACGATTGAAGCGGAGAATATCTTCTTGACTAGAGACACCAAAACCTGTTAGAACTGGTACAGGTGACAGTTCCGTTAATCGGTGCAAATGATGATCTAAATGATCAGTGTATTGGTTAGACTTACCTGTAACCCCATTAATAGCCACAGCATAAACAAAGCCCTGAGCATCTTGGACCAGCTGTCTTTGTCTTTCCAAACCTGTTGTCAAACTTACCAATCGAATAAGGCAAATATCCCTGTCATTTAAAAAGTCAGTCACTATTGATTCCTGTTCATAAGGCAAATCTGGAATGATCAAGCCTTTGACACTCGTTTGTTCTAAATCATCAATAAATCGTTCTAAACCATATTGGAATACTGGATTAAAATACGTCATGATAATCAGAGGAACTTGACTAGCCTTCTCTTTCAATTTTTTGACTATGGAAGCTAATGTCACTCCCTTAGCTAGGCTTCGTTGCCCAGCTGCTTCGATAACAGGCCCATCAGCTACAGGGTCTGAAAAGGGTACACCTATTTCGATTGCTGAAACACCCGATTGTTCAAGGAATTGAATGGTTTCGAATAACCCATCCAACCCCTGATTATGATCACCAGCCATAATGTAAGGAATAAAAATTCCTTTTTGAGCATTCTTTATTTCCTGTAAACGAACTTGTAAGGTTTTGGTCATATTAGTTCTCCTTTTTTTCTGCTTGTAGCCTTTCTCGAACTTGTGCAACATCTTTATCCCCTCGACCTGAAAGACAAACAATGATGGATTTATCTGGCCCTAATTCTTTTGCCAGGGTTGGCAAATATGCAATAGCGTGACTGGACTCTAGGGCAGGAATAATACCTTCTAAACGGGATAAGAATTTAAAGCCTTCTAAAGCCTCTTCATCTGTTACTGAAACGTAGGTAGCGCGATCAATTGTATTAAAGTAACTATGTTCTGGACCAATCCCAGGATAATCAAGACCTGCCGAAATAGAGAATGCTTCTAAAATTTGACCATTTTCATCCTGTAGAACATCCATCAAAGCCCCATGAAGAACTCCTGGTCGTCCCTTAGCAAAAGTTGCTGCATGGAAGTCTGTCTCCAATCCAAGTCCTGCAGCCTCAACACCATACATTGCAACAGAGGTATCATCCACAAAAGGATAGAAAAGGCCCATTGCATTAGATCCTCCACCAATACATGCCAAGAGAGCATCTGGTAACTGACCACCAGAAATCTCTGCAAATTGACGTTTTGCCTCTTTTCCAATTACGCTCTGAAAGTCACGGACAATTTCTGGAAATGGTGCTGGTCCAAGGACAGATCCCATAACATAATGGGTATCCTCAACTTGAGCAACCCAAGCTCGAAGAGCTGCATTTACCGCATCTTTTAGCACGCGCGACCCATCCGTTACGGCATGAACCTTTGCACCTAATAATTCCATACGAAAAACGTTGAGAGCCTGACGTTTAACATCCTCTTCTCCCATATAAATGGTACATTCCATATCAAAGAGGGCTGCTGCGGTAGCTGTTGCAACACCATGTTGCCCCGCGCCAGTTTCAGCAATAATTTTTTTCTTTCCCATCCGTTTCGCAAGCAATACCTGCCCCAACGAATTGTTAATTTTATGGGCACCCGTATGATTCAGATCTTCGCGTTTTAGATAGATTTTAGCACCTCCGCAGTAATCTGTAAGGCGTTTGGCAAAGTAGAGGGGATTTTCTCGCCCAACATACTGGACAAGCAATTCTTCAAATTCCGCCTGAAACGCTGGATCTTCCTTTGCAGTTCGGTAGGTCTGCTCTAGTTCTAATACAGCAGTCATCAATGTCTCCGGCACGAATCGACCGCCGTATTCTCCATAGAATCCGTCTTTATTTGGTTGCTGGTAAGTCATAGTTTCACTCTTTCTATAAATGCTTTTATTTTTTCAACATCCTTTTGTCCATTTGTCTCAACACCCGAGGAGACATCTACGGCATAAGGAGAAAATAAGGATTGCGCTTCTGCTACATTATCCACTGTCAAGCCCCCTGCAATGAAAAATGGTTTTTCAAAGTTATGATGGGCTAATAGTTTCCAATCAAAAAGTTGACCCGATCCTGCCTTTGGAGCATCAAAGAGAAGGTAGTCTGCATTTGTATTCAACTCCCCTAGGGTATTGTCCAGTTGAATGGCTTGAATGATTGGAACTGAAATGTGATGCGATAGACGTTCGTCCCAGTCACCATGGATCTGAATCAAGTCCAATGGAACCACCGAAATAGCCGCTTCTAATTCTTTCAAACTTGGTTGGACAAATACCCCTACTATTTTTACTGTAGGAGGAACCAACTGGGCCAACTCATGTGCTTTTTCCAAGCTCACTCGTCGCTTACTTAGTGCAAATACAAATCCAATATAATCCGCTCCTGTTTCAACTGCTGCATACACCGCATCCTTAGTAGATAACCCACAAATTTTAACCTTTGTCAATCGATAGCTCCTTTACTTTTTGCGCAACATCTTCCGACTGCATCAGTGCTGTTCCGACTAAGAGTGCATGAAAGTAGGGAGCAAGAAGTTCAGCTTGTTCATTTGTAAAAATGCCTGATTCTGATACATACACTCTGTCCGGTAGAAAATGGGGTGCTAAGTCAAGACTAGTTTGAAGGGAAACTTCAAATGTTGTTAGGTTCCGATTGTTGACACCAATTATCTTTGCGCCAATGCGATGAGCAATGTCTAATTCTGAAAGATTATGAGTCTCAACCAATACTTCCAGACCCAGACGGGTTGCAAATTCAAACAGTTCCTTGAGCCTGTCTTCGGACAAAGCCGCCACAATCAATAGTATCACTGTAGCACCTGCATTAAGACTGCGAATAATTTGTTTTTCATCAATGATAAAATCTTTCGCTAATGTCGGAATTGAAACCAAATCTGAGATTTGACGAAGAAACTGTACATCCCCCTTAAAGAAAATTTGGTCAGTCAATACTGAAATCATAGCAGCCCCTGCTGCTTCGTATTGGCGTGCTTGCTCAGTAATATCCACCGTCAGATTGATATCTCCCATACTAGGGCTAGCTTTTTTTACCTCAGTAATCAGTTGTAATTGCCCCTGCTGCTTGGTAAGAAAATCAAATAACGAATAGGTTGAACGAACAGATTCTACTGGCTCATTTACCAGCTGAGCAACCTCTGCCTCCTTTTGCTGTAAAATTGTCTGTAAAAAATCCTGACTCATATCTGAACCTCCCTTAGTTCTTCCAATTTTCTCAGAGCAGAACCGTCCGCAAGTAGACTTCGAGCCAATTCAACTCCTTCACGGATACTTGAAACCTTACCATTTGCATAAAAGCCTAGACCTGCATTTAAAACCGTCGTTTCTAAGTAAGGACTTGCTTGATTATGTAAAACTGACAACAAAATTTCTGCATTCTCCACAGCATCTCCACCCTGAATATCCGCGAGTTCTAATGGATTCAGACCCACATCAGCAAAGGTAAATCTGCCCTGATGGATATTCCCATCTGTAAGCAAAGTGTAGTGATTCTCTCCAAATAAGGCCGCTTCATCCATATGATTTGGTCCTGTGATAAGTAGTGCCCGTCGTCTTCCCAATTTTTTCATAACTTGAGCCAGATCAAACTGTAAGTCTTCCCGATAGACACCCATCAATTGACTATCTAATGATAAGGGATTGGCTAAAGGACCAACAATATTCATAATTGTTGGAACTCCCAATGCCCGTCTGGCTGGACCAATAAAGCGCATGGCTGGATGCATGGTTTGAGCAAAGACAAAAGCCAATCCAACCTCAGACAATGCTTTTGATAATACTTCTGGATTCGCTGCAATATTTATCCCTAATTCTTCAAGTACATCTGCAGAACCTGACTTCGATGAAATCGATCGATTTCCCCCCTTCGCTAAACGAATACCCCCAGCTGCCAAGATAAAGCAAGCCGTCGTCGAAATGTTAAAACTATACGATTGATCCCCACCCGTACCGCAGTTGCACATTGCGTCCGAATATGTTTGAGGCAATTGTACAGCATGTTTTTTCAAAGACTTTACGACACCTGCAATTTCATCAACTGTTTCACCTTTCATTTTCAAGCCTAGTAACAGAGCTGCAATCTGACTTTCTGTCAATTCTCCATTCAGAATACGATTAAAAACTCCTTCGATTTCTCTCTCAGATAAGTCTTGTTTTATAGCTAATTTTTCAAAAATTTCTTTCATCTTACTACCTCTCTAACAAACTGTTCAATCATTTGTAAGCCTTCTGGACTCCCTATACTTTCTGGATGAAATTGCAAACCAAAAATCGGTAATTGCTTATGTTGGATAGCCATAATTTCGTCGTCATCTGTTGTACGAGCAGTCACTATAAAATCTTTTGGCATTTCATCAATGACAATCGAGTGATAACGCATGATTTCTACATCTCCTTGAAAACCATTGAAAATTGGAGAGTTACCTTCCACTCGCATCTGACTCTGCTTCCCATGCATAACCGTTTTGGCTAATCTCAACTGCCCTCCAAAAACTTCAGCGATTGCTTGATGTCCCAAACAAATGCCCAATATTGGTTTTTTATCTGCAAAAGTCTGTATCATTTCTTCCATTTTTCCAGCATCTGCTGGCCAACCTGGTCCTGGAGAAAATACCAAACCTTTTGCTTTATTTGCTTCATCGAATAGATTCTCCGCATCATTTCTCAATACCTGCACAGGTGAAAACTGTCCTAGATATTGGGCTAAGTTATAGGTAAATGAATCATAGTTATCAATTAAAAGAATCATGGCACTCTCCTATTTTCGTCATCGCCTTTGCCTTGTTCAGCGTTTCTTGGTATTCATTTTCTGGAACACTATCATATACAATTCCTGCACCTGCTTGCACATAGGCTTTGCCATTTTTCACTACCATGGTGCGAATAGCAATCGCAAAATCCATATCTCCTGTAGCAGATAGATAGCCAATTGCTCCTGCATATATGCCGCGCTTTTCCTTTTCTAATTCATAGATGCGCTGCATGGCTCTAATTTTCGGCGCTCCTGAGACAGTTCCAGCAGGTAGGGTAGCTTTTAATGCATCTAATGCAGTCAAATTCTCCAATAATTGTCCTTTGACAATACTTGTTAAGTGCATCACATAACGGAAATATTCAACTTCCATATACTTAGTAACTTCGACAGTTCCAATTTGTGC
Organism: Streptococcus suis; assembly: GCF_019794555.1. Taxonomy (GTDB): domain Bacteria; phylum Bacillota; class Bacilli; order Lactobacillales; family Streptococcaceae; genus Streptococcus; species Streptococcus suis_AB. The sequence continues at coordinate 1,615 of NZ_JAIMEP010000012.1, read as the reverse complement.
AATTCGACCAATATCATTTCGTCCCAGATCAACCAACATTCTATGTTCAGCAACTTCTTTCGTATCTGTTGATAAATCAGCCGCCAATCGTTGGTCCTCCTCATCATCATTTCCACGAGGCCGAGTTCCAGCAATTGGATTCGTTGTCACGATTCCATCTTTTACAGATACAAGACTTTCTGGACTAGCGCCGATTATTTGGTAATCTTCAAAATCATAAAAATATAAATAGTTCGATGGATTGGTAACCCGTAAATTACGGTAATAATCAAAAGGGTTGCCAGAAATATCTGATGAAAAACGTTGACTAAGGACACATTGAAACATATCGCCTTGCCGAATCAATTGTTTTGCTGACCTAACCATATTTTCGAATTCTTCTTTTTCCAGATGACTCTTGAAGGATAATGATTGAAGATCATGGGGTGCAAATTCATCGGGTGCTGGATTTTTTAATTCGGCTAATACATCTGCCAGAGCTTTCTCCATCTCACTCGAACTACGGCCACTATAGGTATTATCTTCATGAATGGAGAGAATCTCCTTCTTATGATCAAATACTAAATATGATTCATAAATAAAGAAATGCATATCCGGTGTTCCAATGGTGTCCTTTGGGATATGACCAATGGGTTCATAGAGACTAATCAAGTCATATCCAACAAATCCAATCGCCCCTCCTTGAAAGGGTGTCTCTCCAGTCAAATTCGAACCTTCCACCACAGATTGTAGGTATTCCAATGGATCACCTTCCACCACTTCTCCATTGTTGGTCAACACACCATGGTCATATTTGATTTCGTAAACAGGATTATAGGCAATAATGGAAAAACGAGCGTTTCCCTTTTCTCTCGGAATGGATTCTAGGATAATCTTATGCTTACCTTTTAGTCGCATAAAGGCTAGAATGGGGGTTAATATATCTGCTGGTAGTACGTTGTGCATGGGAACTCCTTTTGTGAATACAAAAAGCCCTCACACAGAAAAAAATCTGTGCGAGGGCGTCTAATCAAAGCTAGCGCGGTGCCACCTCCATTAACAAGGGTATACAAAAAACCTTGTCATCTCAAACTCCTCCAACAAGGAGTCGCACGGTAAGGGGTGCCAACCGGAAGGATATTGTTTACCTTCTCATATCAAATATCAGCCCATTTCATCTTCGTTTGCTACTGACTCGCAACAACCGTCAGTTTTCTGAAAACAAACTTGAAGATTACTTCTTCTGATTAGTATTCATTTTATACTATTTTCAAAATATGTCAAGTATATTTTTATAAAATTTCAGAATATTCGGTTTTTACAACCAATTTTCCTGTAGAGTATTTTCTTTACCAAGTAGAGAAGGTAATATTCTTGGATAATCAACAGAATTTCTTGCCAACAGACTTGTTACGAAAAAATCTGCAACAAAGCTTGCAAACATTACCAGGAATAGAAATGCACAGAAATTGATTTATGACCATATTTCAAGTTGTTCTCCAATCCCTTTATATTTCATAATCATGACCACCCGTCAAACGGGTGGTTTGAACAAGGGCTATAAGCCCACATCACCAGCCAGCACCTAAAGATGCTGGCTTTCACTTTGTTCAAGCCTCACTGCTTTTGACTCGTC
>NZ_JAIMEP010000011.1 GCF_019794555.1 Streptococcus suis | reverse complement strand
TCTCCCCGCTACCTCACGATAGTCAGGCTTGGGAGTCGCTTTGGGGTTCACCGGTAGCGGGTGTCCACAGAGGACTTTCACCTCAGATGTACGACATGCCCGTCGTACATATAAAAAAGGAAACTGGCACACACGCCAAATTTCCTTTTTTTATTTATTCATAAAGAATGAAGTCAAGCAAATTAACACATAGCCTATAATTTATCAAGAGCAAGTTGCAAATCTTCAATCAAATCATCGACGTTTTCAAGTCCGATGGATAGGCGAATTTGATTTGGTGTGACACCAGCAGCAAGCAAATCTTCTGGAGCTAACTGAGCGTGCGTGGTTGTAGCTGGATGAACTACTAGTGATTTCGCATCGGCAACGTTTGCTAGATTAGAAAAGATTTCCAAGCTATCAATAACCTTTCTGGCTTCTTCTGCTCCGCCTTTTACTTGGAAAGAGAAAATAGATCCAACACCTTTAGGCAGGTATTTATCTGCCAAAGCCTTATAAGGACTATCTGGAAGTGATGGATAATTGACCGACTCAACATTAGGGTGATTGAGCAAGAAATCAACAATCTTTTCAGCATTTGACACATGACGCTCTACACGGAGAGACAAGGTTTCTAACCCTTGCAAAAGCAAGAAGGCGTTGAATGGAGAAAGGGCTGCACCTGTATCGCGAAGTAATTGTACACGAACTGCTACAATAAAAGCTGCTGCACCAATATCACGAGTGTAACTAATATTGTGATAACTTGGATCTTCTTCAACAAATTGCGGAAACTTACCAGATGCCGCCCAGTCAAACTTGCCACTATCGACAATCACACCGCCAATGGTCGTACCATGCCCACCGATAAACTTGGTTGCAGAATGGACTACAATATCAACACCATGAGAAAATACATTAATCAAATATGGAGTTGCGAAGGTATTATCTGAAACAAGCGGAATGTGGTGGTTGTGTGCAATTTCTGCCAATTTTTCAAGATCAGGAATATTGATAACAGGATTTCCCAAGGTTTCAATAAATACCAGTTTTGTATTATCTTGAATGGCAGCTTCTACAGCTTCAAAGTCATCAATATCGACAAAGCTTGTTGTAATACCATAGCGAGGAAGGGTTTCTTTGAATAGGTTAAAGGTCCCACCATAGAGCGTCGTTGCCGCCACAATATGATCCCCAGCGTGTGCCAATGCCAAAACAGTATAGGTAATCGCTGCCATACCAGAAGCTGTTGCGAGCGCCCCAATACCACCTTCTAAGGCAGCAATACGATTCTCAAAAGTAGCAACCGTTGGATTGGTAATACGAGTGTAGATATTACCAGGTTTACGTAAAGCAAACAAATCTTCCGCTTCTTGGGCATCTTCAAATACATAGGAAGTTGTCTGATAAATAGGTACCGCACGCGATTTTGAAGCAGCATCAACCTCCTGTCCAGCATGAAGTTGAAGGGTTTCAAATGAAAATTCTCTAGCCATAAAGATACTCCTTTGGTCTTTTACAGTATTCTACCTCATTTTTACCATCTTGACTAATATTTAAATGCTAAGGAACCTTATAGTCAACAACTATAACTATGTATGAGATAATTCTACCAATAGAATCCCTACTCATATTATTTGAATAAAATAAGAATAACAGATACAATGATATTATGAATACATTATTAGAATATATTGGGCCAATAATCCTTCTTATCTTGATAATTTCTTATAGTTTTTATCGGCGGTTCCATCCCGATACTAAGGATACCAAGCAGCCACCAAGGTGTCCAAAATGTAAGTCTATCAAGCTTCAAACGTATACTCCAAGTCGAAAACAATATTCTCGTAAAGCTGGAATGGTCGGTCATGCAATCAACGGTGTTGAAGGAGCAATGTTTGCAATGCTCTATGAAGCCGATAGAACATATTATCGCTGCCAATACTGTGGTCACCGTTTTTCCAGAAAAGAAAACCGTTTTATCTCTAACATCGAATAACCCCACCTAATTTTTATTAGTTAACTTCTATCTTAAAACGCATTGCTTAGATTCCTTTACTTGGAATTCTAACCAATGCGTTTTTATATTTATCTACTATTCTCATCCTTATGGAATCTATCCTTACAAGTATGTCGACTAGCTAACCAACTTAAAAATTCCTGTCCAATTCAAGAAAGCCTTTCTGCGCATCCGTTCAATCTCAGTTCGAAAGAGGCCTGCTATTGTTGCACGATTTAAAACGACACTATTTTCACGAGTAGAATTCATCACTTTAGTAACAAGCCTTTCCACTTCTTCTCCTTCTCTAGTTCCCATATCCCACAATTCTTGAAGTACTGTTTTATTATACATCTTTTCATACTCTGCCATACCCTGTAGCACCCAATATCTGTGGTCACTTTCGACTTCTAACCACTGCCATACAATTTCAGCATCTGCCACATCTGGTTTTTCATACTGACAGGATTGACAGAGTACCATTTGATTCTCAAAACTAGTCATGTCTGTTTTCCACTTATGCGATACGATTTGGTAAGCAGACACAGCATGAGGAGTTTTACATCTCCAACATAGACCGTTGTGAACTTCGGTATCATCAAAAATCCCTCGCTCAACCAAGGTGTCCATCCAGTAGTCTTCAATCTTTGATAAATCCATTTTAGTATTTTGCATAGATAACATCTTTAACATCTTCATTCTCCCTTAAATCCTTATTTATTTTCCAATAGTTGTAACCGAATCATATTCGCTTGTAGCATTGCCAGCTCGACAATACAAGGATACTGACTTAAATCTAAATTCTCCAACAAACGGTAAGATAAAAATAACTTCGGCTGTAAACGTGTCAAAGGTTTTGACCAAATAACTTGTTCATCTTGAAGTTGTTTGATAGCCAGAAAATATAGGTGATTGGCCATGAGATAGGCTTTGCCATTTAACAAATAGGCATAATCCTGCATCAAATCCCGACAAAATGATGCAATCCACACAGCAGCTGTCTTTTCAACATCGAATTGGTAAGTACGTAATAAGTTAGCTGTGAACACACTACCTTTTCCAAAATCCTCAGACCACCTGCCTTCAAAATCTTCCATATTTAACGGAGAGGTCAACCCGAAATGGCTAGCATATGTTTCCCATTCCTTATAAATATCATTCCAAGAAATAACTGTCTTCATAATCGACCCTGCCTCCGTTTTTCATTTATGTGAGATAATTTTAACACCAATTTTCTATTTTGTCAAACATGTTAAACAATATTTGCAAACAGAAATATAAAATGGTATAATTGGTTAAACAAATAAGGAGACAACCATGATACTAGGCGAAATATTAAAGGAATACCGAAGTAAACATTCATTATCAATGGATAAATTTGCGGAGCTATCTGGTTTAACAAAGGGATATATTTCCATGTTAGAAAAGAACCAACATCCCAAAACAAAAAAAGCTCTTTTGCCGACAATGGATACTCTTGAAAAAGTAGCAAAAGGAATGTCCATATCTGTTGGGGAATTGATCGAACAGTTAGACACCAATCAAGACATTGCTTTGACAATAACTCCTGGACAGTTCAAGCTTTTTCAGCAATCTATCCATCCTCAGGTCCAGCTCTTGGATAAAGAGTTACAAGAACCATTTCACAGTCAATGGCTAGCCTATGGTCAAGAACAGTTACTGGCTATGCGGAAAACTAGTCAGACAAATGTTTTACAAATGGATGATTACCGTGATCGGGTTGAGTTAGCCGTTCCAGGTAAAGTCTCTGCTGGTACTGGTTATTGGCAGGATACTGATTTGAATAACCTAGTATCATTCTTCGGTGATGACATTCCCGACAGCCACACATATGATACAATCGCTCAAGTAGTTGGTGATTCCATGGCTCCACAAATTCAAGATGGAGATTATTTATTTATTCGATTAACCCCACATATTCCATTAAATGCCATTGGGATTTTCTCCGTAAATGGGGAAAATTTTGTTAAAAAATTCAAAGGAGATTACCTACAATCACTCAATCCAGACTATGATGATATATATTTTAATGCAGATGACGATATCCGCCCAATTGGTCAAGTGGTTGCAATTTATGAGTAAAAAAAGGAGGCTTACTCGCCTCCCTTTTCTTTTAACGGAAAAGTCTCTCATCTGATGACTGTTGATAATTGATACTCTTTTCAAAACCAAAATGAACCGGTGTCAACTTTTAATCTTGATAGAGTTGATTTAAGATGTAAATTTATTATTTAGCTACCCCTTATGTCGATTGATTGTCCTCTACTATTTTATTTAAAGTGTGGAGATTGCTTATTATTATTGAAAATCACTAGAGGTTTTGATTTTACTATTTCTCAACCTGTCTGCTGAAAAATGAATCGTTATAGTATGAAAATATTAGCCTTCATTTAGATTGAACTGGGTAGCTGGGCTAATGTCAGGTACAAATGCTACGCATTATAAAACACTACATTCCAAATTACATTTGGAAAACCGACGAAAGACTTTTCCCCTACTAGAATCTAAAACTTTTTGCAAAAGATTCAGAATCCTAGTAGTATATACAAACTTACTGAACGCAAATAGACTCCTTTCGATTCTACTAGATGGCGTTCAACATCTTAACTAACTATTTCCTTTTTTCAATTAGATTATACCACTATTGTAAAACGCTTTCAAATAATTATGTGCTCCAAATTCAATTTTTTTAACTTTCTTTTGCTTTTACAAAAGATTCCCACATTTTCTGCTGCGGTTTTGCAAATGGATAGGTTGGAAAATCTTCGACAGAGACCCATTTCAATTCTTTTGAATCTGGAAGTGTGCTTGAATCAGTTATACCTTCTATCAATTCGATTTGCCATTTGCGGTGACTAAAAATGTGCTGTACGGTATCAAATTCTTGCTCTTGCCAATCAACAGTCAGACCATAAAGTTCCGTAAAGCTCTGCCGAATATCTGGCTGAACAACTTCTTCTGCAACTTCAAAGAGAGAGACTTGTTTGCCAACGACTACTCCTTTTTCCAAAAGCGGAAAGGACCAAAAACCTGATAGAAGACCTGCTTCATTATTTTTTTCTAATAAAAATTGATTTTCTTTATTTCTAATGAGAAATCCTTGGTAGGCCACGGGAATCGGCTTTTTCTTTGGTGCTTTGATTGGATACTTATCCATTGTACCATTTAAGTAGGCTGCGCTAAAGGCTTTGACTGGGCTGTCCTGGGGACGTGGATTAACTGGCGATTCAATATCCGAACCCAGATCCATCAGGGCTTGGTTGAAATCACCCGGTCGCTCTGGATCAATCAATAGCTCCATCATCGCTTGGAAAATCTTGCGATTGGCAGGCAAACCAATATCATAATCAACCTCAAATAAACGGCTGAGAACCCGCATCACATTGCCATCTACCGCTGGTTCTGGCAAATCAAAAGCAATACTGGAAATTGCTCCGGCAGTATAAGGACCAATGCCCTTTAGGCTTGAAATGGCTGCATGCGTGGTAGGAAATTGCCCATCAAAATCTTCTACCATTTGCTGAGCCGCCTTTTGCATATTCCGCACGCGCGAATAATAGCCCAATCCTTCCCAGAGTTTGAGAATGACCTCCTCTGGCGCTTGTGCTAAATCACTAATCGTAGGCAAGTGATGGAGAAAACGTTCATAATAAGGAATGACAGTGTCAACTCGTGTCTGTTGAAGCATGATTTCCGACACCCATATAGCATAGGGATCCTTAGTCCGTCTCCAAGGCAAATCACGTTTATTGGCATCATACCAATCTAAGAGTGCCTTGCGAAACGCTTGAATCTTTTCCTCCGGCCACATTTCGATTCCATATTCTTTCAAATTTAACATACATCTAGTATAACACAAAGAAAGAGAGCCAGCTTTTGCCAACTCTCTTATCTTGTTAATAATAAAAATCAAATTAGCTCCACCTTTGGAGGTTGGAAATAGGGCGAACGAAGTTTTTTTCTCTCAATCTAGCCAAGACTGTTTATTTTTGATGTTCGTTGAGTATTATTCTACTTTACCTGTTACAAACATGGTAAAGCTTGCTGAAGCAAGTAGCTGTTTATCTTGATTTTCTATCTTCACTTCAACGACCTTTGTTCTACTTCCATCATGTGTGCAAGAACCAGTGACGGATAAGGTATCACCAAGTTTTGCCGCCTTCATATAATGGATATTGGACTGTAGGGTGACAGAATAAGAACCCCCTGCCACTGTTGTCAAGCCTGCTACTGAATCTGCTAAAGTAAAGAGAAAGCCTCCATGTGCCATACCATATGGATTGAGAGACTTTTCCGTCACCTTTGTAGTCAGTAGCACCTCTTTCTCATTGAGCATTGTAGCTTGATAGTCGTCTAAAACTGTAATCGGTTGTAAGTCTAATTTATCTAACACGTTCATCCTCCTCTGTCTGCTGACTTGTTTGCATTTGATAATAAACGCCTTGTTCAGCCATCAACTCTTCATGATTCCCTTGTTCAACAATTTTTCCATCCACCATGACCAAAATCAAGTCAGCTGATTGAATGGTTGATAGGCGATGAGCAATAATAAAACTGGTCCGTCCTTCCATCAATTTGGCAAATGCTTCCTGTACTAAAATTTCTGTCCGTGTATCAATAGAGGAAGTCGCCTCATCTAAAATCAGGATTTTAGGTATCTTGACAAAGACACGCGCAATAGACAAGAGCTGACGTTGCCCTTGGGATAAGCCTTCTCCTCCATCTGCCAAAACTGTATCGTAGCCCTGCGGAAGCTGACGAATAAAGAAGTCTGCATTAGCTGCCTTAGTCGCCTCAATGACCAATTCCCGCGTGGCATTTGGATAGCCATAGGCAATATTATCATGAATGGTACCAGATTTGATCCAGGTTTCCTGTAAAACCATCCCTATCTGTCTGCGAAGATCCTCACGACTGTACTGGCTAATCGGAACACCATCTAAGACAATCTGACCAGCCGTTACATCGTAGAAGCGCATAAGCAGGTTAATCATGGTTGATTTACCAGCACCAGTAGGTCCAACAATGGCTACCTTTTGTCCTGCTTTGACATCAATGTCCAGATGTTCTATCAGAGAACGGTCAGCACTATATGAGAAAGACACATTGTCAAAGGAAATAGCTCCCTTCAACTCCTCTGAATCGATTTTCCGCTCAGCCTGATCGTCAATGCTATCTAAAGCCAAGATAGCAAACAACCTGTCTGCACAAGCTAAGGCGCTCTGCAATTCCGATAGGACCGAGGAAATATCATTAAATGGCTTGCTGTACTGACTAGCATAATTGAGGAAGGTTGTCAGTGAACCCACTGTAAACTGCCCTGCCATAATTCTCAGCGCTCCAAGTCCTGCAAGTAAGGCATAAATAATAGCATTGATAAACCGCGTGCTTGGATTGACCGTTGAAGAGGCAAAGATAGCCTGTTGGGAATAGGTCGCATACTGGTCATTCACAACTTGAAAACCTTGCGTAAACTGCTCTTGAGCATTGAAAGATTGAACCAGTGTCAATTGACTGATGGACTCTTCCAAAAGTTGAGATTGCCTCCCACGTGCCTGTGTTTGTTTTCTATAATAACCATAGGATTTCTTAGCGATATAGCGTGCAACAAGCAGAGACACGGGAGTCAGGGCAACAACAACCAACATCATCGTCAAGTCAAGCCTAGCCATAGTGAAAATGGTTAGGAAAATGGTCAAGATACCTATGAAAAATTGATTGAAAACCATTAAGAGTCCGTTGGTTAATTGCTCACTATCACTTGAAAAACGAGCTACTAAATCACCAACTGAATGACGATCCAGATAAGACAAGGGCATGTGGTGCAGCTTAACATAAACCTGTTCACGCAAGTCGGACACCATTCCATAAACCAAGCGATTGGTTACTAGTGGGAGATACCATTGCACCAGCGTATTAAGCAAGATAACCATCACCATTTTGCCAATTATCCCTAGCAAGACCTGACCATCCGCTATCAATACTGCATCGACTGCCTGACCAATCAAGATAGGCAGATAAACTGTCAGAAGCACCTGCACCAAAGTTCCCACCAACATCAAGGACATTCGAAGGGGCTGATGTAAAACCAATCTGACCAGTTCCTTAAAACTAGATTGTTTCATGGCTGTCCTCCTCCCTATGTTGTGATTGATCGATTTCTTGGTAAATGGCAGAGCTTCTCAGCAAGTCTTCATGACGACCAAGTCCCACTTGACGGCCTTGATCCAAGACTAAAATCTGATCAGCTGTTCGTAAACTATTGGTTCTCTGAGATACCATTATTAAGGTTTGCTCAGGAAATGCACGACGAATCGCGGCCAATAACCGACTCTCTGTCAGATAATCCAAAGCAGAGGTCGCGTCATCTAAAACCAATATCGGTGCTTTCTGTAAAATAGCGCGTGCAATGGTCAAACGTTGACGCTGTCCGCCAGAAAAGTTCTTCCCAAAGGCTTCGACAGGACTATCCAAGCCACCTTTGTCCTCAATGAAGGACTTAGCCTGTGCGATTTCTAGCGCTGCCCATAACTCACTGTCCAATACACTTTCTAAGCCTAATGACAGGTTAGAACGCACAGTCCCAGCAAAAAGCTGAGCCTGTTGCGGAACGATAGCTAATTGCTGCCGCCACTCTTTCAAATTCCTAGGACTTTTCCCATCAATAAAGAAAGAGAGTTGGCTGGTCGGAATGGAATAAAGTGCCTGTAAAAGGTCTACTAATAAGGTTGATTTCCCTGAACCAGTCCCACCAATGAGACCCATAAACTGTCCCTTACCTAATTCAAAATCAATATCAATTAGTGATTCCTCAGCAGATTTTGGATAAGAAAAGGAAAGATGGTTCACAGAAAAAATCAATTCCTTGTCTCCACTATAAACTACTGGCAAATTGGCATCCACATCTTCAGATTTCTGCTCAAAAACCTCTTGAATACGCTGGGCTGAAATATAGGTCTGATTAAGAGTTGTCACAACCATAATCATTTTCACCAATTCAACTAAAATTTGAAGAAGATAATTGATTAGAGCAACCAGCATTCCTTGCTCCAAACGATTATCGGAAATAGCACTATTGCCTTGCCAGATGAGAAGAATCAAGGTCACATTAACTACAAAAAACGTCAAAGGCGATAAGAGACTGGACCAAAAACCAGCCTGTAGCTGTTGTTTCTTATATCCTTGATTGATCCCTTGAAATGTCTTGATTTCCCGCTCTCTCTGCCCAAAAGCCCGAATCACTCTCCAGCCAGTCACCGTTTCTCGAACCTGTCCTACCAAATCATCTAATTCCTTTCGAATAGATTGATAAATACGACTGGTCAGGACTGAAATCCCTGTTACGATGACCAATAAAAGTAGAATCATTCCTAGAAAATAGATTGATAGACTTGGACTAATATAAAAAGCCATGATCAGTGAACCAAATACGACAATCGGAGCCCGTAGGAATAAACGTAAAAAAGTATTAATACCTGTTTGAACCTGCAACGTATCACTCGTCAATCTGTTTAATAAACTGGCAGATGAAAGTATGTCTCGACTTGATTTTGGAAGAGAAAGGACTTTCTGATACAAATCATTCGTTAATGCTTTTGTCACTCCAACTGCTGCTTTGGCTGAGAAATATTGTGCTGTAATCGAGACAATAATTCCAATACAAGCGAGTCCAACTAGTAATAAAAGCATGGCAACCAGGTCTCCCCGGTTGCCATTTGGAATAATTGTATCTACGATATAGGCGATTATCAACGGAACAAGAAGTTCGAAGCTAGCTTCCAATAGCTTGAAAACTGGACCCAAAATCGATTCATTCTTATAAGGTTTGAAATATTGAAAAAATAACTTCATTTTAAATTATTATGAGATAGATTGGGCTGCAGTAATAATACCTAACTTATAGACATCTTCTGAACTACATCCACGGGAAAGGTCATTAACAGGCTTATTCAAACCTTGTAAAACAGGACCTACTGCTTCATAACCACCAAGACGCTCTACAACTTTATAGGTAATATTACCAGCTTCAATTGCAGGGAAAATGAAGACATTGGCCTGACCTGCAACCGGACTTCCAGGTGCCTTCAACCGAGCCGTATCTGGAACAAGGGCAGCATCCATCTGCAACTCACCATCAATCAACAAATCTGGTCTGAGCTCTTGTGCGATCCGAGTAGCCTCAACAACCTTATCAACACGAGGACCTGATCCAGAACCTTTTGTAGAATATGAAATCATCGCTACTTTTGGATCAATACCGAAGGTCTTGGCAGTTTCTGCTGATTGAATCGCAATCTCTGCTAGGGTTTCAGCATCCGGTTCAATATTAATAGCACAGTCGCCAAATACAAACTTATGTTGGTCCTTAACCATCAAGAAAACACCAGAAGTCCGTTTCACACCAGGTTTTGTTTTAATAATTTGAAGCGCTGGACGGACAGTATCTGCTGTGGAATGGATAGCACCAGATACCATCCCCTCAGCCAATCCAAGTTGCACCAACATAACCCCAAAGTAATTTACATCACGTAAAATTTCATCAGCTTGAGACTCATCTACTTTACCTTTACGAAGGGTAATAAATTCTTGTCTCATTGTATCAAAATTTGCATAGTTATTTGGATCAATCACGGTAATACCAGGGTTTGAGAAACCAAAATCAGTCAACAAAGTATGAACATCTTCTGGTACACCAAGAATAATTGGTTCAACCAACCCTTCAAATTTTAGACGAGCTGCTGCACGAACAACACGCTCATCAGTCCCTTCAGGGAAAACAATTCGCAATCGTTTACCTACGATTTTTTGTTTCATTTCACCAAATAAATTCCGAATTTCCATCTATATGTCTCCTTAAATTTTATTAACTTTTTAACTGATTGATAACAGCCTGAAAATCCTCCGGAAGCACTGCTTCCAAATCAACCCTTTCGGCTGAAAAAGGGTTAGTAAATACAAGATTGTGGCAATGAAGAGCCTGACGCTCAATACCACAATCTAAACTCCCACCATATAAATCATCACCAAGTAGTGGAAATCCAATATGGGAAAAATGGACACGTATCTGATGAGTGCGCCCTGTATGTAGTTGTATGTCCACAAGATGAATATTGCCCCAGGACTGGACAAGCTTATAAGAAGTATGAGCATACTTCCCATTCTGTGTTACACAGCGGGTAATAATACTATCCTCTGGTCGACCAATAGGGGCAATAATGTCCCCTTCTTGCTCTAACTCCCCATCCCCTCGAACCAAAGCGAAATATCTCTTACTAATTTGCTTCGACTGTAATTGTTTATCTAACCGGGCATGGGCATAGCCATGCTTAGCAAACAACATGAGCCCAGATGTATCTCGATCCAATCGCGTTACAATGTGAACCTGTTTGTTTTCATATTCTTGTTCGACTAAATATCCTTTAACGAAATTAGCAATTGTAGAAGAATGCAGAATCGAAGGAATTGATGCATAACCAACAGGCTTGTTGATGGCTAAAAAATGCTCATCCTCATAGACAATATCTAAAGGAAAAGAAATCGGTTTCAAACTTCCAGTGACATCTTCTTCTGGAGGTATGTTTATTGTAACGCTATCTCCAATTTCAAGCAAGTAAGTAGCATTCTGTTCACTACCATTAACCAAAATGCTACCACCAGTATATTTAATTTTTGCCAAAAGTCCTTTAGAAACACCCTGGGCCTTTAAAAAAGTTTTCACCTTTGTGTGCTGATCAGCAACAAAATCAAATCGCATTACTCCACCTCTCCAATAAAGGCATCCTTAACACGATTCCAAAAACTAGTGTGGCTAGGTGTCGCAACAAAATGGATTTTGCTATTGTCAATCTGATACTCAATGCAATCAATATTATCGTAGACAATCGTTTTATTATCCACCGCTATGGAGTAGCGATCACTATGTTTTGGTTCTATGACTATTTTGTCTTTTTTCGGCACAACGATGGAAGACCCAAGTGTCCTGTAAACACGATTGTTTAAACTAGCCACTTCAGCAATTTGCAAGGCCTCAATTGTAGGGTGCAATACTGCTCCACCAAGTGACTTATTGTAGGCTGTTGAACCAGTTGGTGTTGAAACTGAAATACCATCGCCACGAAAACGTTCAAATGGAACATTATTGATAATAATATCTGCTACCATCGTTTTAGACAAGCGCTTGATTGTCGCCTCGTTGAGAGCTTTCATTTCAACGATTCTTCCATCCGTCATTTTCACTTTTACATTTAAAATCGGATAAGAAACACGCGCTCCCGTATCTAATTTTAAATTTTCAACAAGATTTTCAACCTCGAAGTCCCGATAATCCGTATAAAATCCTAAATGCCCAGTATGAATACCGACAAAACGCACCCGATCTATCAACTTCTCATATTTATGAAAGGCCGATAAAAGCATACCATCACCACCGATTGAAATAACAATATCTGGATTTTTAGGTGTTAATATAAAATTTTCTTCTTTCAATCGTGTCCAGAGTTCTCTAGACACAGCCTCACTTTTCGGATTGCGACTGGCAAGCAATGCGACTTTTTTTCTACCTGTATTCTTCATCTGTATCATCGCTATTTCCAACGCCATCATTCAATTTTCTATATCCAGGATCAAATAGAGCCTGAGCTTCTTGAATGTCGTCGCGGATTTTTCGCATCTCCTCATCTAATTGATATGCTATCTTTGCTGTAACTTCTAATCGTTTTTTAATTTCTTCAGGAAAATTTCCTTTATATTTATAATTAAGCGAGTGTTCGATTGTTGCCCAAAAATTCATTGAAAGAGTACGGATTTGAATCTCCGCTAAAACCGTTTCGTTCCCATTAATAGTATCTACTGGATAAGCAATTACGACATGATAAGAACGATAACCGGAGGCCTTCATATTGTTGATATAATCGCGTTCATGAATAATTTGCATATCCTTACGCTTGCGTAGAATGGAAAGCACTTCTTCAATGTCATCAACAAATTGAACCATGATTCGAACACCTGCAATATCCTGCATATCTTGAGCCAAATGCTCAAGCTTAATGTGTCTAAGCGCCATTTTCTCTTGAATAGACTCAATTGGCTTAACTCGCCCAGTAACAAATTCAATTGGAGAATGACGATTGGCTTTGCGGTATTGTTTCCGAATCCCCCTTAATTTAATCTTTAATTCACCCACTGTCTGAATGTAGGGATCTAAAAATTCTTCCCAATTAAATTCCATAAAGCCCCCTTTCTTGTAAAAACTACTAATTTGTATTAAAATAACACAAAGACGAATCTATTATAACATATGAAAGGGTTTTCTGTATGAAAAACCATCTCGAAATTGAGTATAAAACCTTATTAACAAAATCAGAATACAATCGACTCCTCTCTGAATTTTCTGATGTTACCCCCATCTATCAAACAAACTACTACATCGATACTCCAAATCTTGACATGAAAAACAATCGCTTTTCCCTTCGCATTCGTACGTTTGAGGACAATGCAGAATTAACATTGAAAATTCCTCAAGAAATCGGGAATCAAGAATACAATCAATTATTAGACATTCAAACTGCACAGGGCTATATTGACCATTTTGAACTTCCATCCGGTCCAATAGCTGATATTATTACTAAAACTACAGTACCAATAAATCAACTAGCAGTCTGGGGACATTTGAAGACCAAGCGATTAGAAAAAGAAACCTCAATTGGATTGATGGCCCTTGACGAAAATGACTATTTGGGGCAAACGGATTACGAACTAGAAGTTGAAGTATCAGACGCTGAAGAAGGAAAAATACTATTTGATGAATTCCTAAAGAAAAAATCCATCCAATTCAAATACGCTAGTAGCAAAGTTGCTCGAACTGCAGCTCAAAAAAAATCAGCTCAATAAAGCTGATTTTTTTACTTTACTACTGAAAAAAATAGGATTTTTTGATAAAATAGAGTTATCTGTTGTTAAATTACTTTTATGATTTTTCATAAAAAAGCATTAAATAAGGAGTTTCTCACAATGGTTCAACCAACTGGTGATCATAACATTAAACTATTCTCGCTAAACAGTAACCGCGATATCGCTGAAAAAATAGCAGCCGCTGCTGGACTGCCTCTAGGAAAACTTTCTTCTCGCCAATTCTCAGATGGAGAAATTCAAATAAACATTGAAGAGAGCGTTCGTGGCGTTGACGTTTATATTATTCAATCAACTAGTTATCCTGTCAATAACCACCTCTGGGAATTGCTTATCATGATTGATGCATGTAAACGTGCGAGTGCAAACTCAGTAACTGCTGTCATTCCATATTTCGGCTATGCTCGTCAAGACCGCACTGCTGCACCACGTGAACCAATTACAGCGAAACTAGTTGCAAATATGCTTGTTAAAGCAGGAATCGATCGTGTATTGACCCTTGATTTACACGCTTCTCAAATTCAAGGTTTCTTTGATATTCCGGTAGATAACCTCTTGACCGAACCATTGTTCGCATCATACTACATGCAAAAAGGACTCTGCGGTGAGGATGTCGTCATTGTCAGTCCAAAAAATTCCGGTATCAAACGTGCTCGTAATATTGCAGAATTTTTGAATGCTCCGATTGCAATTATTGATTATGCTCAAGACGATTCTGACCGTGCAGAAGGCTATATCATCGGTGACGTAGCTGGCAAAAAAGCAATCTTGGTCGATGACATTTTAAATACTGGTCGTACATTCTCACAAGCCTCAAAAATTGTTGAAGAAGGCGGAGCTACTGAGATTTACGCCGTTGCCAGCCATGGTCTTTTCGCTGGAACTGCTGCGCAATTGTTGGATGAAACGTCTATAAAAGAAATTTTAGTGACTGACTCAGTTGCAAGTAAAGAACAACATCCAAAAAATATCGCTTTCCTAACTGCAAGTGACTTAATCGCTGATGCTATTCACCGCATTCAAGAGCATCGTCCACTCAGCCCTCTCTTTAAATTTACAAATCCAGAAAAAGAAAACTAGGAGTATACTCTTTGATATATTTAGATAATGCTGCTACTACTGCTCTGTCTCAGGCAGCCATATCAAGCATGTTTGAAGTTGCTCAACATCACTATGGAAATCCTTCCAGCATCCACGGATTTGGCCGTGAAGCTACTAAAGTACTCAGAAAAGCACGAGAAGACGTTGCTAGTGTATTTTCTGTCAACCCTGACACTATCATTTTCACTTCTGGTGGATCTGAAGCAGATAATCTTGCTATTCAAGGTTACGCATTAGCAAATATGCATCGTGGAAAACACCTTATTACCACAGCCATTGAACACCATGCTGTGTTGCATACCATGGAATACTTAGAGCAACGATTCGGTTTTGAAATTACATGTATAAAGCCAGAAAATCAAGAAATCACTGCTCAACAGATCAAAGAAGCCCTACGACCTGATACAATTCTTGTTAGTGTCATGTATGCCAATAACGAGACTGGGCAACTGCTACCTATTAGGGAGATCGGTTCTCTCTTGTCTCAGCATCAAGCTGTATTCCATGTCGATGCTGTTCAAGTAGTTGGGAAAATTCCAATCAAACCACAAGAACTTGGTATTGATTTTCTGTCCGCTTCTGCCCATAAATTCCATGGACCGAAAGGGATTGGTTTTCTCTACTCTTCAATCCACCAATTCGATTCACTGATTCACGGTGGGAAACAAGAAAATCAACACAGAGCAGGAACAGAAAATCTCCCTGCAATTGCAGGGATGGCTGCAGCGCTCGTCCATCAATCAACACAAATGATTCAAAATATTGAGTATATCCATGATCTGAAATCCTATACACTCAAAAAATTAAGTGAATTTGATTTTTATGTCAATCAAGCTGGTGCTCACTTACCACATGTACTGAATATTGGTTTTCCAGGACGACTCAACGAACAACTGCTAATGCGATTAGACTTGGCAGGAATCGCTATTTCCACTGGATCTGCTTGCACAGCAGGTGTCGTTGAAAATAGTCATGTACTTGAGGCAATGTATGGAAGTGACTCTCCTCGATTAAAAGAATCCGTACGTATTAGCTTTTCAGAATTGAATACCAAAAAAGAAATAGATATCTTACTATCAGCTTTAAAAATAATTATCGGAGGTTAGCATGGCATTCCAACAAACCGTAGCATTGAAAGATTGCGATTATATTTACCATATTAGTCCAACTGTAAAAAAATATACATTACGAGACAATACCTTTGAGGTAACAAAGGCTGGTCACTACCAACTCACTCGCTTATTAGAAGAGGTCCCAAATTCAAATCAAGGATTTCTACTAAAAATCATCATTAATCAAGATCTAAAAGGTTTTAAAATTAATATCACGGATCAATCTGGTCTCCACTTGGTGAATATTTTTAAACAAGACACTAATAAAGTCATTCAAGAAAAATTCTACTTCCTGATGGATAGTTTGGTAGATCGTGATATCTTCACTAAAGAAGGAAAATTATGATTACTATATCTTATAAAGATGCTTTTCAAATTGAGAGACATCAAGAATTTGACAATCTGGAAGCAGCAAGACTCGCATTTGCAGGTTGTCTCACTTTACCTGATTATTACCCAGTAACTCAAATTCTTAGAGATGGAATTCCATTGGATTTTCAAGGAAGAATTGGGGACCTCTATCAGTATCTACAATCCTTAGATTAGACAGCGGAACTGTTTAATCTTTTTCAATTCAATCTGTTGATTTTTTCACAAACTTACAATAGAATAGTATATAATAAATTAAATGATATACTCAACGATATATACCAATATGGTAACAAAAAAAAACTATCAAGGAGAAAATTGTGAAAAACGATAAAAATACTGAAATTCCACGCGCCACAGCTAAACGACTATCCATTTACTACCGCGTATTTAAACGATTCTATGCGGAGAAAATCGAAAAAGCAAGCTCAAAAGAAATTGCAGAAGCAATCGGAATTGACTCTGCTACTGTCCGCCGAGATTTCTCATATTTTGGAGAACTAGGCCGTCGTGGATTTGGTTATAATGTCAAGGACTTAATGGACTTTTTTGCCGATATTTTAAACGATAACTCGATTACCAATGTTATGTTAATCGGGGTTGGGAATATGGGTCGTGCCCTTCTTCACTACAAGTTTCACGAACGAAATAAAATGAAAATCATCATGGCTTTTGAAGCTGATGATAATCCTGCAGTCGGGACTATAGATGAAAATGTTCCTATCCATGCGATTTCAGAGTTAAAAGATCGCATCAAGGAAGCTAATTCACAAACTGCCATCTTAACGGTTCCAAGCGTTAAAGCTCAAGAAGTTGCTGATGTGTTGGTTGAAGCTGGCGTTAAAGGTATACTTAGCTTTTCACCAGTCAACTTGACCGTTCCTAAAGATGTTGTTGTCCAATATGTAGACTTGACAAGTGAACTACAGACACTACTTTATTTCATGCGCAAAGGATAGAAAATGAGTCAACCAATCATTGGAATTTCCGGAAATCATCATAAAACAGGGGATCATACAGAACCCCTGCTTTCTTATACTCAAACTTGCTTAGTGAATGCTATCGAAGATGCTGGTGGCATCCCACTAATTTTACCAGTCACTCGTCCAGAACTTGCTGTGCAGTATATGAAACTGGTTGATAAATTAGTATTGACTGGTGGACAAAATGTTGAGCCTATTCAATATCAGGAAAAATTACTCATTGATAGTAGCAATTATTTTCCTGAGCGAGATCGATTTGAACTAGCACTGATAGAAGCTGCTCACCATCAAGAAAAACCTATATTTGGCATTTGTAGAGGCCTCCAGATCTATAACGTCGCCCAAGGTGGCAATCTCCATCAAGAGATTTCAGGGCATTGGCAGGAAAATACCGGCAATCAACCAAGCCAAGACCTCTATTTCCCAATTGAAAGCCAATTATCACAGATCTATGCTCAGGAGCCCACTGTTAACTCATTCCATCGCCAAGCAATCAATAAATTAGCTCCCTCTTTGGAAATTATCGCCCTATCCCCAGATAAACAAACCATTGAAGCGGTACAGTCTACAAGAGACTCTCATACCTTTCTGGGTGTTCAATGGCATCCTGAATTACTCTACAGCGAACGAGAGACAGAAAATAGGCTATTTGATTACATCGTCAATCACCTTTAAAACAGCTCACTTTCTTCTCTAAAGGAATAATAATTTTTATTCCCCACAATTAAATGATCTAATAAGACCAGTCCTAGCACCTCGCAGGACTGTTTTAAATTTTCTGTAAAAAGTAGGTCATTCTTACTAGGGTGAACCGATCCCGAAGGGTGATTATGGACAATAATCACTGATGTGGCCATGCATTTGATAGCATGATGTAGGATTTCTCGCGGTTCTGCAATACTACGATTCACACTTCCAATAAATATTGTCTCCTGTTTGATGATTTGATTTTGTGTATTGAGATAGAGCGCAACCAAGTGCTCTTGTTTTTTATCTCCAATTTCTTGGATCATCTTGCGACCCAATTTTTCACTACCTAGTACTTGTTCATTTAGCTGCAAGTGGGATTGATTGATCCGTTTTCCGAGCTCAATCATGGCTTTAATCTCTATTGCTTTTACACGACCAATACCCGTTAAAGTCTGCAATTCTTCGATAGATAAATCTCTTAAACTTGCTAAATTCTCCAATTGATTCAATAATTTATTGGATAAAATAGTGACAGGTTCGTTTTTGGTACCTGTTCGTATAAAAATAGCTAATAACTCTTGATTACTTAGGCGTTCTGGCCCAACTTCAACTAAACGCTCACGTGGTAAAAGTGATTCTTCTTTAAAATCAATGTGATACATAATTTCCTCCTCACACATATATTCGGAAATTAGAAAAAAAGTTGAACACTACATATATTTTTATATAGCGTTCAACTTTTTATTACTTTTTACTGTAAATTGAAATATAACCTATTCTTAAATTGGTGTAATTCCGACTTTACTGACCATAATCATATTGATTATAACCTTTAGAGAATGCATCAAGAATATCATTGGAGGCTTTCTCATATGGAGTAGTAGATTCTAAAATTCCTTTTACGATAATCCGTTGCGTTGCATAGTAATCCGTACACGTAACCAGGGTAACTTCTGTTCGTCCTTCAACATCATCGATAACATAAACACTTTCAGGACTCACCACTTCGACACTATCTATCACATAAGTATAAACTGTATTTTTGTCTGTCAAGTATATCTTCATTCCATTTTCTGCACGGTCCAATGGAGAGAAAAGAACATCTGCAGAGCCTGCTACACCAAAGATATGGTGGCTAGCAAGGGCATAGTTACCTATTCCCATCTCTTGCGTTTCCTTCATCGTTCCTGCACCGTACATTAGAGATGTATTTCCAACTCCTTTAAAGATTGGAAGATTGATTCCTAACTCTGGTATTGCAATTCCACCAATTACAGGCAATTGCTGCGCTTCCCATTGAGCTTTAAGTATAGCTTCAGTCGAAACGGCTTGAACTTGTTCAAAGTCAAATGTCGACTCTACTTGTTTGTTCTTCTCAATTTCCTCGGTTGTAACATTCGTAATTTGATACTTATTTGTATTCCATCCAATAATCAAATTTCTGATTGAAGTATTAAAAATCAAGGCCAAGGAAATAATGATAAGAACAAATGCTAATAGATTTCTCCATAATCTACTCTTCTTTTTTTTCGTTTTTATATGCTTCGACATATTCTAGACCTCATCCTCTTTTTCTACCGCTGCATCTACTAATGCAAAGGTCATAATTTTTGCTTCTTCATCTAGTCGCATGACTTTAACACCCATTGTTGAACGACCGGTTTGTGAGATATTAGCAATACTTGTACGGATGATAACTCCTGTATCCGTAATCACCATAATATCTTCATCGCCCTGTACCGTTGTCAAACCAGCAAGTGGTCCGTTCTTTTCAGCTACTTTCAGAGTGATGATACCTTTACCACCACGACCTTTCGTTGGATATTCAGAGGCTGGTGTACGTTTTCCATAACCATTTTCTGAAAGGACTAACACTTCCTGATCATCAGAAACAATGGTCGCACCGACTAAATGATCTCCTTCACGAAGTTTTATTCCACGTACGCCTGTTGCAGTACGGCCCATATTTCGAACATCTGTTTCTGCAAATCGAACAGAATAGCCAAATTTTGTCCCCATAATAACATCAGCTTGACCATCAGTAAGGAAAACATTGATTAGTTCGTCATCATCTTTCAAATTCAAAGCCTTAAGACCGTTTTGTCGAATATTGGAGAACTCATTTACATTTGTACGTTTAACAATCCCTTGACGTGTCGCAAAGAAAAGATAGTGATCAGCGGCTTGATCCTTTGTCACATTGATAATGGTCTGAATAGACTCATTTTCTTCCAGTTTCAATAAGTTGACAACTGGAAGACCTTTAGCGGTTCGACCATATTCAGGAATTTCATATCCCTTGAGACGATATACACGCCCCTTATTGGTGAAGAAAAGCAGGTGATCATGGGTACTGGTTGATACGAGTTCGCGAACAAAGTCATCATCTTTCACACCTGTACCTTGGACTCCACGTCCGCCACGTTTTTGAGCTTGGAATTCATCTTGTGCCAACCGTTTGATATAGCCTTGGTTAGATAAGGTAATCAATACATCTGCTTCCTCAATAAGGTCCTCATCTTCCAAGGAAAGGACTTCACCAACCATCAATTCAGTACGACGTGGATCAGCATACTTGCGTTTTACTTCTTCTAGTTCTTCTTTGATGATCAAGACAACACGTTCAGGTTTTGCCAAAATATCTGTTAAATCAGCAATCAAAGCAACCAAATCATCATACTCTGACTGGATTTTATCACGTTCCAATCCGGTCAAACGACGAAGACGCATATCCAAGATGGCCTGACTTTGTCGTTCAGACAAGTCAAAACGTTCCATTAATTCAGCTTGAGCAAGTGCATCCGTTTCTGAATTCCGGATAATACGAATGACCTCATCAATGTGGTCAAGGGCAATCAGCAAGCCTTCTAAAATATGGGCACGTGCTTCTGCTTTTTCTTTATCAAATTGCGTACGACGAGTGACGACTTCCTTCTGGTGTTCAATATAGGATTCTAAAATCTGACGGACAGAAAGAATTTTCGGCACCCCGTTTTGGATGGCCAACATATTGAAACTGAAATTAGTCTGCAACTGGGTTTGCTTGAAGAGATTGTTCAAAATAACATTGGCAGAAGCATCGCGGCGAACTTCGATAACAAATCGCACACCCTCGCGGTTGGATTCATCACGAACAGCTGTAATCCCATCGATACGCTTCTCTTGCACCAATTTGACAATGTGCTCTTGCACCTTGGACTTGTTGACCATGTATGGAAACTCAGTAACGACAATACGCTCACGGCCGTTTCCATACTCTTCGATTTCTGTACGTGAACGAAGGGTAATAGAGCCATTACCTGTCTCATAGGCACGGTGGATACCTGATTTCCCCATGACCAAGGCACCAGTTGGAAAGTCTGGCCCAGGAAGGACTTCCATGATTTCCCGAGTTGTTACCTCTGGATTGTCCATCACCAGCTTCACAGCTTCGATGGTTTCGCCCAAGTTATGTGGCGGAATGTTGGTCGCCATACCAACGGCAATACCAGTCGTACCATTAACCAAAAGATTAGGGAAGCGAGCCGGTAGAACTTCTGGCTCACGCTCACTAGCATCATAGTTGTCCGCATAGTTTACCGTGTTCTTGTTAATATCACGGAGCATTTCCAAAGCAATCTTGCTCATGCGAGCCTCTGTATAACGCTGGGCGGCCGCACCATCACCGTCCATAGAACCGAAGTTTCCGTGGCCATCAACTAGCATATGGCGATAGCTCCACCACTGCGCCATACGAACCATGGCGTCATAAATGGCCTTATCCCCGTGCGGATGGTATTTACCCATAACATCCCCTGTAATACGGGCTGATTTCTTATGGGGTTTATCTGGTGTAATCCCTAACTCATTCATTCCGTACAAAATACGGCGATGAACAGGCTTGAGACCATCACGCACATCTGGCAAAGCACGTGAAACGATAACACTCATCGCATAGTCGATGAAGGAAGATTTCATCTCATTGGTCAGGTTTACCGTTACTAAGTTTTTATCTTGCATCTTATGCCTCTTTCAACAGTCATTGTGCCTCTATTATACCATATTTTACGACAAAACTCTTTATTGAAAATCATCATGTAAACATTTTCAAAGTCCCTTTCACAAGTGACAAAATGTACAAAAAGTGCTAGAATGGTAGATGGTTGGGATGATATCATCCCCAAATAAAACTAAGGAGATGTTTAGAATGACTGCAACTAAACAACACAAAAAAGTTATCCTTGTCGGTGATGGTGCCGTAGGTTCAGCTTATGCTTATGCCCTTGTTAACCAAGGTATCGGTCAAGAATTGGGTATCATCGATATCAATAAAGACCGTACACAAGGTGACGCAGAAGATTTGAGCCACGCATTGGCCTTCACTTCACCTAAAAAAATCTACTCTGCTGAGTACTCAGATGCTCACGATGCAGACCTCGTTGTTTTGACAGCTGGTTTGCCACAAAAACCAGGTGAAACTCGCCTTGAATTGGTAGAGAAAAACCTTCGTATCAACCAACAAATCGTATCTGAAATTGTTAAATCTGGCTTCAATGGTATTTTCCTTGTTGCTGCTAACCCAGTTGACGTTCTTACTTACTCAACTTGGAAATTCTCTGGTTTCCCTAAAGAACGTGTCATCGGTTCTGGTACTTCTCTTGACTCAGCTCGTTTCCGTCAAGCATTGGCTGAAAAAATCGGTATTGACGCTCGTTCAGTTCACGCTTACATCATGGGTGAACACGGTGACTCTGAATTTGCTGTTTGGTCACATGCCAACGTTGCTGGTGTGAAATTGTATGACTGGTTGCAAGATAACCGCGATATTGATGAGCAAGGTCTTGTAGACTTGTTCGTATCTGTACGTGATGCAGCTTACTCAATCATCAATAAAAAAGGTGCTACATATTATGGTATCGGTGCTGCACTTGCACGTATCACAAAAGCTATCTTTGACGACGAAAATGCAGTACTTCCATTGTCAGTTTACCAAGCTGGTCAATACGAAGGCGTTGAAGATGTCTTCATCGGTCAACCAGCTATCATCGGTGCACATGGTATCGTTCGTCCAGTTAACATTCCATTGAGCGAAGCTGAATTGCAAAAAATGCAAGCATCTGCTGCCCAATTGAAAGACATCATTGACGATGCTTTCGCTAACCCAGAAATCGCTGCTGGTGTTAAAAACTAATTCTATTTTTAAATAGCAAAAAAGGTGAGTCGATTAGGCCACCTTTTTTATATCCATTTGAAGTAACTTTGATATATCGTCACTTTCGCCTTGCCCTACTCTACGAAAGTGATTTGTTACGTAAGTCATATTTCAAACCTAGAACAGCCAGACATTTTTCTGTTCTAATAACCTGCACCTCAGTTCCTTGTCTGAAAGCTAATTCATTCGACTATCGTTTCTTCGATCATATCTCAACATCGCAATTCCATCGGTTACAGTTGATTCAACCAAGGTTAATTTTTGTTCCTCTGGCAATTGTTGGAATAAGGGAATTCCATCTCCTAAGATGGTAGGAATGATGCCGATGATAAAATGATCAATGACCCCAGCTTTCAAGCATTCTTGAACAAGGGATGCGCCACCAAACAACCAGATATCTCCCCCTTCATCATGTCGTAAGCGCTCAATTTCGGTAAGAATGTCTTTGACAAAACGAACATTTTCATAGTCTGATTTGTCAGCATGGCTAGCCACGAGAAATTGCTTCTCTTGATAGCCCTCAATCATCTCTAAAGGACAATCATCTAAAGATTTACGACCCATAATAACAGTATCACATGACTGAAAAAATGAAGGATTGTCAAACTGCAAGAGGGTATCAAATTGATTTGTACCATGTCCTTCAATCCAATCATAACTTCCGTCTTTTCTGGCAATAAAACCATCTAGACTCATTGCAATATTTAATACTAATCTTCTCATATGTTTCCCTCAATTCAACGTTTTATCGAAAAATTATTATACCACAAGTAGCTAGGAAAAGGAGAAAATGCATCACCAAGAATATAACCAATCAAGTCACAAATATTCCCTCAGATCAGCTGTTTTATATAAGGAAAAAACAAAAAAACGCATAAAATTATGTTCCAAAAACACTGATTTTATGCGTTTTATTGTTAGATTATCTCAATCCTCAAGCCCAAAATGGAGAGTGTATCTACCTTATTTAGATTTAATGTAGTTAACACCGTCTGCTTTTGGCGCTACTGCTTGTCCAAAGAAGGCCGAAAGGGCAATAACTGTAATCAAGTATGGAGCGATTTGGAGATATACTGATGGAATATCTTTCAAACCAGGCAATTGGCCACCAATAACCGCAAGACTTTGTGATAGTCCGAAGAATAGACTAGCAAGCATTGCACCAATTGGGTTCCATTTACCGAAGATTACTGCCGCCAAGGCAATGAATCCGGAACCAACAATCGTAGTCGCCGAGAAGTTGATATTTACAGATTGGGCACTTACAGCACCACCAACACCGCCTAAGAAACCTGCAATCAGTACACCTGCATAACGCATTGCGTATACATTGATACCAAGGGTATCAGCTGCTTGAGGATGCTCACCAACAGAGCGAAGTCGCAAACCAAATTTTGTTTTATACAAAACAAACCAAGAAGCAAATGCTGTAAGGATAGCGACGTACCCCATCAAACTAGTGTTTTTAAAGAATAAATCACCAATAACAGGAATATCAGCCAATACTGGGAAAGAAAACTTACCAAATGACTCACGTATACTGTCTGTTTGACCTTTATTATAGATAACCTTGACAAGGAAAACCCCAAGTGCAGGTGCTAATAAGTTCAATACGGTACCAGAAACTACGTGATCTGCTCTAAAGTTAATAGTGGCCATCGCATGGATAGCGGCAAAGACAACACCAGCCAAACCACCAACAATGATCGCTAAAAATGGTGTAGCTTTACCAAAAGTTTCAGCAAATTCAATGTTGAAGACAACACCAGCAAAGGCACCAATAACCATGATTCCTTCCAAACCAACGTTTACGATACCACTTCGCTCAGAGAATACTCCTCCAAGACTTGTGAAAATCAAAGGTGCTGAATAAATGAGCATTTGCGAAATGAGTAGGGTTAAAATAGATAAGTTCATCTTACTTAGCTCCTTTCGCTACTTTTTTTGAATTCAACAAAAGTTCAAAAATATACTTCACACCAATAAAGAATATAATAGACGCTGTAACAACGTTTATCAATTCTGTTGGAATTTGTGCACGAACCATACCAGGTGCACCTACTGAAAGTGTACCAAACAAGAAGGCTGCAAATGGAATTCCCAGTGGTGAGTTCGAAGCCAGTAAGGCAACTGACATACCATTGAATCCAATATCTAAATTACCACTTTGAATATAAACGTTCTGGAAAGTTCCCAACCCTTGGATTGCACCACCAAGTCCAGCTAAAGCACCGGAAATAACCATTGATAGAATAATCGTTTGTTTAGCTGACATACCAGCGTAGTTAGATGCAGTTGGGTTGATACCCACTGAACGAATTTCAAAACCAAGCGTTGTCTTTTTCATTAAGAACCAAATAACTATGACAGCTATAATGGCAAAGAAAATACCAATATTCATCCGTGAGTTGTTCGTTAGCGCTCGCAACCATTCTGTTTGATAAGAGGCGTTAGCAGAAACGTTAATTGTAGAATCTGTATTTTTCATCAAATTTTCTGAAAATATATCACGAATGATATAGTTACATGAATAGAGAATGATGTAGTTCATCATAATCGTAACAATAACTTCACTCGTTCCGAGATAGGCACGAAGGATACCAGGAATTGCGCCAGCAATACCACCTGCTACCATCGCTATCACAACCGTACCCAAAATCAAAACTGGTCGTGGTAAATCAGGATTTAACAATGCAAACCAACCTGCAAAGACCCAGCCGACATAGGCTTGACCAGACAAACCAACGTTGAAGAAACCTGCGCGACTTGCGACTGCGAATCCTAACGCAGTAAAAATGAGAGGCGCCATTGCTCGGAAAATCTCACCGATTGATTTGATGTTCCCAAAAGCAGAGTAGAATAATTCCTCATATCCCCAAATTGGATCATAGCCAAAAATGAACATGATGATTGCCCCAAGCACTAAGCCACTGATTGCCGCTAGCAATGGGAATAGTATTGTTTGATATTTCTTAAGCATGTACTTCTCCCTCCTCGATATGACCACCAGCCATCAAGACTCCCAATTCTTGTTTGTTTGTCTTAGCAGGATCAACAATACCATGAATGACACCATCGTGGATGACAGCAATACGGTCTGATACATCCAAAATTTCATCCAATTCGAAGCTGACAACCAGTACTGCTTTCCCCTTATCCCGTTCAGCAATAAGACGTTTACGAATATATTCAATAGCGCCTACA
The DNA here is from genome assembly GCF_019794555.1 of Streptococcus suis. GTDB lineage: Bacteria > Bacillota > Bacilli > Lactobacillales > Streptococcaceae > Streptococcus > Streptococcus suis_AB. Next base: position 34,324 of record NZ_JAIMEP010000011.1, on the reverse strand, counting down.
TCCAAACCACGTGTTGGTTGACTGACAATCAATAAATCAGGATTGCGATCGATTTCCCTTGCGATGATCGCTTTTTGTTGGTTACCTCCTGAAAGGGCTTTAGCAGGTACTAATTCCCCAGCACCACGCACATCAAATTCTTGCATCAATTGACGGGCCTTTTCATTAATCGCTGTGTAATTCAAAATACCATTTTTAGAATTTGGTTCTTTATAGTAAGTTTGAAGAGCAATATTTTCAGCAACGGTCATCGGGAGTACTAAACCATCACGGTGACGATCTTCAGGAACGTGACTCACCTGCATCTCAGTAATCTTACGTGGTGATTTACCAACCACTTCCTCACCTTTAATCGTGATAGAACCAGACTTCACTTTGCGAAGTCCAGTAATTGCTTGAATCAATTCACTTTGTCCATTGCCATCAATACCTGCAATACCCACTATTTCCCCTGCACGTACGTCAAGAGATAGACCTTTCACTGCTGGGATACCGCGGTTTTCATTGACAACCAAATCTTTAATGGAAAGAACAACTTCTTTTGGATGGGATTCAACTTTCTCTGTCTTGAAAGAAACAGAACGCCCAACCATCCATTCAGCCAAATCTTGGTTAGTTGCTCCTTCAACTGCCACAGTTTGAATCGATTTACCACGTCGAATAACCGTTACGCTATCTGCAACAGCACGAATTTCATCCAATTTATGCGTAATCAAAATAATTGACTTGCCTTCTGAGACAAGGGTCTTCATAATCTTCAAGAGCTCTGCAATCTCTGCCGGAGTAAGTACAGCAGTCGGTTCATCAAATATTAGTAAGTCTGCACCACGATACAGTGTTTTTAAAATTTCCACACGTTGTTGTGCACCTACAGAAATATCCGCAACTTTTGCAGTCGGATCTACTTCAAGACCGTAGCGAGCTGAGAGTTCTTTAATTTCTGCAATAGCCTTCTTGATGTCAATAACACCAGCTTTGGTTGTTTCGCTACCTAAAATGATATTTTCAGCAACAGTAAAGGCATCCACCAACATAAAGTGTTGATGAACCATCCCGATACCCAAGTGTGCAGCTTTGGAAGGGGAATCAATTTTCACTTCCTTACCATTAATGACAATCTCACCACTTGTAGGCTCCAATAAGCCTGCAAGCATATTCATAAGTGTTGATTTACCCGCACCATTTTCACCCAAAAGGGCGTGAATTTCTCCACGTCTGACATTCAAATTAATATGGTCGTTGGCAACAAACTCACCAAATATTTTGGTGATATTACGCATCTCAATGACATAATCCTTAGTCATAATCTAGTTCCTTTCTGATTACAGTTAAACGGATTGAACCGACTGCCAACCACCCCTCCCATTTAAGATAATAGGATTTCTAGCAAGTTCATTCCAGCTAACTGTACCATTTTTACCAGTAAAACCTACCAAATTTGATAGGCTTTACTGAGAAAAATCTCAGCTTCTAAAAGGGCGACCGAGTGGTCGCCCTTTCGGAATTCATCAATATAAAACTTATGGTTTTTCTGGTACTTCTACTTTACCATCAAGAATAGCTTGTTTTGCGTCAGCAACAGCTTTTGATGCTTCGTCAGAAAGGTTTGTTTCTGCCAACTCTACACCTTTATCAGCAAGAGTATAACGAACAATTTCACCGCCAGGGAATTCACCATTTTCAGCTTTTGTAGCAATATCTTTTACTGCTGCACCAACTTGTTTCAAAGTAGATGCCAATACAAAGTTAGATTCTTTACCATCTTTAGAAGTGTAAGCACCTTCTGCAGATTGGTCACGGTCAACACCGATTACCCAAACTTTATCTGCTTCATTACGAGTTTCGTTTTCAGCTTTAGCAGCGGCAAATACACCGTTACCAGTACCACCTGAAGCGTGGAAGATAATATCTGCACCTGCAGCATATTGAGCAGCAGCGATAGTTTGACCTTTAGCAGCATCACCAAATGAACCAGCGTATTGAATATCAATTTTGATTGATTCATCAACAGATTTAACACCAGCTACGAAACCAGCTTCAAAACGGTCGATAACTTCACCTTTCATACCACCGACAAAACCAACTTGTTTCGTTTTAGTTGATTTAGCAGCCGCAACACCAGCAAGGTAAGAAGCTTCATGGTCGGCGAAACCAACGCTGACTACGTTATCTTCGTCAGCTACAACACTATCCACGATAACATAGTGAGTATCTGGGTTGTTTGGAGCTACTTCTTTAATCGCAGATTCCAACGCAAAACCGATACCAAATACTAGGTTGTAACCGCCTGAAACTGCTGAATCAAGGTTAGTAATGTATTCTGATTCATTAGCAGATTGGAAATAGTCATAACCATTACCTTTAGAAAGACCAGCTGCATTACCCCACTCTTGAAGACCTTCCCACGCAGATTGGTTGAATGAACGGTCATCAACACCACCGATATCAGTAACAATTGCTGCTTTAATGCTTGAAGCACTATCAGATGATGACGAATCATTCTTTGCAGTACGGCTTCCGCAAGCTGCTAAAGAAAGAGCTGCAACTGAAGCTAGACCAAGGCCAACAAATTTCTTGTTCATTTCTGAACCCTCCTAAAAAAACGTTTTGCAACTATTGTGTTGCAGAATGAAATTGCTACAGTCATTAGACTGCCATACAGACTAAGATAAGTCTGTAAAGGAATATGGAAGTAATTCCCCGACTGTCATCACGACTGTCGATTTATCTTTAGCGACAAGAGTCACTTTTAAATCCTTATCAAAAAATTCCGCCATAACTTGACGACATGCTCCACAAGGAGATATTGGCTTCTCTGTTTCACCATAAATAATAATTTCAGAGAAGTCACGTACTCCCTCGGAGATTGCTTTAAAAATCGCTGTTCTCTCAGCACAATTCGTCAACCCAAAACTAGCATTTTCTATATTCACACCTGAATATAGTTCCCCAGTCTTTGTAACAAGAATAGCACTGACTGGAAAATGTGAATAGGGCACATAGGCATATTTGCTATTGTCTACAACTAGTTCTATTAAATTAGTAGTCTCCATCCGCCTGTGCTCCGTTCATAATGGCTACACCTGACGATGCACCAATTCGAGATGCTCCAGCTTCAATAAAGGCAATAGCATCTTCATAAGAACGTGCACCACCAGAAGCTTTAACGCCCATGTCTGGACCCACAGTTTTTCTCATCAAGGCAACATCAGCAACTGTAGCACCGCCAGTTGAAAAACCGGTAGAAGTCTTCACATAATCAGCTCCAGCTTCTTTTGACAATTGACAAGCTCTCACTTTCTCATCATCTGTTAATAAGCAAGTTTCGATGATTACTTTAACAAGTTTATCTCCACTAGCATCTACAACTGCTTTAATATCATCCAAAACCAAGGCATCATTTCCTGATTTTAAAGCACCGACATTGATCACCATATCAATCTCATCAGCACCATTTGCAATAGCATCTTTAGTTTCAAAGGCTTTAACTGCAGATGTATTTGCTCCCAAAGGGAAGCCGATTACTGTACAAACTTTAACATCACTGTCTTTCAGGCTTTCTGCTGCCAATGAAACCCACGTTGGATTTACACAGACACTAGCAAAATCATATTCTTTTGCTTCAGAAAGAATCTTTTCAACCTGTTCTTGTGTTGTTTCTGGTTTTAAGATTGTATGATCAATATATTTATTCAATTTCATGTTTTTCTCCGTACATTAATAAATTATTTCAATGATTTCTTTCGTCTTTACACTTACTTTATCTATTTTAACATTTTTTTGAAAATTTGTAAGCATATTTTCCGAAATATTTTCATTAGCATATATTGTCGCAATCTGTTCACCTTCTGAAACAGATTCACCTACTTTTTTATGGAAAACAATTCCCGTTTCGTAATCCAATTGATCCGATTTTACAGCGCGACCTGCACCAAGTTTCATGGCAAATAAGCCAAACTCTAATGCTGGTAGAGCAACGATATAACCGTCTTTCTCTGCATAAACAGGAACTTGGTTTGACACTTCTACAGGTCGGTAGAGATCAGATAAATCACCACCCTGTGCAAGCACCATTTCCTCAAACTTCTTCAATGCGAGGCCGTTATCAATATGCTGTTTAACTTCTTCAACGCTTTTTTCAACATTCGCAAGACCTAACATGATATGTCCTAATTCGCAAATAAATTCGGTTACATCCTCGCGACCTCGCCCTTGCAATATTTCAAGGGCTTCTAAAATTTCTAATCGATTACCAATTGAAGTCCCTACTGGTTGTGACATGTCTGTCAGAACAGCGACTGTTTTACGACCAACAGCTTTCCCTAAATCAACCATGGTTTGTGCAAGAACACGCGCATCTTCCACAGTCTTCATAAAGGCACCCTCACCAACAGTGACATCTAGAAGAATCGCATCTGCACCTGCTGCAATTTTTTTAGACATGACAGAACTTGCAATTAAAGGAATAATATCAACTGTGGCAGTGACATCCCGAAGAGCGTAGAGTAATTTGTCTGCTTTCACCAGATTGTCAGATTGCCCAATTACTGCAACACCAGTTTCTTGGACTTGTTTGATAAAATCTTCTTGACTAACTTCAATCTGAAAACCATTAATCGATTCTAACTTGTCTAGTGTACCACCAGTATGGCCTAAACCACGACCGCTCATTTTTGCCACAGGAACACCAAAACTAGCAACCAGAGGAGCAAGAATCAGGGTGACCTTGTCACCAACACCACCAGTAGAATGTTTATCCACTTTTATACCTGGAATGGCCGATAAATCAATCTGTTCACCCGTTGCAACCATAGACATGGTTAAATCTGAAATTTCACGTGTTGACATGCCCTTAAAGTAAATAGCCATCGCAAGAGCAGACATCTGGTAATCTGGAACAGTTCCAGCTACATAACCGTCAATCAACCATTTGATCTCATCTGACGATAATTCTAAACCATCTCTTTTTTTTTGAATTAAGTCAACTGCTCTCATTTGTTCACACTTTCAAGGATATAATACCCTTTATCCTTCCTGATAATTTCACAGTTTCCAAAAACCTCTTCCATCTTCGCCTTGGCACTTGGTGCACCTTGTTTTTTCTGAATCACAATGGTAAGCGTGCCATTTTCGGATAGATGATTCTTAGCTCCTGAAATCACTTGGTGAACAACCGCCTTACCAGCGCGAATTGGAGGGTTTGAAACAATATAATCAAATTGTTTTGTCACATTTTCATAGATATCGGATTGGAAAATGTCGACAGCAACATTGTTTAGTGTAGCATTTTTTTCAGCCAATGCCAAAGCTCTGTTATTGATATCTATCATTGTAGTGTCAACATGATAGACCTTTGCAAGTGTTAAGCCAATCGGACCATAGCCACAACCTACGTCAAGCAAAGACTTCCCTTCTTCTAAATGAAGAGACTTTAAAAGCACCTGACTTCCATAATCTATCATTTTCTTACTAAATACCCCTGCGTCTGTTTGGAATGTCATTGGGGTATCCAGTAAAAGGACACGAAGTTCATGAATATCATGTGCTGTACTTGGATTTTTCTCGTAATACATATTTGACATATATTCATTATAACATTTCCTAAAAACGTTTACAAGAATTTTACTTAAATTCATAATCGTGCTACAATAGGCCTATGAAAAATGAATTTATCAATTTTGAACGCATTAGCAGAGAAACCTGGCAACAACTTCACCGCCATACGACAGCTCCACTCACGCAAGAAGAACTAAACTCCATAAAGAGTTTCAATGATAATATAAAACTCCAGGAAGTTTCTGACGTCTATTTACCATTAATCAATCTCATTCGCATTTATCGTAAAGCTCGCACGGATTTGACCTTTTCAAAAAGTTTGTTTTTACAAAAGAAAATTGAAAAACAACCCTTTATCATTGGTGTATCTGGTAGTGTTGCTGTCGGAAAATCTACAACCAGTCGTCTTCTGCAAATATTACTTTCCCAAACATTTAGGCATGCAAAAGTTGAGTTGGTTACGACAGATGGATTTCTTTATCCAAATGCAGAGCTTCAAGAAAAAGGTCTTCTTGACAAAAAAGGGTTTCCTGAATCTTACAATATGGAACTGTTGCTGAATTTTTTGGATACTATAAAAAATGGCGAATCCTTTAGCATTCCAACTTATTCACACGAAATTTACGATATCGTTCCGGATTCTTATCAAACCATCGAAGCACCTGATTTCCTCATTGTGGAAGGCATCAATGTATTCCAAAATCCTCAAAACCAACGATTGTATGTCAGCGACTATTTTGATGTTTCGATTTATGTAGATGCTGACGTGGATAATATTGAAACCTGGTACTTGGAACGATTCCAAAAATTGTTGAAACTAGCCGAAAAAGATCCGACAAACTATTACCATCGGTTCACACATTTACCATTTGCAGAAGTCATTGAAATGGCTCAACGTATCTGGAAAGATATTAACTTAGCCAACCTAGAAAAGTATATTGAACCGACACGAAACCGAGCAGATATTATCCTGCATAAAGGATTGAATCACGAAATCGATGAAATTTACTTAAAAAAATAAATTTCACTTGTCAAATGCAGTCTTTTCATATATAATGGTATAGTTAGTACAAGAAAGGGTGGAGGTGAAACCATTGGCAAACATTAAGTCAGCTATCAAACGCGCTGAATTGAACGTTAAACAAAACGAAAAAAACTCAGCACAAAAATCAGCTATGCGTACTGCAATTAAAGCATTTGAAGCTAACCCATCTGAAGAGCTTTTCCGCGCTGCTAGCTCAGCAATCGATAAAGCAGAAACTAAAGGTTTGATTCACAAAAACAAAGCAAGCCGCGACAAAGCACGTCTTGCATCAAAACTTGCATAATAAAAAAGAAGTCTATCAAGGACTTCTTTTTTTCTATTCTACTACCAATTCAAATGTTAATGTCTGTTCATTGTACAGATATTGGTAGGTTTCAATCCAGCCCAATACTTCAAATAGTCGATTGGTACCCGAAGCTGCATATTCCACCATTTGATCCAAGGCTGCTTGATTAGAAAATTGACACGCAATCCGGTGCTGACCTGACTGATATAGATTAGAAACAGTATGAACGATTAATTCCTCATCAAAATTCTCAAAATAAGTACCTTGCTGAACGTAATAATTTAAGGCATTGTCAGTACAAGAAGGATAGGCAAGTGGTCTCTCCGTATATGGATATTCTGTTCCCCAATAGCTTAGTAAGTCCACATCAGCAACTCTATTTCTATACAAGATAGAATCTGGAACACATAGATAGTCATAGCTAATAGTAGATTGCGCTTGACTCCCCATAGCTTCTTCAAAGACTGGATCACCCCAGGTTGAATCTACACCATAGTATTGCTGATCAATCTTCACTAAATTCCAAGCGTGTTCAATGGTTTCACCATTTGTTCCAGTCACATTACCAGATACATAGACAGCTTCTATCCCAGCCAACTTACATAAATATTGAAAGGTTCGGCTATACCCTGCACACACCGAGCTATTAGCTAGCAAAACTGATTTTATAGATTGATTGTCCCAACTAATCTGACTATCACTCAAAGCAGCAAGATTATAATCCGTATGCTGAATAATGTATTCATAGAAGAATTTTACAGTATCGTATACAAGACCCTTTGGAGCTTGGCTAACGATGGATTGTGCCAAAGATGCTAATTTTTTACTTTCTTCTTCAACCTGCAACGGATAGTCAGGCTCAGAAAGGTCCTGATAATCAATGCCGTCCCTCATTGCGTCAGTCATCCAGTAATACTCAGGGAAATCATTTGCTACTGAGAAAAATGCACGTGTATAGGTCTCATCGTCTACCCTGTCAATTGCAATCTGCTGTTTGAAGGTACGCAAACCATTCGCTAATTGGAGGTAGACACGGCGTTCCTCATCCGTGTCTAATTGTTGATAATAAAAATAGTCAGCAACTTGCTCCCTCATCTGTTGCAATTCATTTTCAAGGACTTTAGCTTCTTGTGTTGCTTCTCCGCTGATTACCTTGCTAAAATCCTCTATTTGAGGAAAGTATGAACAGCCTGTCAACTGCGTGCAAGCCAATATGATTAATATAATTAAGTAACTCTTCTTTTTCACGACCTACTCCTCTCCTCCATCCTAGTATATCATACTTTCGAACCGACAAAAAAATGATAGGGCACGTTCCTATCATTTTTCTTATTTTATCTTGGTAATCTTACCTCAAAAATAGTTCCTTTAGGCTGATTATCCCGCACAGTGATTGTGCCTTTCAAACTATTGGAAATTTGTAAGGCTAAGGATAAACCGAGACCAAACCCACCCTTGCTCCGAGTACGGGCCTTGTCTACACGATAAAATCGATCGAAAATTTTCTTTTTATCACTATCACTGATTCCCAATCCATTGTCCGCTACCGTAAAGTAAACCAACTTGTCTTTGATATTGGCTGTCACTTGTATAGCGCCATCCTCTTCGGTATACTTCATTGCATTATCAAATAGAATGGTTAGAAGCTGTTTTACCAACACCTTATCCGTCCGAATTGGTTGATGAATCAAATTATTAACCGTGACTGTTTTACCATTTTCATCTGCAATCATCATGTAATTCTCAAAGATTTCATCAAAATAGCTAGGTGGAACGTCAACTATATCTAATTTGAAACCATCATCACGACGAGCTAAGTTCAGTAAATTCGTAGTCAACATACGCATATTACGAACTTCCTCTAGGCTTGATCCTATACTCTCACTACTCTCCAAAATGGTTGCATTTGGATGTCTAAAAAGACCTTCCAAACGATTCTGTAACACAGCTAAAGGCGTTCTCAATTCATGACTAGCATTCTCAACAAAATCCTTTTGTTTTTGATAGCTAATCAAGATAGGACGCATACTCAAATTTGACAGATAGATACTAGCCAAGATGGAAATAAGCCAAGCAGATACCATGACAATAGCCACAGCAGTTTCATACGTCTCAATAGATGATTTAATCTGACTCACGTTCACAAAAATTGTCGCGTATTTAATATCATAGGAAGAATAATACCCAAGGTCATCTGGCGCCAATTCAATAGTAACATAGCGGTAATCTTCTGAACTACCGAATGTAGAATCTACCGATACTTCCTTGATTTCCCCTAAATTTTTCTTGTCTAAAGATAAATCAGTTAAACCAGTAAACGTATCAGGATTAACTACTTGACCATCTTTTGAATATAGCAAGACATGCGTATTAAAACCAAGTTTCAGCTGATCGTCTTTTTTATTCTTTGGGGTGTTTGGAGATGAAGAATCGGAAGTTGTAGTTCCACTCCCATCGGTTATATTATCATCTTGAACAATAAATTCCGAATTGGGTTCATAGGTTCTTGCAACCGCAAAGCCAACTACTAGTGCCGGTGCATCCTTAATTCGGGCTAATGTATCGTCTGAAGTCTGATACATGGTTGAACGCATCAATTGGAAAATAATTGCAGTCATCAAACCAAAGATAAGGGTAAATACTGCGAAATAGCGAATAAAGAAGGAAAATTTATCCGTTGAAATAAATTTTTTAAAACGTTTAGGCATTCTTCAAAATGTAACCGACACTACGAAGAGTTTGAAGATTTTCTCCAAATGCGGTTCCTTTCAATTTTTTCCGAATTTTAGAAACATACACTTCCACTACAGAAATAGTTGTATCACTATCAAATCCCCAAATACGGTCGAAAATCTGTGTTTTAGGAAGAATGACATTTTGATTTTGTAAGAAATATACTAATAAATCAAACTCTTTTCCGAGAAGCTCAACTTCCTGTCCATTAACTGTAGTTGTGTTAGTAGATAAATCAACAGTTACATCTCCAAACGTAAGTGTATTTTCATTAAATTTTCCAGCACGTTTCAATAATGCTTGGATTCGCATTTTTAATTCTTCCAAGTAGAATGGTTTTGTAAGGTAATCATCCGCACCTAACTCAAAACCATGCCCTTTATCCTCTAGGCCTTCCTTGGCAGTCGTAATCAGAACTGGAGTTGTGACACCTTTTTCACGGAGTTCTTTTAAAACTTGGAATCCATCCTTTTCAGGTAACATTAAATCTAAAAGAATTAAGTCATAAACCCCAGTTTCTGCTTCATAGATTCCTTCTTCACCATCAAAAACTTGCATAACATCTGCAAAATCATCTAAAAAATCAAAGACTGAATTGGAAAGGCTCAAATCGTCTTCAACCAATAATATCTTAATCATTCATTTCTCCTTTGCTCCATGAGCTAGTCGTTAGACTAGAAAAGATTCAAAGCTATTTTTTCTCTTCCAAGTTCATTATACCATGGAATGAAAAAAACAAGAATTAATTGACCTATTCTTCCGTCGAACTAGAGTCACTTTCTATCTGAGATTTAATTTCTTGATTTCGTTGTTTCAATGCATTCACTTCATCAGAAGACGAAGAATTCTCATCCGTCGTTGTAGAATCCGACTGCGAAGCCCCACTCGTTGCATCAGGCGGAGTCATACCTTGGCCCCCTCGGCCTGGTGGCATTCCCTGTCCAGCCCTACCTTGTCCTTGTCCACTTGGCATTTGATTAGGATCAAAACTCCCAGGAGCTTGGTCAGTTGCTCCATTCTGATTTTCTGTCGTAGTAGCCTGGCTTTGATTTACAACTGAGCTAGTAGTTCGGTTAATGCTCATTCCACCGGCAAAACCAATTGTAGCTGCTGAAATCCTCACAGTCGCCAATAAAATAAGTGGCTGTTCTTTTAATTTACTTAAGAGTGACATACAATTCCTCATTTCTTTAAATGTTTAATAAGGTAATTTCACGAAATTCTGGAAATCACCCTATCTCACAACTAGTCTAAGAAAACATACTTAATGTAAACTAAAATTGGGAAAAAAGAGAACAAAATTGTCCTCTTTTGCGAAATTATTAAATACTTCCAGTGATAAGTACTAATATTCTTTGGTTTAGAAATAATATAATGTTTATACTTAACTGACTAGAAATGCATTAATGATAGATAACACCAAGTCCACGAATTATATAAAAATCATAAATATAATTCTTGAATATATGGATGCTAGACAAGATAAGTACGCAAATTGAAAAATAAAATACTAATCTTTGAACTTTTGGGTATTTTTTTAACAATCTATAATAGCCAAACATCGTCATCAAACACAATGGTACAAATAATCCAATAATATATCTTCCTTGAGGTTGGTAATCTGTAAAGTAACTCCTATAGACATGTAATAAAACGGTCAGTAACATTGAACCTGCAATTGATAAATACGCAGAAAAATTCCAAACTGATAATTTCTTTTTGATTGAATAATATATACTAAAGATAACTCCAATTAATAAACTATACCAATATGCATTATAAAGAAAATCAGATAAAACGAGTGACATATAACTAAATCTGCCGATAAACGATTGCCAAGTCCAAACAATAAAATCAAAGTTACGCCAGGTTAAAAACTCTACAAAATTTCTTCCATAACTGACAGCCCCGTTTAGCATTGATTCTCCACCTTGTTCAATCCATTTTTGATGAGCAGCTTCAAATGCGCTACTACCAAAAAAATCTCCATATAAAAGAAAATTTCTTATAAAGAATGGTGCAACTACAACTATTAGAATAATTGATAATAGGAAACAATGCTTAGCTATCGTGACCAGATTATTTTTATTTAATTTATTAGTATTATTAATTGCAAATAGAAAATAGAAACCTGCGAATAAGACGAAGCCATATGTATTGATATAACCCAACAAACAGACTATAAAACCTAATGCTAAATAAAGTGTATCGAAATACGTCCATTTACGTGCAACACTTGTCTTTACAGTGACATCAGTAACTAGTGCTACCCCCAATAATCCAATAATATCATTATTGACATAAGAGGATAAAAAGATAATTTGTGGCCAAAGACCAACAAATAAGATTGTAAGTAATCTAAAATACTCACTCTTTGTGATTCGTAAAACAGAAAGTGCGACTACATTTGCTGTCAAAATGCCACTAACTACACTTGTAAATCTAGCTGATAGTAACAATGCCTGATCGCTCTGACTAAACAAGCTAGTCACTTTCATAAATAATGCACTAAATAATGGTGCTAAGAATTGCGAATAAAAACCATAAGACCAATTTCCACCTCTATCAAATAATGTCTCGGCATCATAACCAGTAGGAAGATATCCATGTTTATATATAAACATGGGAATTTTATAGCGTAAATATTCATCGGGTGCACCATCAAAAGGTATGGTTTTAGCCCAAACAATATAAATAATAAATAGAAATAATGTAGAAATAAATAACATGATAGAAAATCGATCTAATTTCATCGTTTACTACTTCCTTCTCTATTCCTAACAAGGATATTTAGAATTGATCTATCGCAATTTAATAGTTTACTTCCAACAATATAAATATTTGCTGCACAAATTAAAATAAGAAAGTATACGTAAGGGATAACATAACGTGACTTTACCTCCCAAAAAATGTGAAAAGAAAAACCACCTATAAGATATATATATGGAATTAAGTTTAAAAACTTATAGTCTTTAATTGTAAATAATAATTGTATCAAAGAATAAATAAAAGAAGAAATATATAGCAGAGTTACAATTACTGACATATATTTATTATAAACTTGATATAAAGTTCCTTCACTATATAGATTCTGTAATAAGTCTGATTCAACAGTTTGACCATACGCCGCTAAGGGACCAACAAAAATTGATTGAAAAGTTGGCTCATTCCAAGTTACATTTAATTTTTTATAAAAAAACTGCTTTGCATATTTTGGATTTGAAGTTAATTTCTCTAGACGTTCATTGAAATCTCGATTGACTACCTGTTCGGTTTCTTTATCATTATAATTGGTCCACTCCCTTATAAAGTTTGTATAACCATCCCAATAACCGGGACTAGAGACTTTATCATTTAATCCCATTACAATCCAAGCTTTCTGAGGAGGATAGGTAATATTCTCTTGGATTTTTGACTCATAGTAATGATGTATAGCACTATTCACTACAAAATAAGGAATTGGTAAAATAATCAAATTTAAACAAACAAAAACTGAAGGCTTCTTTATTAGTTCAACTATATGTAGTAGAAATAGGAGTACAAGAAATATAAGATAGTTTGCCCTTATTAAACAAGCAGCGGTAACAAATATAATTGAAAGCAAAAAGTAAATGATATTCCTATTTTTATGATAAACAAGATAGAAATAAAGAGAAAGTAGAACAAAAAGTAACCCAGGAATATCACCATAAATCCACAATGTCAAAAAAATAGTTGGCAAAAATAAATGCGATAATATAATAACAAGGTTATCAATAATTTTTTTGTCAAACAATAAGTGTGCAATTTTCCATAATAGATAATTTGATATACAAACTAAAAAAATTTGCAACTTAAATAAATTATGTATGTCAGTAGTAAAAAAAGAGTAAATTCTAAATAATGTTAGCAATCCCATTTGACTCGGAAAAGTTGCCATATAATGAGTATGATCAATTTTTTCAAATGAGGAAAAATCTCCACTATTGATTTGTATTGCAGTCTTTAAAACTGCATTTGGATCTGAACGAATAAGCTCGCCTGCATTTTCAGATATAAATAACCCAATAAATAAAAATATACAAGTAAAAAATGTAAACAATAATATCGATGGAATTTTTTCCAAAAATCGAACAATTATAACGAGTAATATACAAACTAAAGACAGGCTAAAATAAAAAATAAAATCTGTTTTTGAAAAAATGGTTGTTTGGGTCATATCCAATTTCATATAACCTGTTGACTTCAATGAAATAAATGAGAGAAATCCAGTAATAACAGCTGAACAAATAAGAATTATATTCTTTCCCAAAAAAAGTAAAATAGATTGAAACCAATTGTACTCCGTATTAATATTCATCAATTTTACCTACCCTCTCACTTACTATATATTTTGGTCTATGCTTAACTTCAAGGTAAATTTTTCCTATATATTCACCGATAATACCTAAACAAATTAACTGTACACCACAAAATAGACTTAAAAGAGTTGCATTAGATGCCCATCCTGATACTGTATCTCCTGAAAAAAATCGAACAAAAATCCAAATTACGACAATAAAACTGATAAAAGCCATTATTAATCCTAGACTAGTTACAAGTCGAATAGGTTTAATACTTAAACTGGTAATTCCCTCGAATGCTAACTGTAACATTTTACTCAGTGGATATTTACTTTTTCCTGCTATTCTTTCGTTACGTTTGTAATAAACAGATGTACTATTAAATCCTACCAAAGGAAACATGCCACGAAGAAATAGGTTAACCTCATCAAATTTTTTAAACTCATGTAAAACTTTACTTGATACCAAACGATAATCTGCATGATTATAGACTGTTTCAACACCTAACCATTCCATTATTTTATAAAATGTTTGAGCTGTTGTTTTTTTAAAAAAAGTATCTGACTCACGATCGTTTCTTACACCGTATACAATTTCAGCACCATTTAGATAAGACTTTATCATTTCATCCATTACTTCAATATCATCTTGACCATCAGAATCAATTGAAATCGTAATATCAGAAAAATTTTTACTTTCCATTAAGCCTGCATATACAGCATTTTGATGACCTCTATTTCGACTTTGTCGCACACCAATAAAATGTGTAGACTCCATAGATAATTTAGTAATAATATTCCATGTATCATCATTACTTCCATCATCTACAAAAACAATTTTACTGTTATTAGCAATCCATTTTTTTTCAATCAACGACTGCAATTTATTCAAAAAAAGTGGAGCAGTGATTGGTAACACAGTTTCCTCATTATAGCAAGGAATTACTATAGCCAAAATTGGTATATTTTTTTTATTTTCCTTATTCTTTTTCATAAAATATAAATCTTCTCTAATATTTAATTTGTAAAAGTAAACTACATGCTACTGCATTTGAAAAAAATAACTATAATTTTTCAAATATGATTTTCCGGAAATAAGATCATACTCAACTAACTTTAAGTCAGTAGCTATCTCTAATTGTTCATTGGTTAGGGCATTTTTATCAACGCTTGCATTTTCTAAAACATCAGTCAGTAGAGCATAGTATGGTGAAACTTTAGAATTTGTATGAGCAAGCAAGGCTGCTGGCAAATCTGTGGAATTTACGATTGGAAATTCTAATTTAGTATTTGAATTATTACTCCAAATAAAATAATCTGTTAAATATTGGTTTTCGGGATCATTTTCAAATGCAGAAACAGGATAAAGTCCTGGTAAATGGTCACCATAGAATACAACTGTTATCTCCTTATCAATCTTAGAAAGTTTATCTAAAAATTCTTTTGTAACAATATCCGTCTTATAAACAAGTCTAGCATAGTTTGTCAAACGACTATTTTCTAAATCTGAAAAACCAATGCCTGACCCTGTGATATATTCGGGTTCATCTATTGTCCATGGAATATGATTTTGATAGGTGATAACTAAGAAAAATTGACTTTGACTTACATCAATCTGATCTAATATATTTTGATAAGTAGATTCATCACTTGGATAGCCACCGTATTTTTCGTATACAGTTGGCTCAGTTGCATTACTATCTGTAGCAATAAAAGTTCCAAAATTTAGACGTCTATAAACATCTTTCCTTGAATATAATTGTGTACCCCCAAGATGGATTACATATTTATTTTGATTTAAATAGAAATCACTAATTGAAGGGATTATTGACATTTTTGGTACTACTTCAACATTATAAATAGAAATAGAATTAGACAGGTTATAAAATGGAAGTCCAATTAACGCTTGAGATTCCATATTAGCAGTTCCACCACCATAGTTGTCTGATTTCATTAGTCCACTAGTTGTTGTAGTTTTTATCATATCAATATTTTTTAAAATATCTTCAGTTAACGTCACTCCTTCTATTCGATTCGGATTTGCAAGACTCTCGCTTAAAATAAATATGACTGTCTCGTCTGAAATATTCTGTTCTCTTGTCCTATTTATTTCTTCAGCACGATTTTGGTATTTTGTAACTAAGTCTTCAATTGTTTTCCGACTATAATTTTCGGGTTTTTCCATCAAAGTTCTAGTCAGTTGTTTCATCCAAACAAACATTAATGACTGGTAACGTGCACTTCTTGTATGCCCTTCAAAAGTAATATTTTTTCCATTATTAATTTTAGAAAGAACAGGCAGACCACTTGCGATATATCCATTTTCTTGATTTTTAAAAATTCCGTAAATTCCACCCAAAATTGAAAATGTTAGTGAAACTAGAACAACCTGTTTACGAATCGAACTGATAATTTTTCCTTTTAAATATCTAGTATTCAAGAATAAATATATCGTGACTAATACAATAATTAACAAAATTGAAAATAATAATATTTTCATATCTAGAAAACTAAAAATCAAATCTATTTGTGTAATCATTGATAGATCGGTCAACAATAATGGTTCGCTACGCAGGTTAAACTTCAAATTATTTGCAATTGTAAATGCAATACCTGAGAACAATATTATCATGGTAGCTAACCAATATCGATTAATGAAAAAATATAAAAAAGTAAAGATTAGTGTTAATATGATAATTTGAAATAAGGTGGCTCCAGAAAAAATAAATTCACCTAAATAATCCTCATTCGCCTTGATTCCAAATTGTATCAAGAGATTAAAAATCAATGAAAAAAATAAGGAACTAATGACAGCTAAAGAAAAGCTTGAGTTATTTTTTCTCACACCTTCAACTGCTTTCCAAAATAAATAGGTAACCATAGCAATGAAGATAAGTATGATAAGTAATTTATATAACAAATAAAAGTAAAAACTCTTTGGATCACCACCATTTGTTAAATATAAAAACTGCTTTAACTTATCAATTAATTTACTATCTTGTAATACAATTAGTGATACTAATGAAGCTAAAAGTACATTTGATGAACCACTATGATTAAAATAAGCCAGATATTTTCCGAAAACATAAACTTTATTTGATAGGTATTTAAGCAAGATTGCTAATACTATGATGACAGCAAGTAAACCAAAACTTCCCAATTCAAAAAAATTATTTTTAATAAATTCAGAAAACTTAAATAGCTCATTATTTAAGTTTTGTGTAAACAATAACAGGTAGGAAATAAACAAATATATTACATATGATATCGTTAATCTTTGAAAGCAAAGTCTATTAATAAAAGCAGTTAAACTGGCTGCTAAAATAACAATAGATATAGCTGCACTTGCCTGTAAAATAAAATGTAGTAATATAACTTTTTGACTAACTGATTCATAATCAATTAAATTCTCACTTAGAATGTATACTCCAATAATTAAAGTAGCGAAAATCAAAAATATATTTATTAACGTATCAGCTTTGATAATTCTCTCAAAATACTTTTTCATTAGCTGATTTACTTACCTCTTTTCATCCATAAATTAATAAAAATAGTAGTCTTCATTAACTATATAAAATTGCTGAAAAAAGACTACCTAGAAATTCTAATTATTTTTCGTTTTTCCTTGATGTTCTAATGAATACATTGAGATGTCATCACCAAGTTTAACCATATTTGCTAATCGAATTCCTCTCCATTTTTCAAAATGAAAAAGAGAATTAACAACTGACCAGTATAACTTTTTCTTAAAAGAATAATCTTTATCTTTTAATATTTTAGGCAAATCTTTTAGTGTTGCTTTCAAACTTTGACGGGTTACATACCACAAACTCATTCTTGACTCTGGAGCACCACTATTCAAACGAACATTGTATGTTTCATCAAAAATACGTTTTTTATAATCTTTCAAGAAAACATCATTCGAATGTTCAACAATAGCTCTACCATTATATGCTTTGTAATATCCAGCATCAATTATATCTTTTCCATATTCATAATCTTCGGAATATTTAACTGGTTTATAACCAATCTCATTCACCAAAAAAAGACGGGGTGCTGCCGAGCATACATCACTATAGAAGGACTCCTTAGTATATGTTCCAATCTGTTCTGAAATTGTTCTTGTCCAAACTGTCACTGCATCTTCTATTCCTTGCTCATTGAATACTGCATTAATATCATACTTCATAGCAGGAAAACAATAATCTCGAGGCTTCTGGCGCGCAAGTACGGCAACAATCTTTTCACTAATTTCAAAAGGTTTCAGCATTTCTGTTAACCAATTTTGATTGTATGGGACAGCATCTTGACTAAGATACACCATATACTCTCCATCTGATATTTCAGCAGCCAATTGACGTGTTCCACCGTGTGAATACTCGCTTTTATCAATTTCTTTCAACGTAAGATTATTGTACTTATCATGAAATTTACGAATAATCTTGACAGAATTATCACTTGAACCAGAATCAATTATGAGAACATTCCATTCAAAATCTGTTTTTTGATTATAAAGAGCAGTTAAAGTTTCTTCTAAATGGTCGTTTTCCCCATTATATACTGGAATAAATACCGTTGCTTTAATTTGGTTAGCCATTTATAACCTCTCTACGAATAATTTTTTCCACTTTTTTATAACTTTCATCCCATGATAAACCAGTATACTTATTACTCATTTGCTCAGCATGTTCATTAATATCACTTCTTTCAACAGCTTCACATAACTTATTTGCTAATGATACTGGATATGCTTCAGTATAAAGGATGTCATCAATATTTCCTAGTACCATACGGTTATTATCTCCATCATTCATAACTGGAACACATCCTGCGACTAAAAGTTCCAAAGGAAGTAATGATACATTTGTTAGTGAAAGAACTAAACACGCTACGCTTTCATGGTATACTTCCGCTAGCTGATCTTTATTTAGAATGCCACGGTCAGTAAATTCAAATGGAATATCGTAATTTGACATGTCCTGACCGAAAAATTCAATATCATAATCAGGATGTTTTTCTTTAAAAATCTTTAACGCCATAACACCGATTTCAAAACCACGTCGTTCAGTATGAGCTCTAGCATAGAAAGATATTTTCTTTTTCTTCACAATTGGAGCTTTAGGTTTATATATATCACTATCTGCACCAAAGTCAAAATAATCGGCTTGCATTCCATATTGACTTACTTTTTCTACAAGCCACCTTCCTGCAGTTATTCCATAAAAACCAAATTTATAGGTTGCTTCAGCTAGCATATATCTAGATCCAACCCCAAAGAAAATCGGCTCGAAATCTTGTACAAAATAGAATTTATGCAATTGATCATCATGTAAATTGAAAACAGCATAAGCAGTTTCCCAACTCGTTGCAAATACTACATCCTGATTTTTGAAGTCATCTAGTTCTTCTACATCAACATCTATACCATAAGAACGTGAAAAAATCTGCTGTGCTTCACCAGCTGATTGCGGAATGGTATTATTGTGATAAATATAGAAAGTAATATGGTGACCTTGACTCTGTAAATACTTCACAAATCGTGAAATAGTCGTATGACCACCTCCACCAGGTCCGACTGGAGGAGAAACCCAAGCAATATTTAATTTATCTTTTGATAGTTTTTCAGGTTTAATATAGGGATGATGAATATAATCAGCCTTAGCTAAATCAGAAAATTGTGGCATCTGGGGAAGTTCATCCATATTTATTTTGGAAGGCGAGTTAACCACAACTTGGTTTTGTCCCAAAAGGTGAGCTTTGATTTTTCGCACGGTTGCTTTAGTTCCTTCTTGACGATAAGTACGAATGGTACTATGGATCAATTTCTTCATTTTTTCTCCTTTCGACCTGTTCTCCATTTAAAATAATTCCATTTGATAATAAATTTTAGCGCTTTAAATGGAACAATAAATAGATTTATAATATTACTATTATTAAGGTCCGACATATTAATATAAAAATCTGGATAAACCGGAATTTTTACTTCTTTTATGACTTCAACTTTTACTTCTTTTATGACTTCAATTTCTTTTATAGTCTCAACTTCTTGATAAACTTTTTGTCGGTTTAATACTTTGTTATCAATAAATGAAGGTAATGATTTTGTATTTTCAATTACTCTAAAATCAAATCCTTTATCCCAAGCGAGGTATATAACAAGTCGATCTATTAGACTCAATAGTTTATTTCTTTTATAGTAGTCATCTTTAATAAGTTGACTAACAGGAATTTTAAGTAAATGAGACAATACATCACGCTTTAGCCAAACAGCTCCACCATAAGGCATAACAAAACTATCAAAAGCGGAAAAATCAATTTTTTTTCTTTCAGATACTTCACTCCACACTTGATTCAATTCTTTCGAAAGCTTATTTTCCATATCAGCGTCAACTAAACGTTGGAATCTGAACGAGGTTGGAATATCTGGAAGTACCACACCTATGTTATTATTGTTTAAAAATTCGAAAAGTATGCTATCGGTTTTTGTAAACATCATCTCAGATAGTTCAGTATAAAATGAACGCCCACTATAAAAATCATCAGAATCAATTATAAAACTATTCAAAAATCCAATATAGTCATAACTACTAATGATATCTCTTATTTGATAAAGAGGGGAGAAAGCAAAAGTTGACTTTTCAACAATGAAAACTTGTGCCTCTATTTTTAATTTTTCCAATTCTAGACGAATACTTTTTTCCATTTTTTCAGTTTCGACAGAAATAATTAAATTAAAAATTTTCAATAATTCGGTTAACTTATCAATAATTACGTTAAAGGCCCATAAATCAGTAAGATGTAAAATTACCGCTCCATTAAAATGTTCATCATAGTTGAACAATACAGTTTCCTTTTTTAATAATTTTTGACTTAGTTTAAAAACTGAATCAGGGTAATAAATCTGTGTTAGATGGTCAAGAATTAAGTCTGTCGGATAATTTGACTGCTTTTTTATTTCTTCTAAAATTGATGGTGCAATAGGCTGATGCAACTCAAAAAGTTTAACTTTTAAGAGAGGTATTCTTTTTTCTAATAGTTCTTTAGGATGATCCAATGAGAAATTTAGCTTCCCTTTATTCTCTATTTTAGTTGTATCTAAAATAGAACGATACCTAAAACCATCATTTAACAATAAATTTGTTAGTTGTGTTTCATAATGATCAATAACATTTTGAACATCTGAAAAATTTACAACATTTTTCATAAAATGCAGGAATATATCTGAATTAATAACAGATTTTTTAAAAACCATGAAATATGATTGTAAATGTTCAGGAATATACGGTTCACTATTTGGGACCTCTGAATGATTTGTCATCCCCCAAAAATCAACATCCTTTTGTTGCTCAAAATACTGGTAGTAACTTTCAACATCCCAAATTGGACCAAAGCAAGTATCGTTCATGAATGTGATTGAATCGAACTCAAGAATTTCCTGACAATCCAGGCAAAAAAGGCCATCTCTCCAAGCTGCAAAATCGAATCCAATATTTTCACGAATAATAGGATTTGAAATATTAAATTTGGTTTGTAAATGTTCAATTATAGATATACTTAATTGACTATTGCTAACAAAAACAGTTCTATCAAAAAGGGGTGTAATCTCACGTAATTGATAATCGACATATTCACTGTAATCATTATATTTATTATAGTGAACATATACTAATAGCCTACTCATTTAACACCTCGGACTCCATATTTTATATTATTTTAAAGGTTCCCTGTCGTTCAAGAATTCCATCAGCAGAATCCACCAATGATAAATCAGTTTGATCAATTTTTCGAACTATTGTTACAATCGGCGACTCATCTAATGGCGTGACCGCTAATATTTCAGATGCTCTATTCTTCACTACCATCACCATTCTCACCTTAATACTATTAAAGTAATCAAGGCAACATTCATAACTAAATGTTTTTTTACCAACCCCTGTAGTAGAAAGATACATAGAGTTGTCATTGTATAAGGGTTGTCCGGTGTCCAAGTCAAAGAATGTGAATGCTAAATATGTATCGTCATCGACTAATTGATCATAACTGATTTCGAATTTTATAGTATCATCTGGTTGATAAATTTTATCTTGAAGCAATACCGCTTTTAAATTTTGAATTCTATGGTTCGTCTCAAGCTCATTTTTTGAAGGTGTTTCCTCTTCAGAACTGGAGTTAGTCGGCGTGTTCGTATGAGTATTATCCAATTGGTATTGCCCAGCTACGTCAAAAGGTTCTCCATAAGCTTTTACCAAACCATTCTCAATAAGCACGGCTTTGTTACAATATTTCTTAACCGCACTCATATCATGAGTTACAAGGATTGTAGTTTTTCCCGATTTTTTCCTTTCCATAAAGTAGTCATTACATTTTCTTTGGAAAGCTTCATCACCAACAGCTAGCACTTCATCAAGGATGAGTACGTCACCTTGAGCCTTAATCGCAACAGAGAAAGCCAAACGAACTTGCATACCACTAGAATAGTTCTTCAATTTCTGATTCATGAATTCACCAAGTTCAGCAAAATCAACGATATCATCATACATATCGTCAATTTCCTTTTGAGTAAACCCTAACATGGCACCGTTCAAATATACATTTTCTTTTCCTGTTAATTCTGGGTTAAAACCTACACCAAGTTCGATAAATGAAACTAACTTCCCGTTTACAGTTGCTTTTCCCTGCTCTGGAACATAAATTTGAGAAATTATTTTAAGCAGTGTTGATTTACCTGAACCATTCCGTCCAACAATTCCGAAAAAGTCACCTTCTTCTACTTCAAAATTGATATCTCTTAGTACATGCTGCTCTTTATAGCCTTTGATCCCTTTAAATCGATTCACAAGAGCTGTTCGAAGGCTTTGAGTACTCTCGGTTGGTAATTTGAAATATTTTGAAACATGTTCAACTTTTACTGCAATATTTTTTGTCATTAAAGAATCTCCGCAAAACGTTTAGAATTTTTCCTAAAGATAAATAGACCAATCCCAAAAATTAAAAATGGAATGATATAAGGCACTAACGCAATCAACTTATTGCCAATTAAGTCCCAGCCTCTTAGATTGCCACTATATACTATAAAGTGTCGAATATCTTGAACTATTTGAGCTAATGGATTAAGCATAAGAAACTTAGCAACCTGTTCCTGTCCTCTATCTAAAAGGTAAGTCAATGAATAAATAATTGGTGTTGCATACATACCAGCTTGCATAATAACTTCCCAAATCGGACCGATATCACGATATTTAACAAATAAACTAGATAAAATAAATGCAATCCCAGTAGCTAATAAAACCAATTCTAAGAATAGAGGTATCAAAACCAAGAAATTTACATTAGGATAAATGCCATTAACAATTGAAAAAGCTAAAACAACAATTAAGTTAATACTATAGTTAATCGCTGCTCCTGCGACAGAAGAAATAACAATAATTTCTTTCGGAAAACTTAATTTCCTAATTAAATCTCCACGTGAAACAATGGATAACATTCCCATATTAGTTGCTTCGGCAAAAAAGTTCCAATTAACCATCGCAAACAGGACACCTACTGCAGCATGTGGAGTTCCATCATCAATTCTTAAAAAGCGAATAAAAACGAGATACATTATTGTGAACAATAACATAGGTTTCAAAATCGACCAAAGGTGACCAATTAAAGAACCTTGGTAACGTAATTTAAAATCTGTTTTAATCATCTCTCTTAAGAGTATTTGATTTTCTTTGTTTAATAAATTCATAACTATTCCTTATATGCAATTTTTGTCACAATCAGTGTTGTGAATACTAATGTATGGAAGGTTTTGTTTTTTCTCAATCCATATTTTCTCAAAATCCTGAAGCGTTCAAGCATTGGTTTATCCATAATGGTTACAAATGCTTCAATTAACTCTCTATTTGACTGAGAGAGAGGCATTTGTAGTAAATGACGGGCTTGTTTTTGACTATTTTTAATCAAGTCCCAATAAACCGCAAATAAAATGTGAGGACGAATCCATTTTTTAAAGCGTTTTGAGAGAGTTCGAGCCCCTAAAACATTATCAGAATGCTGGCGGTACAGTTCCCCTGGTTGATCAATAAACACCAAATTTCCAAAGGCTGAAGCAAGTAAGGCTAAGTACCAATCGTGCATGAGTATATCATCCGTCTCTTGCCACATTTCAGCCAGAGTATGATTGATCATGGCAACCCCACCTGTTACCGTGTTTTCGGTCAACTCTTGAACTAATTCAGTATTAGCATGATGAGATTGAGATTTAACCATGCTTTCAGTCATAATCTCTAAATCTTGATTGACCACTTTTAAATCCATATAAACCATTAAGGGAAGTTCAGCTGGATTGTTGTGGGCTTCCTTTAGACTGAGTTCCAATTTATTTGGCAACCAAACATCATCCTGATCACTAAAAAAATAAAAGTCAGCCCTATCATGGTTCACTAGTTTGTGAAAACTTTTTATAACTCCAAGATTGTCACTCTTATCACTATCAATAAGATGAATTCGACTATCTTGACGCTCAAAACCCTTAAGGATTTCTTTTGTATTGTCACTGGAACCATCATCACGGATGAAGAGAGTCCAGTCTGTGTATGACTGTTCTTGAATAGAACGAATTTGCTCAGCCAAGAACCGTTGACCATTATAGGTCGACATCAAAATATTGACTTTCATCGTAAAAATAATTCCTCGTACTCACGTGCGATTTTTTCCCATGTATAGGCATCTTGCATGTGTTGTTTTGCAGCTTTTCCAAGCTCAATGGATTCCGCTTGTCCATCTATTTGATCAATCAAATGAGCCAAATCTCCTCCATCTTTACTCCAATAACGAGCACCTTGCAGGGCAACTTTTTTATTAAAATCAACACCCAAAACCAAATTTTCATTGGTTTGTGCCAAGGCCTCGAGTAGACCAGGATTTGTTCCACCTACTTCATGTCCATGGATATAGGCACGACACTCCTGTCGAAGATACTTAAGTAGTTCTTGATCGTACACTGTTCCAACAAATTTGATACGTGGATCAGATGCAAAATCTGTCTCTTCTTTGAGCTGTTGGAAATAAGCAGAGCCTTCATGATTGGCTACAATGACCAAATCGCGTTTTGTCTTGCTGGCCATAAATTCCTTGATAGCTGTTACATAATTATTTTCTGGAACAAAGCGACCAACTATCAGGTAATATTCTTTCTCTTTTATTTCCCACTTTTCAAAATAGTGACGAACCTTCTCTGATTCGTTCGTCAGAGTTGTCGATGTTAAATCTGTACCATATGCTATAAAAGTTGTATTTGTAGCCGAGTATTCAGACTGAAGGTAATCTTCGATACCTTCATTGTCAGCGACAATCAAATCCGCATAATAGACCATCATTTTCTCAGAAAATTTTAGATAATGTTGAACTGGTTTAGCCCATTTTGCACGTTTCCACTCCAAACCATCCGGATTGACAAGTAAAGTACCACCAACAGAGTGAATCATTTTTGCAAAAGGTACTATGAAGCCACCTATGGTATTTCCCAAGATATAGAAAATAGGTCGCTCTATCTGCTGTTCCTTAATGATTTTAAGGGCATATGAAATTGCCATCATATCATAAGCAATCACGCGAGCTGGTCCAAATTTTGGTGGATTAATGGTAAAGCAATCTGCCCCCAGGTAGGTTGAATGTTGATGATGACTTGTATCAGACAAGCACGCTACATGATACTGAATCTCCTCAGATTCCTGATGGCTGACCAATTGTTGGACAAAGGTCTCAAAGCCACCATATTTCGCTGGCAGTCCACGACTACCGATAATAAAAACGTGTTTCATGAATCCTCTCCATCAAATAGCAGTTCTTTTCATTATACCATTTTTTAGATTAATTTTCTCAATTCTACCTGTTGTTTTGCAGAATGTAAGGTTTAAATATATCATTATATATTCTATGCATTTACAGTTATGAAAAACCTATGTCACTTTCACAGTATAGTGGCTAATCAAAAAAAGATTCTAGTAGGACTTGACTACCTTCTAGAATCTTTTTGTACAGTTGAAACTTTTAGGATTAAGCTAATATACATCAATCATACTGATATAATCTATATCTCTGTATTAATGATATTAGTTTTTCAGCATATATTGGATCCGTTGCATAACCTGAAGCTTGGAGATTGCTTACCGCTGATTGGTAATCCTTCGCTTCTAAAAATTTAGCATAGTTTTTTGTTCTCCATGGAGTTGATGTAAAAAAGTTACCATAGTCAGTTATGCTTTCAAAAATTGTTTTGTAGGCACGGAATTTTCTTTCAACAGTCACCGTTTTACCATTCCCAACTTCTTTTGTGGAAACGGTGTAACTATTACCATTCCAAGTCGTATCAGCCTTAATCCCAAATATATTATTGGCATTCGTAGCTAATTGAGATGTTCCCCAAGCACTTTCTAAAATTGTTTGAGCTAACATGACACTCGTAACAATCCCTTTTTTCTGCGAAACTTGCTGAACTGTTGGTAAAATCTTATCAAAGAATTGCTTCTGAGCAGTTGTCATCTGAACAAGCCCTGATTCTGCAGTATTACTATTAGTAGTACCAGCACTTCTCAATTGTGTTTGACTTGCTTGCTCAGATTTTACCACTTTCCCCCGACAGCACCATACCAATTGTCAATTCCCTCAGCTAGAGCTTTAGCTAATTTTGTATGATAAGAATCTTGTTTTATCGTTTGTAATTCAGTAGGATTATCCATAAATCCTAATTCAACTAAAATAGCAGGAATAGCTGTTTCGCGTAGAACTGCGAAGGTCTCTCTCCGAACTCCCCGGTTAACTGCTCCTGTCTCGCTAATCAAACTGGATTGAACTTGTTTAGCAAGTATTTCACTCTCTGCTAAACGAGTTGGGTCATTGTGTTTATCTTTGTTTATCTTAGGTTGATACTCCGGATCATATTGATACCAATAGGTTTCAATTCCACTAGTTTTTGTTGTACCAAGTCCAGTAGCATTAAAGTGAATACTAATAAATAAGTCAGCATTACTTTGATTAGCCATTCGAGAGCGCTCAGTTTTGAAATCAACATTATAATCTGCTGTACGGGTCATTAAAACCTGATAACCCATTTGAATCAAATTGTTTTTCAATTTGTTGGCAACAGACATGGCTAAATTTTTCTCCTGAATTCCACCATATGTTGCGCCTGGATCTACACCACCATGTCCTGGGTCAATGTAGATTGTATAAGAACGAGATGATGGCAGATTCACAACAGTAGAATCTATATAATCTTTGTAATCAGCATATACGAAGTAAACAGAGACTTGATATTTACCATTAAAATTATTATGATTCTTTTTATCCACTTTAACAAAGTAACTTCCATCATTTTGTATTGTAGCAAAATACGACTTTTTATTACTGCCGTTTGATTGATTTGAAACAACTACTTCGACTCCAGTTAAGGTCGGAGAAGCAACTATATTTGACACTTTTAGACTGAAAGTTCCACTTTTTGCATCTAAAGATGAGACAGAAAGGTTCCCTGAGGATTTCGAGGATGCTAATTTAGTAATAGTTTCTCCCGCAAATGTTAAGTTACCTTTAGTATCACGATAATAGACGTGAATATTGTAAGTTCCTGTTTCAAATTTATGTTGATTTTTATTTACAGTAATCAGATAACTTCCATCAGACTGACGACTGGCTTCATACCACTTGATATCATCCTGACCTCCAGACTCTGTCCAAGTTGGAATAAGAACCTGACTTAATGTATTGGGCGCAATTATATCCGTAATTCGAACTTTAAAACTCCCCTTAATTTCGTCTTTTTCTACAATTGAAATATTGCCATAACTTTTTGACTCAGGTAAATTTAAGACAGTTTCGTCAACATAGGATAAATTTCCATCTTGACCTCGATAATATACATGAATATTATATTTACCTGTTTGGTTTTTATGTTGCGCTTTATTAACTCTTACGAGATAACTACCGTCTGTTTGTCGTCTACCTTCATACCACTTGATATCATCCTGACCTCCAGACTCTGTCCAAATTGGAACTAAAACCTGATTCAAACCTTTAGGAGATCCTACATTTGTAATCTTTACACTAAAACTACCATCCTGAGCATTTATATCAGACACTGAGACTTTACCCGATAATTTTTGACTTGGTAAATTTACTACAGTCTCTGTTACATATTGCAAAACACCATCATTGTTTTTATAATACAAATGTAAATTGTAGTTGCCTGTTTCGAATTTATGATTTGAATTATTTACATTGATATGATAACTACCATCCGACTGACGAAGTGCCTCATACCATTTAATGTCATCCTGACCTCCAGACTCTGTCCAAGTCGGAATAAGTACCTTATTCACACTTTTTGGCAACGAAATATTTTTAACACGGATCTTAAAACTGCCATTTTTTGAATCCACGTCAGAAACAACCAAAGTTCCTGAGACTTTATTAGCAGGTAACTGAGCAACAGTTTCAGCTATGTATACTAAATTTCCATCACCATCTCGATAATATAAGTGTAAATTGTAATCACCAAGGCCATCTTTATGATTTCTTTTATTTACTGTCAATTTATAACTTCCATCAGATTGACGACTGGCTTCATACCATTTAATATCATCCTGCCCCCCTGATTCTGTCCATGTAGGAACATATACCTTGTCCAAACCGCGCGGTGCCGATACATTTGTGATGTTTACATCAAAAGTTCCAGATGTTGCATTTACATTAGAAACAGAAATTGATCCTTCAACTTTTACATCTATTGACAGTTCATCCAAATAAACCATCTTACCATTACGGTTTGCGTAAGTATGAATCTGATATTTACCGTAGTCACGATGCTTTCTCAAGTCTGCATAAGCTGCACCAGTTTGGTCTGCATTATACCAAATAATGTCATCTTGAGAATTTTTTTCTGACCAAACTGCAAATTTAATAACTTCACCATTGTTAATCGGACGAGTATACTTAATTTCTAGCAGTTGGTCTTTTTGGACAACTTTAGTAACTGTCGAATCAGCCGAAGATGAACTAGTGTTTGTTTGGGCCGACGATTGTGAAGACGTACTTGAGCTTGTTGCAACTCTCATAAGTGACGCAGATCGCAACTGTGTACCAATAGAACTTGAAGACTGAACACTGCTCGGTTCCGCCTGATATGAGCCGTCTGAAACAGTATTAGCAATCTTCTTTGCCAAAGAATCATTGGATGATATTACCTCTTCAGAAGGATTAGTCGATACCTCTGTTAGCGTTGTGCTACTTACTTCTGTTGATGATGAAGTCGTTGTAGAACTTGAATCACTGGTTTCATTAGAGTCATTAGTAGATGTCGAAGATGTTGAATCCACAGTCTGTGCTGTTGCTGATGTTTCAATTGTGTTTACATCGCTTGAACTCTGTTGTGTTTCAGCTTCTTTTGACCAGGTGAAATGATAGTCACTCATAGCATGTGAACTGCCATCCACCAGATTGACAACCAAAGCCAAAGTAAATGCCTGGTCTTCATCAGAAAAACTTGTTCGGTCTAAATAAGCAACATATTGCCCCTGAGCATCAATAGTAAATGCTACTGCTTTACCAGCATTTGATGCCGATTTAAATTGACCTGTGACGCCAACAATTTCTCCAGTGACGTTAGAAAGAACTGCTTTCATTTGGCCAGCTTCTTCAACAACAGACAATTGGCCACCTGTATTAGGAAGACTAGGCACACTAACTAACTGACTGGGAGCCTCTAAACTATCCGCTTGCACAACATAACCGCTCAAAGTCATTGCACATACAGATAAAAAGAATATTGTTCTCTTTTTCACATTTTCCTCCTCAATATAGTTACTAAAATAATAGACTCAACTGCATTTTACGATTTATCTTAAACATATATTAAAAATACAATCTGCAACTTAAATTATAGCATAGATTTCAAAATATGAACAAAATTCTTCAAATTTTTCTTATTTTCATTCGGAAAAACATATCCAAAGACTGATCACCTTCATATATTGTACAGAAAAAACGATTCCCAGATTTTTGAGAATCGCCAAAATAATTTGAATTAATTAATCGACTACAATTTCTACTGTTTCCCTTGCTTATAAAACTCTTCCAAGGCTTCTTGCCATGTCGGGATGACAAATCCTGTCGCCTTTGCCTTATCCAAGCTCATGGTTGAGTTGAAAGGACGCTTAGCCTTGGCTGGGAACTGGCTAGAATCCACTGGCAATACCTTAGTGTTGGTATCCTTGAGGATCTCTGTCGCAAAGTCAAACCAAGTCGTATCTTCTGCCGCATCGTTTGACAAATGATAGTAGCCAAATGCTTGCTTAGTGTCCACTAAGTATACCATAAATTCTGCAAGAGTACGTGTCCAGGTTGGACGGCCATGTTGGTCATTGACTACTGTTAATGTGTCTCGTGTCGCGGCCAGGTTTTGCATGGTGAAAACAAAGTTTTTGCCATAGTTACCAAAGACCCAAGCCGTACGAACAGTGTAGAACTTGTCTGCAAACTTCTCAACTGCTTCCTCACCCAAGCGCTTGGTACGACCGTATTCAGATTGAGGATCTGGTTGATCATCTACTTGCCATTCTTGACCTACCGGCAACTCACCGTTGAAGACATAGTCTGTTGAGATATAGACAAGGGTCGCACCGTATTTAGCTGCTGCCTTGGCAACATTCTCAGAGCCTGTTACATTAATCTTGTAGTTTAGCTCCTTGCCTTCATCTTCAGCCATATCAACTGCTGTATAAGCAGCACAGTGGTAT
The DNA here is from genome assembly GCF_019794555.1 of Streptococcus suis. Taxonomy (GTDB): domain Bacteria; phylum Bacillota; class Bacilli; order Lactobacillales; family Streptococcaceae; genus Streptococcus; species Streptococcus suis_AB. Next base: position 3,602 of record NZ_JAIMEP010000011.1, on the reverse strand, counting down.
ACAACCGTTGGCTTTACTTCCGCAAAGAAGGCATCAACCTTTTCCGCATCCGTTATGTCCATTTCTGCTACGTCAGCGGCAACATACTCAACACCACGCTCATCCAAGAGATAACGCAATTCTGTACCCAACTGACCATTTGCACCTGTTATTAAAATCATGTCTACTCCTTATTTTAAGAAAGGCTTGGACAAAAGCCCAGCCTTCCATTTCTTATTTAAGCACTTCTTGTGTCTTCGCATAGTTAGCTTCTACAGCTTCTTTTTCAGCCTTCCACCAGTCTTGGTTATCTGTATACCACTTGATTGTTTCTTCTAAACCTTCAGAGAAGTTAGTAAACTGTGGTGTCCAACCAAGCTCATCGCGAAGTTTGCTTGCGTCAATAGCATAGCGCAAATCGTGTCCTGCACGGTCAGTCACGTGGTCGTAAGCATCTTTTGGTTGACCCATTTTTTCAAGAATCAATTCAAGCACTTCTTTGTTGTTCTTCTCACCGTCAGCACCGATTAGGTAAGTTTCACCCATACGGCCTTTCGTCAAGATAGCCCAAACACCAGTCGAGTGGTCGTTGGTATGAATCCAGTCACGGACGTTTTTACCTTCACCATAAAGTTTTGGCTTGATACCTGCCAAGATATTAGTAATTTGGCGTGGGATAAATTTCTCGATGTGTTGGTATGGACCGTAGTTGTTTGAACAGTTGGAAATCGTTGCTTTAACACCAAATGAACGCACCCATGCTTTAACAATCAAGTCTGATGCAGCCTTGGTTGATGAATAAGGAGATGAAGGGTTGTATTTTGTTTCAGATGTGAATTTCTCACCTGGACCTTCCCCATGACCAGGTAAGTCTTCGCGCAATGGAAGATCACCATATACTTCATCAGTCGATACATGGTGGAAACGGATGTCGTATTTACGAGCCGCTTCAAGAAGAGTATAAGTACCGATAAAGTTAGTATGGATGAATGGACTTGGATCATTGAGCGAATTGTCGTTATGGCTTTCTGCCGCATAGTGAACAATGGCGTCTGCCTTAGCAGCCAATTTGTCAACCAATTCAGCATCTGCAATATCACCAACAACAAGCTCAACTCGGTCACCAAGGATAGCTTCAATATTAGCCTTATTTCCTGCATAGGTTAATTTATCCAACACAGTCACGTGGACTTCTGGATGATTGTTATAAACATAGTGTACGAAGTTGGAACCGATGAAACCAGCTCCACCAGTTACGATAATATTTTTAAATTGAGACATTTTTTTCTCCGAATTTTTTCTTATTTTGATAGTTTCCTTAGGTAGTGGGGACGCCAGCAAACCTTCGGTTTCATGGCTAAATTTTGAACCTAAGGTTTCAAAATTTCCCTGCAAGATTACGTAAAACGTAATCTTGCTTTCACTACCGCGGAAACTATCGCTATTGGCTCGCTTTGCTCGCCCTCTTGCATTACAAGACTACTTCAATACTTCTTCCAAGTAAGCAATCTTGGTAAAGTCTTTTTGATTGTTATTTTCTGCTCGGTAGGAATCTTTTGAAGAGGCTTGATAGATTTTCAGGTATTGTTCAAGTGTCGGTAGGTAATAGCGAACACCTGCTGTTTCTAGTTCTTCCAAATCTTCTAGCTCTACACCAGCAAATTCAGGCAGTGAATGTAGGCCTCCGAATTCAACAGATAAGCCATCTTTATGAAATTCATGTTCATGACGGTCAACCAGGACATATCCTAGTTGGTTCATCATAGAAATCAAGGCGTCCGCCTGATAAATCCGTTCATCGTCTGGGGCTTCCCAGCCACGTGGATCACTAGGAACATGAATATCAAGGTCCCTTGCCTGCCAATCTCGTCCTGTCCGCCTTTCCAAACCAACTGAGCCCATTAACAAGGGAGTGATTCCTAACTTGTTTAACTGCTCTGCTATTTCCAAAAAGGCTTCAAACATTAGAGGTCCTCTTTTCTCAAAGGCTTGACGTCCTTGAGGAGTGGGTGGTTTTTATCTGCTTCTGAGACTTCTGCTTCTTCTAGGTTTTCCCACTTGATGTCGAGACTAGGGTCTGCGTAATTGACAAAGGCATACTTCGGTTTGAGTTCCAATGCCCAATAGTCATTAACCAAGTAACTGTATGATACAAAGTCTGATAAGACTTGGAAACCATTGGCTACGCCACGTGGAACAAAGATCCCTTTAGAAGCATCTATAACGGTTTGGTAGGTATTCCCAAAAGTCTCACCCTCTCGAAGATCGACCCAAGTTCCCAAGACCTTACCACCGTCCGCCACAGAGATGTATTTATCCCAAGGCTCAGCGTGAAGACCACGAAGAACGTTTTTGCGGGAGAAGGAAACATTATTTTGTAATTTTCCTTCTGCAAAGAAGCTTTCTGGGAAGCCGAGTGGCAACATTTTTTCCTTTTGGAAGTTCTCCTTGAACCAGCCACGGTTGTCGCCATGAACTGGAATGTCAAATTCTAACATCCCTGGAATGCCTTCAACTGGACGGGCTGCGAGTGTTTTACCGAAAAAGTTTTCTGTCATTAAGCTTCTCCAATCAAACGGAGCAAGTATTGTCCGTATTCATTTTTCTTAAGTGGCTGTGCCAATTCGTACACTTGTTCTTTTGTGATGTAGCCCATGCGGTAGGCAATTTCTTCCAAGTTTGCTACTTGAACGTTTTGCAAACGTTGAACTGTTTCGATGTATTGAGCTGCTTCTAAGAGACTTTCATGTGTACCAGTGTCCAACCATGCAAAACCACGTCCCATCAATTCAACTGATAAATCACCGCGATCTAAGTAAGCCTTGTTTACATCAGTGATTTCCAATTCACCGCGAGGAGATGGTTTTATATTTTTCGCAATCTCAACGACATCATTGTCATAGAAATACAAACCCGTAACCGCAAAATTTGATTTTGGATTCTCTGGTTTTTCTTCGATAGAGATAGCATTCATATCTGCGTCAAACTCAACAACACCAAAGCGTTCTGGGTCTTTTACTTGGTAACCGAAGACAGTCGCTCCCTTTTCTTTGCTTGCAGCACGTTGCAACATCTTAGTCAAGCCATTTCCATGGTAAATGTTATCCCCTAAGATAAGCGCCACATGGTCATCACCGATGAATTCTTCACCGATAATGAAGGCTTGTGCAAGTCCGTCTGGACTTGGTTGTTCTGCATAAGAGAGAGAAATTCCCAATTCAGAACCATCACCAAGCATGTCTTTGAAACGTGGTAGATCCTGAGGAGTAGAAATAATTAAGATTTCTTTAATCCCAGCCAACATGAGTGTTGACAATGGGTAATAAATCATTGGTTTGTCATAAATCGGCATCAGCTGCTTAGAAGCTGCGCGTGTCAATGGGTAGAGACGAGTCCCAGACCCACCTGCCAGAATAATACCTTTCATATAAGAGTACCTTCCATCAATTAATATCAGTTCATTATACCATATTTTTCATCATACTGTCATAAGAAAAAAGCCTGAGTTTGTGTCAAGTTTCTCTCGGAAAGTTTCTCAAAGTCCTAGATCCATTTCTTGAGTTGACCAATTGGAGTGCTGGTGGCACCGTTCAAAGTAATACTTGCCCGAGGTACTCTATGTG
>NZ_JAIMEP010000010.1 GCF_019794555.1 Streptococcus suis | reverse complement strand
TGGTTTCTTGCCTAGATTATTATCTAAAACGACATGCGTTAAAAGTTAGTTGAACCGCCGTGTGCCGAACGGCACGCACGGTGGTGTGAGAGGGACTAGAAATTAGTCCCTACTCGATTGAGAGCTGTCCTTCACGAATGTGACTTGCTTTACAAGCTGTACGGCTCTTTTTGAGGTGAACTTGGTTCGCACTATCTCCAGCCTTCAAAGGTTCCCCAAACCTTTGAAGCGAGTACTAAAAGCAAACTGAAAGACTACTCGACAATTCAAGAACTTCCGAAAGGGAGTTCTTTTTGCAAAATCGGTCTTAGGGCGGATGTCGGCTATGTTTGATTCGGTTATACTAGTATCAATCCTAAATATTTTTCATATCTCCTTAAAAAGCACCGGCCAGATGGCAGGTGCTTTTTTTTTAGGGATTATTCCTCAGTAAATGCCGCAATCTCTTCTTCGGTCATGCTGGAGTCGCAGCGGACTTGGACCCTGCTTGCTTTTGCGACAAGAAGACCTGGGACAGTTGGCACATGGTATTGGTCGCGTAAGGCTTGGAGTTCCGGGCTATTTTGGCTAGAATCAATAAAATGTACTGTTGCTTGTTTATCCTGAGCTACCTTGTGTAGTTTTGGCGCGAACCGATTGCAGTAAGGGCAGGTTGCGCGTCCGATAAAGAGGATGCCTCCCTCTTTTGCTGAAAGCAAAGTTTGGGCCTGCTTCACGTCAATTGTAATAAAATCTTGAATATATGTTTTGAAATCCATTATTTACTCCTTTTTCTTCCTATTATAAAGAATTTTAGGATTGATTTCAAAAATCTACTACGGTCGACACTGTTGCTTTTACTTTAAAAAAATCTATTTTTACGGTATAATGGTCAAAGAATGTCAAAGAAAGAGGCGATACTATGGCGATGAAAAATACATCGGATTATATCGAGGAACATATCAAGGCCATTCTAGATCAAGTCAGTGTTGCTGAATTGCGTCGGAGTGAATTAGCCAGTCGATTTGAAGTGGTTCCGAGTCAGATTAACTATGTCATCAAAACACGATTTACTGCAAGCCGTGGCTACATTGTAGAAAGTAAGCGTGGCGGAGGAGGCTATATTCGTATTGGTAGGATTACCTTCTCGGACAAACATGAATTGGTACATGATCTAATAAAAAATATGGGTGAGCAATTATCAACAACGGTATTTGCTGATATATTACAATTGTTGTTTGATGAAGGCTTGATGACAGAACGCGAAGGAAATTTGTTTTTAGCAACGGGTTCCGACGATGTCTTGGGGAAAGATGCGGATAAAATTCGAGCGCGAATGATGCTGCAACTACTCCGTCGTTTAGATAGGAAAGAGGATTAATTTTCATGAAAATTTCAACAGGCTTACAACGGGTTTTTGAAGATGCTCAGTTGATTGCCCAACGATATGCATGCGATTATTTAGAAACGTGGCATATTTTGCTAGCATTTGTCATCAATCACGATACGGTAGCTGGTGCTGTTTTGGCAGAATACCCAATGAGTATTTCAGATTTCGAACATGCTACTTTTGTTGTTACAGAAAAAGTATACCGCGAAGAATTGGATAAATTTAATATTCTACCCTCTTCAAAGAGATTAGACGATACAGCTCAGTTCGCTAGAAAGATTGCAGAAGTCGTTAAGGCAAAAGAATTAGGAAGCGAGCATTTGTTTCAGGCAATGCTGTTAGACAAACGTTCAACCGCAAGTCAAATTCTAGATAAAGTAGGTTTTCATTTTGAAGAGATAGAAGATGAATTCCGTTTTGTTGATTTGCGTAAAAACTTAGAGTATCGTGCAGGGTTTACCAAAGAGGATTTGAAAGCTATCCGTAGCGTGATGAAAGGTGGAAAGGCTAAAACAGCAAGTGTAGGCCAAATGATGGGCATGCCACCAACTGCTCAAAGTGGTGGCTTAGAGGACTACACTCGTGATCTGACAGCCTTAGCCCGTGAGGGGAAAATTGAACCTGTTATTGGTCGCGATGCTGAAATTTCACGGATGATTCAAATTCTATCACGTAAAACGAAGAATAATCCTGTTTTGGTTGGCGATGCAGGTGTTGGGAAAACAGCACTAGCATTAGGTCTTGCTCACCGTGTTGCAGCAGGAGAAGTTCCTGTCAGTTTAGCAAAGATGCGTGTTTTGGAACTTGACTTGATGAACGTTATTGCAGGAACTCGTTTCCGTGGTGACTTTGAAGAGCGGATGAATAATATCATCAATGATATTGAAGAAGATGGTCAGGTTATCCTCTTCATTGATGAATTGCATACTATTATGGGGTCGGGTTCGGGAATTGATTCAACCTTAGATGCTGCCAATATTCTTAAACCGGCCTTGGCTCGAGGGACCCTACGCACTGTTGGTGCAACGACACAGGATGAATACCAAAAGCATATTGAAAAAGATGCTGCTCTGGTCCGTCGTTTTGCCAAAGTGACCATTGAAGAGCCGACAGTGGAAGATAGCATTGCCATTTTGACTGGTTTAAAAGGTACTTTTGAGAAATACCACAGGGTCCGTATTGGACAAGCGGCTGTAGAGACTGCTGTGACCTACGCTAAGCGGTATTTGACCAGTAAAAACCTGCCAGATTCAGCCATTGATCTGCTGGATGAAGCCAGTGCAACGGTACAAAATAGAGTGAAAGGGCAGGTTGAAGAAACAGGTCTTTCGATTATTGATAAAGCTTTGATGGCTGGAAAATACAAGACTGTCAGTAAGCTCTTAATCAAGACTACAGAAGAGAATCTGTTGAGTCATAACGATGACTTAGAAGTGACAGAAGATGACATTTTGGAAACACTTAGTCGCTTATCAGGTATCCCAGTAGCCAAGCTCAGCCAATCAGATACTAAGAAGTACCTGAATCTGGAAGCAGAATTGCACAAGCGTGTGATTGGGCAGGAAGAAGCTATTTCTGCCGTTAGCAGAGCTATTCGCCGTAATCAGTCAGGGATTCGTACAGGTCGCAGACCGATTGGTTCCTTTATGTTCTTGGGACCAACTGGTGTTGGTAAGACAGAGCTTGCTAAAGCCTTGGCAGAGGTTCTCTTTGATGATGAATCTGCTCTTATCCGTTTTGATATGTCTGAGTATATGGAGAAATTTGCGGCCAGCCGTCTCAATGGAGCGCCTCCAGGCTATGTTGGCTATGAAGAAGGTGGCGAATTAACAGAAAAAGTTCGTAACAAACCTTATTCTGTTCTTCTTTTTGATGAGGTTGAAAAGGCTCATCCAGATATTTTCAATGTTCTCTTGCAGGTCTTAGATGATGGTGTCCTGACGGACAGTAAGGGACGTAAGGTTGATTTCTCAAATACCATTATTATCATGACGTCAAATCTTGGAGCAACAGCTCTTCGTGATGATAAGACAGTTGGATTCGGTGCCCTTGATTTGTCTAAGGACCACAAGGAAGTGGAGAAACGCATTTTTGAGGAATTGAAAAAAGCCTATCGTCCAGAATTTATCAACCGTATTGACGAGAAAGTTGTCTTCCATAGCTTGACTGAGTCCCATATGCAGGATGTTGTTAAAGTCATGGTTAAACCATTGTTGGCTGTAACAAATGAGAAAGGGATTACCCTTAAACTTCAACCATCAGCCCTTAAGTTATTGGGCAAACAAGGTTACGACCCAGAAATGGGGGCTCGTCCTCTTCGTAGACTCTTACAAACCAAATTAGAAGACCCGTTGGCAGAAATGTTGCTCCGTGGTGACCTGACTACTGGTTCGACCTTGAAGGTTGGGGTCAAGGGCGATGAGCTCAAGTTTGATGTGGTAAAGGGGTAAGGAGTGCCTGTTGTTCTTAGACTTTCTAGATGCAGAGATGTTCTTCCGTTTTGAAAAGAGTATGAATTAGTTGGAGAGGTGAGCTTGCTCGCCTCTTTAACGATTAGAAAGGAAATCGATGATTCAAACCTTAGCTGTTGTTTTTGGGACCTTTGCTCCCATGCATAAGGGACATTTGGATTTAATTGGACGAGCAAAGTTGGCTTGTGGTCAGGTTTGTGTCCTAGTGTCGGGTTATGACAAGGATCGTGGAGACTTGATTGGCTTGGATTTATTGACTCGCTTTAGAGCTATTCAATCCCAGTTTGAGGGTGATAATTTGGTTAGAGTTCGTGCCTTGGATGAGACAGATTTGCCTGCCTATCCGGATGGCTGGGACCTTTGGTTAGAACGTTTGCTTGGTTTGTTGGACTTGGCTGAACATCAGGCGCCAGTCTTCTATGTTTCTGAGGAAGAATACGCTCAAGAACTGCAAAATCGAGGCTATCAAGCTCATTTTAGTCCTAGAAAATTTGGTATTTCAGCAACCTTCATTCGCGAGAATCCAGAGAAGTATCGAGACTATATTGCCCCTGCCTTTGTTGACTTTTTTGAAGATGGGGAAAATATCTAATCAGTATATAAAAAACGCATAAAATCAGGTTAGAACCTTGGCTTTATGCGTTTTTATATATGTTTAATGATTGGTAAATATCAAACTTCTCAGAGTTTCTTACTTAGCAATCCGTTCTTGATAGGCTTCTCGTGCTTGGTCAAAGAGTTCTTGGACCTGTTCAATCGTCTCTGCTCGGGCAACAGCGCCACGGATCTTGGCAGCACCTGCTGAACCACGGAGGTAGTGTGGGGCAAGACCACGGAATTCACGTACGGCGATGGATTCGCCTTTTAGATTGGTCAATCGGGTTAGGTGGTCGAAGGCGACTTCGAGTTTATCTTCAAAGGAGAGGTCGGGTAGGACTTCTCCAGTTTCAAGATAGTGGTTGATTTGGTTGAAGATATAAGGATTGCCCATGGCAGTCCGTCCGACCATGACGGCATCAGCTCCGACTTCCTCGATACGTTGACGAGCATCTTCGACATTGCGGATGTCGCCGTTTGCGATGAAAGGAATCTTGGTCAGGCTGCCAGCCACCTTGGTGAGGGTTTCCAGGTCAACGGTTCCTGTGTACATCTGCTCGCGGGTCCGTCCGTGCATGGCCAGGGCAGACACACCGGCACTTTCTGCGGCCAGAGCATTTTCGACCGCTAGGTCGGTATTGTTCCAACCCGTCCGCATTTTAACAGTCAAGGGAATATCGAGGACTGAGGTCACTTCCTTGATGATGTGGTAAATCTTGTCGGGGTCCTTGAGCCACTTGGCACCAGCTTCGTTTTTAACGACCTTGTTGACAGGGCAGCCCATGTTAATATCTACGATATTAGCCTTGGTATTGGTTTGGATGAAGTCGGCAGCCCGCTTCAGTCCTTCGGCATCGCCGCCGAAAAGCTGGATGGACATAGGGTATTCGTTGTCATCAATATGGAGCATATGGAGGGTCTTCTCGTTGTTGTAGAGAAGGCCTTTTTCAGAAATCATTTCCATAACGACCAGGCCTGCGCCCATTTCCTTGGCAATGGTGCGGAAGGCCGAGTTGGTCACGCCGGCCATTGGGGCCAGCACGCAGCGATTGGGGATTTCCACATCACCAATCATGAAAGGGGTGTTGAGATTAGCCATTGATGAGTTCCTCCAAATCGTTTTCGTCAAAGTGGTAATGGGTCTGGCAGAATTGACAGGTGATGTCCACGCCCTTGTCTTCTTCCTTCATCTCTTGCAAGTCGGTTTTTGGCAGACTTGCTAGAGCATCAAGGAAGCGGTCTTTAGAGCAGTCGCAGACAAAGCCGATTGCTTCTTCAGACAGTCGTTTGAAGTCGTCGTCGCCATAAATGGCGGATAGCAGAGCTTCTATGTGGTTTTCAGAAGCCAGCAAACTCGAAATGGCAGGCATTTCTTGGATGCGTTTCTCGAAACGGGCAATTTCAGCCTCAGTTGCACCTGGTAAAACTTGCAACAAGAATCCGCCAGCTACCTTGACCTTATCTTCTTCGTCCAACAAGACGTTTAGTCCCACCGCAGAAGGCGTCTGCTGGCTGTCAGTTAGGAAGTAGGCAAAGTCTTCACCGATTTCACCAGAAATCAAGGGTGTCATGGAGTTGTAAGGATGACCTGTTCCGTAGTCTGTGATGACTAGGAATTGTCCGTTCCCCACAAGAGGTCCAACGATGACTTCGCCAGTCGCTGTCCGTTTGTAATCCAAGTCTGGATTTTGAATGTAGCCCTTGACCTGACCTTTGGTATTGGCAACGGAGATGATAGCCCCAACAGCACCGCTGGCCAAGATTTTCAGGGTGATCTTGGTTTCGCCTTTTTCATTGGCAGCCAAAATCTGATTGGCAATGAGAGTGCGGCCCAGAGCAACGGTGGACGACGCCATAGTATCGTGTTTTTCTTGGGCTGTTTTCACGGTTTCTGTGCTATCTAGCACAAAGGCACGGAAATGCCCGCTGTTTGATAGTGTTTTAATAATTTTATCCATAACTTTAATTATAGCACAAGTGGAGAAAATGGGGAAAGGGTATGACTGTAAGAAAAAGGGAGTGGGAAAAAAGGGAGTGGGAAAAAGAAGTCCTCTAGCTGAACGATTTTATCAGATTCAAAGTCGACGTGGTTCACAAAAAGCAACAATCGCCCTCGCACATCAATTATTAAAAATAGCTTATATTCTCTTAAAAGAGCAGATAACGTATCCTGAATTTTTAGTACAGAAAAAGACTACTAGGGACGAGCTAGTAGCCTAACATAAAAAATTTTTTCGCTTTGATTATATCAATCATAGGGAGGGAGTTTTTGCATTCTTTTGAGTTTTCGTATAAGAACTCGACCAGTCAAAAAAGAGTTAGTCAACAATTTTTCGTTTCGAGTTGTTGAGCTGAAACAGTCTATCCCCAGACTGTTTCACTCCCACCCCCGCACAGCTCAAACTGTCTGGGAGACAGTTTGAGGTTGGAGATAAAGCGAACTTTGTTCGCAACAGTCGTAATGGTCAGATTTGGAGTGTAAAAAACGAACAAATCTGCCAATCAACCACTGCGCTGAGATGTTGACACGAACTCTGAGAAGAGGTGCGGGGCTTTTTACTCAGCCTCTTAAAGTTCAGGAAACAACTTCCGCAAAATCTTCGGTGTGATGCTTTGTCCTGGTCCTGCAAAGGTATAGGTGTGCAGGTACATAGCTGGGTTAAAGTTGAGTTCGATACAAGTGCAGTTCGGTTTTTCTTTGCTAGTTGCCTGATGTATATCTGGGATAATCAGATCTACACCACAGGCCCAAGCTCCCATAGCAGTTGCCATATCGGCGGCCAGTTGCTTGTAGGACTCGTCCATCTGGTCAGTCATATCGATAGAATCACCACCCGTTGAGATATTAGAATTACCGCGTAGAAAGGCTTGAATGCCCTCGGGAAGTACTGTATCTGGAGTATAGCCCTGCTGTTCTAACATAAGTAGTTCAATTTCCCCGAGATTGATGATCTCAAGTGGTGAACGATGGTCACGTCCTCTTAGAGGGTCTTGATTTTTTTGAGCGACCAATTCTCGGATAGTTGAATGCCCATCACCTACGACATTAGCTGCGACGCGGAGCAGGACAGCCTCACATTTTCCATCTAGTATGAAGAAGCGGTATTCGGTACCGGCTATGAACTCTTCTACCAGTACATGACTATCTTCTGAAAAGGCAATGTCTAAGGCTTTTTCATAATCTACAAGACTAGCTGGTTCTTGGAAGATTGAGATTCCTAAGCCAAAGTTGGTGGATTTAGGCTTGACGACAATGGCAGAGCTGGAAATTTGTCCGTAATAGCGCAGGGCATCTGTCTTATTTGCAAATTCTGCTCCCGCAGGAACTGGGAAACCAGCCTCTGCTAAAATTTTCTTAGTGACAACCTTGTTGGCCATGGCAAGGGGAACCACGTAGTTGTCTTTGGATGTCATATTGCCATTTTTGATGTATTCAATATGGTCATCATGCCAAAGTTTGAGAAATTGGTCTTCTTCATCCAAAATCTCCACATTCAAGCCCATCTGGATAGCATCGAAGAGAATCATCTGAGTAGAGAGTTCCATATTTTCATAGCCTTTAAGGGCGTAAGGGGCTGTCCAAGCATAGTCATGAAAGGCTTGTCCTTGTTGCTGGCCAAAATGTTCCAGAGATCCATCTTCAACCTGCTCTGCTATTTTTCCAGAAAGGGTTAGTCGCGGCTCTTGAAGAGCTGCCTCCACATGTGCAATGAGCTGGCTATAGTAGTCATCTAGTCCAAAGTGTGTGACTATGGCTTTCATGGCAATCAAGATTGGTGTGGGATCAGCATCGCTAGGTAGAGGTGTATGGGGGTGGCTTAGGGCAATGAGGTTGTTCAGTCTATCTGCTTTTGTCAAAGCGCTATCTACGTCAGCTAGTTGGTCCAGCCAAAGGAGGGCTAAGAGAAAGAGGTGAACGGTGTCAAGGGTTTCTTGACTGATCGCAAGCGGATCATAGGGGTTAAGGTCGAAGGAACGGAATTCTAAATAAGAAATCCCCTTGCTGAGATAGTCGCGACTCGTTTTGGCCCCACGTAGTCGAACAGAGGAATAAAATTCTTTTTCGGCGGATAGTTGACCAGACTGGACAGCTTGTTCGATGTCAGCCACATATTGTTCGAGAGAAGAGAAAGAAATATGAACGTCTTCGGCATTAACATAGCCATGTTTGGAGTTGCGAATGGAACGGACACAACCGACTTCCTCGGATAAAAATCCTTTTTCGGCTAAACTACTTGCTCCATACAAGTAAGTTAAGAGCCAGCGATAGTTGAGGAAGTTTTGTGCCAACTTGAGGTAGAGGGTATTTTTGAATGCGACAAAATCTGTTTCCTCGCTTAATTCAAAAAGTTGTTGGGTTAAGTCTTTTCCTAATTCAAAATTGTAATGAATGCCTGACATAGATTGGAGGAGCTTACCATACCGTTCTCCTAAGCCGACGCGATATTGGTATTCGTAGTCACTTTCTAGTTGAGCAATCTGGATGTCGTCTTCTGAAATGACAGGTGGCATGGATAAGGGCCAAAGGTATTCGCTCTTATCCATTGATCGCATTGCTGCGTCTGTAATCGCACCAAGGAATCGTCTCGCTTCCTTAGTGGAATGAGCAATGGGGGTAATCAATTCAATTTGTGGCTCACTATAGTCAGTTTGAATATACGGATGAAAGCTACGTGAACCTAATTTTTCTGGGTGAGGTGTTTGAGCAACTTTGTGGTTTGCATTGATGCGTAAGGATTCTCGTTCAATACCGAAGGTGGCCTGAAGAATAGGGCTATTTGGGGATAATTTCTGTAACATATTCAGTCCTTCTTATTTCTGTTAAAGTCTTATTCCAATTTTATCTAGTTTGATAGACAAATACAAATTTCTGCTACGATTTTTTGTGAAAATATCATTGAAAATAATTGAAAGTGATAAAAGACTTCGGAAATCCTTTATAAAAACTTTTTTAAAAATGCTTGAAGGTGTAATTTGTTCAGTATTTTTTGTAAAAAAAGGAAGTTTTAACTGCAATGTTCGCAATAATTGAAAATAACGGAAATTCTTGAAAAAATGTTCGTTTTTTGATAAAATAATGTGTAAAACGAAACTTGCAGGTGAGATTCCTGCCAGAAGTAGAAGAAAGGCTGGACTGGTCAGCTAGTTCAGAAAAAGAGTGAATATGACATCTGTAGTTGTTGTAGGAACCCAGTGGGGCGATGAAGGTAAGGGTAAAATCACAGACTTTTTATCTGCTAATGCTGAAGTAATTGCGCGTTATCAAGGTGGAGATAATGCTGGGCATACTATCGTTATCGATGGGACTAAGTATAAATTGCACTTGATTCCATCAGGAATCTTCTTCCCAGAAAAGATTTCTGTTATCGGTAATGGTGTGGTTGTCAATCCAAAATCATTGGTGAAGGAAATCAACTATCTCCATGATTCAGGTGTGACAACAGATAACTTGCGGATTTCAGACCGCGCACATGTTATCTTGCCTTACCACATCAAATTGGATCAATTGCAAGAAGAATCAAAAGGCGAAAACAAGATTGGTACAACCAACAAGGGTATTGGCCCTGCATACATGGACAAGGCTGCGCGTGTTGGTATCCGTATTGCAGATCTGTTGGATAAAGATATTTTTGCAGAGCGTTTGCGAGTAAACTTGGCAGAAAAGAATCGTCTATTTGAAAAAATGTACGAGTCAACACCAATCGAATTTGATGAAATTTTTGAAGAATACTACGCATATGGTCAAGAAATCAAGAAATATGTGACTGATACCTCTGTTATTTTGAATGATGCTCTCGACCAAGGCAAACGTGTCTTGTTTGAAGGTGCGCAAGGGGTTATGTTGGACATTGACCAAGGGACCTACCCATTTGTAACTTCTTCAAACCCTGTTGCAGGTGGTGTGACAATCGGTAGTGGTGTCGGACCAAGCAAGATTGACAAGGTGGTTGGTGTATGTAAGGCCTACACTAGCCGTGTTGGTGACGGACCATTCCCAACTGAATTGAACGATGAAATCGGAGACCGCATCCGTGAAATCGGTAAAGAATACGGTACGACAACAGGTCGTCCTCGCCGTGTCGGTTGGTTTGACTCTGTTGTCATGCGCCATAGCCGTCGTGTATCAGGTATTACAAACTTGTCACTCAATTCTATTGACGTTCTATCAGGCCTTGAAACAGTGAAAATCTGTGTGGCTTATGATTTGGATGGTGAGCGTATTGACCACTATCCTGCAAGTTTGGAACAATTGAAACGTTGTAAACCAATTTATGAAGAGATGCCAGGTTGGTCTGAAGACATCACAGGTGTACGTAGCTTGGATGAATTGCCAGAAGCGGCTCGCAACTATGTTCGTCGCATCAGCGAATTGGTAGGGGTTCGTATCTCAACTTTCTCAGTAGGTCCTGGTCGTGAACAGACTAACATCCTTGAGAGTGTATGGAGCGCAAAATAGTGTATGAAGACTGAACGAATGTTCGGTCTTTTTTGGTCAAGTCTAATTTTGCTTTCTTGTTTAGAATTTGGTATAATCAAGCTTATCAAACAAAAAATGAGGTAAACAAATGGAAGGTTTATTTTTGCCACTTGTCATGGTTGCCATGATTGGCTTTATGTTCTATTCGCAACGTAAACAACAAAAACAACGCCAAGAAGCATTGAACCAAATCAAAAAAGGTGATGAAATTGTGACAATTGGTGGTTTATATGGTATTGTCGACGAAATCGATGACAAAAAGGTTGTTCTTGATATCGATGGTATCTATTTAACATTTGAGCGTGGTGCGATTCGTCATCGTGTCGCTAGTTCTAACACATCAACTGCTGTAGCTGAAGAAGTTGCAGTTGAAACGAAAGAAGCAACCCCAGAATCTGCTATTGAAGAATAAGGATGAGAAACCGAGGGAAACCTTGGTTTTCTCTTGTTTTAGACTTGCCTGATTTTTGCTATCCTAGCAAAAAATATGGTATAATGAAACGATTATAAATGAAGGAAAATAGCATGTTTACGTTTAAGATTAAAAAGAAAGAAAGCATTGAGACGGCAATAGAAGTTCCAAAGCATATTGCGGTCATTATGGATGGTAATGGTCGTTGGGCGAAAAAGCGGATGCAACCCCGTATTATGGGGCACAAAGCAGGTATGGATGCCCTACAAAAAGTTACTAAAACTGCTTCTGACTTGGGTGTTCGAGTATTGACAGTGTATGCATTTTCCACAGAAAATTGGTCTAGACCAGAAAAGGAAGTAAAGTTTATAATGAACCTTCCTGTGGAATTTTATGATAAGTATGTTCCTGAACTACATGCCAATAATGTCAAAATTCAGATGATTGGTGACCATTCCAAACTACCTCAAGCCACCCTTAATGCTCTCTATAAGGCTGAGCAAAAAACGAAGAATAATACTGGACTGATTCTCAACTTCGCCTTGAACTACGGTGGTCGTGATGAAGTGACTCGAGCAGTTAAGGCCATAGCGCAAGATGTCTTGGATGCCAAGTTTAATCCTGGAGATATTGACGAGAAATTAATTGCGGACTACCTCTATACAGGGACCTTGTCACCAACGCTACGCGATCCCGATCTAGTTATCCGTACAAGTGGCGAACTCCGTCTCAGCAATTTTCTGCCTTGGCAATCAGCATATAGTGAGTTGTATTTTACAGACGTTGCTTGGCCTGATTTTGATGGAGATGCCCTCAAATTAGCAATTAAAGAGTATAACCGGCGTCATAGACGATTTGGTGGTGTATAAGGAGAAGTTATGACAAATGATTTACAGAAACGAGTGATATTTGGTGCAATTGCTTTAGCTATTTTCACTCCCTTCTTGCTAGCTGGTGGCATGGCCTTTCAATTTTTTGTCGGTTTATTAGCTATGATTGCGACAGCTGAGCTGATTAAGATGCATCGTCTAGCGCCGAATTCAATTGAAGGTGTTTTAGCCATGTTGGCAAGTCTAGTATTGACGCTTCCGTTACAGAATTATTTAACATTCTTGCCGACAGATGGGAACTATACAGCATATGCGATTGTAGTCTTCCTTCTTCTTGGGTCTACAGTTATCAATATTGGTCAATACAATTATTCAGACGTAGTCTTTCCAATTGCATCAAGTTTCTATGTAGGAATTGGTTTCCATAGCTTGGTATTGGCTCGAATGGATGGTCTAGATAAGGTCTTTTTTGCCCTCTGTTTGGTTTGGGCTACGGATATAGGCGCTTACATGATTGGACGCCAGTTTGGACGCAGAAAACTATTACCAAAGGTTTCACCGAATAAAACAGTTGAAGGCTTTGTAGGTGGTATTCTTTCTGCGGTGGTAGTTGCTATCATTTTCTTGATTGTCGATAAGTCTTTGTTGGCTGGTTATTCCTTCGGCATGATGTTGTTGTTAGTTGTGATTTTCTCGATATTCTCACAATTTGGAGATTTAGTTGAAAGTGCTATTAAACGCCATTTTGGTGTAAAGGATTCTGGAAAAATTATTCCAGGACATGGTGGTATATTGGATCGCTTCGATGGTATGATTTTTGTCTTTCCGATTATGCACTTCTTTGGCCTATTTTAAGGAGGTCCTATGAAGGGAATTTTAGCATTTATTTTTATTTTTGGTGTCATTGTAGTCGTCCATGAATTTGGTCACTTCTACTTTGCTAAGAAATCAGGTATCCTTGTAAGGGAATTTGCGATTGGGATGGGGCCAAAGATTTTCGCTCATACAGGTAAGGATGGGACGCTTTACACGATTCGTATTCTTCCTCTTGGTGGTTATGTTCGAATGGCCGGTTGGGGTGAGGATAAGACAGAGATTAAGACAGGGACTCCTGCTAGCCTCAGCTTGAATGAAGCTGGTGTTGTGACGCGGATAAATTTATCTGGAAAACAGCTAGATAACCTTAGCTTACCGATGAATGTGACTAGTTTTGATTTCGAAGAAAAATTAGAAATCACAGGCTTGGTCTTGGAAGAAAGCAAGACTTATAAAGTCGATCACGATGCAACGATTGTCGAGGAAGATGGCACTGAAGTCCGAATTGCTCCGCTGGATGTTCAATACCAAAATGCGACAGTCTGGGGGCGCTTGATCACCAACTTTGCTGGGCCGATGAATAACTTCATTTTGGGCATCTTAGTTTTTATTCTTTTGATGTTCATGCAAGGTGGGGTCGCCGATTCGTCAAGCAATGCAGTTAGTATTACTGATGGTGGTGCCTTACAAGCAGCTGGACTTGTGACAGGTGATAAAATTTTATCTGTCAATGGTGATGCAACAGACAGCTACACAGAAGTCGCGACGATCATTAGCAAGGCGGCGGCAGATGCAACAACTGCTCCAAGCTTTGATTTGGTTGTGGAACATGATGGAGCAACCAAAAATGTGACCGTTACTGCGGAGAAAGTGGACGGAACCTATCGAATTGGAATTTCACCAATCTTGAAGACGGGCTTCGTTGATAAAATAGTCGGTGGTTTCCAAGAAGCAGGTGCGACAGCACTCTTGATTGTGACGGCTTTGAAAAATCTTATTGCAAACTTTGATGTGAAACAATTGGGTGGTCCTGTAGCCATCTATAAAGTTAGTGCCCAAGCTGCTGAATTTGGTTTAGCATCTGTATTGGGGCTAATGGCCATGCTTTCCATTAACCTTGGAATATTTAATTTGATTCCAATTCCAGCCTTGGATGGTGGTAAAATTGTGATGAATATTCTGGAAGCAATACGTAGAAAACCATTAAAGCCAGAAACAGAATCTTATATTACCCTAGCGGGTGTGGCCGTAATGGTAGTTCTTATGATAGTAGTCACATGGAATGACATTATACGTGTTTTCTTCTAGACTAATTGAAATTTATATAAGGAATTGAATGCGGGCTGAAACCTGTGTCTTCCTGTCAAACAAAAGATGAAAGGAATTAAGGAGGTTCGTAATTGAACTCGGTCTAAAAACTCGGAAAATAGATTGAGGACTACCCCTCTGGATTTCCAGATGATAAATATAAGAAAGGAATTGAATGCGTGCTAAACGCAGGATGTTCTGAAAACTACGAAAAAGAAAGGAACAGAGAGTTTCAGATTTGAACTCGAGCGTCAGCGAGTGGTTTGAAAAGTTAATTCTTTGTCTTCCAAATAAAGTAAACTACGAAAGGAATTGAATGCGTGCTAAACGCAGGATGTTCTGAAAACTACGAAAAAGAAAGGAACAGAGAGTTTCAGATTTGAACTCGAGCATCGGCGAGGGTTTTGAAAAGCTAATTCTTTGTCTTCCAATCAAGTAAACTACGAAAGGAATTGAATGCGTGCTAAAAACTTTACGAAAAAGATAAACCTGCCTAGTGCCAAAGGCACTGCGTTAGGTTTCCTATTTTCGTTTCGTTTTCTTAACGCACTTATATCTTAACTATGAAACAGTCTAAATTGATTATCCCTACTTTGCGGGAGATGCCTTCGGATGCGTCGGTGATTAGCCACGCTTTGATGTTGCGTGCGGGCTATGTCCGTCAGATTTCTGCTGGTATTTACAGCTATTTGCCATTGGCAAACCGTGTGATTGAAAAAACGAAAAAAATCATGCGTGAGGAGTTTGACAAAATTGATGCTATTGAATTCTTAGCGCCAGCGCTTTTGTCAGCAGATATCTGGCGTGAGTCAGGTCGTTACGAAACATATGGCGATGACTTATACAAACTCAAAAACCGCGAAGGTTCTGATTTTATCTTGGGACCAACCCACGAAGAAACGGTGACACTTTTAGCGCGTGATGCAGTTCAATCTTATAAGCAGTTGCCGCTTAATATCTATCAAATCCAACCAAAATACCGCGACGAAAAACGTCCTCGTAATGGTCTCCTCCGTGGGCGCGAGTTCATCATGAAAGATGGCTACAGCTTCCACGCTAGCTATGAGAGTCTGGACCAGACCTACGATGACTACAAGGCGGCTTACGAGGCAATCTTCACTCGTGCAGGCTTGGAGTTTAAGGCTATTATCGGTGATGGTGGTGCAATGGGCGGTAAGGATAGTCAAGAATTTATGGCTATCACCCCAGACCGTACCGATCTAAATCGCTGGGTTGTCTTGGATAAATCGGTTGCTTCTTTTGAGGAAATCCCAGAGGATGTCCTTGAAGCGATTAAAGCAGAACTCTTGGCTTGGTCTGTATCTGGTGAAGATACTATCGCTTACTCAAGCGAATCTGGCTACGCTGCCAACTTAGAGATGGCAACGAGTGAGTACAAACCACGGACAGCTGTGGTTGCTGAAGAGGCATTAGTAAAAGTTGCTACACCAGATGCAAAAACAATTGATGAAGTGGCTGCCTTCTTGAATGTTGCGGAAGAGCAAACCATTAAAACCATGCTCTTTATGGCAGATGGGGAGCCTGTTATTGCCCTACTTGTTGGCAACGACCAGGTCAATGATGTT
Organism: Streptococcus suis; assembly: GCF_019794555.1. Lineage (GTDB taxonomy): Bacteria > Bacillota > Bacilli > Lactobacillales > Streptococcaceae > Streptococcus > Streptococcus suis_AB. Next base: position 53,760 of record NZ_JAIMEP010000010.1, on the reverse strand, counting down.
AAGTTGAAAAACCACCTTGGAGCAGATTTCTTTGATGTAGCAAGTCCAGCGGATGCTGAAAAAGTCTTCGGTGCAGGTTTTGGTTCCCTTGGACCAGTCGGCTTGCCAGAAAACATTAAGATTATTGCAGACCGTAAGGTGCAAGATGTGAAAAATGCTGTTGTCGGTGCCAACGAAGACGGTTTCCACTACACAGGTGCCAATGCGGGACGTGATTTCCAAGTGACTGAGTATGTGGACATTCGCGAAGTCAAAGAAGGGGAGCCATCACCAGACGGTCACGGTGTTCTTAACTTTGCCCGTGGTATCGAGATTGGTCACATCTTCAAACTCGGTACACGCTATTCAGACAGTATGAATGCCAACATCTTGGATGAGAATGGTCGTTCTATGCCGATTATCATGGGATGCTACGGAATCGGTGTTAGCCGACTCTTGTCAGCCGTTCTTGAACAACACGCTCGCCTCTTTGTTAATAAGACACCAAAAGGCGAATACCGTTACGCTTGGGGGATCAATTTCCCTAAAGAATTGGCACCGTTTGATGTGCATTTGATTCCAGTTAATGTCAAAGATGAAGCGGCAATGGAATTGACTCAGTCTATCGAAGCAAGTTTGGTTGGTGCAGGCTATGAAGTATTAACTGACGACCGTAATGAGCGTGTCGGCGTGAAGTTCTCTGATAGTGACTTGATTGGCTTGCCAATCCGTGTGACAGTTGGTAAGAAAGCAGCGGATGGCATTGTCGAAGTGAAAATCAAGGGCACAGGTGATACTGTAGAAGTTCATGTGGATCAACTCCTTGAAACCCTTCAAATTCTTACTAAAGAAAATGAATAAACAGAAAAAGACTTGGTTGATGATAGCCAAGTCTTTGTTGATATTATCGGTTATCCCACGACAAAAAAATATGCTGTTTCCACTTTTGAGGTTGTACAGAAGATTCTAGCTTCTGGTAGCATTTCCGTGGTTTTAATCAGCTTGTACAATAAATTCTTCACAGGACATGACAAAAAGGAATTGACGTCAATACTTTGGCAAGTAACGGCCGTTTCTTTAGTTAAAATTAACGAGTCACCGTCCGTTTAACGGTTCTACAGTGGGTAGTTGTTGACGCATTTGCCTTTTTCTATTTCTATGATAACAAGGAAACTTGAAAAAGCAAGTTGAATAATGATGGCCTGCCGGAAAAGTCCGTCCCTCACTTAGTCCAAGAAAAATTCCTCCATTTGTGGTAAAATGATTCTAACTAATTACAAAGGAAATGGTCATGTCAGATAAATTTCAGCTTTTGCTTCAACAAATCGGGATGCCTCTTGATGCACGACAATCAGGGGCTTTTTCGACTGCAAAGATTGAGAAAGTGGTCTTGCACAAGGTCAGTAAATTATGGGAGTTTACCTTCCGTTTTGAAAATCCACTACCACTTTTAGATTATCAACTCTTTAAGGCTCATTTGAAAACAGAGTTTGAAAAACTAGGGAACAAGATTCAATTTTCTTTGGTAACAGATGCGGACCGTTTTGAGGCGGGTTTGGTGGAAGCCTATTATCCAGAGGCTTTTATGGAAGATTTGTGCCAGAGTGCTGGGTTCAGGGCACTGTTTCAGCCACTTGCTGTGACTTATCGAGACGGGGTTCTGTGGATAAAAGGACCAGAAACGATTGATACAGCTCATTTTCGCAAGAATCATTTGCCGAATTTAGTTGAACAATACAAGCGATTTGGTTTTGGGAATCTAACTGTAGATATTGAAGTCTGCCAAGAAATGACGCAACAACAGGCAGAGGTTTTCCATGCACAAAATGAAGAAATTTACCAGCAGGCTAATGAGGAAAATTTAGCGGCCCTGGAACAACTATCTCAAATGGCTCCACCACCAGAGGCAGCTCAGCCATTTGTCCCAGAATATAAGAAAAACCGTCCTGCTAAAGTCAATATTGAGAAAGCGGATATTACTCCGATGATTGAGGTGGACAGTGAAGAAAATCGTATTGTCTTTGAAGGGTTAGTTTTTGATGTTGAGCAGAAAACCACGAAGACGGGACGTGTCATTATCAATTTCAAGATGACCGACTATACATCTTCTTTTACCATGCAGAAGTGGGCTAAAAATGAAGAAGAGGCTCAAAAATTTGATATGGTAAAAAAAGGTAACTGGTTAAGGGTTCGTGGAAATGTGGAGACCAATAATTTTACGCGTGATTTGACCATGAATGTACAGGAAGTTCAAGAGGTCAAAAAAGAAATTCGTAAGGATCTGATGCCTGATGATGAGAAACGTATTGAATTTCACGCCCATACCAATATGTCAACGATGGATGCCCTGCCAGCAGTTGAGGATTTAATCGCGCGTGCAGCAGCTTGGGGTCATAAGGCTGTGGCGATTACGGACCACGGAAATGTTCAGTCTTTCCCACATGGTTATCATGCTGCGCGAAAGGCCGGTATTAAAGCTCTCTTTGGAATGGAAGCTAATATCGTTGAGGATTCTGTTCCGATTGCCTACAATGTAGCAGATGTGGTGCTATCAGATGCCACTTATGTGGTTTTTGACGTGGAAACAACAGGCCTCTCTGCAGTCAATAATTCCCTGATTCAGATTGCGGCCTCTAAGATGCATAAAGGAAATATCGTTGCTGAATTTGATGAATTTATCGATCCAGGTCATCCGCTGAGTCAGTTTACGACTGAGTTGACAGGGATTACGGATGAACATGTGAGAGGCTCGAAACCACTTGAGCAAGTCTTACGTGAGTTTCAAGACTTCTGTCAGGGTTCGATTTTGGTTGCGCATAATGCTACTTTTGACGTCGGTTTTATGGATGTCAACTACGAGCGGGCTGGTCTTCCAACGATTAGTCAACCTGTAATTGATACCTTGGAGTTTGCTCGAAATCTTTATCCAGATTATAAGCGACATGGTCTGGGGCCGTTGACAAAGCGATTTGGGGTAGCCTTGGAACATCACCATATGGCGAACTACGATGCGGAGGCGACGGGGCGCTTGCTCTTCATCTTCTTAAAAGATGCCTTTGAAAAACATCAAATAGCGAATCTTAACCAACTCAATACCGAACTAATTGTAGAAGATTCTTATAAGAAGGCTCGTGTCAAACACGCCACTTTATATGTGACCAATCAAGTTGGTTTAAAAAACATCTTCAAGCTCGTATCCCTGTCAAACACAAAATATTTTGAAGGTGTTCCTCGCATACCAAGAACGGTTCTGGATGCTCATCGCGAAGGACTAATACTAGGGACAGCTTGTCAAGAAGGTGAAGTGTTTGATGAGCTTCTGTCCAAGGGAATGGATGATGCGGTAAAAAAGGCTTCCTACTATGATTTTATCGAAGTTATGCCTCCAGCTCTTTATGAACCAATGATTGCCAAGGAACAGTTTAAGAATATTGCAGAGATTGAAGAAACTATCAAGCAGTTAATTGAGGTAGGACGTAGGGCAGGACTGCCAGTTTTGGCGACGGGGAATGTTCACTATATAGATCCCGAGGAAGAAATCTATCGGGAAATTATTGTACGGGCTCTAGGGCAAGGGGCACCGATTAACTGGACCATTGGAAATGGGGAAAATGCCCAACCAGCTCCACTGCCTAAGGCTCACTTTAGAACGACTAGCGAGATGTTGGACGAGTTTGCCTTTCTGGGAGAAAGTTTAGCTCGTGAGATTGTCATTACCAATCCTAATGCGATGCTGAATCGGTTTGAAGATGTAGAAGTCGTGAAGACGGATCTGTATACCCCTTATATTGAAAAGGCAGAGGAAACAGTTGCTGAATTAACCTATCAAAAAGCCTTTGAGATTTATGGTAATCCTTTGCCAGATATTATTGACTTGCGAATAGAAAAAGAGCTGTCTTCTATTCTTGGTAATGGGTTTGCAGTGATTTACCTGGCATCGCAGATGTTGGTACAACGATCGAATGAACGGGGCTACTTAGTTGGTTCTCGGGGATCGGTTGGTTCTAGTTTCGTAGCAACCATGATTGGGATTACAGAAGTAAATCCAATGCCTCCTCACTACGTCTGTCCAAATTGCCAGCACAGTGAATTTATTACAGACGGTTCCTATGGTTCAGGCTTTGATTTACCAGATAAGGTATGTATCAATTGTGGAACCAAGTATAAAAAAGATGGTCAGGATATTCCTTTCGAAACCTTCCTAGGTTTTGATGGAGATAAGGTTCCCGATATTGACTTGAACTTTTCTGGAGATGATCAACCATCTGCTCACTTAGACGTGCGTAAGATTTTTGGTGAGGAATATGCATTCCGTGCGGGAACAGTTGGTACAGTAGCTGCTAAGACGGCCTATGGTTTTGTACGTGGGTATGAACGTGATTATGGCAAATTCTACCGAGATGTGGAAGTGGAGCGTTTAGCAGCAGGAGCAGCTGGTGTGAAACGAACAACGGGTCAGCACCCGGGAGGGATTGTTGTTATTCCTAATTATATGGATGTTTATGACTTTACCCCAGTACAATACCCGGCTGATGATATTACCGCAAGTTGGCAAACTACTCACTTTAACTTCCATGATATTGACGAAAACGTTCTTAAGCTCGATGTTCTCGGACACGATGATCCGACGATGATTCGGAAGTTGCAGGACTTGTCAGGCATTGATCCACAGACGATTCCCGCAGATGATAAAGGAGTCATGGCTCTTTTCTCAGGAACAGAAATTTTAGGTGTTACCCCTGAACAGATTGGGACACCGACCGGTATGTTAGGAATTCCGGAATTTGGGACTAACTTTGTTCGAGGGATGGTTGAAGAAACCCACCCAACAACTTTTTCGGAATTACTTCAGTTATCTGGTCTATCACATGGTACAGATGTGTGGTTGGGTAATGCGCAAGACTTAATCAAATCCGGGATTGCTGACCTATCTACGGTTATCGGTTGTCGGGATGACATCATGGTGTACCTCATGCATGCTGGTTTGCCACCGAAAATGGCCTTTAACATCATGGAACGGGTGCGGAAAGGGATGTGGCTCAAGATTTCAGAGGAAGAGCGAAATGGTTACATCCAAGCCATGAAGGATAACAAGGTACCTGATTGGTACATTGAATCATGTGGTAAAATCAAGTACATGTTCCCTAAAGCCCATGCGGCTGCTTACGTTATGATGGCCTTACGAGTTGCCTACTTCAAGGTTCATCATCCGCTATATTATTATTGTGCATATTTCTCCATTCGTGCGAAAGCCTTTGATTTGGCGACCATGTCAGGTGGACTGGATAAAGTCAAGTCCAAGATGGAAGAGATTGCCCTCAAAAAGAAGAACAACGAAGCTTCAAACGTTGAACAGGATCTTTATACCACGCTTGAATTGGTCAATGAAATGCTGGAACGTGGTTTCAAGTTTGGTAAATTAGATTTATACAAATCTCATGCTACAGAGTTCTTGATTGAGGGGGATACCCTTATCCCACCTTTTGTTGCCATGGATGGTCTGGGTGAAAACGTTGCTAAGCAGGTCGTTGCAGCGCGTGCTGAAGGAGAATTTCTCTCCAAGACTGAACTCCGAAAACGTGGAGGATTGTCAGGTACGCTTGTTGAAAAAATGGATGAAATGGGAATCCTGGGTAAAATGCCAGAGGACAACCAGTTGAGTTTGTTTGATGATTTGTTTTAATAAGGAAGGTCACTGTTTCTCGTTATTTTGAGAGACAGTGATTTTTTACAAAAAATGAAGTCAAAACTCTTGATTATTTTTTTGAATAGGTTTATAATCTCTACATAGTGATAAAAATTACTAAATAGTAATAAATAGAAAAGAGGAAATCCTATGTCAAATTTTGCAAAACTTCAAGAAACTCGTCGTACTATTTATGCACTCGGTAAAGAATTGCCAGTATCAAATGAAGAAGTAGTAGCTCTCGTTGAGAAAGCTATGAAAGAATCACCATCAGCTTTCAACTCACAATCAAGTCGTGCAGTAGTACTTTTTGGTGCTGAATCAGAAGCTTTCTGGAACGAAATTGCTTACAGTGAATTGGAAAAAGTAACACCAGCTGAAGCATTTGAAGGCACTAAAGGCCGCTTGGCTAGCTTTGCTGCTGGAGCAGGTACTATCTTGTTCTTCGAAGACCAAGACGTAGTTAAAGGCTTGCAAGAAAGCTTCCCACTCTATGCAGAAAACTTCCCAATCTGGTCTGAACAAGCTCATGGTATCAACTTGTACGCAGTGTGGTTGGCATTTGCTGAGAAAAATATCGGTATGAACGTTCAACATTACAACCCATTGGTAGATGCACAAGTTGCTGAAAAATACGGTATTCCAGCTAACTGGAAACTTCGTGCACAAGCTCCATTCGGTAGCATCGCAGCTCCAGCAGGGGAAAAAGATTACATGGCGGATTCTGACCGTGTAAAGGTTTTTGGTAACTAATACTCTGCGAAAATTGAAGTCAGACGTTGTTGACTTGATGTGATGAACTTAAGTTCTATCTACATCTGCGTCGCCTAGTCTGACTTCAATTTTCATTGAGTATACATACTTACAGTTTGCTTTATTACGTCGTTAATTCGCTTTGGCGTACGTTACGAGCGTTACTTACTATCGTAAGTATGATTTCCAACCTTCAGCAGTCACTACCCTGACTGTTGAAGCAGCCTGCAGCTGTTGACACGAACAGAGTTCGTGTTATCTCCCACCTCTAACTATCTCCCAGATAGTTAGAGGTAGTACTAAGAGCAAACTGAAAACTTAACCCTGCGAAAATTGGAAATGTCACTTGTCAGCTTGCCTAGTTGAGTGTAAAGCTTCAGTGAATATGACACAACCTTCCCACTAACTTCCTGTTTTGTAGGAAGTTTTTTTATCTGCCCTTTACCAAAATATGATACAATAATCTAGTATAATAACCTAAGGAGATGAACATGGTATTACCTAATTTTAAAGAAAATCTTGCGAAATATGCGAAACTTTTGGTATCAACTGGTATCAATGTCCAACCAGGTCATACAGTCCAATTGACAATTGCTGTTGATCAGGCAGAGTTGGCCCGTTTGATTGTTAAAGAAGCTTATGCACTCGGTGCAGCAGAGGTCTTAGTGAACTGGTCGGATGATGTCATTGCTCGCGAACGTTTGGTCAATGTAGATGTAGAACGCTTGGAACAAGTTCACCCACAACGTGTTGCTGAAATGAATTATTTATTAGAGCACAAATCTAGTCGTTTGGTTGTCTTGTCTGATGATCCTGGTGCATACGATGGCGTTGATCCTGAGAAATTGTCTCGTAGTGCTCGTGCAATCAGCCAGGCCTTGAACCCAATGCGTCAAGCCACTCAAGCTAACAAAATCAGCTGGACACTTGGTGCAGCATCTGGTTTGGAATGGGCCAAAAAAGTTTTCCCAAATGCAACGTCTGACGAAGAAGCAGTAGATCTGCTTTGGGACCAAATTTTCAAGACTTGCCGTATCTACGAAGAAGATCCAATCAAAGCCTGGGAAGAGCATGAAGCACGTTTGGTAGCAAAAGCTAAGGTTCTTAACGACGAGCAGTTTGTCAAATTGCACTACACAGCACCAGGAACCGACCTCGTTCTCGGTATGCCGAAAAACCACTTATGGGAAGCGGCTGGTTCGATCAATGCCCAAGGTGAGCAGTTTATTGCCAACATGCCAACAGAAGAAGTCTTTACAGCACCTGACTATCGTGTGGCCGATGGTTATGTAACTTCTACAAAACCGCTTAGCTATAACGGCAATATTATCGAAGGTATCAAGGTAACCTTCAAAGATGGTGAGATTGTGGACGTGACTGCTGAAAAAGGCGACGAAGTCATGAAGAAACTGGTCTTTGACAATGCTGGTGCACGCGGTCTGGGTGAAGTTGCCCTTGTACCAGATAAGAGCCCAATCTCTCAATCAGGTGTAACTTTCTTCAACACTCTCTTTGATGAAAATGCCTCAAACCACTTGGCAATCGGGCAAGCCTATGCCTTCTCAATTGAAGGTGGTACAGAAATGAGCCAAGAAGAGTTGAAAGAAGCAGGTCTCAACCGTTCTGATGTCCACGTTGATTTCATGATTGGCTCTAATAAGATGAACATTGACGGTATCCGTGAAGACGGTACCCGTGTACCAATCTTCCGTGACGGTGAGTGGGCAATCTAAAAATGATGCTATAAGACTGGGCAACCAGTCTTATTTTGTAAATGTTGGAGGAAAATAAGATGTTAACAAGCATTATCGCAGGTGCCATAATTGGTATGATTGCAGGAGCACTTACTTCGTCAGACGACCGTCGTGGTTGTCTGGGAAATATTATCCTTGGGCTTGCTGGTTCGTGGATTGGGCAGTTGCTCTTTGGTGATTGGGGACCACAATTTGCTGGCATGGCCTTGGTTCCATCTGTCTTTGGAGCAGTATTGCTAGTGGCCATTTTTTCAAGTTCCAGACGGAGTTAAAATGAACTCTAAAACCAAACTTCTGATGAGGTTTGGTTTTATTTGTGGAGGAATTTGCTAAAATTGCCAAATAGTTTGGTTAAAAAAATGACATAACTCAGACTAGTCGAGATCTTTCCCCCTCCCTTTTTTTGACCATATTATTTGTTACCCTATAGGGGAGAATCACTCTCATTCGTGCACTATACACTCCTTCCCCAAGCGAAAGTAATCATCTTTTGAAACTGATGAAAATTAGCTACGAAAAAAAAGCTAAAAATATACAAAAAAATCCCCAAAACCGCTTGACAAAAGGCTTCGGGGGGGGGGGTACAATAGTAGTGATAAATATAAAAGGAGTTTATATGAAGAAGAAAGACTTGTTAAAAACGGTAACGTTTGCCTCAGCCATCCTTGCGGCGGGTGCAATTAGTTTCTCTGGTGTGGAAGCAAGTGCCGATACGCTGGAGACGACACCAACAACAGCTAACGAAACTGAAACAACGACGACCAATCAAGTGACGGAGGAACAAGTAGCAGCTGCTAAGGCCGAAGCTAGCGCCATTGGAGATGCGGTCAAACATCAAGAAACGGTGGTTGCAGATGCACTAACGACCAAGCAGTCAGCGCAAGCTGTCGAAGCCGCAACACAAACAGAACTTGTAGCCGCTCAAGAAATAGCAGAAGCCGCAACGCCTGAAGCTATTCAAGCAGTAGAAGCTGAAATTGTTGAAGCAGAAACCACAGTATCAGAAACTGAAGACTTGCTTGAAACCGCAAATCAAGAAGCAACAACTGCTCAAGAACAAGCTGACCAAGCACAAGCTGTAGCTGACACTGCAAACACTGCTTATACTGAAGCTCAAGCACAAGCAGACGCAGCTCAAGAAACTGTTGCACAATTGGAAAACCAAACAGTAAATGTTGACCAAGCTCAAGCTAATGTAGATACTGCAAAACAAGAAGTAGTTTCTGCAGAAGCAAATGTTGCAACAGCAGAACAAGCCGTGGTTAAAGCAAAAGAAAGTGACCAAAGCTTAGCACAAGAAATTGCAGACGCAAAAACAGTAGTAGATGAAGCTAAAGTTGCAGAAAGCGATGCACAAAAGACGGTTGATGGTTTGGAAGCACAAGTAGCTGAAACAGCAAGCAAGGTGACAGAAGCACAAGCCTTGGTTAATTCACTCCAAAATGAAGTATCATACACAATCGATATTAATTTGCCACAAGTGGTAAAAGATGCTGTGAAGAAATTCATGACAACACCAAAAACCTTGGACACAGTTGCTGAGTTGAGTAAGGTATTCGACGATAATAACGTATATGATAATTTAAACAGCTATTGGAATGTTGAAATTTCTGGTGATGAGCAAGTTAATTTGAATTCCTTAACAGATACACAAGTTGAAAAAATGAATCAATTTGTTGTAGATGTATATAACAAATTAGCGGAAAATATTGGATTAACAAAAGTTACAGCAAATACTAAACTAATCGAAGTTGCAAAACTACGTAGTGAAAAGTATGATGAAATAAACGCACCATACGAGCACAATACAACAATTCTTCGAGAAAGTCAAGACAAAGTATTTGAAAACAATGTTCTTGTTGGGGAAAACATTACATTCCCAATTGTGACGAAAACAATTATGACAATGCGAGAGTTCTTGAACATCGCGAGTGAAGCACTGCAATCCTTTACATTTTACGATAGAAGTAGTGAATATACACATTGGATTAACATTGATACTGCACAGAGCATTGGTGTGTATTCACACATTGAAGAAAATGAAAATCACAAAGTGTTGGATATGACATTTGACACCAATTGGTTAGTAATGGCAACATATAAAGATAGATACACAATCGGTGGTCTTGATAAAAACGCTATCGCAGCAAACGCTGAAGTGCATGCCGCGGATGTGACATTCACAAATGAGTCTAGCTCATTAACTGAAGCGACTACACAATTAGCACTTGCTAATGTGGCTCAAAATCGTGCACAAGCTGATTTGGCACAAGCAGTAACAGCATTGAATGAAGCAAAAGCTAACATTGTATCAGCAACAAACGCTTATAACACTTTGTTGTCTACAGAAAGTGAAACAACAAAAGCTCAAGCGAACTTAGATGCAGCAAATACAAAATTGTCTGAAGCACAAGCCAAATATGAACAAGCTGTGGATGCCCTAGATGCTCTGACAGCCCAAAAAGCTGAACAAGCTCAAAAACTGGCTACTGCTAAAACAGTTCTTGACCAAGCTCAAACGAAGGCTACTAGCTTGTATTCAGACTATCGAGCCAAACAAGCCCAAGCTGATGTCTTGAAAACAAAAGTAAACCAACTCAACCAAGAAGTTCAAAACTTGGAAACGGACTTAGCAAATGCCAAACAAGCAGTGGTAGATGCCAAAGCAAAACTCTTAGGTTTACAAGAAGCTGAAGCAAACTTGGTCAAAGCTCAAGAAGCCTATGACAAGGCTGTGAAAGCTAAAGATGAAGCATGTGCAGTCTACCAAACAGAGCTAGCGAAATTAACGGATTTGAAAAATTCCTTTACCCTTGCGGCGAATCACTACCTGACTCTCTCTAACCTTTACAAACTTCAAGAACAAGTGAAAACTCCTACTGAAGTGACAGGCGATAACCAAGGCACAGGTGGCTCCTCTGGTTCTTCTACATCAGGTCAAAACCAAAATGGCACGACTGTAGTAACAAAAGGGAACAGCCAAGCACCGCTTGATCAACTTGACAAGCCAAGTGCTGTAAAAGGAACAGCTGTGGCATCTGCTTCAAACGGACAGGTGAAATACTTGGATGTGGCAAACGCGCCAGTTCAGGCAGCTAGCCTACCACAAACAGGAAGTAACGAAAGTATCTTGTCTAGCTTAGCTGGTTTCACGGTACTAGGATTGGGACTATCCCTTGCAATCAAGCGTCGGAAGTATACCGAAGAATAATGGTAGACAACACTCTTCGCTATCAATTTGGGAATACAAGATGAAGAAGAGTGTTCTGCCTTTTTTACAAAGAAATTCAGTTTTAGGAAAATATGAAACGGCGAAACGTATTTTTATGGAAATACTAGTCTAAAGATTATTTGAAATCTTAAAGGAGTAACAATGTCTAAGTACGATAAGTTGAATGAGTTTATGATTGAAGAGTTTCTGAAACGAACTCCTTACAAACTCTTGGCCAAAGAAGGTCCGAGTGGAAATTTGAAAGCCCGTTTTAAGCTAGCAAACGGTAATATTAACTTTTATTCCAATGATTCGATCACTACGGACGGGAAAGAAGCTTCTATATTAAGTAAGCATTTGGACTACTGGAATGAAAAGGTGACCAATCTCCAGAAAACCATCTTTATCGTCTATGCATTTCAGAACATTGAAAAAAAGAATGAAGTGCAGGGGTTACTGGAGAAATGGGGGTTCAAGGTTGAGGTAATGGAAGAGCAACCTGGAAATGGATCTACCCTCTTGAATAAATTGGAGAAATCTGTAGCCAAGGCGGATTACGGGATTGTGCTTTTATCACCAGATATCGAGATTAAATCAGGGAAGTTCCTACCTCGTCCAAATGTTATGATGGAACTTGGTTTGCTACTGGGCTATTTAAAAGACTCAGAGCATCGTATCTCGGTAATAAATTATAAAACAGATAAAGAGGATGTAGAAATAGCATCGGATATTCTAGGTGTTGCCTATGAAGAATATAGTCCAGCAACAATTGCTACAAAATTGATGAATGAGGTTTATCATTTGTATGGATTTGATGAAGAGAATTAGAATTACCGGGATAATAGTTCAAACATTTTTGCTTGCTGTGCAGGCTAGGAGACTAAGAAAAAGAAATGGAGTTTACATATGAAAAAGAAATTGTTCAGTTTTACCTTGCTGTCGGCAACCCTACTGTCACTAAGTGCATGTGGCTTGAGCAATGCGACTAGTCAATCAAGTTCGGAAGTGACAGGAACCAGCGAAGCGGCTAGCTCACAAACAACAGCTGCGTCATCTGAGGCTACAACTCCGAATTTAGACCTTGATACTTCAAATTTAAAACTAGTTTGAGATTCTCAAGAGGAAAACTACACTGTAGTGGATAATATTGAGGACTATGTTGGAACCTATAAGGGATATATTACTAGAGGAGCTGACGGTGTTCTTGAAGTTCAGACGGCAGTCTTTGAAGATGGAACCTTTCAAAGAATAATGACTAATTTTGCTACACGGAATGGAAGTAGTGATTATTATGTAGATAGTTCGGGGGATGTGAAGCAATCTAAAAATATAACAACGATTGATGGGAAGACCTATGACGACATTTTTAATATAGGTTATGCTAGAGGTGTGTTGATTGAAAAATTTGGCAATGTATACTTAGTACCTACGATGACTCAGCCATTAAATGTTGTCATAGATGAGACGGGTCAGTTAAGCTATACGGACTCACTATTGTCTTCCGCTTTACTCTCATACAATAAACCAATCAGTACGGATGCAGACTGGTCAGACTTTTATCAAAATCTAAAAAATGATTTTGAAGAGAAAACCACGCTTAAATTGGATAATTTAGATTTGGAGTCTTACTTTGCTGATGGCGAGTACTACTTGTCATTTAATCATTCTGATAAAAATTTACAGGTTAAATTTTTGGAAGGGGAAGTTTCTGACATTGTCAAAAATTCACTCACGGAATCTCTAAATGAGACAGATGTTTCTGAGTATGTTTCTGGTCCCAATGCCTTATTACATTTGACGTATTATAATGAAAGTATTAGAATTGGAAATTTAGAGAATGGAAGTGCACAATTTGAAATTATCCCTTCTGGGACAGCAATCTATGACAAAAATACTGGTGAGCAGTATGAAGTGATTTATGGTTTTGTATATCAAGATCCTTTTGAAACTGCTGGCAGCAAACAATTTTATGCATATGTGGGAGATGTTTTCAGAATCATTACAGGAAGTGAGGAAAATGGAAAATATATAGGATATCCTAATGCTTTCGTGCGGCGTAATTAGGTAGTTTATTTGGGGAATAACTTTCCGAATATTACCATAAAATGATAGTCAGACAGTTAGACGCGTATTCACAAATAAGACACTATCGGATTGAGAAACTCAGATAGTGTCTTTGTTTCAAAAGGAGAAATTTATGAAAAAGATTTTACAATTAGTATTTTTGACAATCGTTGCAGTCGTTTTAACAGCTTGTGCCCCTTCGCTTGATGGAACTTATAAGGGTAAAGCTGACGGAGTAGAGTATATCTTAGTTGTTGAAGGAAAAGATGCCTCATTAGAAATTAACGCTTTGATTTTTGGTATGGACTTAGAAGGGCCTATTGATACCTCTAAGAAAACCATGGACTTGTCTGGTTCAATGATGGGACAAGACATAAATGAAACAGCAACTTATACCTTGAAAGATAACGCAATGATACTTGAGATCAAAGGTGAAACAATCACACTTGAAAAGGAATAATAATTAACAAAAAGAATAGAAAATGTTACTGAAATACACAGTATAACGATGTAGATAAGAAAGCATTTGATTAAAAATAAATATCTGTAAACATATATTTCAAATCTGAATCGATCAGATACAAAAGTAATGAAATCCGCAATATAATAAGTGATCACAATGGAGTATTACCGATTCTTTTTGCAATAATGGAGAAAAAAATGAAAAAATACCTGTCGTTTGGACTTGTCTTGGTCAGCTTGTGCATTCTCAGTGGCTGCCAGTCAGCAATCGTTCAGCAACTGACAGGTGGTAACACGAGTTCATCAACAACCTCTTCCAGTAGGGTAGAGATGAGCTCATCTACCACTTCTTCGACTAGTTTGGAAAGCAGTTCGTCAACCGGGTCGGAAACGAGCACTAGTTCAACTTCCAGTTCCACGACTAGTAGTAGCCAACAAGAGACAGTGACGAGTTCAGCTGAAAAAGACTACGAGAGTCTGTATGCGGAAACGCTTACAAAGGTTGCTGAGGATCCTGAACGGACCGTTACGCACTATGCCTTTTATGACATTGACGGCAATGGAACCAAGGAATTGTTTACAGGTGGGCAGAACAGTACTGGTGCTATGTACGGAGCGGCAGTTTACTATCTGAATCAATCTGTTTCAACCTATCTGGCTCACTCTGAAGTTGCGCCAGTAGGTGGCTATCGGGCTAGTTTTACTATCAATTCCGATAGAACTGTGACCCAATATGAATGGACTTCCTTTAGAGGAGAAGGGATTAAAAAAACTTATCAATTAGCGGCAGATGATAGCTCAGCTATCTTGGTGCAAGAAAAAGAAATCATCATGGGAAGCGCAGAACAACAGGCTGAGGCAGATCCTAATCCACTGGATTTGTCGATATTAAATTGGCAGGTCCTAGGCTATTAAACAACTAAAAAGCGTTAGATGGCTCCTTATCTTGTTGGTAAAAAAGTGCTAGTAAGATAGTAGCCAGATTAACTCTTATGTATGAGAGAAAAAGGAGAGAAGGAATGAATAAACAGGATTGGTTGGATTACTTTCGAGCGGTCAATGGTCGGGAACCATCACCGCAAGAGTTTATGGATGCAAAGAATAATGGCGAATTTATAGTCGAAGAAGCAAGCTCAGGAGCAGGTGATGGAGTGGCGAGCGCAACCTTCCAAAAGGCGAGTGACGCGATTGGAAAAGTCAAAAATGTCAAAATCCCCACCTCCATGGCAAATGTTCTTTCAGCCTTGGACAAGAAGTGGTTGTTCAGACAGTATGTGATTACTATTTTGTTCGTAATGTTTTTATATATGACAGATGCTCATAAGAATATGTCTTTCTTTTACATTGTTCTTTGTACACTGTTGAATCCATGGGCTCGTTTCGTATGGTTGTCTATCATGGACTTCTTCTTTGAAGGGAGCAATCTATTTTATGTTACCAGCCTACCTATAATGTTGATGATAAAAATTGGTACCTATTTATTTGTATGGGGGCTCTCACCAGCATTAGCCCTTATCGGTTTTCTCTACCTCCATTTGCGGATAAATGTCTTTAAAAAGTAGGGTGATGGTATGAAAAATTTTGTTCGTGTTGGAAACAGTCGTGGCTGCGTCAGCCTTGCTGATGCCATTATGTCCAATAAGGGAGATACGATTATCCTGTTGGAACCAGGTTTTTATGACCTGAGCAGCTTCTATACTTTCGGTAGTAATTTTGAGTTTGTTGCGCAAGATGGTCAGTTGGGGTCAGTTGTTATCAAGGCTGGTTTTAAAACAAAACCTAATATTTCACTTATCTTTAGAAACTTGGTTATTCAGGGAGACTTTCGAAATAATTTACTGAATGTCAAGGAAGGTGGCTCTATCACACTTGATCGCTGTCAGGTCTTTCGGACAGAATTAGAGCAGGACTATCCTGATTATCCAAATGGCACCTACTATCCTATTATTCATAATACAAGTGGGCAATTGATTATCAAAGATTCTATGGTAAGGGATGATTATTTTAAAAACTCTATAGTTTTGAAAGATGATGCCCGATTGGAATTGATGAATTGTCAGGTTAGTGCTTTGGCGGCTTCCAATCGCTCTACTGTGGAAATGAGAGATGTCATCATTGATAATACGTTGTCGATCACCCATCAGTCTACTATGAAATCCTTTGGTACTTTGACCTTACGACAAAAAGATTCAAAATATGTTGGACTTCATGCCAATGACCAAAGTCAATTAATGATTGAAAAGATAGCATCCGATGTTGAAGGACATTTATCTGGGAAAATTTATAGTAGCCAGGTAGTGATTCAGGATTTAGCCTTGCAACCCAGCCAACAGTTCACCATTCATCATACAGCGGATGCTTACATTGAAGCGAGATTTCCACAGGTTACCTTCCAACTTCTCAAGCAGGCAGCATCCAGTAATCCCATGGATGAAATCAATCAATTGACTGGATTAGCCCAGGTGAAAGAAAAAGTTACTTCCTTTATGGCTGTCGCCCAGGTCAATAAAATCCGTGCCATGAAGGGCTTGCCGACTCAAAACATTAGTTTCCACTCTATGTTCTTGGGGAACCCTGGTACAGGGAAGACAACGGTTGCTCGGTTGCTTGGAAAGGCCATGTACCAAGCAGGCGTCATTGCGACAGATACCTTTATCGAGGTTGGTCGAGAAGACTTGGTTGGTGGTTATGTAGGTCAGACTGCAATCAAAACAAGAGAAATCTTGGAAAAGACAACGGGTGGAATCTTATTTGTTGATGAAGCCTATACCCTTTACAATGAGTCATCTAATGATTTCGGTAAGGAAGCTGTTGAAACCATCATGAAGTACATGGAGGATCATCGTGATGATATTATGATTATCTTTGCAGGTTATACACAACAGATGCGGAACTTTTTGAAAATCAACCCAGGTATTGCCTCGCGTATTTCACATGAATTTTTCTTTGAAGATTATAGTGTGGAAGAATTAGCTGACTTGGGTCTACAAAGTTTGGCTAAGGATCAGTATCACGTTGATGAAGAATTCTATCGAAAAGCCCTTTCCTATAAATATCAGCATGACACAGACAAGAGCAACGCCCGTTACGTTCGTGGATTCAATGAGCAATTAACCATGAACAATGCCTTGCGTGTCATGATGGATATGAATGTGGATGTGACAGAAATTACCAAGGCAGACATCGATAAGTTGCTAGGATTTGATGTTGCTGACTTATAGAGAACCTGAACTTGTAGATTCATGGGTTGGACAATTGCTCTTTGGTAATTGGGGGACACAATTTGCTGGTATGGCTCAGGTACCGTCAGTCTTTGGAGCAGTATTGCTAGTGGCCATTTTTAGCAGTTCCAGACGGAGTTAATAAATAAAGCCGAGCTTTGAAAAAGAGCTTGGCTTTATTATGTGAATTTGCGTGAATTGCCGTATTGTTCGGATTTTTCAGAAAATTTCCATTTTTCTGTTGACAAGTGAAAATAAGTGAGGTATCATAGTAAACAATTAGAACACAGAGAGGAAAAGTCAAATGAACACTGTCACTACAAAATTCTTTACTTTGTTGTTGCGACGGTCGGGCTAGTGCTGAAAGAATGCATTAGTCCTGTTTGGCTTACCAGGCGGGCGCTGTTGACAACATCTCGCGGGTAGTAATCCTCGAGGTGTTTTCTTTTATTTGGTTTGCTTAGAAAACTAAGAAAGAGAACCAAATATTTACGTTAGGGTTATTTAGAAAGGTATTCTTATGCGTGTGATTGAATTTTTAGATACGACTTTACGGGATGGTGAACAGACGCCGGGTGTGAATTTTTCAATCAAGGAAAAAGTGACTATTGCCAAGCAGTTGGAGAAATGGGGAATTTCTGCCATTGAAGCGGGTTTCCCAGCGGCCAGTCCTGATTCTTTTGAAGCGGTTCGTCAGATTGCGGCGGCTATGACCAAGACGGCTGTGACAGGTTTGGCTCGGTCGGTCAAATCAGACATTGATGCTTGTTATGAGGCTCTGAAAGATGCCAAGTATCCGCAGATTCATGTTTTCATTGCGACCAGCCCCATTCACCGTGAATTTAAACTTCAAAAGTCCAAAGAAGAAATTTTGGCACAAATCACTGAACATGTCGGCTATGCACGCGAGCGTTTTGAGGTAGTGGAGTTCTCACCAGAGGATGCGACACGGACGGAGTTGGATTATTTGCTAGAAGTTGTACAGACAGCGGTAGATGCTGGTGCGACCTACATCAACATTCCAGATACAGTCGGCTTTACGACACCTCAGCACTACGGAGAAATTTTCCGTTACTTGACAACAAACGTCAAATCGGACCGTGAGATTATTTTCAGTCCGCATTGCCACAATGACCTAGGTATGGCTGTTGCCAATACCCTTTCAGCTATTAAAAACGGTGCCGGTCGTGTTGAGGGGACAATCAACGGTATCGGTGAGCGAGCAGGAAATGCGGCCCTTGAAGAAGTAGCTGTTGCCCTTGAAATTCGGAAAGATTTCTATGATGTGACCAGTCCGATTGTTCTTAAGGAAACGCTCAATACTTCGGAATTAGTATCTCGATTTTCTGGGATTGCCATTCCACGCAATAAGGCGGTGGTTGGTGGCAATGCCTTCTCTCACGAGTCAGGTATCCACCAAGATGGTGTCTTGAAAAATCCATTGACTTATGAAATCATTACACCTGAGTTGGTAGGGGTCAAGAAAAATTCTCTGCCACTGGGTAAACTTTCTGGTCGCCATGCCTTTGTAGAAAAACTAAAAGAATTAGACTTGTATTTCGAAGAAGGAGACGTTGCTAGCTTGTTTGCACGTTTCAAAAACCTGGCAGACAAGAAAGAAAAAATCACAGATGCAGATATTCGTGCCTTGGTAGCTGGTACAGAAATCAGCAATCGTGATGGCTTTCAATTTAAAGATTTGCGTTTGGATAGTCAGTCTGACGGAAGTATTCAGGCTCAAGTTACCTTCATCAATCAGGATGAGGAAGAAGTGGTTGTTGTAGAGTCAGGCAAGGGTTCGGTTGAGGCTGTCTTTAATGCCATTGACCAATTCTTCCAGCAGGAAATCAGCTTAGAACGCTACCACATTGACGCCATTACAGATGGAATTGATGCCCAGGCTCGTGTGCTTGTCGCCGTAGAAAACAAGGCAACGGAGACAGTCTTCAACGCCTCTGGTATTGACTTTGACGTGGTGAAGGCTTCTGCTATTGCCTATATCCATGCTAATGTCATGGTGCAAAAAGAAAATAGTGGTCAAATGGATAAAAAGCTATCTGAGAAGGATATGCCCCACATCTAGGAGGAAGTATGACGAAAAAAATTGTAGCCTTGGCTGGTGATGGCATCGGTCCTGAAATCATGGAGGCTGGCCTAGCAGTCCTCGAGGCTGTTGCTGGGCAAGTAGGATTTGCTTATGAGATTGAGGAGAGAGCTTTTGGTGGCGCTGGGATTGATGCGGCTGGCCATCCTCTACCAGATGCTACCTTACAAGCCTGCCGTCAGGCGGATGCGATTTTGTTAGCAGCTATCGGTAGCCCTCAATATGATGATGCAGCTGTTCGACCAGAACAAGGTCTGCTTCAACTTCGGAAGGAATTGGGTCTCTTTGCCAATATCCGTCCGGTGAAAATTTTTGATAGCCTGAAAGACTATTCTCCTCTGAAAGCCGACCGGCTGGACGGTGTGGATTTGGTCATGGTACGGGAGTTGACAGGCGGAATTTATTTTGGAGAGCATATTCTGGAAACTGACCAAGCCAGCGATAGTAATACCTATCAGGCAGAAGAGATTGAACGAGTTGTCCGCTCTGCCTTTGACCTAGCCCAAAAAAGACGAAAAAAAGTTACTAGCATTGATAAACAAAATGTACTGGCGACGTCAAAATTGTGGCGGAAGGTAGTGGATGAGGTGGCTAAGGACTACCCAGATGTGGTCTTGGAGCACCAGTTGGTGGATAGTGCAGCCATGCTCTTGATTACCAATCCTAGTCGATTTGATGTCTTGGTGACGGAAAATCTTTTCGGGGATATCTTATCGGATGAGGCCAGCGTACTAACAGGAACGTTAGGAGTTCTGCCTTCTGCTAGTCATGCGGTGGCAGGTCCTAGTCTTTATGAACCTATTCACGGTTCGGCACCAGATATTGCAGGTCAGGGCATTGCCAATCCGGTCAGTATGATTCTATCTGTTGCCATGATGCTGGAAGAAAGTTTTGATTTGCTCCAAGCAGGTCAGACCATTCGCCAAGCTGTCGAAGCGGTCTTTGCACAGGGCATTTTCACTAAAGATCTAGGTGGTAGCGCCACTACCAAAGAAATGACGGAGGCTATTATTGCCCAGATTGAAAGGAGATCGCCATGAGTGGAAAATCCATTTTCGATAAGCTCTGGAATCGCCATGTGATTACAGGGCAAGAAGGTCAGCCTCAACTCCTTTATGTGGACCAGCACTATATCCATGAGGTGACTAGTCCCCAAGCCTTTGATGGTCTGCGAGAGGCTGGACGTCAAGTCCGTCGGCCAGAATTGACCTTTGGTACATTTGACCATAATGTTCCAACGGTTAATATTTATGATATTCGTGATGTCATTTCCAAGGCTCAGATGGATGCCTTAGCTCGCAATGTGGTGGAATTCGGCATTCCACATGCGCCACATGGATCTGCCAACCAAGGCATTGTCCACATGGTGGGACCAGAGACTGGCTTGACCCAGCCGGGGAAATTCATCGTCTGTGGAGATAGCCATACGGCAACCCACGGAGCATTTGGCGCCATTGCCTTTGGGATTGGGACAACAGAAGTAGAGCATGTCTTTGCGACTCAAACGTTGTGGCAAGTCAAACCCAAAAAGCTCTTAGTACGGTTTACAGGTAAGCCGAAAAAGGGGATATACTCCAAGGATTATGTCTTAGCATTGATTGCTAAGTATGGTGTGGCACTAGGGGTTGGCTATGTAGTCGAGTATGTGGGTGAGGCTATTGATGCTCTGACCATGGAAGAACGGATGACGATTTGTAACATGTCCATCGAGTTCGGATCCAAGATGGGGATTATGAACCCTGATCAAACCACTTTTGATTATCTAGCAGACAAGGAAAAACGCCCCAAAGACTTTGAGGCGGCGGTGGCTGATTGGAAAACCTTGGTATCCGACCCGGATGCAGTTTATGACAAGGTCATCGAGATGGATGTTTCTAATCTAGCACCGATGGTAACATGGGGAACAAATCCTTCCATGGGAGTCTCGTTTGATGAGACCTTTCCTGAAGTTCGCGATATGAATGATGAACGAGCGTATAAGTACATGAACTTACAGCCTGGACAAAGTCCAAAGGACATTGAAATTGGCTATGTTTTCTTGGGGTCCTGTACCAATGCCCGTCTTTCTGACTTGCAGGTGGCCGCAAAGATTGTCGAAGGCAAACGTGTGGCAGATCATGTGACTGCAATTGTGGTTCCGGGTTCGAGACCGGTTAAGTCAGCTGCAGAAGCACTTGGTTTAGACAAGATTTTCTTGGAAGCTGGCTTTGAATGGCGGGATCCGGGTTGCTCCATGTGTCTGGGGATGAACCCAGACAAGGTGCCGACAGGTGTCCACTGCGCATCAACCAGTAACAGAAACTTTGAGGATCGACAGGGTGTTGGATCGCGAACCCACCTTTGCAGTCCAGCCATGGCAGCAGCGGCAGCTATTGCAGGACGCTTTGTAGATGTTCGTGAATTGGAGGTGGTCTGATGGAAAAGTTTACAATCTACTCTGGGACGACCGTTCCACTCATGAATGACAACATTGATACCGATCAGATTTTACCCAAGCAGTTTCTCAAGCTGATTGACAAGAAGGGTTTTGGCAAGTACCTCATGTATGAGTGGCGTTATTTGGATAACAAGTATACTGAGGACCCTGATTTTATCTTTAATACGGCCCCATATCGTCAGGCAACGATCTTGATTACAGGGGATAACTTTGGGGCAGGTTCCTCTAGGGAGCACGCCGCTTGGGCCCTTGCTGACTACGGTTTCAAGGTTATCATTGCAGGCTCCTTCGGGGATATTCATTATAACAATGACCTCAACAATGGCATCTTGCCAATCGTTCAGCCCCGGGAGGTTCGGGAGAAATTGGCTGCGCTGGCATCAACTGATGAGGTGACTGTCGATCTCTACCAGCAAAAAATTATCTCTCCAGTCGGAGAATTTGATTTTGAGATCGATGCAGATTGGAAACACAAATTACTCAACGGTCTAGATGATATTGGGATTACCCTTCAGTATCAGGATTTGATTGAGGAGTATGAGAGGAATCGGCCAAGTTATTGGCAAGAATAAAATATATATTAGAAAACTAGCAGGTTGCTCTGCTATGAAACAAAAGAAAAGAGGAAATTATTATGACGAAACAAATTCACTGGGATGGCGCACTTTCACAAGAAGGTTTTGACATTATTAAGGGTGAGGGGGGCGTGATTGTCTGCCCGACGAAGGTTGGTTACATCATCATGACTGCCGACAAGGCTGGTTTGGAGCGTAAGTTTGATGCCAAAGAGCGCAAGCGTAATAAGCCGGGCGTGGTCCTTTGTGGTAGCATGGAGGAGCTTCGTGAGTTGGCGCAGTTAACTCCTGAGATTGATGCCTTCTACCAAAAACATTGGGATGAGGACATTTTGTTGGGTTGTATCCTGCCGTGGAAACCAGAGGCTTACGCTAAGTTGCAAGCCTATGGCGATGGTCGTGAAGAGCTGATGACCGACGTGCGCGGTACTTCTTGCTTTGTTATCAAGTTTGGGGTGGCAGGCGAGCAGATTGCTAAGGAAATGTGGGAAAAAGAAGGTCGTATGGTCTACGCTTCATCTGCTAACCCGTCAGGTAAGGGAAATCGTGGCAAGGTAGAAGGTATCGGTGAGCGTATCGCGTCTAAAGTAGACTTGATTATCGAGGCGGATGACTATGTGGCATCTATCCAGCCAGACAAGACCATTGAAACCCGCTATGAGCAAGGGGTTATGGTGTCAATGGTAGACAAAGATGGTAAACTGATTCCAGAACAAGGTGCAGATAGCCGTTCTATCAGCCCATGCCCAGTTGTCATCCGTAAAGGTCTGGACATCGATAAAATCATGATGCACTTGTCTGACCATTTCAACTCTTGGGACTACAGACAAGGGGAATACTATTAAGATATAGTCATTCAGTTTATCTTTTATTACGTCGACGAACGAGGAAACCCCGTTTCCTTATTTCCAACTTCAAATAATTTCATCATTATTTGAACTCACCTTGCCTAACTCCAGTTATGCCTGCAGCTCGTTGACACGAACAGTGTTCGTTTCATTTCCAACCTCTAACTGTCTCCCAGACAGTTAGAGCAAGTACTAAAAACAAACTGAAGATTATAAACTATAAATAGGAACGATCCGAAAGGGTCGTTTTTTCTAACAGAAAAAACTGACCGATATTTCAGTCAGTTTCTTATGTTTATTCAATCACCAGCATGCCTTCTTTAACGGCAAATGGGTGTTCCGGGTCAATGCGGTCGTAGAACATGACACCGTTGAGGTGGTCGATTTCGTGTTGGACCACGATGGCATTATATCCCTTGAGTTTGATGCGGTGCTTTTCTCCGTTTTTGTCCATGTAATCAACAGTTACACGCGCGTGGCGGACTACGTAGCCTTGGACTTCGCGGTCAACAGACAGGCAACCCTCTCCGCCTTCAAGAGCTGCATCTTGGACAGAATGGGCTACGATTTTAGGATTGTACAATACTTCTTGTAGAGAGTAGGCCTGGGCAGGTGGGTTTCCTTCCTCGTCTTCAGGGTTTGGAACTAAAACAGCGATGATGCGTTTGGATATGTCCAGTTGCGGAGCGGCTAAACCAACTCCGCCACGGAGTTTCATTTTTTCAGCCATGACAGGATCCTGTGAATGTTTGAGGAATTGCATCATTTTCTCACCTAAAATCACTTCTTGATCAGAAAGTGGAAATTGGACTTCCTCTGCAACTTGGCGTAGGGTTGGATGCCCTTCACGGATGATGTCATCCATGTCAATCAAATGGGCAGGTTTTGTAAGTTTTTCAATTACAGACATACTTCTCTCCTTTGGGTATTATTAAAATAAGTATAGCATGAAATGAGAGAGAATAAAAGCCTCACTCGCCTATCTATTCTGTAGCAAATCTGCTATACTAGTAAAAGACGAACGTTGAAAGGGAGAATGATGAAAAGAATTTTAGAAAAAGCTAGCCTGTTGGCCTTATCCACTATGCTGGTATCAACATTTGCAGTATCCCCTGCTATTCCACAGATGATTGACCATTTTGCCCAAGAAGGGATTGCGGCCAGTCAAGTAGAAAACTTAATTACAGTTACCTCATTTGCTATTATGGCAGCCCTCTTGATGAATGGTCTGATTGTTCGATTTATTTCTGAACGGAATATTATCATTCTTGGGTTGTTACTCCTTGCTATCGGTGGTTCCATGCCTATGTTTTTGTCGGCCTTCCCAATGATTTTCTTGGCTAGGATTTTGCTGGGATTAGGGATTGGTCTGATAAATGCACGGGCCATTAACATTATTGGTAATTTTTTCACCGGTCAAGAACGTGTGCAGATGATGGGCTTGCGTGGCTCGGCAGAAGTGTTGGGAAGTGCAGGCTTGACCCTATTGGTGGGATGGTTGACTCAATTTGGCTGGCAACCAGCCTTTATGGTCTATCTCTTTGCTTTGGTTGTTTTAGCCCTCTTTTTATTGTTTGTCCCCCAAGAAGAGTTTGTGGCACATAGCGAGTTGAAAAATGATAGTGGTTCTAAGGTCAAACTGGATAAGAAAATGTGGCAAATGGGAATCTACCTCGCATTTTTGGCTTTCTTTGTGATCAATGTCAATACTTTCTTGACTATTCGGATTCCACAGATTGTTTTGGAGAAGGGAATTGGGACAGCTCAGCAAGCTAGTCTGATTCTCAGTTTGATGCAAATAATGGGAATTGTAGCAGGAACGGTTTTTAGTAGCTTGGTTGGCCGCTTGAAGGACTGGCTTTTAGCAGTTTCCTATGTAATCTTTGGACTCGCAGTTATCGGCATTGCCTTTGCGGATAATCTTTGGGTGTTAGGCCTCGGCGGTATGGTATCAGGATTTTTCTACAGTATCGTTCTGACCATAGTTTTCAGCCAAGTAACGGACAGAGCACCCAAAGCTCTTCTTAATACAGTAATGACGATTGTTTTGATGGGCTGTAATATTGGTGGGGCCACATCTGCTATCCTACCAAGCTATCTTGAAAAACTCAACCCAACTCCAACGGGTGCCTTTGGTATCTATGCTATCGGTTGCGCTTTGATAAGCGCAGGTTTAATCTATCAACAAATAAAGAAATAGGGAGTGGATTTCCGCTCCTTTTGGTATAATGGTCTTATGTTAGAAAACAATCGACTCAATCAATTAATGTTGCGTTTCCCTGAAGATGTCCAGTTGATTTTTAATGAAATGATCCCTTCTTATCAATTGGGATATGCTGACTATGTCTATCAGACAGACGATGTTGCTACTCAGAACCGACGAATTAAAAATCTTGCTAAAAATTTTCGGAAGATGGATTACTTTTACGCAATGTCTTTACCGCAAGATTTGGCGTTGGAAATTGCCAACCAGTGGCAGTATCCGTCGCCATATGATTTTTATTCAGTGAGCTCTCAATCAGAAACGTATACCCAGTTCATAACGCCAGAGGCGCGTGGAGACCGGTTTTTTGCAGTCATTCGCAATGCAGCCCTCATGGGTTACTTTCAAGTGGAGAAAGTTGATAAGGAACTCAGCCTTCACTTAGGGATGAAGCCGTCTTTGATGGGACAGGGAAATGGCAGAGCTTTCTATCAGACGATTGAAGACTACATTGTTGAACATTATCATCCAATGCAACTCAGCCTAAGTGTAGCCATATGGAACCAACGAGCTCAAGCTCTCTTTCGAGCAGTTGGATTTTCTGTAAACGGTCATAGTATTCAAGTTTGTGGTGGAAACCAGTATGAATGTGTCAGAATGGAAAAGAAATTAGCATGCGATTAGATAAATTTTTGGTAGACTGTGGTGTTGGTAGTCGGACAGAAGTCAAGAAACTCCTGAAAAACAAGCAAGTCACAGTCAATGGCCAAGTAGAGACGTCTCCCAAACAACAAATAAATGAACAGGTAGATCAGGTAGCAGTAGCTGGCGACATTCTCCATCATGAACAATTTGTTTATTACCTTCTCAATAAACCCAAAGGAGTTATCTCAGCAACTGAAGATGACCACCATCAGACGGTTTTAGATTTATTGGATGAAATAGCTCAACATAAGGAAGTTTTTCCAGTTGGACGCTTGGACATCGATACCCATGGCTTGCTCCTTTTGACCAATAATGGCAAATTAGCCCATGCCATGCTCTCTCCTAAAAAACATGTTGATAAACTCTACCGTGCACAGATTGACGGGATCATGACCCAAGAGGATGTCGAGCGATTTGCGGCAGGAATTGATCTAAAAGATTTTACCTGTCAGCCAGCCCAGTTGACTATCCTATCGACAGATGAGGCCAAAGAGACTTCACTGGTTGACATTACCATCCGAGAAGGAAAGTTTCACCAGGTCAAACGGATGGTGCAGGCTTGTGGTAAGATGGTGACAGATTTGCAACGGTTATCAATGGGGCCCTTATGGTTGGACTCCAAACTAGCGATTGGGAAATACCGTAGATTAACAGCTGACGAATTGAAGCAATTAGAAGTGTTTGGTGTGGAATTATAGGTAATAAAAGACTCGCTTCCGATTTTGGAAGCAAGTCTTTTTAAATATCCGCAGGTGCAAAAACAACCTGACCATCTTGGAATTTTTCAATACGAGCGAGTGAAGTAACGGGGACACCTGCATCTATCAAGACTTGGCGGCCGTCTTGGAAGGACTTCTCGATGACGATACCAACGCCAATTACCTGAGCACCAGCCTGTTGGATAATATCAATCAAGCCTTTTGCTGCTTGCCCATTGGCCAAAAAATCATCAACGATTAGAACCCGGTCTTCCGGCGACAAAAACTTGCTAGCAATAGAAACGGTACTGGTTACTTGCTTGGTGAAGGAGTAGACTTCAGATGTCAAGATTCCTTCTGTCATCGTAATATTTTTATGTTTTTTAGCAAAAATCATTGGCACATCTAAACTTTCAGCGACATAAACAGCTGGAGCAATGCCGGATGCCTCAATAGTGACAACTTTTGTAATTTGCTTAGACCGATAAGCTTCTGCTAACACTTGTCCCATTTGTTTCATCAATTTAAAATCAACCTGATGGGTCAGGAATGAATCAACTTTTAAAATATTTTCTCCTAACACCTGACCATCTTTTAAAATACGTTCTTCCAAAATTTTCATGATTCTTCCTCCAAATGATTCCTTGGTGTATTATAGCATTTTTTTATCATAAGCAAAACAATAAACGAATTATTGTTATAAAAACATGTAAAAAAACAGGCTAAACGACCAAAAGGCGAACGGGAACAAAAAAACATCGTCAATTGTATTGAAATAAGTGAATTTTTCTGTTAGACTAAAAAATATTATTTAGGAACAAAAAGGAGAAACAATGTCTCAGAAAACAACAAATGAACATTCATCAGAAATGCTCTATGGAATTGATGAACAACCACCAAAAGGGATGGCTGTGTTGCTTGCTTTTCAGCATATTTTAGCAGCTTTTGCAGGAATCATCGCAGTGCCTCTTGTCGTTGCAAGTGCTTTGGGGTTATCAGTAGAAGATACTTCTATTATGGTATCGGCCTCAATCTTTGTTGCTGGGATTGCAACTATTTTGCAATCTAAAGGTGTTGGCCCTGTAGGTTCACGTGTTTCTGGTATGATGGGAACGGACTTTACTTTTGCTAATCCAGCAATCAGTGTTGGTAGCCAATTGGGAATTGCTGGTATCGTGGGTGCAACCATTGCGGGTTCATTTGTTGAAATCATTTTGAGTCGTTTTGTGAAACCCTTGATGCGTTTCTTTCCACCATTGATTACAGGGACCGTTGTTTCCCTCATCGGTATTACCCTCATGCCAGTAAGTATGGACTGGGCAGCTGGTGGAGCTGGCGCTTCAGACTATGCTTCAGTTGAAAATATCAGTATTGCCTTTATCGTCTTGGTCTTTACTCTGGTATTGAATCATTATGGAAAAGGAATGCTGAAAACAGCGTCAGTCTTCTTCGGTATGGTCTTTGGATATGTCCTCTGTATTTTGCTTGGAAAAGTAGATATGTCTGCTGTTGGAGAGGCAGCCTGGTTTGCTCTTCCTAAAATTTTCCACTACGGTGTAAAATTTGACTTATCTTCGATTTTGGCCTTTATTCCTGCTTATGTTGTATCCTTGATTGGTACGGTAGGGATTATGATGGCAATTGGAGAAGCATCTAACCAAAAAATTTCTTCTGAGCGGGCAGCAAATGGTGTTCTGGCAGACGGTGTTGGTTCTTTGATTGCTGGTATCTTTGGTGCAGGTCCAAATACGGCCTTTTCACAAAATGTTGGTCTCATTACCTTAACAAAAGTTGCTAGTCGTCATGTTATGATTATTGCGGGTGTTATTCTTGCTTTACTTGGTGTCTTTCCAAAATTGTCTGCCTTGATTTCCATCATGCCTCAGCCTGTTCTTGGTGGTGTTGGAATTATCATGTTCGGTTTGGTTGCTGCTCAAGGGATTAAGACGCTTGCAACTGTAAAAATTGGTGACCGTGAGCTCTTGATTATTTCCATTGCCTTTGCGCTTGGTATCGGTGTGACGGTACGTCCAGAATTGTTGAGCCATCTTCCGTCAGCGTTACAAATGGTCTTATCCTCAGGAATTTCTACAGGTACTTTAGCTGCACTCATTTTGAACATGGTTTTAAAAGAAAAATAATATTCAGATGAGGCTGGGCAAAAAGCCCAGCACCGCTTCACAAAATTAGTGTCAACATCTCAGCGCAGTGGTTGATTGGCAGATTTGTTCGTGTTTTACACTCCAAATCTGACCATTACGACTGATGCGAACAGAGTTCGCTTCATCTCCAACCTCAAACTGTCTCCCAGACAGTTTGAGCTGTGCGGGGGTGGAAAGACGAACTCTTCTATGAATGGTCGAGTTCTTTCCCACTCCCATTCTTATAGATAGTCATAATTTATTGGTATTGGCCGGGAGAATTTGGTTTTGGTATACTGTAGTAAATGGTGAACAGAGGTATAAATGACACACTTTAGAGCAAGTATTGAACAAAGCTGGGCAATTGGCTCAGTTCTTTCAGGTACAAAATGCCTCTGTAGCAGGATTTTCGATTGGGATTATCACTATCAATTTAAACTATGTCAAGTTGCCGGGTAATGTAGCCAACATGACTACTTTTTCTTTTCCAGTTGTCTATGAGGATATTGTTTTAGAAATTGAGGATCTGTTCAATGGTGAGGAGAAACTGTTTGGAAAGGTCATTGAGGCAGCTAAGAAGTTAGAGAAAAAGGGTGTGCGAGCCATTGTAGGCGCCTGTGGTTATTTTAACCATTTTCAGGAGCAGGTGCGAGATGCTGTAGCAGTTCCTGTCTATCTTTCTAGTGTGCTTCAAATTCCCTTGATTAAAATGGGACTCAAACCAGATCAGAAAATTGCGGTACTAGTAGCAGATGGTGAGGGAGCGAGTGCAGACTTTTTCGCCAAAGCCAACGCTTCCATTTCAGACTGTATTGTCAAAGAGATAGGTAGTCTGGATAGTTTCGCTCCAATTCGTTACAACAAACCATTTTTGGACAATGGGCGTTTGAAGTCAGACTTAGTAGCAGTCGTTCAGGATTTGCAAGCCAACCACCCAGAAATTGGTGCCATTTTGCTGGAATGTAGTGACCTACCTCCCTATGCTGCTGCTCTACATAGAGAAACAGGACTACCAGTTTTTGATTTTACTACCTTGATTAACTGGGTCCATTCAGCGGTCGTTCGTAGAGAATTTTATGGATATATGTAACAGAAAACTCCGATTAGAAACATCTAGTCGGAGTTCTTGCTTATTCAGCTTGTTGGTCATGGTACCACTCTCCCCAGTCTGACATAGAGTCGAGGATTGGTTTCAAGGAACGACCGAGTTCTGTTAGAGAGTATTCCACACGGGGTGGAACTTCGGGGTAGACCTTTCGGTCCACAATACCCTTGGCTTCAAGGTCACGAAGGTTACTAGTTAAGACTTTCTGGCTGATGGAACCAATGGAGCGTTGTAATTCCCCAAAGCGCTTGGTATCATTCATCAGGTCACGTAGGATGAGAATATTCCACTTGCCACCAATCAAGAGCAAGGTCGTTTCGACTGGACAGGCTGGCAAATCTTGAGGTAATTTTTTACTGGTCATGGCTTCCTCCAAAATTTTTTCAAAAAAACTTAGGTCACTTTCTCATTGGAAATATACATTTCTTACTTTTGGGTAACTACCCTACTTTAAGGTGTATACTTTCTAAAAGATACTGATAGTGTTAGTATAATGGCAGAGCTTGAAAAAAGCAAGGAAAATATATTATTTAAGGTGGAGTTAAAATGGTGATTCAAAAAATTGATCATGCCAAAAAATTGCTTGCAGAAGCAGAAGTAATCGTGATTGGAGCAGGCGCTGGTCTGTCCAGTGCTGCGGGCTTGACCTACTCAGGCCAACGATTTGAGGAACATTTTGCACCTTTTATCAAGTCCTATGGGCTGACAGATATGTATTCCGCTGGATTTTATCCCTTTACAACTGAGGAGAAAAAGTGGGGCTACTGGAGCCAGCACCTCTATCTCAATCGCTATCAGACAGGCAGCTTGCCACTCTATCAGGATTTG
This sequence comes from Streptococcus suis, assembly GCF_019794555.1. Classification (GTDB taxonomy): domain Bacteria; phylum Bacillota; class Bacilli; order Lactobacillales; family Streptococcaceae; genus Streptococcus; species Streptococcus suis_AB. The sequence continues at coordinate 22,986 of NZ_JAIMEP010000010.1, read as the reverse complement.
TATGAGGTGGTGGCAGGTAAAAATTATTTTGTTATTACCACCAATGTAGATAGTCAGTTTGAAAAGGCGGGGTTTGACAAAGAAAAACTCTTTGAAGTCCAGGGCAATTATGGAGAGTTTCAATGCTCCGTTCCTTGCCATGATGGTGTTTATAATAACCAAACAGCCTTGGAAATCATGCTTACCAACCGTCAAGGCTTGGAGGTCAGAAGTGAGGACATTCCCAAGTGTCCGAAATGCGGGGCAGATATGATGAGCCATTTGCGAGTGGATAATCGTTTTGTCGAAGATGCTAGCTGGTACAGACAAGAAGAAGCTTACATTGCATTTTTACAGGAAAATGCGGCGAGAAAAATTGTCTTTTTGGAACTGGGTGTGGGCTTCAATATGCCAACTATTATTAAATTCCCCTTTGAACGTTTGAATGAGGCTCTGCCAGCTGCTAGTCTGATTCGGCTCAATCTGGAAGACCCAGAACGTGAGGGCATTATCACCATCAACCAAGATATGCAGGAGGTGGTAAGAGCATGGAAAAACTAGAAAAATTGATTCACTATCTGGCGCCTGATCTGGATTTTCCTCAGACAGAGGACGAACAAGAATGGGCCTTGCGAGCCTTGATGAACCTTTGGGAGCCCAAGGTCATGCCGGCGGAGTTTTGGAGCTTGCAAGATGCCTATTTACAGGAAACATTAGCTCAGAAAAGGGTGACAGGTCTTTCCGACTTACAGGAAGTGGAGCCGCAGATTTATCTCTGGCAGGGAGACATTACTAGCCTAGTAGTTGATGCGATTATCAACGCGGCCAATAGTCAGCTCTTGGGTTGCTTTGTCCCACATCACTACTGTATTGACAATGCCATTCATTCACAGGCGGGGCTTCAATTGCGGTTGGCTTGTTATCAGCTCATGAAGACTCAAGGGCACTTGGAAGCAACAGGTCAGGCCAAGATTACACCAGCCTACAATCTGCCAGCTAAATATATCATTCACACGGTTGGACCGATTATTCAGGCGGAGGTCAGTCCTCAAGATGAGGCATTGCTTGCCTCCTCTTATCAAAAAAGTTTGGAAGTGGCTGTGGAAAATGGGCTGACCAGTATTGCCTTTTGTTGCATTAGCACAGGCGAGTTTCGTTTCCCTAATCAGCTGGCCGCGGAGATTGCGGTAAAAACTGTTCGCTCTTTTATCAAGAAACACCCGAATATTAGGGTTGTCTTCAATGTTTTCAAGGATTTAGACCGGGAAATCTATCAAGAACTCCTGCAGAGATAAATAGTCAAAAAAATTGACTATCTTTCTTTTTCTGATAAAATAGTAAAAAAGATTGACTAATTACAAAGGAGAGAGCAGATGAAAGCTGTTGTGGTTTCAAAAGCTGGTGGGCCAGAGGTTTTGGAAGTAAAAGAAATTGCCAAACCGCAAGTGAAAACAGGCTGGTCCTTGGTAAAAATCAAAGGCTTTGGTATCAATCATTCGGAGATTTTTACTAGACAGGGTCTGTCACCAAGTGTAGTGTTTCCACGGATTTTGGGGATTGAATTGGTCGGCGTGATTGAGGAAACGACAGAGCCAGACAGGTTACCAGTCGGGCAAAAGGTTGTATCCATCATGGGTGAGCTGGGCCGAGCCTTTGACGGTGGCTATGCAGAGTACGCCCTGGTGCCTAATCAAATCCTCTACCCTGTTCAGACTGATTTGGGCTGGGCGGAGCTAGCTAGTGTCCCTGAAACCTACTATACCGCCTACGGTTCCATGAAAAATCTCAAGCTGGAAGCGTCAGATCGGATCTTGGTGCGTGCGGGGGCTAGCGGGGTTGGACAGGCCTTTGTCAAATTGGTGCGGAGCCAGTTTCCAGATTTGCCAACCTACGCTTCTGTCCGCAAGCTAGAAAAGACCAATCAGCTGCTTGCCTCTGGTTTTAGCCAAGTCATCCTCGAAAAAGAGGGGCGTTTGCAGACGGACCTGACCTTTACCAAAATTTTTGAATTGGTCGGGCCTGCTACCCTGTCGGATTCACTAGCTCATCTGGAGGAGGGTGGTATCATCTGCTCGACTGGGCAGCTGGGTGGCAAGTGGTATCTGGAGAACTTTGATCCCATTGAGCAGTTGCGGCAGAATGTCTATTTGACTACTTTTTATTCGGGCAATGTCAATCAGGAAAAGTTGCAGGAGATGTTTGACTACCTAGCTCATTATCAGGTGCCAGTTGGGCCGGAGAAGATTTTTAGTTTGGATACCATACAGGAGGCTCACCGCTATTTAGAAGGGGCGGAGGCTTTTGGCAAGGTGATTGTGCTGAATAGGGAGGAAGATGATGACAGAATTGAGACAGCGGAGTAAGGCCTTGGCCCGTATCTTTGACCAGCAGGTCGGGCTCTATGAGGGTTATGCACGGCGACAGGGGCTAAACGGCAAGTGCCTATCGATCCTTATGTGGCTTTATTATCATCCCGGAGGTGTGACACAGAATTTGGTCAGTAAGAGGACTTACTCTAGTAAGCAGGTGGTCAATGCCACCATTAAGAAATTTCTTGATAAGGGCTATGTCTTTTTTGAGGAAAATCCAGCAGACAAACGGTATAAGAAGTTCAAATTGACCGAGGAAGGCCGTGTCTATGCCAGTCGGATTTTGGACCCCTTGGAAGAGGCGGAAAAAACAGCCCTGTCCCAGTTCAGCTTGGAAGAACAGGAGCAGTTACTAGACCTCTTTGGTCGCTATGGGCATGCCTTGACGGAAATTTTGGGAGGAGAAACCAATGATTGATTACCAAAATGTGTCCTTGACCTATCAGGTCAACGAACCAATCTTGAAGAACTTGACTTTTGACATTCAAGAGGGAGAATTCTTTGTTTTGATTGGACCAAGCGGTAGCGGAAAAACAACCACGCTGAAACTGATCAATCGCCTGATTGAGCAGACAGATGGAGATATTCGGATTCAGGGCAAGCGGCTGAAAGACTTTGACCTACGAGAACTACGCTTGGAAACTGGCTATGTTCTGCAACAGATTGCTTTATTTCCAAATATGACAGTGGCTGAAAATATCGCTCTTATTCCTGAGATGAAGGGGATGAGCAAGCAAGATATTCTAAAAAAATCCAGAGAGCTTTTAACTAAGGTTGGCTTGGATCCAGATAGTTATCTGGGGCGTCTACCCAAGGACTTGTCTGGGGGAGAAAAACAGCGGATTGGGATTCTGCGGGCCATTATTGCCAATCCCAAGGTCTTGCTGATGGACGAACCTTTCTCAGCCTTGGATCCAATTAGCAAGGGGCAGTTGCAGGACTTGATTAAGGAGTTACACGAGGAATTCAAGATGACAACGGTTTTCGTTACCCATGATATGGATGAGGCGGTTAAGCTGGCAGACCGTATCTGCTTGATGAGGGCAGGAGAAGTGGTTCAATTGGGTACGCCTGATGAACTTCGTAACCAGCCTGCCAACGACTTTGTCATCGAATTTATGAAAAATAGGGGAGGTGCCTAATGGATCAGTTGATTGCAACTTTTATCGAACGCAAAGCAGACTGGCTGACAGCCCTCTTTGAGCACCTGCGAATTTCCCTCTTGGCTTTGATCATCGCTATCGCTATTGCGGTGCCACTTGGCTTGATCTTGTCCAACAAGAAAAGGCTGACCGAGTGGAGCTTGCAGGTGACAGGTGTTTTCCAAACCATTCCATCCTTAGCACTTTTAGGTCTTTTTATTCCCTTTATGGGTATCGGTACTTTACCTGCAGTAGTGGCCTTGGTCATCTATGCAATTTTCCCTATTTTACAAGGGACTTTAACTGGACTTTCGGAAATCGATCCGTCGCTGGAAGAAGCTGCGACAGCCTTTGGGATGACTAAGCTAGAAAAACTGCGTAAATTCGAGCTGGCCTTAGCTATGCCTATTCTTATGTCTGGTATTCGGACGGCTTCCATTATGATTATCGGGACGGCAACACTTGCTGCCTTGGTCGGTGCAGGTGGTCTTGGCTCTTTTATTCTCTTGGGAATTGACCGAAATGACTCAGCCCTGATTTTGATTGGAGCAGTGTCGTCAGCTGTCTTGGCAGTTCTCTTCGGCTCGATTATCAAGTTCTTGCAGGACAAGAAGCCACGGACCATTTTGGTGGCTCTTTTAGTGACACTCTTGACAGTCGGAGCTAGTTATGTTCCACTCAATCAGTCGTCATCGAAAAAGCTGGTCATCGCTGGGAAATTGGGGGCAGAGCCTGAAATCCTCATCAATATGTATAAACTCTTGATTGAAGACCAGACGGATATCGAGGTGGAGCTGAAGCCAAACTTTGGCAAGACCAGCTTCCTCTATGAAGCCCTCAAATCAGGCTCGATTGATATTTATCCAGAGTACACTGGTACCATTACGACCACCCTTTTGACCAATCCACCGTCTAATCTGTCCAATAACCCTGAGGAGGTTTATACCTACGCTAAAGAAGCGATTTTGGAACAGGATGGTCTGATGTATTTAGCACCAATGGCTTTCCAGAATACCTATGCTTTGGCGGTAACGGAAGACTATGCTCAAAAAAATGGGATTGAAAAGATTTCGGATTTGGCAAAAGTGCAGCAGACAGCTGTTGCAGGTTTCTCATTAGAGTTTAACGACCGTGAGGATGGTAATGTCGGATTGACCAATCTTTATGGACTAAACCTCAATGTCAAAACCATGGAGCCTGCTCTTCGCTATGAAGCCATTAAAAACGGAGATGTGCAGCTTGTCGAAGCCTTCTCGACAGATAGCAAGGTGGTCACTTACAAGCTGAAAATCCTAGAAGACGACAAACAGCTCTTCCCACCCTATCAAGCCGCTCCGCTATTGACCAAAGAAACCCTTGAGAAATACCCTGAGTTGGAGCAAGTCCTAGGGACTTTGGCGGGGAAAATCTCGACCGAGGAAATGACCCAGATGAACTATGCGGTCGATGTGGAAGGCAAGTCGGCAGAGCAAGTGGCGAGGGAATACTTGGAGCAGGAAAATTTACTAAAATAGGAGAAAATCATGTCACATCAACTAGAAAATGCTAAAAATCTCTATCTCCGTGGCATTCGCGACGGGGAAATCAAGGAAGTTCATGAAAACTATATGGGAGCCACTTACACTCAGCACAGTACGGGTGTTCCTGATGAGAAAGAGGGATTTGCGGCTTTCTTTGAGGACTTTTTCAAACGCAATCCCAAGCGGGAAATAAATATTGTTCGTGCCATTGAAGACGGAAATTTTGTCTTCGTTCATGTCCACCAGAAACTCAATGATGGTGAGGCTGAGTGGGTGACAGCGGACATCTTCCGTTCAGATGCTAATGGTCGTATCGTTGAGCATTGGGATGTTATCGATGCCTATCCAAAAACCATTGGCCAAACAGACCCGATTTACGCTGACTTTGAGCTGACAGACCTAGACAAGACCAAGGACAACAAGAAAATCGTCCGTCGTTTCTTGGTCGATGTCCTTCAAAATGGGGAAATCGAGAAATTTGACGACTATGTGGCAGCTGATCTTATTCAGCACAACCAAGAGATTGCCCAAGGCGGTGCGGCCTACAAGGACTATCTTGTAGAGAATCAAGTCACCTACGACTTTGTCTTCAAGGTGATGGGACAGGGTGATTATGTGGTGGCTTATTCTAAAGTCTGGATTGCAGGTCAGGACTACGCCCACTTTGACATCTATCGCCTCAAAGACGGCAAGATTGTCGAGCACTGGGACAATAAGGAAGTCATGCCAGAGAAAAAAGATTTGACGAATTTAGGGAAGTTTTAAGAGAAAAAGAGAAGCGGGCAGAATATTTTCTGCCTCAGAACGTAGACAAACTCCTAAAAATATAAAAAATTGAAGAAGTTTGCAAAAGATAGCAAGTCATTAAACTCTTAGAAACGTTGATATTTCGGCGTTTTTGAGAGTTTTTTATTTTCAACATAAAGAAAAAAGATTGAAGAAAATTGTCCAAAATGGACTTTTTCTTCAATCTGGGGCAGAATATTTTCTGCCTGTTTTCTTATTTTGAGAAACAAATTAAACAGATGGACAAAAATTGTCCACCTGTTTTTATATACTCTCTCTAGAGTACATAATAAATGAGGGGGATGAAAATGAATTATTATCATATCAGGATTATGGGAGTGATACAACAATTAGAAAATCCTAGTGAATCGTTTATTCAAGAAAATAATTGGATGTATTTTTTGAAGGAAAAAGAAGATTTATTTATTGTAACGGGAGCTGCAAATACAAAACGAGAAATAGCAAAAAAGGTTCAGTCACTTTGGGAAGTGGATGTCTATTTAGATGGCTATTCTTCAATAACTGAGGATGATTTTATTGACAAAGTTGGACGTGAACAGTTGGGAGAATTTGGTTATTTCTTATTGAAGCAATCAAAGGAAAATAAGCAAGGTCTTACTCCGAATGAGGATGTTTTATCAGAAAATATGAGTGGACTTACTACATTCAAAAATAGTATTCAGCATCTTATAAACTATTTAGACTATCAATCAAACTATTTAGAATCGCATACGAAAGAGCCGTTTTTCTTAATTTTCAATGGTCAAAAAGGCAGTGGGCGAAAATATGCTCTCCAATATTTAGAACGCTTGTTCGACTTGAAAGCGGTTGATATTCATTGTAGCGAATATTTTCTTCCCAAGACTGATGAAAAGCAATTTCCAGTTGTTTATGACTATTTTAAGGCAAGGGCTCGTCCTAAATTAGAACTTTTCGCTAATATCAATGCGAAGAGGGAGAATAATATTTGTATTCTAATTGCCCAATCGACTGAAGAAGCTAAAAAAATAGAAATGGAATTACAGGAGGAATACTATAATGTAAATAGAATCGAGTTTCCTCCTTATACAAATGACGAACTGGTTGAAATTGCTATTCAACTATTAGCAAAAAGACGAATTAGTATAGACAAGAAAATTGTTAGGGAGTATGTAGAAAAGGCTTCAAATCTCAACAATGCAAAAGATATTCGACGAATGGTTCAGAGAATCCATGAATATGCGGTGGCAACCAATTATTGTCAAGAAAATGGATTGCTGGATCTGGGTCACTTTAGTTTGCAAAAGGAACAATCTAAAAGCAAATGTGGCCAAGCTGAAAAGAGGCTGAATCAAATGATTGGTCTTCAATCTGTCAAAAAATTAATCAGACAACAAGTTGCTTTTGAACAACTATCTAAACTTAGGAAAGAAAAAGGCTATCATGTTGAAGAAAGTAATGGGCACTTGTTATTCACAGGAAATCCAGGGACAGGTAAGACAGAGGTAGCTCGCCTTTATACAGAGATCCTGTATGAATATGGCTTGATTGCAGAAAACAAGATAGTAGAGGTGGGAAGAGCAGATCTTATTGGGGAATATGTTGGCCAAACAGCACCAAAAATAAAAAAGGTGTTTGATAGTGCAAGTGGTGGTGTACTGTTTATCGATGAAGCTTACAGTCTGATTCCACAGAGTGAAAGAGATTTTGCCAATGAAGCTATACCCACCATTATTCAAGAAATGGAAAATCGTCGCAATGAGGTAGTTGTTATTTTTGCCGGTTATAAAGAGTTGATGCACAATTTCATAGACACGAATCCGGGATTACAATCTAGAATTTCAAACATCATTCATTTTGAAGATTATTCCGTGGATGAACTCAATGAAATTTTTAGAATAATGTTGAGTAATAAGGGCTATTCCATTGAATCGAGCTGTGAGAGTGCATTGCACTTGCACTTTTTGAGTCGTATTAGAAATGAACATTTTGGTAATGGACGCCATGTTCGTAAATTAATAGAAGCTATCTTGTATCAACAGGCGACTCGGGTAATGGAAAGGATAGGTAAGAGGGATTTGGATGAAACAGAGATGAATGCCGTAATAGAAGTTGATATTAAGAATGCCATTCAAGAATTATCAGAGTTGGAATCAACTCAACGGTTAATAGGTTTTGGATTACAGGGATAGAAGAAAGGAATTGCACATGAATAACAATGGTTTGAACGAAAACGCTGTGTTTAATGATATGGAAATTTTAGAAATATTTATCGATTTGCTATACAGAAATTTGGACTCGGATACCAAGGTGAGAAGCTCTTTTGACAGCATCAATCGGGAAGTGAGCGATTTTCTTGGAATCCCTCAAAAGAGCTATATCGGACAACTTTTATACATTATTTCGGATGTTGATCACATCAGAAGGAGCTTTGTTGACCACATAGAATTTTACTATCAAGAGATGAATAGGAAAGTGAAAAGAGTAGTCGGAGTCAGTCTGGCTATAGAAATAGTACAAAATGTTCATTTTCTAGAAGAATTTGATGTTGTGATGATTGAAAATATTGAAGAATTTTATAATAGTACCGATGCGATTCAGAAGAAGTTGGCAAGAATTTTAGAAAGCTACCTAAAAACAGGTGGGAAATTATTGGTAACTGGTTGCGAATTTGATAATTCAAATGACGCATTGAGCAAGATTCTCTACCAAGGAAATTTATTGAATTTGACTTGCTAAGAGTGTTATAATCTTTTTAGAATTGAGGTTTCTATGAACGATCAGGAAAGATTACTTACTATATTTTTACGTTTGCAATCAGGAGCACATCTGAAAAAGCCACAGTTGGCAGATGAATTTGGAGTCAGTGAGAAGACAATTCAGAGAGATTTTGCTCTGCTAGGAGGATTTATCGAAAGTCAGCCGATGATTGCAGCAGAGTTAGCCTATGATTCTAAGCACCATACTCGCTTTTTGAAAGGGAAATCACTTTTTAACAAAAAGGAAATTCTAACCATTTCTAAGATTTTGCTAGAAAATCGTGCTTTGAATAAGGAAGAAAATAAGGCTGTTTTAGATAGCTTATTTGCTCTGGTATCGAAAGATGAGCAGAAAGAAATTTCTGCCATCATCGCTAGTGAACTCTTAAACTATGCCCCGCTTTCAGATACTCAAAATAGAATCGATAAGATTTGGGAATGGTCAGAGGCCATTCGTAAGGAATTGGTATTAGATATTCGCTACCAATCTCCCTACAATGTAGAAAAGAAACACACAGTTTTTCCTGTGTCACTCTACTACGATAGTCATTACTTTTACCTTGTAGCTTATAATCTAAAACATTCATCCTATATGACTTTAAAGTTAGATAGGATTTTAGACTGGAAACTTTCGACTGAGAAGAAACCGGATATTTCTTATGGCAAAAAGTTTCGAGATGGTGAGGTACGGAATAAGCGCGTGGATTCCTTTATGGGACGGGAATTAACCATAAGAGTCAGATTTAGCTATGATCCAACCATTGTCTTGGATCAATTTCCGACAGCAAAGATTATCGAAATCAACTCCGAAGGCAACATCATTGAATTTGTAAGTCAAGACACACCAGGCTTAAAACGTTGGTTGCTGAGTCAGGCGGATGCCCTGACTGTGCTTTCCCCGACTTCGCTTGTAGAAGATATGAAACATTTCCTCAAAAAGATGCAAGAAAACTATAAAAATTAGATATATGGGACACTATTTGTCCACTCTGTGTATTAGAATGGATGTATCAGTACTATAACTCTTGATTGAAAGGAGGGGAAGTATATGCAAGAATGGATTGTGGTAGATCAATTTGGAAATACGATTGCAGGACCGTTTTACGATAAAACAGCTGCGGAAATGCATGCGAAAATGATTCCGAATGCAAGTGTAGAGAAAAAATAGGAGAATAAGTAGAATGACTGATATTACTTTGAGGCATATGACGTTAGAGGAGCTTTTGAAGGACAATAGGCTCCATATCCCAAATTATCAACGCCCTTATAAATGGCAACGTAAACACATTCGCCACTTATTCTATGATGTCAAAGAAGTTATAGATTCTAAAAAGGACATTTATCAAGTTGGATCTCTTATTTTACATGATAAAAAACAAACTTTAGATATTGTTGATGGACAACAACGGACAATTTCCATTGCGTTATTTTTACAGGCTTTAGGAAAGTTGAATGACTATATCGGTGCCCAGCAGTTACTAAATCAAAAATTTGACGTGGTTTCGTGTCAACATGCTAAGGAAAATTTTGAAGAGTGGAAAATACTGATTGACCTTGATGATGAAAAGGCGCAAAAAGTTTGTGACTTTCTTCTTAAAAATTGTGAAATTGCTGTTATTACAATGCCACATAATCGATTATCTGAAGCTTTCCAACTTTTTGATTCTCAAAATAATCGGGGAAAAGCCTTAGAGCCACACGACCTGCTTAAAGCCTATCATTTGAGAAATGCCTCTGAAATCAGTGAAGATTTGATTGAAAATTGGGAAAAAATTGTTACAGACGAAAAGGTCAATTTAAAAGATTTATTTAACCAATATCTTTTTAGAGTGCGACGGTGGTCAATTGGCGAAACTGGGTTGACTAAACGTCGTCAGGGTTCATACCTTCGCTTTACAGAAGATTTTATCGATGATTTTAAAGGTGTCGGTTTACATCATAACGAATACCCTTATTTGAATCTCTTTAGACTATTAAAAGCACAAAATATTGATTATCCTATTTCTTTAACGATGCCAATTATTGATGGAGAGTACTTTTTCTCTTATATTAATCAGTCACACAAAATGATTCAAAATAGAGAAACTTGGTTTGAAAGTCTCAGTCTAGATTCCAAAATGCTCAAGATTTTATATTCTACTAAACAACGCTATAACCGGAATCGTAATTTATTCGATAATCTAGTATTGCTTTTTGTGGATAGGTTTGGTCAGGGAGCTTTAGATAAAGATATTGTTGAAACAATTTTTATATGGGCCTATTATCCACGTATAAAAGCGCGTGCCATTTATGATAGCACTTTAGCCAATTATGCTGCGGGTGGAATTTTTCAACGGCGTACAGTTCAAAAATTATTTCAGCTATTACATCATGCTAGTACACCAAGCGATTTTTTGCAGAAAATCAATCGTGATCAATTTGAACATTTTACCTTGGAGAAAATTCTTGAGGAAGAGGAGCTTAATAAATGACTAAGACAGCTACTTTGACAGTTACAAAACTTCTGACTGAAGATGAATACATTGTTCCTCTTTATCAGCGAAATTTTTCATGGACATATGATGAGATTGAGCAATTGCTTATTGACATAGCAGATGCTTACAACGAACGTGAAAAACGTCCTGATTATTATATCGGAACACTGGTTGTTCATCAAAAAGGAAATATGTACCATATTATTGATGGGCAACAGAGAACAACAGCTTTGACTTTGTTGGCATTGGTTTTGAGAAATGAGTATCACATTCAAATCCCTGACTTGAAACTCTTAAATTTTGAAGCGCGTAAGCAGTCCAATGCTTCTTTGCAGCAGTTATTTGAGAATAGCAGTGCTGAATTTGAGAATATGGATGAGATTATTAGGGGTTACCAAAACACCAAATTAGCACTCAATAAAATTCTGTCCGAACAGATTAAAATGGAAGCGACAGTATATGCGGAGTACCTCTTTCAACACGTCATTATTTTTAGAAATATGCTACCTACTGACTTAGATTTGAATCTTTATTTTGAGCGGTTTAATTCAAGAGGGGAGCAATTGGAAGCTCATGAAATTATTAAGGCTCAATTGATGGCGAAGCTTGATGATGAAGAAGCTGCTAAGTTTGCTAAAATCTGGGATGCCTGTGCAGATTTCGAAGAACCAGTAGTTAAAGCATTTCAAATGAGAAGGAAAAGAAAGGAAACGTTCAAAGAAAGAGAAAATATTTTTGGTTGGCATTTTTCAAATTATAAATTAGCCAATATCTATCGATTTATTGATAACACAAATAGTTCAAAAAAAAGTATATTAGATACCCTAGAAGACTCAAGTTCATTGGTATTTGATGACATCGTAGACGACGAAGAGACTGGAAAATATACAACCGTAATTAACTTTGAAACGCTACTCTTGTATACTGTTTCTATTATTGAAAATATTCCCCCACAAGATGTTCAGTTAGATGATAAGAAACTTCTTGATGTCTTTACGGTGAGTGAAAAAGGAGGGGATTGGGTCATTTACTTCTCGGAAACTTTATTAAGTATTAGACATCTATTTGATAACTATGTCATTAGAAATGCAAGCGAGGATACATCAAGGCGGTCAAAAAACGACTGGTTTCTTAGCAAAGGTACTTATTATGAGTATCAAAGAGACAATCGGAAAAATACAGATTTCTTTGTAAAAGAACATTTCGAGAATAATACTTTTTCGGATAAAGCAGTGAATGATACCATTATTATGCTTCAGTCTATGTTTGCAGTGACCTTTACATCAAATCGAGATAGTCGTTGGCTATATGAGACTCTGGTCTATCTATTCAAGAATGTTGAACATTTGCAAGATGAAGTATTTGGACACCAGTTTGTAATTTTTCTAGAAGCGTTGGCAGTTCGATATGCTGAAGGACGGTTATTTATAGAAGATGGTCGAAAATTTAGATGCTACCCTAATATGCCTATCTATGCTTTCAATTTTATTGATTATGTCTTATGGAAAAATCAAAATAATCTACAGGAGTACTTTTTTGATTCAAGGAATTTTAGATTCACTTATCGTCGTTCCGTTGAACATTGGTATCCTCAGAATCCAAATTTTGAAGATAGTGGGATGTTAAGAATGTCTGATAGTCTGCTTCATTCTCTCGGAAACCTTTGTATTATCACGGACAGTCAAAATTCGAAGTTTGGGAACTCTAGACCTCAGGCCAAGTATAGCCAATGGGAAAAGATATTTGGAAACCAAAGTCTAAAACTGCAATGGATGGCTAAACTTACTGGAAATTCGGATGACAATTGGAATAGTGAGGTAATCAGGGGGCATGAGGACAAGATTTTAAAGTTAGTTAAGGAATTTATTGAAAGCACGAAAAACATTTGATTTTTCAAACTTTTAGTATATGTCAGAAATAAATCCCTTGCCAAAATCCGAATGTTTATGATACAATGAAAAAAGCGTAGGTTTTTAAACTCATCCCGTGAGGTGAGAAAGACAACAGGATAATTCATTAAGGGCCTATGACTATGAAAATTTAGAAAGTCTGGGTCTTTTTGTGTACCCAGAGCGGGAGAATGATGAATACAAAAGCCAACCTTTTGTTTGATGTCCATGAGAAACCAGCTCCTCTTCAGGGGATTTTGCTCAGTTTCCAACACGTGTTTGCCATGTTTGGTGCAACGATTTTAGTACCTTTGATTTTGGGAATGCCCGTATCCGTGGCCCTATTTGCATCTGGTATTGGAACCCTGATTTACCAAGTAGCTACTCAATTTAAAGTACCGGTTTATCTTGGTTCTTCGTTTGCCTATATTTCAGCTATGGCCTTAGCTATCAAAGAAATGGGCGGAGATATCTCAGCAGCACAAACAGGTATTTTCTTTGTTGGTCTGATTTATGTACTGATTGCAGGTCTCGTCAAAGCCATTGGTACAAAATGGATTGATACTCTATTACCACCCGTGGTTATTGGGCCTATGATCATCGTTATCGGTCTTGGCCTTGCCAATTCGGCAGTTACTTCTGCAGGTTTTGTGGCGGATGGTGACTGGAAAAATGTTGTTGTAGCTATTGTCACTTTCTTGATCGCGGCTTTTGTCAATACCAAAGGGAAAGGCTTCGCCAAGATTGTTCCATTCTTAATTGCCATTATCGGTGGTTATATTGTTGCTCTCTTGCTTGGTCTGGTGGATTTCACACCTGTGCTCGAAGCGGCTTGGTTTGAGTTGCCAGGATTCTATTTACCATTTGAAACAGGTGTATTCAAATCGTATAATTTTTACTTCGGACCTGAAATGGTTGCCATTTTACCAATTGCTGTAGTGACTGTAGCTGAACATATCGGTGACCATACAGTTCTCAGCCAAATCTGTGGTCGTCAGTTCTTGAAAAACCCAGGTCTCAGTCGTACCTTGATTGGTGATGGTGTAGCGACAGCTGTTTCAGCTTTAATCGGGGGTCCTGCCAATACGACTTATGGAGAAAATACAGGGGTTATCGGTATGACTCGCATCGCGTCAGTATCGGTTATTCGCAATGCTGCTTTGATTGCAATTGCTTTCTCATTCTTGGGTAAATTTACAGCTCTTATTTCGACCATTCCAAGTGCCGTTCTCGGAGGAATGTCTATCTTACTATATGGTGTTATTGCATCAAATGGTTTGAAAGTATTGATTGAAAGTCGAGTAGATTTCGGTCAAGTTCGTAACTTAATTGTTGCAAGTTCTATGTTGGTATTAGGACTTGGTGGTGCAATTCTGAATATTGGTGCGATAACCCTTTCAGGAACAGCCCTCTCGGCAATCGTTGGGATTATCCTTAACCTCATTTTGCCCAAAGCTGAAAAAGCCAAGTAATTACACTCGATTTTGAAGTCAGCTCAGGCTGGCTTTTTTTATGAATTGTGGTATAGTAAAGGAAAAAGGAGAAGCTCGTGAAAGCATTAGCAAAAGAAATGTATAGCAACACTCTTCATATTTGGTATGAGACAGATGTAATGGCAGACCACGAATATGGTCGAATTTTTGATACTAGTTCAGCCAGCTTAAATGATGTTGCGGTTAGAATACAGGCAGATGTTGTGGACAATCCAAGTGTCGAAGCTATCTATTGGTATATGGGGCAAGGGTTGGATCAAATCGTGCTGATGGCCCGTTATCAGCAAGGCAGTTTGCAAGTTCAGGTCAACCTCAAGGACTTTGATTTTGCCCTGCATCTGGATGCGATTGAAATATGGAAAAACGACTTAATTGAAGCAGTTCAAACAGGTCTTTCGGAGAAATAGCAGAGCAGCTCATCAATTGCTCAAATCAGTTGACAAAAGCACCGTTCCTTGATAGAATGGATAAGGTCCAAAAGGACAAATCTAGCTTTTTCTTGGTCACAGGTCGCCAACCTGTCACTCGGATTGAGCTCAATAAAAAGGAGTATACATTATGGCAATCTCAAAAGAGAAAAAAAATGAAATCATGGCACAATATGCGCGTCATGAAGGCGACACAGGTTCAGTTGAAGTACAAGTAGCAGTACTTACTTGGGAAATCAACCACCTTAACGACCATATCAAACAACACAAAAAAGACCACGCTACTTACCGTGGTTTGATGAAAAAAATCGGTCGCCGTCGTAACTTGTTGGCATACCTCCGCCGCACAGACGTTAACCGTTACCGCGAATTAATCAATTCACTTGGCTTGCGTCGTTAATTAGCAGGTATAGAAACAAAAAAACACAGCACCAGTATCTTGTATACTGAGCTGTGTTTTTTTTATCGTAATAATTTAGAAAATTATTATGCATTTCAGGTTTTTATATTACAAATTTTCAATCCAATATCGGAGCATGCGGTCGCCGTCGTCAGGATCGATGCGGGTATCTTCGTAGACGCCGCCGTTGGCTAAAATCGTTTTTTGAGAGCCAATGTTCCAGTCGGCTGCAGTAATGAGGACGCGATTGATGCCCAGAGTTTTGGCTTCTTGCAGAGCGAGGGCCAATTGCTCTTTGGCGTAGCCCTTGCGCCGTTCATTCGGATGAATGGAGTAGCCGATGTGACCGGCGATATGGACCAAAAATTCTTGATTGAGATGATGGCGGATATTGCAAATGCCCACCATTTTTTTGTCCTGCTCGCGAATGCAGATAAAAGTTGAAGAAGAAGCGCGGTTGGGACGACAGGTCGCTGGAGATGCTTCGTTTTCAACGTGCTCCAGCCATTCCTCAACTGCTTCAAATTGTTGCAGTTTGCCACCACCATGAAGATGTTCATTGCTAAATGCTTCTTTATAGGCTAAGATTTGGTTCTTCCATTTTAAACTAGGAACTACAAGATGGCAAGTTTCCATTTTCTACCTCCAACTATTTTGAATAGTTTATCATGAGTATGTTTTCTTGTCAAAAATAGTTTCAAGCCTTTATTTCTACCTAAAATATGATAAAATAAGAATTATGCGTGATTTTGTGCAAAAGAGAGTGAAACAAGCTGTTTGATTGTCTTTTGTAGAAAACACGCAAGAAAAATTTCAGAAAAAAACAGGAGACAATTCATGTCAAAACAAGTATTTGAAACGGTTTTTGCTGGCAAGAAACTAGTCGTTGAAACTGGCCAGGTTGCCAAACAAGCCAATGGTGCGGTAGTTGTTCGTTATGGAGATTCAACAGTATTAACTGCAGCTGTTATGTCTAAGAAAATGGCAACTGGTGATTTCTTCCCCCTCCAAGTTAACTACGAAGAAAAGATGTATGCTGCAGGGAAATTCCCAGGTGGCTGGATGAAGCGTGAAGGCCGTCCGTCAACTGATGCGACCTTGACAGCTCGTTTGATTGACCGTCCGATTCGTCCAATGTTTGCGGAAGGTTTCCGTAACGAAGTTCAAGTCATCAACACAGTCCTTTCTTATGATCCAGATGCATCTGCTCCAATGGCAGCCATGTTTGGTTCCTCATTGGCATTAGCGATTTCAGACATTCCATTCAATGGTCCAATTGCTGGTGTTCAGGTTGGTTATGTTAATGGCGAATTGATTATTAACCCAGATCAAGCTCAACAAGAAGCATCCCTTTTAGAATTGACAGTTGCTGGTAACAAAGACGCTATCAACATGGTTGAATCGGGGGCCAAAGAATTATCAGAAGATGTGATGTTGGAAGCACTCTTGAAAGGTCATGCAGCCATTCAAGAACTCTTGGATTTCCAAAATCAAATCGTGGCAGCAGTCGGCAAGGAAAAGGCAGATGTGGAGCTTCTTCAAGTGGACCCAGAATTGCAGGCTGAGATTGTTGCAGCTTACAATGACGATTTGAAAAAAGCGGTGCAGGTTGAAGAAAAATTGGCCCGTGAAGATGCGACCAATGCCGTTCGCGAGACTGTCATCGCAGCTTACGAAGAAAAATACGCTGAGCACGAAGAATTTGACCGTATCATGCGTGATGTCCATGAAATCTTGGAACTAATGGAGCATGCGGAAGTTCGTCGTTTGATAACTGAAGACAAGGTTCGTCCAGATAGTCGCCGTGTTGATGAGATTCGTCCTTTGGATGCAGAAGTAGACTTCTTGCCAAATGTTCACGGCTCAGGTCTCTTTACCCGTGGTCAAACGCAAGCCCTTTCTGTCTTGACCTTGGCACCAATGGGTGAAACCCAAATCATCGACGGTTTAGATGATGAGTACAAGAAACGCTTCTTGCATCACTACAATTTCCCACAATACTCAGTTGGCTCAACTGGTCGTTACGGAGCACCAGGTCGTCGTGAAATTGGTCACGGCGCTCTTGGTGAGCGTGCTCTTGAGCAAGTTTTGCCTAGCTTGGAAGACTTCCCTTACGCTATCCGCTTGGTAGCAGAAGTCTTGGAATCAAACGGTTCTTCTTCACAGGCTTCTATCACAGCTGGTACCCTCGCCCTTATGGCAGGTGGTGTGCCAATCAAGGCCCCCGTTGCAGGGATTGCCATGGGTCTGATCTCAGACGGTACCAATTACACCGTCTTGACCGATATTCAAGGTCTTGAGGACCACTTCGGCGACATGGACTTCAAGGTAGCTGGTACTCGTGACGGTATCACAGCCCTTCAAATGGATATTAAAATTGACGGTATTACACCACAAATCTTGGAAGAAGCCTTGGCACAAGCTAAGAAGGCACGTTTTGAAATCCTTGATGTTATCGAAGCGACTATCCCAGAAGTTCGTCCTGACTTGGCACCAACTGCACCGAAGATTGACACTATCAAGATTGATGTTGACAAGATCAAGGTTGTTATCGGTAAGGGTGGAGAAACCATCGATAAGATTATTGCAGAAACTGGCGTGAAAATCGATATCGACGAAGACGGTCTTGTGGCGATTTTCTCACCAGACCGTGCTGCAATTGAGCGTACAAAAGAAATCATCGCTAGCCTTGTCCGTGAAGCAAAAGTGGACGAAGTCTTCCAAGCAAAAGTGGTTCGTTTGGAGAAATTCGGTGCCTTTGTCAACCTTTTTGACAAGACCGATGCCCTCGTCCACGTTTCTGAAATGGCTTGGACACGTGTCAATAAACCAGAAGATTTGGTTGAGGTTGGCGATGTTGTAGATGTTAAGGTGATAAAAATTGATGATAAGGGACGTATTGATGCTTCTATGAAAGCTCTTCTACCAAAACCAGAAGGCTACGTGGAACCAGAAAAACGTGAACGATCAGAAAAACCTCGTCGTCATAAAGAACACAAAGAGAAAAAAGATAATAACTTTGGTGAATTTAAATTTCATAAAGTAGATAAAAAATAATAGTGAAGTAGGCAAGTCCCGAAATGGACTTGTCTTCTCGCTAGAAGGAGAAGACATGGGTTGGTGGAAGGATACCATAGAAATTGTAAAAGAAAAAGATCCGGCGGCACGGAACTCCTTGGAAGTCCTTTTGACCTACCCAGGAGTCAAGGCGCTGGCTGCTCATCGTCTCTCTCACTGGATGTGGCAAAATGGTTTTAAATTATTAGCTCGGATGCACAGTCAGTTTTGGCGTTTTTGGACCAATATTGAGATTCATCCAGGTGCCGAAATTGCTTCGGGAGTCTTCATTGACCATGGAGCTGGTTTGGTTATTGGTGAGACAGCTATTATTGAGTCTGGTGTCATGCTTTACCACGGCGTAACGCTGGGTGGAACGGGTAAGGATACGGGCAAACGCCATCCAACTGTCCGAAAGGGTGCCCTTGTCTCTGCACACGCACAGGTTATTGGACCTGTTGAAATCGGAGAAAATGCCAAAGTGGGTGCAGCTGCCGTTGTCCTAGCCGATGTGCCAGCAGATGTGACAGTGGTCGGCATGCCAGCTAAAATTGTCCGTGTACACGGTCAAAAAGATGAAAAGGTCATTCATGACATGGAAGATGGCCGTGAACACTACACGACTAAGCTTGCAGAATTACGAGAAGCCAGCCACCATTCGTCGCATTTGTAGGAAAGCCTTCCTATGTGAGTAGTTATAGAGATAAGAGGTAAGCATGATAATAGCAACTAATGTTCTAAATCCCAAGCAGTTATCCGCTGCAAAAACTCTGATAAGCACTGTGCAATCCCATGACGGCACCTATCGTGACCCTTACCTGTCAAATATGCTCAACTTTGACCCTGAAATGCCAGCTTTTTTCTTGGCCTATCAAGGTGAACAGTTGGTTGGACTCTTGACTGTGTATGCCGATGATGAGGATGTGGAACTTGCGATTATTGTGCACCCAGCCTACCGCAGACAGGGGCTGGCACGCAAGCTCTATGATTGCTACCAGATGAAGACGGCTAACTATCCTATCGCTAGTGTGACCTTTCAGACAGAACGTGTATTTCTGGACAAGCACCCAGACCTTGCGCTAGCATGGAACTTGGTAGAAGATACGGATACTGAGACATGGCTGGGACGTGAGCGAGAGCCTTATCAGTTCTCGCAACAGGCTGAACTCACAATAAGCTTGGCACAAGCTCACCATGCAGACGACATTGCGTATTTCCAGACAAAGGTCTTTGATAGCGACTATGAGGTGGCTCTTCGTTACGCACGTGAGGCTATCGCTGATGCGGATAGCTTGCTTTATCTTTTGGAACATAGCGGAGCGGTTATCGGTTCTTGCACAGTAGATATATCGACCGATGATAACTATCTTTACGGTTTAGCTATTGCACCCGACCAGCAACAAAAAGGTTACGGCACTTACTTAGTCAAAGCTGTCATCAATGACCTTATCACGAAAAACGACAACCCCTTTCAAATCGCCGTCGAAGATGACAACCTCATCGCTAAGCGGCTGTATGAAAATATCGGTTTTACCAAGCAGACACAAGTGGTCTACTTAGACCCGAAAGAAGGTTGATATGCTGCTAGAAGAATTTGAAAACACCTCTGCAGTTATTGAACCGACGGATGCCTCTATTCGGGGTGGTGGTGAAACCTGTAATACTTTAATTCTGTCATTTAATGGAGAAATCATTGAGAGAGTTGCCGAGTTAGAAAATGTATATGAGGGTGGAGCTCTTCACAATCTAAATGGCCAGTTGCCATGGTATATTTATGAAGAAAGTGGAGTGAGAGTTGGTGTCATGTTAGCCCCAATTGGAGCTTCTATGATTGTTGGGAATCTAGAAGAATTGAGAGCCAAAGGGTTTCAAAATTTTATTGTATTTGGTACTTGTGGAGTACTGGATCGGTCTATTGCAGTAGATAAGATTATCCTACCAAGCTCAGCCTTACGCGATGAGGGAACTAGTTATCATTATGCACCAGCCAGTGATGAGATTAGCTATCATTCGAAACTATTATTGACCATGGAAGAAGCCTTAGATCAAGCAGGAATTGAACATGTTCGGACTAAGACATGGACGACAGATGCATTTTATAGAGAAACAGCAGCTAAGGTTAAACGTCGCTTGACTGCTGGGGCAATGGTGGTTGATATGGAAGCATCAGCTATTATGGCATGGTCCCAGTTCCGACAGGCTAATGTTTATCAATTTTTCTACACAGCTGATTATGTGGATCACCATAACAATGAGTGGGATACTCGTCGTGAGGAGAGAAATGTTGACTGTATGACTTTCTTTGAAATCGCGATGGACATTGCTAAAAAATTAGAAAGTACAGTATGTTAAAAGAATTAGTGAAACAGAATTGGCCCTATATCTTGACTTCCATCGTTGGAACGATTCTATTTGTCGTTAAATTTTCACAAGGTAATTGGCAGGTTGGGATGATTTGGTTGGCAGCAACAGCCTATTGGCTAGTAAAACTATATCAAAAATACCAAATCTTGAAGAATGTTCAGAAGTAAAGGAGCATCTATGATTAAAATTTACGATACCATGACCCGCAGTTTACGTGATTTTGTACCCTTGGAAGAAGGCAAGGTAAAAATGTATGTCTGCGGACCAACGGTTTATAACTATATTCATATCGGTAATGCACGAAGTGTGGTAGCTTTTGATACCATCCGCCGTTATTTTGAATACCGTGGCTTTGATGTAGCTTACATTTCAAACTTTACGGACGTGGATGACAAGATTATCAAAGCTGCAAATGAAGCTGGTATGACAACAAAGGAATTATCTGATAAGTTTATTGCGGCATTTAAGGATGACGTGGCAAAATTAGGAGTTAAACCTGCAACCAAGAATCCTCGTGTTATCGATTATATGGACCAAATCATTGATTTTGTCCAAGCTCTATTGGATAAGGGCTATGCATATGAAGCAGAAGGGGATGTTTATTTCCGTGTTGAAAAGGCAAAGAATTATGCCCGTTTGGCCAATAAAACTTTGTCAGAGTTAGAAGCTGGAGCATCTGGGCGTGTCGATGGAGAGGGGCAATTGAAAGAACATCCATTTGACTTTGCCTTGTGGAAATCAGCTAAGCCAGGAGAAGTGTCATGGGAAAGTCCTTGGGGTCTAGGTCGTCCAGGCTGGCATATCGAGTGTTCGGTTATGGCAACAGAGATATTGGGAGATACCATAGATATTCATGGTGGCGGAGCAGACTTGGAGTTTCCGCACCATACCAACGAGATTGCCCAATCAGAATGTAAAACAGGCCAGACATTCGCAAATTACTGGATGCATAATGCTATGCTGAATATCAATGATGAAAAAATGTCCAAGTCATTAGGGAATTTTTTAACTGCACATGATATGTTGGAGAACATTGATGGGCCAGTTTTACGGTTTTTCCTTGCGACCCAGCACTATCGCCGACCACTGAACTACACGGAGAAAGCTATCTCCGATGCGGAAACTAATTTAAAATACTTAAAAAACACCTATACTCAACCAGTGCTGAATGTGTCTAATCACACGGTATTAGCTAAACATTTAGCGGCGTTCGAGACTGCAATGGATGATGATTTTAATGCTGCAAATGGCATTACAGCAATTTTCGACTTTGCCAAATGGATCAACTCCGGAAACTATGATGCCATTGTCAAGGAAGCCTTTGGAAAAATGTTGGCAGTCTTTGGAATTGTCTTTGAGGAAGAGGTCTTAGACAGTGAGATTGAAGCCTTAATTGAGGAGCGGCAAGTAGCGCGTGCCAATAGGGACTTTGCAACAGCGGACCGTATTCGGGATGAATTGGCGGAGCAAGGGATTAAATTATTAGATACAAAAGATGGCGTGAGGTGGACACGTGACTAGTGTAGTTGATGTGAACCTTATCAACGGAATTGCTCTTGCTTTTGAAGGTGACGCAGTATATTCTATGTATATCAGGCGACATTTGATATTCAAGGGATTGACCAAGCCCAACAAATTACACAGTGAAGCAAATAAATACGTCTCGGCAAAGGCACAAGCCAGTCTTATCGTAGCTCTCTTAGAAACTCAGCTATTAAATGAGAAAGAAGAAGAAATCTATCGAAGAGGTCGTAATGCAAATAGCCACACAAAGGCTAAAAATGCAGATATTGTGACTTATCGTATGTCTACAGGTTTTGAGGCAGTTTTGGGCTACCTCCATATGACAAATCAATTTGAACGACTCGATGAGCTTATCACTTGGTGTATTGAAACAGTAGAAAACAAATCCATATAAAGAAGATAGTCTGATGAGATTGTCTTCTATTTTTTTATCAGATAAGATTTTGAATAGAATTTACTCTCCCTACCAACTGAAATTCTCTAGCAGAACCATCCTTCTGCCTCCGTAAAATAAGAAACAAACATAGCTCTAGCTTCAACCAGTAGACATGAACAATGCTTTTTCTAATTCCTACATTCCATTACCTACAAAAAAAGTTAATACATAGCCGCTGTTTATTGAATTGTCAAAGGATATAATCTTTGCTATGACACGCTGATTTTTTCAACTCTAAACGATTTACTGGATCGTCAAAAATAAAAAAAACCCAAATTTCAAGTTGAAATTAGCCACCCATAAGAAATTCACTCGGCGACTTGTAGTCCAAGCATTTTTTAGGGTAGTTGTTAATCCAATTTTCGATAAAAGCGACTTCTTTCGAGG
>NZ_JAIMEP010000001.1 GCF_019794555.1 Streptococcus suis | reverse complement strand
TCCTGATGCGGACGACTTTTCCAACCCCCCGATGATTTCCAGAACCCAAATCCTAGATACTTCAATTTGCTCGGTCTCACAATCTTGGTCTTGGTCATGTTGACTTTCAAACCTAATCGCTTTTCAATATAACGACTAATTGAATGCATCACACGTTTAGCCGCCGCCTCACTACCAACTGTGATGACGCAGTCATCTGCGTAGCGAACAAAGCGAAGTCCGCGATTTTCCAACTCTTTATCTAGCTCATTAAGCATGATATTGGACAGGAGCGGTGATAGGTTTCCTCCCTGTGGCGTTCCAACTAGTGTTTTATGCCGTTGGCCGTTGATGACTACACCTGAATGAAGGTACTTACGAATCAGAGATTCTGTATCCCCATCCTGGATAATGTTATGAACAAGCGACATCAGTCTATCTTGAGGAACGGTATCGAAAAACTTTTCGAGGTCTATGTCCACTATCCACTCATAACCGTCATTAAGGTATTCTAATAACTGGATAACGGCATGTTCACAGGACCGATTGGGTCTGAATCCGTAGCTCTTATCAGAGAAATAGGGTTCACAAATAGGACTAATGACTTGGACAATAGCTTGTTGTATCATTCTATCCATGACCGTTGGGATGCCAAGCTGGCGAACTTCGCCGTTAGGTTTAGGAATTTCAACTCGTAAAACGGGCTGTGGTTTGTACTTTCTCTGCTTTATGAGTTCTTTAGTTGACCGCCAGTGTTTGCGGAGATAGTCATCTATTTCGTCAATAGTTACGCCGTCAATTCCTGCTGAACCTTTATTGGCTCTAACTTGATTGTAAGCATCCAACATATTTGAACGTGATAGGATATTATCTAGTAACTGTGACATGTGCGTACTCCTTTCTTGTTTCGGTGTCTGTAGGATGTCTTATATTGGCGAACTTTCTTCTAGTCATTACGTGACTGCCTCCAGTTCTATCAGACCATTCTTTACAGACACAATCGAAGTAGGTATACTTCGGTTAATTGTTCAGCCCTTCGCTCCGTTTCCATTACAGAAACTTCATCACTACTATGGCTTTGGCTGACTTCTCATGGTTCGTTGTTACTACGTCTTATCGACGCCCATGAGACCTCACGGGATAAGTCGTACATCTTTCCTCGTTTACACTCGTGATTTACGCAAATAGGTTACGACTACCTTTTTGGACTTTAGTGTTGAAAGCCACCTTATCCGCTAAATACGCCTTTGTATCACGTTTCTGTTCGTAGTGCCACGATTTCGCTATCCCTTCCTCTCCCCGCTACCTCACGATAGTCAGGCTTGGGAGTCGCTATTGGGTTCACCGGTAGCGGGTGCCCACGGAGGACTTTCACCTCAGAGGTACGACATGCCCGTCGTACTTTCAAAACACCTATGACGGCCACCATAGGTGTTTTTCCTTGCTTAAGACAAGCATTCTATAATCCTGTCGCGTTGTTTATTTGAGTACATTTAAATGAACCTAATGATATTCTCACATTCGCCTACCCATACTTTACTGCTGCCCGTGCCTCGGTTCCTTATCTGAAAGCTGGTGCCTTTGACAATAGAAAGAATTAATAATTATTAAATAGCATCCATTCCTATTCTGAAGATGGGGAGAAAATCAAAAGACCACAATAGGCATTTCTATTGGATAGAATGATCCCTTGTGGTTTTTTCTGTTATCCTAATTTACTCGCAGCTGCATGGTCAATAATCAACACTACATCGTTATGTTTTTGGAGAATACTTGCTGGAACCTCTTCCGTAACTTCTCCTTCGACCATAGCTTTAATCGCATCTGCCTTTTCTTCCCCATAAGCCATGAGGACAATGGTCTTGGCTGCCATAATATTGGCAATCCCCATTGAAATGGCTTGTTTTGGAACATCCTCTGAATGAGCAAAGAAACGAGCATTGGCTTCAATGGTTGATGGTGCCAAATCAACCACACGAGCAACAGCATCAAATGACGCTCCTGGTTCATTAAAACCGATATGACCGTTGCGACCAATTCCTAAAATTTGGAAATCTACCGGATGGTCTACCAAAATCTGATTGTAACGGGCAATTTCCTCGGTCAAGTCGTTTGCCAAGCCATTTGGTAAAAATGATTGTTTGAATGGTTTAGCATTGAAAAGATTCTCTTTCATAAAGTGAACATAAGACTGGTCACTGTCTTCACCCAGTCCCACGTACTCATCCAAATTGACAGAAGTCACATCAGAAAAGTCCAAATCTGACTCACGGATTATTCTATAGAACTCAAGCGGGCTAGAACCCGTTGCTAAACCAAGCACTTTTGCACCATTAGCCAACTTTTCTCTCAACAAATCTACAGCTAGTACCGCACCATCAACTTGATTGTTTACAACATGAATTTTCATATGATTCACCTCTTACCTATTTCTTATGTATATTATATGGTATATACCAATTTTTGTCAATTGATATATACCAATTCTTTCCGTTCAACCTCACGATTTACTAAAATTGTGATATAATGAATACATGACACAAGAATTATTGATCCTATTTTTTACAGGAATTGCTCTCTGTTTAATCAGTTATTTTATTCCAAAGCCAAAAAGTATAAAAATCATCCTAACGATGCTTGGTGTAATACTCATTCTATTCCCGTTTGCCCTATTGATGTATTTGATGGCTGTATTATTTTAGATTAAGGAGAGTATATGAATACTGCAGATTTTGATTTTGATTTACCAGAAGAACTGATTGCCCAAGTTCCGCTTGAGAAGCGTGACAGCTCCAAACTTCTCATCCTCGACCGCGAGAAGCACAGCATGGTTGATAGCCATTTTGACCATATTATTGACCAGCTTCACCCAGGTGATGCCCTTGTAATGAACAACACGCGCGTTTTGCCTGCCCGCCTCTACGGCTACAAGCCCGAAACAAACGGACATGTAGAACTTTTACTTTTGAAAAATACCCAAGGTGATCAGTGGGAGGTTCTTGCAAAACCAGCGAAGCGCTTGAAAGTCGGTACGACAGTTGCCTTTGGAGATGGACGTTTGACAGCTACCATTGTAGAGGAATTGGAACACGGAGGCCGAATCGTTGAGTTCACTTACGATGGAATCTTCTTAGAAGTCTTAGAAAGCCTCGGTGAAATGCCACTCCCTCCATATATTCATGAAAAATTGGAAGACCGCGAGCGCTACCAGACTGTTTATGCCAAAGAAAATGGTTCTGCCGCAGCTCCAACTGCCGGCCTCCATTTTACCCAGGAACTACTTGAAAAAATTGAAGCCAAAGGTGTGAAATTAGTCTATTTGACACTTCATGTTGGTCTCGGAACCTTCCGCCCAGTCTCTGTCGAAAACGTTGATGAGCATGAGATGCATTCAGAATTTTACAACCTAACCGCTGAAGCAGCTCAAACTCTCAATCAAGTCAAAGAAAATGGTGGACGTATCGTTGCGGTTGGAACCACTTCTATTCGCACGCTGGAAACCATTGGAAACAAATTTGATGGGCGTTTAGAAGCAGATTCTGGTTGGACAAATATTTTCATCAAACCAGGATATACCTTCCGAATTGTCGATGCATTTTCAACTAATTTCCATCTTCCAAAATCCACTTTGGTTATGCTTGTTTCAGCTTTTGCAGGTAGAGAATTTACCTTAGAAGCTTATAAACATGCTGTTGAAGAACGTTACCGCTTCTTTAGCTTTGGAGATGCAATGTTTATCCAATAAAACTTTTTAATTGAGGTCAACCCCATGAATAAGATTGAAAGTCGCCATAAATTAATCCTTTCCTTAATAAAAGAAAAAAACTTCACACACAACAAGAACTGCAAGAATTGCTGGAATTAAACGGAGTCACCGTTACCCAATCAACCTTGTCTCGTGATATCAAATTATTAAATTTAGTAAAGGTCAATGAAGATGCCTCCTCTTATTACATGGTCAACCCGATCGTACCAACCCGTTGGGAAAAACGCCTCCGTCTGTATATGGAAGATGCTCTCATTATGCTCAAACCAGTACAGCACCAAGTTGTATTAAAAACACTTCCAGGACTGGCCAGCTCCTTTGGCTCAATTCTTGATGCCATGGAAATCCCTGAGATTGTCGCGACGCTTTGTGGCGACGATGTCTGTCTCATTATTTGCCACGATACTGAAGCAGCCTTAGCTTGTTTTGAACATCTTACTCAATTTACACCACCATTCTTTTTATCAAAGGAATAAGAAAAAATATCCTAGGTTACAAGATTGCCTAGGATATTTTGTTTTCCGAAAAAACACCTCGTATTTTTCAACACGAGATGCTTTACAGTTTATTGCATTTCTCCAGCTAAGCGATAGACTGCTTCTGCGTAGATATCCATCGTTTTATCTAAATCCTTCAACGGCATCCGTTCATTTTCCTGATGCTCGGTTTGCTCCGTATCTGGGAAACAGGCTCCAAAGGCCACACAGTTTTTCATAGTTCGAGCGAAGGTCGCACCACCTGATGAGATAGGCTGACTAAGGGTATCACCCGTTTTTTCTTGATAGACTGCCATTAAGGTCTGAACCAATTCACTGTCCAAAGGGACATATAAAGCTGGTAAGTAGTCAAATTCTTGATAGTCTAAACCATAAGTTGCTGCCTTTTCACTCAAGATATGCACCAAATGTTCCTTAATCGCAAGAACAGGAATCCGCATATCAATCCGAATTTCAGATTTTTTAGGCTGAATCGTGAGACCCGCAATATTGAAACTAAGGGTTCCAGAAGGTTCATCCGTGACATCGTCAAATAATCTGAAACCTGTTGCATCTTCCCCTACTGCATTGGCAATGAAATCAATCGCAGGATGACCAACAAATTTTTGGAGCGCAATGGCCAATCGAACGATCGCATTGATTCCCTCTGCAGCATCCTTGGCATGTTTTGAAATGCCTAAAACAATTACTCGATCATCATCCATTTCATAATCGAATCCTAATTGATCCAATTCAGCAACCAAACTGGCCAACAAATGCCCTGAATAACTAGCCTTTGCAGGCACAACATTATAAGCTGTTCCAGCCTCAATCGTTAAAATACGGTCTCCAGGACCAACAAGTTTTGCTTGTAACAGACCTTTTTCTGCATAGGTCAATGGGAAAGAAGAATCTGGTGCAAATCCCATCGTCGCAACTTCTTCTAATTGATTGTACCGATTCATACACCGCCATAAGGTTTCTTCGTCTGTTCCAAAGATAAACCGAATACGTTTGGTAAAAGTGACACCAGCATCCATTAAGGCCTTGACCGCAAATAAAGCTGCCATGGAAGGACCCTTATCATCTTGCACCCCTCGACCAACCAAATGGTCATTTTTTATGGTTGCTTCAAAAGGGGGAGTTTCCCAATTCGATAGGTCCCCAGCTGGAACGACATCTAAATGACAAAGAATTGCCAACAATTCATCCCCTTGACCGATTTGGGCATAACCATAATACCCTTCAGGATCGAGATAAGTTGAAAAACCCAGTTTTTCAGCCATGGATAGCGTGTATTCTAAAACATCTTGAATAGCTTGTCCAAAAGGAGTACTGGTCTGATGTTCTTGCAATACAGAGGGAAAGGCGACTAATGCTTGAATAGCCGCCACACAAGCTTGCTTGTGCTCCTCAGTAATAAATGAATGTTCCTTCATTGTCTCTCCTTTCATACACAATTTATGGATCGGAGTAAGACCTACCATTTTTTAAAAGAATGTTGCAATCACAAGAATGATGATAGATGCAACAATAATGGCTGCAATCAATTTTCCAACGAATTTATACCAGGTAGCAATATCCAC
Organism: Streptococcus suis; assembly: GCF_019794555.1. GTDB lineage: Bacteria > Bacillota > Bacilli > Lactobacillales > Streptococcaceae > Streptococcus > Streptococcus suis_AB. The sequence goes on along the minus strand of NZ_JAIMEP010000001.1, from coordinate 151,047 downwards.
GCGACCAAGTGCCAATGCTCCCATAACAATACCAGAGGTTGGAGCAACTAAATTCAATACACCAGAAGCTGCTTGGAAAGCAGTGATAATCAAATGTGCAGGTACATTTACAAACTCACCCAAAGGAGCCATGATACCCATAGAAGCACCTGCCAAGCCAGATGTTGATGGAATTAAGAAAGACATTGGAAGGTAGAATAGATAGGTCAAGACGATAAAGACTTGAGAAGAGAGTCCTTGGAGTCCCACTTCGCCCCAGTGTAGAATCGTTGCAGTAATCATACCATCATTCATAATCACTTGGATTCCACGCGCAACAGCACAAATCAAGGCAACACTAAGAAGATCCGCAGCACCATTCATGAAGGCCTTTACCAAGCGATCTTCACCCATACCATAAACGACACCAATCAATACACCTGCAGCAGCAAAGAGCATAGCACCTTCTGGGAAATACCACCAACCAAATGGATAGGTTGTAATACCAACAATTTGCCCTAGAACTGGGATTGAAATCAACCATTCTTTAATATCTGTAAAGAGTGTCACCCCTAAATCTTCCCATGGAATGAAACTCAAAATCATAAAGACAAAAGTAAGGAAGAAGAGAATCAATACACGTTTTTGTGCAGGAGTTAAGGTATCATTAACAGCCCGATCAGCTGTCACGTTGAAATGTTCCATATCTTCTGCCCTTTGTTTATAAACCAAGGATTTAGTTGGATCTTTCTTCACTTTTTCAGCATAATTAGCAACAAAGGCCATTCCCAAACCAAGGATAACAATAAAGAAGACAATCCGCCATATCATACCATCGGCAATGGATACCCCAGCTGTTGCGGAAGCCACACCAGTCGCAAATGGATTGACAGTTGAGGCTAAACAACCAATTTGAGAACCTAGTAGGATTATGGCAACCCCAGTAATACTATCGTACCCAACTGCCATCATAACAGGAATAATCAGCGGGAAGAAAGCCATTGTTTCTTCACCCATGCCATAGGTGGAACCACCTAAGCCAAAGAGAAACATAAGGACATAAATCAACCATTTTTCACGGCCCTTGAAGCGTTTCACGATGGAGGCAATCCCAACGTCTAAGGCACCTGTCTCATTTACAACTCCAAGAAAAGCACCAACCATCAAGATAAAGAAGGAAACATCAATGGCTGCAGATGTTGCACCGTGCCCTAGCATTGCCCGCACAGGAGCCATCAACACGTCCCAAATCCCTTGGGGATTTTGATCCACTGCTTCATAGGTACCTGTAATAAAATTACCGCCATCATCCACTTGATATTGGCCGGCAGGAATAATCCAAGTCATCACAGCCATAATGGCAATGATGATCATGAGGACAGTATATGAAGAAGGCATCTTAAAGCCTTTTTTTACTTTTTCACTCATTGTAAAAACCTCCCATAATATTTTTCAATGTATGGATACATAAAATGAATGTCAAACGGATACACAACTCTACTAGATACCATACGAACAGCTCTGGAAAAACCATGAAAATATTCATACATATTTCAAAAACATACTCCAGAATAACCAGTCTTCAATCTTGTCTTCTAGTTTGCATTTCGTACTCACTCAAAAAGTTTAGGAAATCTTTTAACACCCAAATATAGTAGGGATAAGATTGGTTTTAGTAGTTACAGTTTCCTTCACCAGTCTGTTTCTAATGACTGTCAAAAGTTGGAAGCTACTGACCAAAGCAAGTAGATTCATGAAGTACAGTTAAAGCAAGTTTATGATAGACAAACTGTCGGTATTTCCAGTAGAATCGTCAACTCAAGTATCCACCTACACACAATTGAAAGGTCCTTATGAACGGAAGGCAGGCTGGATGAGTGTTCGTCATCCTCAGTTACTCATAGGTAGATACTGATGAGGAATAAGCTAAAATGGAAGGAGAGTAAGAACGGAAAGAAATACTCTCCTGTCCTTGAATAGCAATCTGTTTGCTATTATCAATGTTTTGTAATGGTTGTGCCACTGTGCGACTCAATCAATGCTCCTAAATTTTCTAACGAGGTAATCACAGCCTTAGAGTTTGGCTTATGATTGACAAAAGCAATAGCTGCTTCTACTTTTGGTAACATGGAGCCAGGTGCAAATTCATTTTGACCAATATACTCTTCAAGCTCCGCAACGGTTACCTTTTCCAATTTCCTTTGATCTGGCTTGTTAAAACGAACATAGACATAATCCACGCCCGTTAAGATAATAAAGACATCTGCATCGACTAATTCAGCAAGACATTGTGATGCAAAGTCCTTATCAATTACAGCCTCGACGCCCACAAGGGTTCCATCTTCTTCTTGGATAACTGGTACACCACCTCCACCTGCTGCGACAACAATCTCCCCTGCATTTAGTAGAGTACGGATTGTGCCAATCTCTTTAATACCAATTGGCTTTGGAGAAGCCACTACTTTGCGCCAGCCCCGTCCAGCATCTTCTTTGAAAGTTGCACCAGTCTTTTGACTTTCCAACTCCGCTTCTTCTTTGGTATAGAATGGACCAATGGGTTTTGATAAGTTTTCAAATGCAGGATCATTTTTATCTACAATTACTTGTGTGACAACAGAGACAACACCTTTATCAATACCTTCTTTGGCTAATTCATTTTCAAGAGCATTTTGTAACCAGAAACCGATTGATCCTTCGGTCATAGCGACCAAACTGTCTAATGGGAAGGCTGGATTTTTTTCAGAGTTAGCTGCTAAGTTTTGCAATAATAAATTCCCAACTTGCGGACCATTACCATGAGTGATAATCAAATCATCCCCATTTTTGATCAGTTTGACAAGGTGCTTAGCAGTCTGTACCAGGGCAGCTTTTTGGGCTTTGGCTGATGGATCTGACGTTAAAATGGCATTTCCTCCCAAAGCAACAACAATTTTACGATGAGTCATATTGATTTTCTTCCCTCCTTTCTATAAAGAAATCGCTTACATTTCTGATTTTCAAACTGGGGACAGGGTCAAAATTGAATCCGGTCCCCATACATGATGACTTCACTGACCATTTAATACTCTTCGAAAATCAAAATTATCCGTTGTCAACTTGCCTTGATGAACTCCAGTTCTATCTTCGACATCGTTTCCTAGGCTACTTTTGATTTTCATTGAGTATAAGCTACACACGTGGTACAAATGGATCCCCTAAAGTAGCTGCCATCACTGCTTTAATGGTATGCATGCGATTTTCAGCTTGGTCAAAATGGCGAGCATATTTGCTACGGAATACTTCATCCGTTACTTCCATTTCTTCTACACCAAATTTTTCAGCAACATCTTTACCATATACAGTATTAGTATCATGGAAGGCTGGCAAGCAGTGCAAGAAAATCAGATTCTCATTTTCTGCTTTTTTCACCAAATCCATGTTTACTTGATATGGTTTTAATAATTTCACACGTTCTTCAAATTTAGATTCTTCACCCATTGATACCCAAACGTCTGTATAGAGGACATCTGCACCTTTAACAGCCTCGTCAGCATTGTCCGTAATCAATACACGCGCACCAGATTCTTTAGCAAATCCTTCTGCAAGTGCTACCACTGTTTCGTCTGGGAAGAGTTCTTTTGGTGAGAAGATGTGCACATTGACACCAAGAATAGCCCCTGTTACCAAGAGAGAATTCGCCACATTGTTTCGTCCGTCACCACAGTATACCAAGGTCAATCCTTCTAACTTGCCAAAGTTTTCTTTCACAGTCAGATAGTCAGCCAACATTTGAGTCGGGTGCCATGCATCTGTCAAACCATTCCATACAGGAACACCTGAAAATTCGGCCAATTCTTCCACCATCTTTTGGCTGAAACCACGGAACTCAATCCCATCGAACATACGTCCCAATACCTTAGCTGTATCTTCTGTGGATTCTTTTTTACCAAGCTGGATATCATTAGCGCCTAGATATTCAGGGTGTGCACCCAAGTCAATCGCCGCAACAGTAAACGCAGCACGTGTACGAGTGGATGTTTTTTCAAATAAGAGAGCAATATTTTTACCTTCTAAATAGCGATGAGGGATATTGCGCTTTTTCAAATCCTTTAAGTGAGCCGCAAAATCAATCAACCATTCTAATTCAGCGCGAGTGAAATCTTTTTCCGCTAAAAAATGTCTGCCTTTAAAAATGTTTGTCATTATCCTTCTCCTCTTCTTTACCTTAAATTTTTGGTCAGAGTCTGACACCATTCACCATCTTCTAAATAGATTTCGGAAGTTGGCTGATAACCCAGCATCTCATAAAATGTTTTAGCTGTCAACTCAGAATGTATATTTATACATAAAACATTCGTGTTTTTGGCATATTCTTCCAATTTTTGGATAATTTCCCGAGCATATCCCTTCCCACGGTGTGGAGCCAGGGTAGCAATCCGAGTCAATCTTGCAGATCCAGATTCTGTTGGTAAGAAACGGCCGGTAGAAACTGGCTCGCCATGAACTTGTAGATTGGCATAGACACGTCCAACTTCGTCATATTGATCAAACTCATCTTCTCGTGCGATGGATTTTTCCATTACAAAGACACGATATCTTACGTACACAGAACATGCACGATGCCAAGGCTCACTTCCAATAACCAGTTCAATATCTGGTTCATTCATTTAGATATCCTCTCTGACAAAAGGCATAGACATGCAACGTGGTCCACCACGACCCCGAACTAATTCACTACCGCTAATCTTGATTAACCGAAGACCTTTTGATTCTAGGATGGCATTGGTAATGGTATTTCGTTTGTACACAACGACAACCCCTGGTGCGATGGTCAAGGTATTGGAACCATCGTTCCATTGTTCCCGACCAGCAGCTACAATATTTTCCCCACCACAACGAATCAAGTCAACTTTTTCAACGCCTAAGTTTGCAGCTAATAATTCAGCCAAATCACCATGTTCTTCTTCAATATGAAGCTCTTCATTTTCATAAGTAACGGAGAAGACACGCAAGCTACCTTCAATTTCTGGGTGAATGGTAAATTTATCATAATCTACCATGGTGAAAACAGTGTCCAAATGCATGAATTTTCGACTATTGGCAAATTCAAATGCAAGGACCTTCTTAAAGCCAACGCCTCTTTCAAATATGTTAATGAGGAGTTTTTCAATGGAAGCTGCGTCTGTCCGTTGAGAGATCCCAACCGCAAGCACATCCTTGGATAAAATCAGCTCATCGCCACCCTCAATACGTGTGGTTTCATTTCTGTTATATACCAGCGGAACCTTGCCACCATAGACTGGGTGGTAGGTAAAAATATACTTACCATAAATGGTTTCACGGTTGCGGGTTTCTGAATACATGTGGTTAAGCGATACCGCATTCCCTATTGTTGCGAAAGGATCCCGTGTAAAATACAGGTTTGGCATCGGATCGATTGCAAATGGGTACGATGATTCAACAAGATCTGTTAACCCTTTTTCTTCAATGTCATCTGATGGCAATTCAGCTTTTTGAATACCTGCCATAGTCTTTTCAATTAGCTCTTTATTGTCCTCAATTGCAAGTAAGAGTTTCCGAATGGCTTTTCTACACATCCGACCACGAATGTTGGCCTCTTCTAAGTATTCATCAATAAATTGTTCACGAATTTCTGGACTAGTCAGTGATTCCGCCGCCAACTGTTCCAAATATAACACTTCTACGCCTTCATCTCGAAGAGCTTGCGCAAAGGCATCATGCTCTTTTTGCGCGTCTTCTAAGAAAGGAATATCATCAAATAACAACCGTTCAAGATGATCAGGCATCAAATTTTCAATTTCTTTACCTGGTCGATGGAGCATAACCGTTTTTAGTTTCCCGATTTCTGAAAATACATGAATTGGACTTTGTGACATCAGAGCCCCCTCCTTTGATATTTTTTCTTGGCTGGGAAAGGTGGAGGACCGTACGCTTTCCTTCATTCCCTTTCCACTTTATATCTGTAGTGTATCAAAGGATCTTTGTTTGGAAGTGAAATTTTTGGCATCAATTTTGCGAAATTCATCTCATTTTATCCATTATTTTTGGGTATTCTTCAAAAAATTACGAAAATATTCGCATATTTACAATTTCTATATTATCATATGCATTTTTATTTTTTATCAAAAAATAAGATAATCAAATGACTTAGCTTTCAAATAAGGGATAGAAGTGCAGAGCCGAAAGTGACGAGGCTTCAAAACCATTAAAAGTGATGATGCTCTTCATTCAACACTTACACCTCTATTCCAATCAATGGAATAAAAAACAGAAACATCAATGTGTTTCTGTCAAATTCTCTAAGAAAAAGGTGGTATCTAAATAGGTTAATTTTTTATGGCAATAAGTAATTTTTTCTTCACTAATCAGCTGTTTTAGCACATGACTAACTGTTTCTCGTGTCGTTGCTGCCAATTGAGATAGCTCCAAGATATGGATTTCAAATGGCAAGGATGATAGGTGATTCCGTTGACACATATCCCAATAAAGCAAGGCAAGAACTTGAATCACCCGCTCAGTTGCCTTGGATTGGAGGGCATTTCGCAAGCGTAACTCCTGAAAGTGTAAAACACGGGATAGTTTTTTACAAATATAGACAAGCTGCCTTGGATTGACCATCGAGAGAGATTCAAATAAGTCCATGGGAATGATGAAACATTCTACATCTGTAATCGCAATTGCTGTGTAAAAATAGTCCTTATCTTGAAACATCCCGCCAAAAGGAAAGGCACTGTCTTCCCGAATGTAGTCAAGATAGGTAAAGGTATCCGTCTCATCGTACTGTTCAATACGGGCATAACCACGAGACAAGACAAAAAAGTAATCTCTTGGGTCCTGTGCATAAAAAATGACCTGTCCCTTAGCAATCTTTCTAAAACGGATATGCCTCGCTAACTGATCAAAAGCTTCTCTGGTAAGTTGTGCAAATGTCTGATGTGTTTTGAGATAATCATACTGTTCATTACTAATCATTCAGAAACCTCCAATCACGACAATCTTCTATGTATATTTTACCATACCGAATCGATAAAATCTAACATTTATGGAAGCGGATACAAAATCGCTGCACACAAAAAAATAATCACCTACTGCCACAGCTCCTTACTCGATGAGAACTGAAACAGAGCAGGAAGTGATTATTCACAACAACACCTATAATTCTTCTGCAATTTTATTTAACTTACGTAAACGATGGTTAACACCACTCTTGGTAATGGGCTGTGACAGGCTTTCAGCTAACTGCTGGATCGAATAATCAGGATGTTGAATGCGCAATTGAGCAATTTCTTGTAAATCACCTGACAGCTGGTCTATACCGATTGTATCCATTATTTTAATAATATTATTAATGGTTTTCATGCTAGCAGTGACTGTCTTGGCAATATTGGCCGCTTCAGCATTAGTAGCACGATTTAAATCATTCCGGGCTTCCCGTAACAATTTCACGTTTTCAAACTCAGTCTTTGCATCTTCTGCCCCAATCACCAAAAGGAAGTCCATAATATCTTCTGCCCGTTGCAAGTAGGTAATAGTTCCCTTCGACCGCTCTATAACCTTTGCATCCAATAGAAATTTCTGCATCAAATTGGCCAAGTCATAGGCATGATCACTATAGACAGAGGCAATTTCCAATTGGTATTTGCCTTTTTCAGGATCCTTTACAGAACCACTTGCTAAAAAAGCTCCACGTAAATAAGCCTGACTCCACGAATCATTTTCCAAAACTCTTGGTGAAATCCCTGTATCCAAACCAAAAAAACTGTCAGCCAGATGGAGATCATTGAGAATCTCGTTGACCCCATCTTGCACAAAAACCGAATAAACACGATTTTTCTTTAAATTTGACTTTTGATGATGCCGAATTTCTGCTTTTATCTGGTAAAAGTGAAAGAAGAGTTCATAGATATGACGCGCAATCTTGGCGTTTTCAGTGCTAATCGAAAGAGTCAGCCCTGAAGAAGCAAGACCAAGACTACCGGCTAACTTGATAATGGCTGACAGTTCACTTTTATTTTGATTGGATTGAAGCAGTAATTCTTCTTTAACCTGCACAGTGAAACTCATGTTCGCACCTGCAAAATGTTAAATAGCTCTTCCACGACTAAATCCCCATCGTGGAAGGCACCACCATTTTCTAGTTTCAAAAAGTTGGAAGAAATGATGCGACAGCCCTGGTCCTGTAAGCCTCGAAAATCATGCTTAACTTGCACCAAATACTCATCAAAATCATGGGTATTCATGTATTCTTGAGGAACGGGTTCAATATTCACAAGAACAGTATCAACAAATTGACTGGCCAAATGAGCATTCAATACACTGACGTGATTAGCATCTGTAAATGATTCTGTTTCGCCCCGCTGTGTCATGATGTTACAAATATAGACGACTTGAGCTTCTGTCTCACAAAGTGCCTTACCAATATCTGGAATCATGATATTAGGTAAGATAGAGGTATACAGAGAGCCTGGTCCTAAAACAACCAAGTCGCTGTCCATAATCGATTGTACTACTTGACGGCTGGCTTTCGGCTCCTCATCATTATATGTATTGGTCACGTAAACATGCCCTATCATACCCTTGTAGTTAGCAATGTTACTTTCACCAACCACTTCTGTCCCATCTGTAAAAACAGCATGTAGGGTTAAAGGCGTTTCACTAGACGGATAGATACGACCAGTCGTATGAAAGAAGCGTGTCAATAAACGCATGGCATCATATGTAGATCCTTGCATTTCAGAAATACCCGCAATAATCAAGTTTCCCAGAGGATGACCAGCCAAGGGGCCATCCGATTCAGCAAATCGATACTGAAAAATCTTTTCATAAAGCTTTGGCATATCCGACATGGCTAACAACACATTTCGCAAGTCACCCGGAGGAGTAACCTGTAAGGCCTGACGAATCTCGCCTGACGAACCTCCATCATCAGCAACAGTCACTATCGCTGTGATATCGGCATCCTTGGCACGAAGGCTCTTCAAAATCACAGGAATCCCCGTTCCGCCTCCAATCACTGTAATCTTTGGTTTTCTCATGAGCGGTTGACCGTTTCCTTCCGTCTATCCTTGTCGCGATGACTACGGTTGACAATCCAGTTTCTCTCTAAATCATCTGCAAGACGTTTGGCAAATGCTACACTTCTATGTTGACCGCCCGTGCACCCAATAGCGATTGTTAACACAGATTTTCCTTCCTTCTGATAACCAGGCAGAATTGGTTCAATCAAACCAAGCAAATGCTTGTAAAACTCTTCTGATTCCGCATGACCCATCACGTAGTCATAAACAGGTTGATCTAATCCGGTCATTTGCCTTAATTCCAATTTATAATACGGATTTGGCAAGAAACGAACATCAAAAACCAAGTCCGCATCTAAAGGCAGGCCATATTTAAAGCCAAAGGACATCACTTCGATACGAAAAGATGGCTGATTATCTTGACTAGCAAATTGCTCTGAAATGGCTTTCCGTAAATTTCGTGGAGTCAATTCAGAAGTATCAATCACATTCTGGCTCATATTTTTCAATGGTGCCAAGAGTTCACGTTCAAGCTGAATACCATCCAATACGCGACCATCAGCTGCCAATGGATGTGACCTTCGAGTTTCTTTGTAACGAGCTACTAATTCATTATCAGTCGCATCCAAAAATAGCACCTTAAAGTCTAGATCCTCAGCACCTTCAATCTCATCGAGCACTTCTCGAATCTCAGAGAAGAAAGATCGACTACGCATATCCACCACCAAAGCGATCTTGTTATTATCCTGACTATGACGAATTAATTCTAAAAATTTTGGTAAAAGTGTCGGTGGCATATTATCAATGGTAAAATAACCCAAATCCTCAAAGGACTGGATAGCTACCGTTTTACCAGCTCCTGACATCCCTGTCACAATGACCAAATGGAGTTTGTCTGACATGGCAGTCCCTCCTGTTCTTTCTCTATTCTCCAATAACTGCTATTACTTCTATCTCAACCTTTACATCACGAGGCAAACGAGCCACCTCTACAGCAGAACGAGCTGGAAACTCAGCTGAAAAAGCAGTTTTGTACACCTCATTAAATGCTACAAAGTCATTCATGTCTTTCAAAAAGCAAGTTGTCTTTACAACATGGTCAAAATCAGTCCCAGCTTCTGCCAAAATCGCGCCAATATTTTTTAAAACTTGTTCCGTCTGTTCTTGAATGGTTTCCCCAATAACTTCACCAGTTTCTGGTGAAAGAGGAACTTGACCGGAAGCGAAGAGGAAGTTTCCTACCACTTTTCCTTGTACATATGGTCCAATTGCTGCGGGTGCTTTATCTGTATGAATCGTTTTCATCTGTCAATCTCCTTTTTATTTACTCATACTATTATACCAAAAAACCAGCCTATTCAGCTAGTTTTCGTGTTTTTACCATAAATCGCCATGTGAGGAAGTTGGCTCTCAAGAAAAGGTCAATCAAAATAGACAGCCAAACCCCTGCGATTCCTAATCCCAAGATCTGACCGAGGACAATTACCCCAACCACGCGCAGCCCCCACATCCCAATGGCTGTGGAATAAAGTGGAGACTTGGTATCTCCCAACCCTTGCAGTGCGCCAGCCATTATCAATGAAACCGCAAGCCCCGGTTGGTTAAAAGCATCAATTTTCAGGGCGATGACGACTTGATGGATAGCTTCAAGGTCTTTGGTAAATAGCTGAGCAAATACTGGAGCCCCGACATATAAGACAATGCCGAGTAGGGACATAATGACTACACCATAGGCTGAGCTTAGAAATGCGACTTTTCGTGCTGTAGAGATATCTCCTTTTCCCAAAGATTGCCCAATTAAAACCGCTGCCGCAGTCGCAAGGCCATAAGCAGGCATATAGGTGAAACTTTCGATATTACCTGCAATCATATGAGAGGCATAGACAGTTGTCCCAAGAGCCACAATTAAACTAAAATAGACAACCTGTCCCAACCGCATCACTAAGCGTTCCAAGGCTGCTGGAATGGTCAAATGCACATGTTCCTGATAGTCTTTCCAAAGTCCACTTTTTTGAAATGATAAAGCCAACTCAGACTTTTGAACCTCTCTAGTAAGCAAATAGCAGCCAAGAAGTCGCGCAAAAATTGTTCCAAGTGCTGTTCCTAATATCCCCAGACCATCCCACGAACCAAATCCAAAAATCAAGAAGTAGTCCAGTAAAACATTAGTGACATTGGTAATAATTCCCACCTTCATCGGAGTCACCGTATCTCCAGTCGCCCTCAAAATCGTACCCAAACTAGTCATACTGGCATGGAGAAGGGAAAAACCACCTACCCAGTAAAAGAAGACTTGAGCATCCTCCAAAGCACTACCGCTTGCTCCCATGGCTTGTAACATCCACCGACCAAAGAAGATAGAAATAAAACCAAATACGATACCACCTGCTATTGACAATTCTTGTGTTTGGCGAGCATATTATCTGGCCTTTTCTTGGTGACCAGCTCCCAGACTTCTAGCAATAAGCGCCGTACCACCAACACCAATGGCCATAAAGACAGCCAAATAGACATTTAAAATCGTATTGGCCAAACCAACTGCCGTCACCGCGACCAATCCCAACTGTGCAATCAAAAGTGTATCCACAAACCCTACCAAGGTCTGAAAAATATTTTCAACCGTTGCTGGAATGGCCATACGCACGATTTCAATTCCTAAATGCTTTTCTTTCATACAGACTCCAATTATTTATTTAGAATGATTATAATTAAAATCCTGAAAATTCGCAAGAAAAAACAGACCACATTTGTAGTCTGTCTATCCATTAGATTATAGGGTTATACTAAGAAGATGTAAGCAAATTACAAAATTTCCATTATCAATCGACTCTTTCTTCACGTCACTGACGAGCAACAAAAGCAAAGCTTGTTGCTAATACCGTTTATCCAATGAAACTCATGAAATTCGTTTCTTTCTCACCAATTGAAGGAAGGCTACTTTGCACAGATTCTTTTGAATCAACCACATTATCGATAGATAAATATCCCCTATTATCGAAAAAGTTTAGCATAATCAGTCTTTGATGAGAATAAGAAAGCAACTTCAACGGAATGCTCTTCCTGGTTTACAGTATAGATGACAATATATTTTCCATTTTGAATGGTTATTCCTCGGCTACTACGGCCATTCTTATCAATCTTAACTCCAATTTTTTCATCAGCATCAAATCCACGCTCTGGAAAGAGTTCTAGGCTCTCTATTTCATCAAAAATAGCCGTTACTAAACGCTCTGCAGTTTCTGGACTCAGTTTCACATTAGCAACATAATCCCTAATACTTTTGATTTGCTCAATAAGCCTTGGCGAAATAATGACTCTATATTTCTCCATTATCCTAGTACTGCCTTTCTCGCTTCCTCAACCGACAACCCTTCATCTGCTTTTAGCGCTTCATAGCTAGTGGAAACTTCTTCTTGAAGTCGAGCAATTAACTTCTCTCTCTCCTTTTCCTCTACTGTCTTAAAAGGCAGTGTTTTGGAAATTGCCACCTCTTGTACAAATTCATTGAATGCTGATGTAATATCCAGTCCGTTTTCCTGAAAGACCTCTTTCGCTAATTCAAAGTATTCTGAATTTACTTTGAAATTGATTTGTTTATCCCTTATTACTGTTGGCATAACTAAGCCCTCTCTCGTGTATAGTTGATAACTATATTATATCATTTCAAATAAATATACACAAACTATATTCGTTCTGTATGTTTTCTTTTCAAAATAAATAAAAATTAAAAAAGAACCGTGCCAGTTGACACGGATTATCTGGAATGATACAATCATTTTGCAAGATTTTCGTTAGAATATACTAAAGTCCACAAGAATTTCCGTTCTTGTGGGCTTTTTTATTTCTTGGTTGTTAATGGAAATTGACATGCTATAGCGCATGCCATTTCAATAAGTCTGAATGATTTGTAACAAAAAAATGATGAGTTTCTTTGAGTGAATACTACGATTCAATATCAAATAATACTATTATTCATTTGATATATTCTTAAAAATGTTAAAAAATCAGACCACTTTTGCAGTCTGATTCCAATTCAAAATGTAGCTGATTGGTTAGGGTAAACGTTTAAAAGAGCGATAATTAGGTACGCATCATTCACCAAGCACATCTTGGTCATCAATCATTTTCGATAAATATCTTTCCGGTGCCCCATTTCAAGAGCTAAGATGACCATTTTGTTATCAATAATTTCACAAATCACACGGTAATTCCCCACTCTATACCGCCACAGGCCCTTATAGTCTCCTACCAAGGCCTTGCCAAACTGTCTTGGATTTTCCAAACCGTCCAATCGTTTTTTCAAATCCTTAGCAAGCATCATCCTACATCCTTGTCCATTTTTTTCAACAGCTTCAAAGTATCTTCGCTGAAAACAAGTTTATAAGCCATCTTCTAACTCCGCAAGCACATCATCAATCGAGTGTGTAACAGGATTTTCTTGGAATTTCTTCAAAGCCTTGATACCAATTTCATAGTCCAACTGGTCTTCTATCTGTTCAATAAGTGCTGATTTGAATAACTCAGACAGGCTTTTTCCTGTATGAATGGCATAGCTTCTGAAAATTTCCTCTTCAGTTTCATTTAATCGCAAAGATACAATTCCCATCATTCCACCTACTTTTTTATTGTAATACATTGTAAAACAATTCGTTCAAAATGTCAATTGACACTCAATGAAAATCAAAAACAGACCACTTTTGTAGTCTGTCTGTATATCTATTAAATTACTTACGGATGCAAGCGATGCAACATACGTGGGAACGGAATGGCTTCACGGATATGTTTTGTACCTGCTACGAAAGTGACCATGCGTTCGATACCAATACCGAAACCACCGTGTGGTACAGAACCGTATTTACGAAGATCAAGGTAGAAGTCATATTCAGACTTGTCCATACCAAGTTCATCCATTTTCGCTACCAAGGCATCATAGTTGTCTTCACGCATTGAACCACCGATGATTTCACCGTAGCCTTCTGGAGCAAGCAAGTCTGCACAGAGCACACGTTCTGGGTTGCCAGGAACTGGTTTCATATAGAAAGCTTTAAAGCTAGCTGGATAGTTCACAACAAAGGTTGGTACACCAAAGTAATTTGAAATCCATGTTTCATGAGGTGAACCAAAGTCATCCCCATGCTCGATGTGTTCGTAGTCTGTATCTTCATCCGCTTCATGCTCTTGTAGAAGAGTAATGGCATCATCATAAGCTACGCGTTTGAAAGGTTCAGCGATGTAGCGTTTCAAAGCATCCACATCACGTTCAAGAGTCTCCAAGGCTTGTGGAGCTCGGTCGATGGCACCCTGAATCAAAGCTTTGACATAAGCTTCTTGCAAGTCAAGTGACTCTTCATGGCTGAGGAATGAGTATTCCGCATCCATCATCCAAAATTCTGTCAAGTGACGACGGGTTTTTGATTTTTCCGCACGGAAAACAGGACCGAAGTCGAAAACACGACCAAGAGCCATGGCACCAGCTTCAAGGTAAAGCTGACCTGATTGGCTCAAGTAAGCAGGTTGACCAAAGTAATCTGTTTCAAACAATTCTGTCGAATCTTCTGCTGCATTTCCTGACAAGATTGGGCTATCAAACTTGATAAAGCCATTTTTTTCAAAGAATTCATAGGTTGCATAGATGATGGCATTACGGATTTGCTGGATGGCTACTTGTTTACGAGAACGCAACCAAAGGTGACGGTTATCCATAAGGAAGTCTGTACCATGTTCTTTAGGCGTAATTGGATAATCTTGTGACTCACCGATCACTTCAAGGTCTGTTACATCCAACTCATAACCAAACTTAGAACGTTCGTCTTCCTTCACAATCCCTGTCACATATACAGAAGTTTCTTGGCTCAACCGTTTCGCCACATCAAACTTTTCAGTACCAGCTTCTTCACCGAATTTTTCAATGAAGTTTGGCTTGAAAGCAACTGCTTGGAAGAAAGCTGTTCCATCACGTAATTGCAAGAAGGCCAATTTCCCTTTACCTGACTTGTTGGCAACCCAGGCACCGATGGTCACTTCCTGACCCACGTAATCTTTCACTTGGTTAATCGTAATCAATTTTCTAGACATTCTATTTCCTCTTTTTATTTTTTCATAAATGTATGTAAACGAGCGACTGCTTCCTTTAGCGTATCCATATCTGTCGCATAGCTAAGACGAATATTTTCAGGAGCACCAAAACCTGCACCAGTTACCAAAGCCACACCGACTTCTTCCAAAATGGCTGTCGTAAACTCCGTTACGTCTGTAAAGCCTTTCATTTCCATGGCTTTTTTCACATTTGGGAAGAGATAAAAGGCTCCTTCAGGTTTGACTACTTCAAATCCAGGTACCTCTGCAAGCAAAGGATAGATGGTATTGAGTCGTTCTTCAAAAGCTTGACGCATGGTTTCTACCGTATCTTGGGGGCCAGTAAAGGCTTCAATGGCCGCATATTGGGCAACGGTAGTCAGGTTTGAAGTCGTTTGACCGATAATTTTACCCATAGCCGCGATAATTTCTGGATTACCTACTGCGTAACCAACCCGCCAACCCGTCATAGCATAGGCTTTGGCAACTCCATTCACGACAATGGTTTGTTGACGAATGCTCTCTGAAATACTAGAAATCGGTGTAAAGGTATTACCGTTGTATACCAAACGACCGTAAATATCATCCGCCAAAATCAACAAATCATGTTCTACAGCCCAATTACCAATAGCTTCCAGCTCCTCACGACTGTAAATCATACCAGTCGGATTGGATGGACTATTGAGCAAGAGGACCTTGGTCTTGTCAGTCCGAGCCGCTTCTAGCTGATCAACTGTGACCTTGAAATGATGCTCTTCCGTCGCTGTCACAAAGACTGGCACCCCTTCATTCATCTTGATTTGGTCTGCATATGAAACCCAGTAAGGTGTTGGAATGAGGACCTCGTCACCTGGATTGATGACCGACGCAAAGAAAGCATAGAGAATAAACTTGGCACCCGTACCCACTACTACTTGATTGCGTTGAATAGAGTATCCATAGAACTTCTCAAAGTAAGTATTTACCGCATCTTTCAACTCTGGAAGACCAGAAGCAACTGTATAAAAACTAGCCTTGCCATTTTCGATGGCTTGAATAGCTGCTTCTTGAATATTTTTAGGAGTAACAAAATCTGGTTCCCCCAGCGTTAATTCTAAAATATCGCGGCCCTCAGCCTTGAGTGCTTTCGCACGCGCACCAGCAGCCAAAGTCACACTTTCTTCCATCTCTAAGACACGTCTTGATAACTTGCTCATAATCCCTCCATCTTGACAAAGTCACCTGTTTCAAAATCCACCAAATAATAGGCTGTCCCCGATTTGACTTCCCAAATCGGTTTGCCATCCCTATAGCCTAGAATGGTTCGATCAGCCGTTTTTGCACCATTCTCCTGAGCAATCGCTTGCGCTTCTTCCTTTGTAATCCCTGCCCCAACAGGATAGACATAAATAGAGGACGAAGCACTTGGTATCAACACGTATACCTCATCTCCGTTCTTATCCTTACCTTTCAAGCTATAATAAGTTTCCGTACCATTATAGATTGCAAAGTCATCCACCTGACTCACATCCGCATATTGCTGTGCAATCTGTTGCGCCTCAACTCTAGCTTCCTCAAAAGGACGAGAGGACAGCTCCCAAACGTAGAGAATTAAAAAGGTAACACTGAATGTAAGAACAAAAAAACCAATAAGACATTGACCCAAACGGCCACTAGCAAATGCCAAGAGACGGCTGAATTTTTTTTCCATAGTATCCCTATTATACTACAAATCCCCCTGCAATGCTATTTTTTCTAGAAATTCAAATGGAAATTTTACAAAAAATATTCAAGTATACCTTCCTATTTTTTAGGAAATCACTTGCCAATCAATGTAAATATTGCTAAAATATTCGTATGAATAGCGTAGAAAAATCATTAAACGAAAACAAACATGCCTTACATAGCTTAGTCGTTTTTCGAAGAGCGGCAAATACTATTTCAAAAAAAGAAATGGAAACCATCAGAAAATATGGACTGACAGTTGCCCAATTTGGAGTATTGGAGGCACTCTACAACAAGGGCGACTTGAGAATTCAGGATCTAATCGATAAATTGCTGAGTACATCAGGAAACATGACAGTGGTCATCAAAAATATGATTCGAGAAGGTTACATTTCCAAAACCATCGATTGCAATGATAGAAGAGCCTTTCGAATTGGTCTGACACCTTATGGACGAGAAACCATTGAGAAAATCCTACCTGATCACTATGCTCATGTAGGGGAACTCTTTTCTGTCCTCAGTCAAGAAGAACAAGATCAGCTAGCTGAGATTTTGAAAAAATTTAAAAATTAAGTTCAAAACTATTGCTAACTAGTGATAAAAAGAGTATACTAATAACATCAAATTATTTTAAGGAGCTATTATCTCTATGGCAAATGTATTATTTTTAGTTGGTTCTCTTCGTGAGGGTGCTTTCTCTGCTGAATTGGCAAAATCTGCTGAAAAAGTTCTTGAAGGCAAAGCAAGCGTTTCATATCTTGATTGGAAAAATATTCCTCTATTTTCACAAGACCTTGAAGCTGATGCACCTGCAGCTGTTAAAGAAGCTCGTGAAGCAGTTTTGGCTGCTGATGCTATCTGGATTTTCTCACCAGTCTACAACGCTGCTATCCCAGGTACAGTGAAAAATGTTCTTGACTGGCTCAGCCGCGCACTTGATCTTTCTGATACACGTGGTGTTTCAGCAATCAACGAAAAAGTTACAACTGTTTCAGTTACTTCATTTGCACATCAAGAAGATGCCGCAGCTCAATACCGTTCATTGCTACCATTTATTCGCACTAACTTTGTTGATGAAGTTACTCTTGCAACAAATGGTGCACCTGTTGATGAAGCACAACTTACAAAACAAGCAGATGCACTCCTTGCAGCAATCAACTAAAGCCATCTGACAATTATTCAATTCTAACCGAGCCACCTGTGCTCGGTTTTTTTGCAATGAAAAAGCTATAGAACTGGCCACTTCCCCTTAAGAGGGATTCACCAAGATTCTATAGCTTTTGTAGTCATTTGAATTAACTTTGATACATCGTCACTTTCGGTTTGCCGTACTCTACGAGAGTGACTTGTTTCGCAAGTCTTATTTCCAACCTAGAACAGCCTAGAGGCTGTTCTAGCTGTCAGAACCTCAGTTCCTTGTCTGAAAGCTAATTCATTCGACTATATTTTTTATCACCGTAACTGATATTCAATGATAAACTTATTCCCCAATCATCTTTTGGTATTCAATCTTAATGCATCGGTTCATGACAATTTGGTCTCGACCTGCCTGCCGAAGAATATGCTCAGCCTCTTGATTTTCCAAGCCCAATTGAGCCCAGAAAATTTTAGCATCTGTTTCAATGAATTCACTCGCCACTTCCGGAAGAAATTCACTCCGTCTAAAGATATTAACAATGTCGATGGAGAGAGGGATATCTTTGAGACTTGCATAAACAGTCTCTCCAAGAATCGTTTCTCCAGCAGACCGTGGGTTAACTGGAATAATCCGATACCCAGCATCCTGCATGATACTTGAAACCCGATAGGCTGCTGTTTCTTCCCGATTGGATAATCCAACAACCGCAATGGTTTTAGAATCTTTGAGATAGCCGAAAATAATCTCTTGACTAGGATTCTGAAATGAATATGTCATATGTTTCTCCTTTTACTAAAATATCATCAAAATCATTTGATAGGAAACTTACTTTTTAGAAATTTGATAAACGACATCCTTCAACTGGCCAATTGCCTTTTTCAACAAGGTCCTATCCTTATCAAGTCCAGGGTCCAGGGAATAATATATTGAACCAACTACGACAGAATCATCATAAGAACCTGTAGATTCCATCCGGTAAAAGGTCAGCCGAGCTAACTTCTGATCTTTCATGATTTGACGACCTACCTGCCATTCCTGACCTGCGATCTGAACAATTGTCTGCTCTGAAAAATCATGGTTTGTTTCTTTCATTCGAGCAGGCAATTCTTCTGCAGTCATATTACGCCCATCTTCCAGAGGAGATGCATTAAAGGCATTGATATTGTAGAGTTGAACCATAAAGCTACTTGACCCATCTTTTACATCATAGACAGCTACATAGGTTTCATCCTCTGTATTTTCTGTATTGAGCGTCCAATTACTTGGGATGTCATAGTAACGAAAATATTCCTTAATATTGCCATTCTCATCCTTTTCAGCAACCCCATTGTTGGCCGCATGCATTTTGTGACCTTTTTGAGCTTCGTCTGCAGGTGGATTCGGATTCACGACAACAGTTTCTGCGTTGGCTAAAACAGTCAATGTTTCATTGCTTGTGTCTGTCTTTTCCTGTAAAATGGGTAAGGTTGTTGAAAATTCTTCTCCAGATGGACTGGTTTGTTGATTTGAGCTAGACTGTTCCTTTTTTCCACAACCAACTAAAAATAAACTAAATAGACTTGTCAGAACAAGTAACTTCTTCATCTTTTTTCTCCCTTGTGCTTATTTGGCTTCATACCAAGTCTGGCCTTCATTTTCATCCGCAATCAAAGGAACTGACAACTGAATGGCCGACTCCATGGTCTCCTTAACCATAGCTTTTACAGTTTCCAGCTCTGCTATTGGCACCTCAAGGACAATTTCATCGTGTACCTGCAAGAGCATACGGGTTGAAAGACCTGCATCTGTCAGTGCCTTATCAAGATTGATCATGGCTACTTTGAGAATGTCTGCGGCCGAACCCTGAATCGGTGAGTTGATGGCCGTCCGTTCCGCAAAATTACGGACATTGAAATTCCGAGAGTTGATATCTGGCAATTCCCTACGACGCTTGTAGAGCGTTTCTACGTAGCCCTTATCACGTGCTTCACGCACTATCGTTTCCATATAGTTTTTGATACCAGGGAAACGTTCAAAATAGGTATCGATATAGTTTTTGGCTTCTTTACGGGAAATTCCAAGATTGTTGGAAAGACCGAAATCAGAAATGCCATAGACCACACCAAAGTTGACAGCCTTGGCATTCCGACGGTCATTTGCCGTCACATCCTCTGCCTTTTCAATTCCGAAGACACGCATGGCTGTTGACGTATGTATGTCAGCACCTTGTTGGAAGGCCTCAATCAAGTGTTGGTCTTGAGAAATATGGGCCAATACACGCAATTCAATCTGTGAATAGTCTGATGCCAAGAGGACACTGTTTTCTAGCGAAGGAACAAAAGCCTTCCGAATCAAACGACCTTGTTCCAATCGAACAGGAATATTTTGCAGGTTAGGGTCCGTCGAAGATAGGCGACCTGTTTGTGTCAAATCCTGTACATAGCGAGTATGGATCTTACCGTCTTCTAAAATAGCATCCTGTAATCCGATAACATAGGTCGATTGCAACTTAGTAATCTGGCGGTATTCCAATATTTTTGAAACAACAGGAGCGATAGGTGCCAATCGTTCCAAAACATCTACTGCGGTAGAATAGCCAGTCTTGGTTTTCTTGGTATATTCCAAGGGCAAGCCCATATCCTCAAAGAGAATAGTCCCTAGTTGCTTAGGCGAATTGATATTAAATTCTTGACCAGCCAACTCATAGATTTCCTTGGTCAACTGCTCAATCAAGACTTCATTTTCAGCCTGCATGGCTTTTAAGGTCTCTACTTGTACCTTGATTCCAGCAATTTCCATCTTGGCTAAGACATTAGCAAGCGGCAACTCCATCTCAAAGAGAAGATCCGACTGCTGGTTTTCCTCTAACTTGGCCAACATCGGTGCTTCTGTCTCCATCAAGACCTGCACCTTACGGGCCAAATGTGGGAAGAATACATCACGCTCAGGCAGAGCCAATTTCGCACCTTTGCCGTAAATGGCCTCGTCAGGAATCAAGCTGGTCTGTCCATAGAGATGGGCAATGGTTGTCAGCGCATTGTCGTCAACTGTCGAAAGCAAATACTTGGCGAGTCGGCTATCAAAGGTTGCAGGTGGTAAATCAATCCCTTTACGAGCAAGCAAAACCTTACCACGCTTGAAATCATAGGTTTTGATAGGCTGGTGTTCCAGAAAATCCTTCAATACCGGATTATCCAAAAGTTCAGGACCACCAACATAGATACCATCCTTATCTCCCCAAGCCAGACCAACTACCTCTTCTCTGTGGTAATTCTCCCCCAAGATTTCAAAGTAAAAGAATTGGTCTTTTTTGAACATAGCAGAGCTGACTTCGGATACGATTTGAAAATCCAGTACTTCTTCCTCTTGCGTGTTCGTCGTGCCTAGCTGGGCCCGTAATTGCTTGAAGCCCATGTCATCATAAAACTGCCCCAATTCCTCAATCCGTGGACCTTGGTATACAATGTCATCCAAACCAATTTCAATCGGTGCCTGCGTATCAATGGTCGCAAGAGTTCGAGAAAGAAAGGCCTGTTCCTTATCCGCAATCAGGTTTTCCTTCATTTTGGACGCCTTCATGCTATCGATATGTTCATAAATTCCTTCCAAGGAACCAAATTCCGTAAGAAGCTTGAGACCTGTCTTTTCACCGATTTTCGTCACACCAGGAATGTTATCAGACTTATCTCCCATGAGGGCTTTGAGGTCAATAAACTGTATTGGCGTGATGCCCATTTTTTCCATGAGGTAGGCAGGGGTAAATTCTTCGAACTCGGCAACCCCTTTCTTGGAAATTTCCACAACGGTGTTTTCATCCGTCAGCTGAATCAAGTCTTTATCACCGCTGACAATAGTCACATCGAATGGAATGTCTGTCCGCTCTGCCATTTTATCCAAAGTACCGATAATATCGTCGGCTTCGTACTGGTTCAGCTCATAGTGCTTAATCCCCATGGCATCTAGCATCTGGCGGATAAAGGGAAATTGCTCACGGAACTCATCTGGAGTTTTGGCACGACCTGCCTTATAGTCCGCAAACATCTCTGTTCGGAAAGTTGTCTTCCCTGCATCAAACGCCACCAAAATGTGAGTCGGCTCAATCCGCTTCATCATGTGATCCAACATCAGGTTGAAACCATAAATGGCGTTGGTATGAAGACCAGTCGGACTCTTAAACCGATCGATTTGATGATAGAGTGCAAAGAAAGCACGAAAGGCTACAGAAGAGCCATCAATTAATAATAACTTGTTTTTATCCATAGAACTATTATAGCATGAAATCAGGGATTTTGCGGTTTGAGGACATCTGATCAAATAGAAAAAACCTAGCAAAAACTAGGATTTTTCTTTACGATAATAAATGTTCTTAGCAACAACCATACTATGGGGTTTTTCATATTCTTGATCCAGATAGGTTTGATAGGTACCAGGGGCGATAAATCCTCGAATGCCAAGGATGTCCGTGCCCGCTTGTCCAATGACTGAATCTGCCAATATGACACAGTTGGTGGATAAGACAAAATAGGTTTTGAATTTCGATTTTCTAAATTTAAATAACTCAGCACCGATTTCTTCTTTGATACGATAGGCGTACATTTCAATCGCTTGTCCATCTGCTGTTTTTGATACTTTTTCAGAACTTGGATTCCAAGGCACCAAGAGTTTGTCAATCTCATCCAACCGTTCTTCAATAGCTGCCTCTTGTTCAGAAGTCAACACCATCTGGTAACCAAGCATGGTCATCCCCTCCTGGGTACAAAAGTCAATATAGGCTTGGCGCTCAGCTTTAAATAATACACCATCACCAATCGCCCCACCCAGACGTTCCGACAAGACATCATAAGAACCATAGCCATAGACCCGCCCTTTGTAACTCAAATCAACGTGCCCTACAGCCCCAAAACCTTCTTCACCAACATGTACAAATACTTCTAAAGTTGGAATAACAGAAATATCTTTTTGACGATTATAGACTGCCTGTGCTGTCTGATCTTTATTGTCTGCTAGAAAGTCGTTGACTCTTTGTAGGGTCATACGAGGAACGAGAGCAGCAATAAATAATGGCAAAGTCAGCCTCACATGACGTTTGAGACTCTGTTGTTCAATTGACTCTTCAAAAATGAATCCATCACGCAGATTGGTCAATCCATATAACACAAGGTAGCTCCCAATGATAAAGGTTTGTACAACTAGTTGAGTCCCAGAAACAAATAAAGACGCCACGCCTAGAATGGACAACCAGATTCCATCCATTAAAAAACGAATTCTCGGCTGCACATCATCTTTTTTATATAAGTAAAATGTGATAAAATTAATCACCGCTGTGAACAGCTGGTATATACCAATAAATATCGCCGCAAAATACAAGGGAATCTGAACAGCCAAGTCAAGACTGGCCAATATACCAAATAATACCGCTTTTCCCACGAGTGCTATTACACTTTCGCTTGATTTCTTCTTTCTGAAGAAAACCATGCTCAATTCATAAAGGGCTAAGAAGAACAACCCAGCGTGAATAAAACGCAAAATCAACCCTGGAAATTGCCAACCAGCAATCAGAAAGCCAATACCTATGATGACTAGAATCAGTCCCTCACCAACCAGCTTTCGACCCGTTAAACCTAAATCACTAATCTTTTTCATATGAAGATTATACCATATTAAGGACTGTAGACAAAAAATACAACATTTAACTTCTCTAACCTACAAATGCATACCTATTAGTTAGTAGGATACGCTTTTTTTGTTTTTTTACTATATACCCTGTAATGTTCTCCTTCTTCCCGATAAGAACTTAGTTTATCATTATTCTTCAAAAACTCTAAAATATTTTGGTTTATTTCATTTATTTCCAGTTTAGGATTTCCGTTCCGACTAATGATACTTATTAAGTTATCATAACTTTCAAGTAGTTTAACTATCTGTAATTTCTCGTTCAGCTCTTGAAGGCTAAAATCTGAAAGCTGTCTACTTAATAAAACTTGACGGGTAGTAATATCAATAGTCTCTACAGAAATAATCCTGCAAAGTAATTGTTTATCCAACGTCAGCTCTTCAGATACAATTTCTTCAATGAATGACTTGGTTTTATTAAAAATCACATTTTGAATTTCCTGATTAAATGCAGAATAGTTGATAACTATATACTCTAAATCTTCCGCGTCAAAAAGATTTTCCAAAATATAAGCTTGCAAACACGGGCTAAAAGCTTTATCTTGAATACTGATAGTTCCTTCAAACTGTTCAACTATTGAAATTGCTTTTGTATCTGAAATATTCATATCAAGAACTTGGATTATTTCCTCCTCATCATACACATCGGGATCGTCTAAATTCTGAATATAACCATCTAAATATCTCAATATATACGCAATAACTTGTTCAGGATATCGCTTTCTCAAAACCTCTAGAGTATCTCTATTAAACTCCTTAGATATAGCACCAGCTTTTATAAGTATATTAACCTTATCCTCGTGAATCTCTTCTTCGGGAAATGCACCAAACCTCCATTTAATCACAGATAGGATGCTCTCATAGTGTTCATTGTTTAAATCATTGCAAAGTGCTGTTTTTCGGAAGAACAATTTCTGTCGTTCTTCTGGATAACGATCAAAAACTGTCTTTTCAAAATTGATTTTATCTTTTGAATTTACGAATTCTAAAAGTGGGGTTACCAAATCATCATATTCGTAAAAAGCATCCATTATATTTTGAGTATCGCATACAGACTTATTGAGTGTAAGTGAAGCTTCAACCATTTCCATCGTTTTAAGATCTTCAATCATTAGAGTTTCATCCGAAAGACATTTCATATATGCAATTCGAATCTCTTGAGCTATAGATTCATTATTTAAGATATCGTAAATATCATCTTGCTCATCATTAATTTGTCCCTCAGAAAAGGAAATAGCCTGTTCGAGATATTCCTCTATATTTTCTTGTATATAGTTTTTAAGCTCCTCGAACTGTTTAGTTATGCTAATTGGTCTATGTTTAACCATCTCCTCGCTAACTGCATTTCCCAGATATCCTAAGAGCCCGACAATGTTTCTCATATTAATAGCATATAAATTGTGGACATATACATATCTACTAATGGACTGATACCTCTTATCAAAAGTAAAGTCAATAATTTTAACTCCTAAGAATAGCAAATTATCTTGAACTTGAGAAATGTTTACTCTTGACGGCTCGCTAAAATTATCCAAACCATCGTTAATAACTTTCCAATTATCTTCAATGAATGAAATTAAAACTTCTTTAAATTTAGATTCAATATCGTATATTTTTAGATTAATCGATGATAATAGTATATTACAGATATAAACTTTATCCTTACCCACAATATTATCTGATAAAAATATTCTTTTTAATGTTTCTTGATTGTGTCTTATAAGCTCAATAATTAAAGCAATATGATACTCTGTACCAATAGAGCTGTTTTGAAGAAATCTATTTAAAAAATTGTATCGCTCCACAGACAAGTATTTGGTAATTCTCTCTAAACTCGTCCCTTCCGTTAAAGTGTATTTTAATAGATCAAAATTCAATATTGAGTCATGTTCAAAATATGAATCATCCAATCGATCATAAACTTCAGATATTTCCACCAAAGTGTAATCTTCGTCCAATATCTTCTCTCCTTGAACTGCCATAAGAAATTCATGATCTTCTTTTTTCAAACTATTCGGATAGAAGTAGGTAATATAATCTGAATAGCCTTCATCAATATAACCATTTTTAACCAAGAACATTATCATCGAAAGTTTTTTGTCATTTTGTAGATATTTAAACTCATCTTGCGAACAAATTTCATCAAAAGCAGAACGTTCCAAAAGCTGAGCTATTTTCATAGATGAAACCTTACTCAACTCATTACGAATCTGTTCAAGGTCATTATTTAAGACATGAATTTTCTCTCTATCTTCTAGTTTTTTGAGCCTATTTTGGAATTCTATATCATCTACAGGAATAATATCCTCAAAACTCTCTGCTTTATCATAATATGAACCAGAATTTGGTAATGTGGATTTTATTTCTACCCCATCCTTGCTTAATTCTTCAATAAAATCCAACCTGCTTGTAAATTCGCTCTCTAATTTTCCATTAACCCTAAGCGCTCCTCGTCCTTCTGGTATCTTTAAAAATATAGAATATAACTCTAATTTACTTTTCGCAAACTCTTGCTCGGCATCTATAATTCTATTCTCGAGTTCCGATACTTCCTGCCTCAATGCCTTTATTTTAGGTTGCCTTAAATTGTTAGCTTCTTGTATAACTTTATACACCAAACCCGAATCCATCTGTAAGCAAGAAAAATCTTTCGGGAATATGTTTTTATAAACAACCATTGAAAATAATTTCTCATCGTCAAGTTGTAATTTATTAGGATTTTCCCTATCAGATAATACCGAACGATAAAAAACGAACTCATTACAAATATTATATGCCAGACGCATCTCATCTATATAAATAGAAATCTTTTGGAGAAACTTTTTATCCAACTCTACTTCAAGATTCATCTCATTCAAAATTTTTGTGAACCGTTCTCCTGCATTAGATGAAGTAATCACAGGTATTATTGGAATAATAAAGTCAAAGAACTTAGTTCGTTCTTTAGAAATAAACATATCATCTTTGATAAGATATATAAATAAGAGTTTCTCACCACTTTTCTTTTTACTATTGACTAGTGTGTTGATTTCACGTAATTTTTCAAAAATCAAATTAGTCTCAAACCTATCAATATCTTCAAAAATCACAACGTTACTCTGACAGTTTTCAAATAGGTATAATACATCATCTAAATATTTATCAAAATATGAAACGTCAGTGTTTTGAAACACCTCTATTTGACCCGAAACTACTCCACCCTTGAATGAAATATTTCGAAAAAGTTTTTGATGGAACTGCAGATTAACTAGTTGATAGATTATATTTCCAGAAACACAAAAAATTGCAAGATAGGCAATCAATCGAACTAAAGCTCCAATTTTTGGGAGCCATGGAAAAGCAGATACTAAAGTGATAGCAATGTTGCTATAATTTATTAAAAACAATAAAGCTGTTATAAAAATAATTAATTTTACTGTCCACAACCTAATACTATCGTTACTAGGATTCTGTTTTGATTTAAAAATGGTCAAAGGAACATCTTCGGGACTAATCCTATGAAGCAATTGATTGATAATCTTTCCTTCCAGGACATTTACCTGCTTATCAGAAATCTCGGTTTCGTCTTCTCTACTAAAATGGGATAGAGAAATATGTATAGGATTAAAATTCTTATTTTTGGTTTTATATGTCTCTATAAAACTACTTTTTCCTGAGCCATAATTTCCTGATATAGCAACGTTTTTAATGTCTTTTTCAGACATAATAAAATTCATAGCATTAAATTGTGACTCATCAATTTCAATGTCATTTTTTGGAGTTAATTTATTAAAAACAGATACCATATATTCTCCTTTTAATATGTATTAATATTATATCATAATGTGATTGAAACTTAATAAGTCTTCAACGGTAACAAACCAGAAAAATGTAATGATTAGACTCGTTACAAAATTACTATCACTACTTTCCATTCTATTTAATTAATAATTACTCCACTCATAAAAATCTTGTATAAAATAATATTGTCCTTCGAATAGGTATGAACATAAAAAACTAGAATCCTAATCATAAAGACTAGAATTCTAGTTTTTCATTAATCCCGTCTAAAGATATCCCTTGTATAGACTTTTTCTTGTACATCGTCTAGAATGCTGTCATAACGGTTTGCGACGATTGCTTGACAATCTGCTTTAAACTGTTTCAAGTTGTTTACCACTTTTGAACCGAAGAAGGTTGACCCATTTTCCAAGGTAGGTTCAAAGATAATGACTTTGGCACCCTTGGCTTTCAGGCGTTTCATGACACCTTGGATAGAGCTCTGACGGAAATTGTCCGAATTACTCTTCATTGTAAGTCGATAGATACCAATCACAACTTCTTTCTCAACTGTTTGAGAGAATTGATCATGCGTAGAGTAATCGTAATAGCCTGCCATTTTCAGTACCTGATCAGCAATAAAGTCTTTTCTAGTTCGATTCGCATCAACAATTGCTGTCATCATATTTTGTGGCACCGCATCATAGTTTGCCAATAATTGCTTGGTATCTTTTGGTAAACAATAGCCACCGTAACCAAACGAAGGATTGTTATAATGTTCTCCAATCCGAGGATCCAAACCAACCCCACGTATGATTGATTTAGTATCCAGCCCCTTTAATTCAGCATAGGTATCCAATTCATTGAAATAGGAAACACGAAGAGCCAAATAGGTATTTGCAAATAACTTCACTGCTTCTGCTTCTGTTGACCCCATATGAAGAACCTCGATTTCAGACTTCAAGGCACCTTCCTGTAACAAAGCAGCAAATTTTTCTGCGCCAGCTATCACAGCTTCGTTGTCATCATTCTCATATGAAACAATAATCCGTGAAGGATAGAGATTATCATACAAGGCTTTGGACTCTCTAAGAAATTCAGGACTGAAAATAATATTTTTCGTTCCATATTTTTTGCGCACAGCTTGCGTAAAACCTACAGGTATCGTTGACTTAATCACCATCAAGGCATCTGGATTCACTTTCAAGACAGTTTCAATGACCGTTTCAACATGTCCTGTATCAAAATAATTCTTTGCACTATCATAGTTGGTTGGTACCGCGATAATGACAAGTTCAGCCTCTTTATATGCTTTTTCCGCATCCAATGTTGCGACCAAATCCAACTCTTTTTTAGCTAGGTATTGTTCAATATAATCATCTTGAATCGGAGATTTTCTAGCATTGATCAAGTCGACTTTTTCAGGAACTACATCTACCGCAACTACATGATGGTGTTGAGCCAGTAGTACAGCATTAGATAAACCAACATAACCCGTACCTGCAACAGCGATATTTGACTTTGCGATTTTGGCTACTGAAGTAGGCTTGCTGCTCGAAACAAACAACGAAGCAAGATCAAACTCCAACGCTTTAGATAAGCTTTCAAGTTGCGGAATAGATGGAATATAATCTCCTTGTTCAATCCGACTTATCATCGCACGATTAATACCAGTCTTATCAGCTAGTTCTTGTTGGGACAAATTATTCTGTTTTCGTCCATCCAATACGACCTTAGCAAGCGTAGATTGAGAAAAAAGTGATTCTCCCATTATATATACCTCAAAAATTTTATAAGTATAGTGTAAGCGCCCAATAACAAAGTATATTGAAAAAGGCTCCAAAGTCCTGTTGACTCTGGAACCTTTTTCTATTTACAAGCTCTCTTAATGTTTTTCTTCCATGGCAAATAAGCCTCCAGCACCTCTTTTTTTGCGAGTGTCTCCTCGTTAGGTAAGTGTTCTAGAAGATAGGTTATATATTTCTCTGCATCAAGGCCGTGTCGTTTAGCAGTTTCCAAAAGACTCAGAATGACAGCTGTCGACTTGGCTCCCTCAAAGCTTTGGGAAAAAAGCCAATTTTTACGGCCCATAACCAAAGTCTTCATTGCTCTCTCAGCTATATTGTTGGACAGGACTAAGTCACCATCCGATAGAACGGTTCGGAAGGTGGTTTCATATTTAAGGCTATACTCTATTGCAGTACCCAATTTGGAGCCTGGCAAAACGGCCTGATTGCGACACCAGTCAAAGAACTCGTCCATCAAGGGTGCCAACTCTGTCTGGCGTTTATGTAGTCGTTCCTCAGTAGACAAATCTGCCCAGTCATTCTCTAAGGCAAATAGGCGGTCGCAATAGGCTAATCCTTTCGCTCCTAAAGAAGTCTTGTCTGTCTTCTTAGGAGTCGCCTCAAAGAACTTTCTCCTGACATGAGCCCAACAGCCAACCAGTTGAGCCTTATCTAATTGACGATAAGCACTCCACATGTCACAATGAACGTAGCCCGCATAATCCCCAAGAAATTTCTCCACAACCAAGCCACTCCGACGTTTGTCATGATGATAGAGGGTGATACCCTTTTTCTCATGCTTACCAGACAAGAATGTCCAGTAGAAGGTTGACTCACTATCATTTTCTAAGACCTTGTAGGAGGTCTCATCCGCATGGAGAATAGGCTGCTCTAACAATTTCTCGTGTAACAGGTTATAAATCGGTTCGAAATAATACTGACTAGACTTGATGTGCCAGTTGGCTATTTCCTTCCGACTGATTGGCAGACCAAGCTTATGCCAGTCCTCTTCTTGGCGGTAATTGGGTACCTTCAGATTGAATTTCTGGTGAATGGTGTGGGCGATGATAGAAGCTGAACCCAAGCTGTGTGCCAAAGGGGCCTTAGGAACGGGAGTCTTGATAATCTTATCGCTTAGATTCTTCTGACTACATGCCTGACACTTGTAGGCATGTTGGACATGGTCAATCCGCTTTAATTGTGCGGGAATGAAGACCAATTCTTGTCGTTGAACAGTAGAACCAATCTCTTTCAACTGTCCATGACAGTCTGGACAAGTACAGTCTTCGCCCTGCAATTCGTGATGAACAATCTCTGGAGTGAACTGACTAAAAATAGCCTGACGAACTCCCTTAGCTTTCTTACGTTTATAGGTAATCGTTTCTGTTTCAACTGGGTAAGTCAGCCTCTTCTTCAGGGAGGCTTTCCTCCCCAAACAAGCTTAGCTGACCGGGTTGATGCACTACCTTCTCTGATGATTTTCCGTAGAGTTTCTGTCTCAGATACTCTACCTGTTCTCGAAGGAGGGTCAACTCGTTGGTAAGTTGTTCAATCGTTGAGGTCTGTTGTTTAATAATTGCCAATAACTCATCCATACGCTCGATCCTCCTTCTTTTATTTCATTATACACAAAGAAAAGCCGTAATTTCAATAGAAATCACGACTTTTTGAAACATTTATTTTTGGACTGATAGAAAATCCTTTCATGAGCCAGTCCACCTGCTCAGAAGTGAGGGCTTTGACCTCCTCTTCATTGTTTGGCCAGGTCAATTTCCCATTTTCAAAACGTTTATACAATAACCAAAATCCCTGTCCATCCCAGTAAAGAGCTTTGAACCGGTCTTTTCGAACTCCGCAGAAGAGATAGACCTGACCGGAGAAGGGATCCAGATTGAATTGACTTTTGACAAGGTAGGCGAGTGAATCAATCCCTTGACGCATATCCGTTTTCCCGCAAACCAAGTAGACTTGACCTAAATCACTGAGCCGGATTGTCATAGAACAGTACCTTATCCAAGATTGTTTCCAATACCTCTTGGTTGATAGAGTGAAAGAATGTGAGTTCTACTTTTTCGAGACGAATCTTCATCAGAATATCGTTTCTGCTTTTCTTTTCAAAGCGGCGAGATTGGGGAACAGTCAGTGGGACGATGGGTTGTGACATAAAAAATCCTCCAGTTTGTTTCTTATAACAGTATACTGGAGGAAGGAGTGATTGGATAGATACCTTGTTATTGGGCGGTTACAAAGAAAAAAGAGTGTTTTTTGTTAGCAATAACAACAACACCCTTTTTTTATAAAAGTATACTGGAGGAGTGAATGATTGGATAGGTACCGTGTTATGAGGCGTTTACAAAGAAACACTTTTTCAATGGGCTCCTTTCATAGTGGATTCCTCTTTATATTTACATATTGTATAGACCTATTTATTCCTTTTTGCAATTCCGTTAACAATGTAAATCCAACTTTTATTTTTTGATATAATCGACAAAAAAATGTATACCATTACTCCAAAAATGACTTGAAGTAACAAGTTAATGATAGGTGTGATAAAAATAAAAGTTCCAGCAAAATAAACTACAACCCCCATAATAATTGCCATAAAAACATTATTCGCAAAATCATTAAAAACTTCAAAATAATTATAATTTATTAGTTTAGATGAATAAAATGAATATATTATTAATGCTAAAAATTCAACAACAATTTCAGAAATAGCAATATAAATGACACCAAGTCTAATTGTACATAAAAGCAATAACAAAGCAAATAGTCGAACAGGTATATCCATTTTTAATACGATGTCTGATCGTCCAATTGATTTAATAGCCTGTAAAATCGCAGTTTGTGAAGCTCTTATTAACAAACAAATACAAATTATTCTTATATACGGTACTGCAGCAAGCCATTTATCAGTCATAACAATTGAAACAATTGGTTCCGCACAGACAATAAATCCAACTAAGATTGGGCTCATGATATAAGAGCTTGTC
The DNA here is from genome assembly GCF_019794555.1 of Streptococcus suis. Classification (GTDB taxonomy): domain Bacteria; phylum Bacillota; class Bacilli; order Lactobacillales; family Streptococcaceae; genus Streptococcus; species Streptococcus suis_AB. The sequence continues at coordinate 118,943 of NZ_JAIMEP010000001.1, read as the reverse complement.
TGAGCTGTCCTTCTAGTCAAAGATTTCACTCTATCAAAATCATCTTGTTCTCTAGACATGACGGGGAACATCGTTTTACTGACAGCTGTATCCACATTTGTAACAATTAAATTTGGATATTGATTTCCTTTCGTATAATATGCCAAATCAGTTGCAGAGTAAAAACCACCGATTAATAAGCTTCTAATATTCGCATAAACTGTATTGAATAATGTCTGAAAAAAAATCTTCACACCAAAACCAAAGAGCTTTTTTAATCTAAAAAGAGAAAACTGATAAGTTGGACGCCAACCAACAGAGAACCATAGTACAAGTGTAATCGTAATAACATTAGATAAATCTTGTACAACTAATGACCATACTCCAAAATTAGAATATGCCATTGTAACACCTATTATACCTGAAACAAGCGTTGCTAAAACTGTCGAAATGAAAAATTTTTGAAACAACATATTTCTTGAAACATAAGCCTGTTGAACAGAATTCAAAGCTGACAGTGGAATTTTTAATGCCAACACCTTGAGGACTGAATCAAGCTGAGGTAACTTATAAAAATTAGCTAAATATGGTGCACAAATATATACAAGAGTGTATATAAATAATCCCAACACAATACTAAAATAGAATACTGTAGAATAGTCTAAATCATCAACATTATCTTGTTGTATTAGTGAAGCACTAAAACCACTCGTCATGAATACATTTAGTATTGCTATTATCACCGTTACTACTGAAATCACCCCATAATCAGAGGGAGCAATTAATCTTGTTAATATTATAGTAACAATAACAGAAACTAATTGTGACATGAACCGTTCTGAAAGAGTCCAAAAAAGACCTTTCACTACATCATTTCTAGACATTTTCATGTTCTTTAATCCCTTTTATTGAATAATTTTTATCAACTTTTGTAATTGTTTTATCTAAAAAAAGAGGTAAAATAATAATTAACTGTAACAACAGGTTCGAAGTAATCTCGGTTATTCCAGCAATAATATATGCAAAAACTCCGAATGAATAAATCTGAGCAATTGGATTTTTCCAAAATTTCTCACTTTTCCAAAAACAAATAAAATAAATAAATAACGTAGCAATTATTACAACTAAACCGCCTTGTACTCCTAAATTTAACAATTGATTATGTGCATGAGTAGCTCCTTTCCATATATAAGAACCGAAATTACCTAATAAAGTTGCAGCTTTATCTGATTGCATTCTTCCATAACCGCTGTACAGACTAATATGATTCAATGCATTTTTCCAAATTGTAGTTCTGTTAGTAAAAGTTAAATCTTTCCCCAATATGCCATTAATAATTGGAGATAAAAATTCAGCATTACTAGCAAGAACAATTAGAAACTGTACAAAAAGTGCCACAGACAAACTGATAAATGGTCTAAATAAACTTTTAAAATATGGAATTGTAGATAATATAAATAACACTACCGAAGTAACAATGAGGGTAGATGAAGTTTGGAAGAATTGTGTTGCAAAGATTGCGCAAACTAATAAATTAGCTCTTATATTGCTTCTGTTATATTGTTTATAAAGTAGGGCAATCAACAAGCCTGGTAACAACCAAATAATAAAATTATTCCTTGATCCCAAAAACCATTCAAAAGTTAATCCATATGCATTATTTACTCTACTAAATAATTTTTCCGGAAAAAGTATTAAACTTAGCAAATTAGTATAAATAGTTAGTTCAAAGTGAAGTAATAATGCCTTCAAAAAAACTTGAAAGTTACCTTTATATATATTTATCAACATGACAATACAGTATAGCATAATAAAATTTAATAATTCTGCCTGAATTTGTCCCTGCTTTGTTATAGTTAGAATTAATAGCCAGAATTCTACCAGAATTAATATAATTGGAGCAATTGATAATGATTGCTTTGTTTTTATTGCATAAATTGAGACCGAAAAAAATGTCAGGATTCTCAAAATATTATAAATGGTACCAACATATGGAAGTACTGAGACAAAGGTAGGTTGAAAGAATGAAATTAATGCCAAAAATGCGATTAAAAAACTCTTTTGTATCCTTATCATAAAACTTACTCAATCTTTCTAATAACTTTTGCAGGAGAACCTGCAGCAATACATCTTGCTGGGATATTTTTGGTAACAACTGAATTTGCTCCAATTACCGAACCATGTCCAATTGTAACTCCTGGCATCACGCATACATTTCTTCCAAGCCAAACATTTGTCTCTATTCTTACCTCGCCTTTGCTCCAGATCTCTCTATCTGATGGTGCGATACTAACTTCATCAAGAGAATTTCGACCATGATAGTTATCAGTAATAAACACATTATCCCCAATCAAAACATTATCTTCTACAATGATTTGATTTGCACAAGTTAGGTAACAATTATCACCGAACGACACATTTGAACCAATTTCTAAATTTGGATTTTTTTTGAATATCTGTTTTTTGTATCTATTCCAAGCATGTAATTTTAAATAATTTTTGGCAGAAACATTATCCCCAATAGATATAAATTCGTGCCCTTTTATTTCAAAAAAACGGCCAAAAGAAACGCTTTTACCAACAAATAGCAAATGCTTTTTCTCAATATACCAAGAAAATTTATTGATAGCAATACTTGGACTCAATATTAGTCTGATAAAATGATTTTTCATGTTGTTATTTATAGTCCTAATTTGTTAAAAAAACTGTTTTTCAAATTCACATCACCACTATGTGACCAGGATAGTTTTTGTGGAACCCTTTTTAATAACTTTAAACTAAATTCATTATATTCTTCATTATATAACTTTGGTAATAAAAACATATCTCCTAAAACACTATCCGTTTTTGAAAGTACATCATCATCAATTTTATTTACTTTACATATGATAAACAATGCATCAATAAAGAAATAAATTGGGTAGTTATTATAAATTAAAAAATATTCTTGAAAAAGGTTATTCATTACCGTTACAAAATAACCATTCTTACGTGAAGCGATGAAATAACCAGACCAAGAACATTCCTCGCCTTTATATTTTAGAAAGTAATTGCTTGAAGAAAATGAAAGCGAATTAAATGAACTATTTTCTAATCCTTCAAATAAATCAAATTCATTTATAAACAAAATTGTTGCATCAATCCAAACACCACCATTATTCATCAATAAATTAAACCTTAATATGTCTGAAAAAGTCTGAATAGAAATATTTCCATTATAAAACTCATCAATAATTTTCGAATCAATATTAGTATATTCACGAAAGTTTTGCTCAGAAATCTTGATTAAATTTGCAGATGGATTATATTTTATCACTGACTCCAAACATTTTTTAACAATTTTTGGTGCATTATCAAATCCATCCCACCAAAAAACAAAAATATTCTTACAAATTGGTGCATTAGACAGTTCAGTACTCTTATCTAAATATTTTAAAATCAGGGGATTAATTTGCGTTTCTATGATTGGAAGTTTTTCTTCTAAATCTCTAAAAGCAGATTTTCTCAATTTTCTATAATAAGCCAATTTTCTCGCCTTAACTAATCCATTTTTTTTAGTATCAGATAAAAACTTTGGCAACTCCTGCAAACTATATTTTGCAACTTCTTTCGAGTAAACTAAAACTAAATTAAAGAAAATATAACCATAAAAATCAAAAATTCTTCGTGTTAATAGTTCAAGTTTTTTGGGTTTATTTGTCGTATGTTTTAAAATAAATTTTAGTGTACCATGGTAAAGCTTATCTTTCTTTAATAATGTATATAGTTGTTTAAACGAAGAACTATCACTTTGCTTCAATCTTTGAAAATAATTTTCAATTAAAAAGAAATACAAAGCCATTGATTGATGATCATTTCGTGAAACTTCTAACATTTTTTGATAAGCTAACTTGCTTTTCTCTAAAGTACTAATTAATTCACCCGTTTTCATCATTGAATTCTGATTAGCAACATTATAAAAATACGAATTTGGAGAACTAATTACTTTAACGCTATTACTTGCCTGCAAAGTCAACAACGTGAACATTGAATCTTCACCCAAACTAATCTTTTTACATTTTTCAAACGCAGAAAAAATCTTGTTAATCACAGTCTTCTTATATAACTTATTCCACCGAGATATAAAGAAACGATTTGAAACTAATGCCTCACCCTTTTCATATAAAAACATTTTTCCAAATTTATCTAGAGCTTCTCCAGAATAAATTCGAGACTCTTTAAGATACTTTGGAGTTAATTCCCCAGCCCTGTCAAGATAATAGCCCATTGAAATAATATCAAAATCATCGGTAATTTGCCCAACAAAATTTTCAATAAAATCTTCACCTATTCTATCATCAGGATCTAAGAATGCAACATAGTCACCTGTCGTGTTTTGCAACCCAGTTAATGTTGCATCAACCAAACCCCCATTGGCTTTATCAATAACTTTGAATCTTGAATCAATTTGTGAATAATGTTCTATTATACTTCTACTACTATCAGTAGAACCATCATTTACAACAATAATCTCAATATTTGAATAAGTTTGAGAAATTACTGATGGTAATGAGATATCTAAATAATTTTCTTGATTGTAAACTGGAATAACTATTGAAACTTTTATTTTATTATTCATCTGCCTCTAATTCTTCCCTCAATACCTGAATAAAACCTTTTCCATAGACTGTATCTGGCTCCATATAAGCTCCTTCAGCCCATTCATTCCAAGAGTTTAAAAAAATTATTTTATGCTCATCTTCTTTATTTTTTACGCACTCTAATGAATTACGTACTGCTTTTCGGAACTCAGAAGGGGTGTTTTCATAATATACCACCGCCGTTTTTCCTGATCTCGGAGACCGATCCCGTCCAGGAATTAATTGAGGAAAAATGTTTTCTTGATGGTCTTCTTTTGTATTAAAATATTTAATAATATCTTTATAGCGGTATTTTTCAACAAACATCGAATTTAAATACTTACGAGTAAAGGCATAAAATATTTTTTTAATTTTTCCATTTGCATTTAGTTCTGCATATTTTAATGTATGTGAATTGATTCCATCATAACCCAATTTTAATATTTCTTGATATTTATCGGAAAAACTACTCCCACCATTTGTTAAATTACTTGCACTTAATTTTCCTAGTGGGTCGACTTTCGCCACAAAATAAATGCCTTTTAAACCATTTTCCTTTGCCAATTTTTGCCACAAATCAATAAACTCTTTAGAATTAGGAATACCAATAGGATCCCAAACATAGAACAGTGGTTTTCCATCAACCGTAATATACCTTCTATCCTTAAATGCAGACAAAAGGTGATAAAAATGAGATTCATAATCCGATTTACCAGGATACTTTTGTTCAAATATTATCGTGTCTTCGGAATTACTTTTATCTTTATCCCAAGTTTTTGTCGACCAGGTATGATTTGCCCATCCTAAGCAAAATGGGAAGTCTGGTTTATTTGAATTTAGAACTTCTTCAAACGGCATTTCTAATGTCTGTATCCCATTCCCAAACCAGTAATGCCAGTAACAAAAACCTTCAATCCCCGCTTCTCTTGCAAGTTCAGCCTGTGTTTCTCTCACTTCAGGCAGCCTCAAATCATAAAAACCTAAGTCAGCTGGTATACGAGGTTGATTGTGCTTTCTAAACAACGGTTTTGCTTTTGCAACATTAGTCCATTCTGTAAACCCTTTACCCCAAAATTTATCATTTTCTGGAGTTGGGTGAAACTGAGGTAAATAGAACGCTATAACTCTTGCTTTCATTAATATTTCCTAATTATCTTTCTATAAAAAGTGTTTGGTAGTTGCTCATCTTCTTTAGTAAATTTATATGTTAATTTATGAATAGATGATTGCTTCGCAATTCCTTCCCATATGCATTCATTGAAATCATCAAACAATTTTAATAATAAAGAATGTGGGGTCGAACTTGTTGCCGGAACAACTAGCTTCCATTCTTCAGGATAATACTCAGTTGCAATTTGGAAAAACATATGGAAAATAAAGTAATGAATAACATCGTTATTTTTCAACCAATAGGAGTACAGTAACTCCTTTGTCATACAAAGTAACGGATGATTTGCTTTTGATGTGATGAACCAGTTAGAGATAGCTAAAGAGTTCCCGTCCAAAGCAGGTTTTAGTTTTTGAAATAGAAATAAATCAGAATCAAAAAAGAATTTTGGGAGGTTATCATCAGAAAAATAAACTGTGGCATCAACCCACGTTCCACCATATTTTGTTAATAACTCTAAACGAAGTAAATCTGACATATGAGCACCTGAAATAATGCCATTATCAATTTTTTCTTGAATAAATATTGGAAATATAACATAATCTCTGTAATTTTCACAAGTTATTACTATAATCTCTTTACTATGGATATTTCGTTTAAGGCTTTCAAAACATATCTTTACAATATCTGGAGCATCCTCAATCCCCTGAAACCAGCAAACCCAAATAACATTATCTTTACGATATGAAAACTTTTTCGCATCAATAGAAGTTTTAATTCTAATTGCTTCGCTTTTATATTTTTTTCTTAATCGGTTTATAATCTTATTATCTACAGAATTTCTCACTATCTCTAAAGATTTTTTTGAAGTGCCTTGTGTCAAAATCTGAAATAAAGCAAAAATAAGAACTCTTGATTTTGCATATTGCTTGATAACATTAAATCCATTGACCTTTTTAAAAATATTTAAAAAATTTTTGAAACTATTAATCATTTTTTTCCTTAATATTTACAACTTTAAAGTGTGTCTTTCGACTTTCCACTGGAGGAAGCTGCATGTAATCACCATAAGTATAAGTTAAGTACTCATCATATTTATCTAAACCTACAATTTCAATATTTTCAAATTGATATTTAGTTCCTTTTCCATACCATTCTTTAGGGACAATTTCTTTAGTACGGTATGCTCCCATAATATTTCCAATTAAGTGAGAGCTTTCAATATCTTGCTTAGATAACAACTTATTTATTTTTTCTTTTTCCTTATATGGAGTTGTCAACTTCTCAATTGGAACTCTTTCCAAAACAGCAAGCAATATTTTTTCAGCGAGGCCACGTTTTCTTTTTCTATCAATTGAGTCTTTATAACATAATGACATCATTGCCCTATGATAAAGTACTCTGAAGTAGTAGATTTTCCGGAGAATTGAATTGTTCGGAGTACCATCAATCGGGAAAATATCAATTGATGCGTGAGTATACTTACTACTATTCCCAATCCTTTCCTCGATAACCTGAGTAGTAGTATCCATGATTCTCGTAATATAATATTGATACTCAGGTGTGTTCTTATAATTAACTATTTTGAGTCTATCTGATAATTGACTCGGGCCAACCTCCAAGAATTTTTCATAATCTTTCCGAGGCATACCTAAATCAATATCGTCATCCCAAGGTATAAAACCTTTGTGTCGAATAGCACCGAGCATCGTTCCACCAAGAGCATAGTAAGTTAAGTCATACTTCTTACAAACATCAATGACTTCTTTTACAATCTCTATATCAACCTTATGCAACGAGTTCATTATTAATTTTCTCAACTTTCATTTTCTATTCTTTGGGAAACAGTTTTTCTAATTTCAGTACTACTAGTTCCTTGAGTATAAGGGAAATATATAATTTCTGCATCCTTATCTGAAAAATATTCTTCATATTTGTTAAATCTTTCAGTGCCTTTATAATCACTACCTACAAACAAATAGTTATAATGATATAAATCCCAAGCAGCACTGTCTTCAGGTGTAGAGGTTACAACCTCATCAACATACATATTAGAAGCTACGATCTGTTTTCGTTCTTCAAAAGGGATAAAAGTATTTTTACCTTTGTGAGAAGCATCGGGATGAACACCAACAATCAAATAATCACAATGATTTTTCGCATTCTTTAATAAATTCAAATGTCCTACATGAAATAAATCAAATGTGCCAGATAGATATCCAATACTAATAGCTTTTTTCTTTTCATTCGACACTCGGCTCGATTTTAATTTGTACTCATAGCTATCTAATCCAAATTGATGTGAATCTAAATGATAGCGTCTTAGAACATCACTGTAAGTTGCATCATATTCTGGAATAAAAATTTCATTTTGGGAGAGTACCTGTGACACAATTTCCCCAGCCAACTCAGAAGTCAACGAATAATCATTTTCTCCTCCATTGAATTTTGTTCCTTTGATTGAACCAGGAGATACATTTAATATTCTATTAGCATAGCCTTCTGACTCTAGCTCAATATTAATACTCTCAATAAAGCGATTCAATGCCGATTTCGAAGCAGCGTACGTTGCAAACAACGGAGAAGAAACTAAGCCAGCTATTGAAACCATCATACCTGTATAGAATGAAGAATTTGACTGAATCCTATTATAAAAATACCTGATAATTTCTAAGCCAGCAACTGTATTAACTCGAAAAATATCCCTAATCTCTTGAACGCTTACAGATGAAAATGGAGCCACTCTTCCAAAACCGGCAGTAATCATAAGAAAATTAATTTCATCGTCTTCTGATAACTTAAGAAATGTACTCGGATTAATATTAGTTAAATCTGTGTAAATATATTCTGTGTTTTCTTTTTTGCAAAAATCTTTTAGATTTGGTTTAACTAAATCTAAAACAAAAACAAAATATCCTGATTGAGCTAACTCTTTGACAATAGACAGACCAATACCGTTGCTACCGCCGACTACTACAGCTTTCTTCATGTTCAACTCCTGATTCTAGTATTAATAAAGATACAGACTTCGAATTAATCTTTAAATAAACTCTCATACTCATCAACAATAAAGTCCCAAGAAAACCTTTCGGTTACTTGTTTCTTCGATAACTTATCCATTTCATCAATTCTATCTTGTGACAATCGTTCACTTTCTTCAATGACTTTATGAAGATTCTCTTTTTCCCAATACATTGCGCCATCTTCTCCTACTTCCCTGTTAAAACCGACATTTAAGAGAAGATTTAACTTAGTTGAAGACAAGGCTTCTAGTAATGAAGGATTCGTGCCACCAACTTCATGGCCATGGAAATAGGCAAAAGCATTTTCACGAATGTATTTCAAAAGTTCTTGGTTATAGACTGTACCAACAAACTTAATACGAGTATCCTTATCAAAGCCCGTTTCTTTTTTGAGTTTTTCATAAAAAGCATTCTGCTCAACATTCGTAATCAGAACAAAATCTTTTTGTGAATTTGACTTCATAAACTCTCTAATCATTGATTCGTAGTTGTTCTCAGGAACAAAGCGACCTACAACTAAGTAATAATTATTTTCACTGACTTTCTTCTCGTTAAACCATTCGCGAACTACTCTGTCTTTTGATGTTAAAATTGATTTTTCTAGATCTGTACCATAAGCGATATAAGTAGTTTTAGGATTGAGCTTGCTGTAATCATTTTGAATATATGTTTCAATGTTTTTACTATCACAAACCAATAAGTCTGCATGTTTTACCATCAATGACTCTGAAACTTTCCAATAACGACGAACAGGGGCACTCCACTTCTCCCTTAACCATTCATGTCCATCTGGATTAACAAATAATTGACCTCCTAATTGATGGATTTCTTTACGATATTTTGAAATAAATGGCCCGATACGACAAGCTAGAATATAAAAAATAGGTTCTTTGTCACCATTTGTTTTTGCAATCTCAATTGCTTTTTTTAATGCTGCAATATCATATGCAATTGCTTTAGCTGGACCAATATTTGGAACATCTATGCTGAAACATGTTGCACCATTATATTCAAAAAAATCTTCACTAAAATTAGATTTTTTTGAATTTTCCCTTGTACATGCCACGAAATACTTAATATTCTGATTTTTTTGATTTTCCGTTAATTTTTCTACAAAGGTTTCAAATCCGCCATATTTGGCAGGAATCCCTTTTGATCCAATAATATAAACTGTTTTCATATAGCCAAATTTTCCTAACATGTACAAATAATTAAAAACTACTTACTTCCCTCTTTTTTAAAAACAACGACGATTGTCTTCAACAAAATCTTAATATCTGACCAAATCGACCAATTATCGATATATTCAACATCGAGTTTTACCACCTCATCAAAGTTGGTAATATTGCTACGACCACTTACCTGCCATAAACCTGTAATTCCTGGTTTGAAGCTAAGGCGACGTTTTTGACTTGGTGAATACTTTTCAAATTCATCCACTGTCGGTGGACGAGTACCTACCAAGCTCATATCACCAACTAGTACATTATAAAACTGTGGCAATTCATCTAGACTTGTTTTTCGGATAAATTCACCAATTGGTGTAATCCGTGGGTCATTATCCATTTTAAACATACCACCCTGCATCTGGTTTTGAGATAATAACTCTTTTTTGCGTTCTTCAGCATCAACATACATTGATCGGAACTTATAAAATTTGAAAGTCCGTCCATTCTTACCAACTCGTTTCTGTATGAAGATCGCTGGACCACCATCTCTTCGAATCATTGGGACAAGGACGATAGAAACAATACCACAAATCAGCAATCCAACAATCGCACCAAAGATGTCTAACAGACGCTTGACAAAGATATGACTAGGCTTGTAGTAATTTGAATTAAAGGTAACAATACTGTGATCTCCGACCTGCTTTATCCTTTTATTTTTCAAAGCCTTAAAGTCAAAAGAGTTAATATCAACACTAACATCAATTCCAAGTACCTCAAATTCTGAAACTATATTTTTTATATCGTAATATTCACTCGGTAAGTTGATAAAGACATGGTCGACAACCTCTCTTGTAGCAAACTCAATGGCATCATCATAATGAATAAGTGGAACACTTAAAGTGAGACTGTCCTCTGTTTCACCCATAATCACCATTCCTGCCAAGTAGCGGATTGGTAAATTTTCAGATTCAAAAAGTCCTTGCATCAGATGAAGTCTTTCAGAGGTTGTGATGACTAAAGTATTTTTTTGTTGTTCAGCAGTTACCAAAAAAACATATTTATATTTCTTCACGATATAATTAATACCATAAATAAATATAGAATTTATAATTAAAAAATATACCACACCACGCCTAGAAATAGTAAAACTATCCTCTAACATAAATGAGAAGAAGGTAAGAAGGAGGCCAAAAAAAATGGAATAAACAACCATCTTTTCTATTTCTGAAAAATAACCTCGACTTTCAAAGTCACTTGCCATTCGAGAAACATAGAAAGCGATGAAATGTAGTGCTAATACTAAAAGTATGCTAATACGATTCAAATCCGAATTTGGAAATTGATAGGTTATAAAGATTGCTGCGGCCACACCAAACAGCTCCAAAAATGCCAAGCGTAATCGACGATATCCATTAATATTTATCATTTTAAAATCTCCTAATTTAAGATACTAAATCCCCATCTAATCATTAATGCATTGATCGTTTACCTGACATTCAAAATACGACTTATTTTTTTAATATCATCAATGGATTTTTTTTCAATAATGCTTTTGCTCGATCAATCCCATATTCCTTTTCAATAATATCAAAGGCCTCTTGCATATAAGGCTTTCTTTTAGAAAGATTGTGCATATCACTTGCCACGCAATGAACTAAATCATTTTCCAAGAAATATTGGACTCGCTTCTTAAATGTTTTGGACGAATCACCGATTAAATGCGGTTTTAAAACATGATTGCTATTTACCTGAGTGTAACACCCTTTATCAATCAACTCGGCTACCCTCTCACCTTTAAAAGCCAGAGCATCGTACCTTTCAATGTGAGCGATAACAGGAGTCAGCCCCAAAAGGAGCACCTCATTGACTGCTTCTTGAATTTCCTTCCATGGGGTATTCATACTAAATTCAATCAAGACATTTTGAGTACCATTGATAGTAGGAATTTTTTTCTTTTCTAACTTGCCAATAATATCTTTCGTGTAATACAGTTCTCCTCCATAACAAAGGGTTGTACCCGGAAATACCTGAGACACAGCTTCCTTCAACTCGAGAAAATTTGCCATGATCACTTTTTCTGGTGTCTCAAACATCCCCTTACGACGGTGTGACGTTGCAACGATGATACGTACTCCCTGTTTCCTTGCTTCTCCGATCAATTCTAGACTTTCTTGTAATGTCTTTGGCCCATCATCCACACCAAAGATAATATGGGAATGAATATCAATCATTTTCTATCTCCATTTTATTAGGATTTTTTACCATAATTTCCGTAATTACCATAGTTACCATAGGCACCATATTTTTCAGTTGCGACATCGTACTTGTTTAAGATTACTCCTAGGAACTGACTTTCCGTCTGTTCCAACTGTTCTACAACTTTCTGTACTCCTGAACGTTTCGCACGTCCAGCTTCTGCGACAACTGCCATACCATCACATTTTTGAGCAATAATAGCGGCATCAATGACAAGTCCAAGCGGAGGGCAGTCCACAATGACATAGTCATAGTAACGTCGTAAGGTAGTAATCAGGTTTTCAAAGTTCTTGCTCTGCAATAAAGCTGTCGGGTTTGGTGAAACCTTACCAGATTCAATGACAGTTAGGTTTGGAACATCCGTATCACATAGTCCTTGAGACAAATCTGTCGTACCTGCTAGGTAATCAGTCAAACCAGTAATTTTAGCTGAAGGTTTGAAAAATCCAAACATGACCGAGTTTCGTATATCTGCATCAACCAAAACAGTTTTGTAACCAGAACGAGCATAGGCAATGGCCAAGCTAGCTGATGTGGTACTTTTACCTTCATTTGACTCTACTGAAGTAATCCCGATAACCTTTAAGTCAGTACCACTTAGTTGGATATTGGTCCGAATAGCATTAAAATATTCTTCCGTTTTCTTGACTAATGCCAGTTTCTTCTTTGCTAATTCTAAAGTTGCCATAACTATCTCCTATTTCAATTTGTTTGCCTGAGGTACAATACCAAGTAAGGTCAAGCCTAAGGCTTCCTCGATATCTTGTGGCCGTTTTACCCTATCATCTAATACTTCCAAGATCAATACTAGAGCAGTTGCAAGGAAAAAACCAGCAATGAAACCTAGGGCCATATTACGTTTTGTTTGCGGAGTGGACGGGTCTAATGCTGGAACAGCTTCCTCTAATGTAGTCACATCACTAACTTTTGTAACATCGATAATTTTATTTGCAGCCTCTTCACGGAGTACGTTTGCGATAGTAGCAGCTTGATTTGGATCACTATCTCGTACAGTAATAGACAGGATACGAGTATCAACTGGGATATTAACAGTAATTTTTTCTTTTATATCGTCAGTAATTCCTAAAGTAGTAGTGACGTTTTTCAAAACATCTTGAGATAGGATGATTTCCTTGTAGTCTTTTACGAGGAAACTACCAGCCTGTAAGTCCTGGTTAGTCAAGCCTGCTCCAGCCTCAGTATTCTGGTTTACTACATAAAGTCTCGTTGTTGCATCATATTGAGGCGTTACCAGAAAAGCACTGTAGGCATAGGCTAGGCCTGTTGTTAACAGGGCTGTCAGAAGGATTAAGAATTTTTTTCTCCAAATCGTTCTTAATAAGGCTATAACATCAATTTCAAGCGTATTTGTTTCTTGGTTTTTCATAATTTCTCCAAATAAATTAGTTTTATTTTTTATTTATTGACCGGACATTGTCGCATTTATAGCTGCTTTAGCTTGTTCTAAGCTATCTTGGCTAAGTTCCAACATATACAGTGCATAACCTGGCATGGCATAAGATGGAAGTATGCCTGTACTTCCTGTACCTTCGACAGACTGAGAAGTTACGGAATAATTTCCACCTGACTCCAATTGTTGATTGACCAATTCCATCATGGTTTCCAATTGCATATCTGTTTGAATAGAATCGGATAAGGATTGGATGATATCCTGATAATGAACCAAATTTTCTGGTTGAGTCAGTTTATTAATGAGAGCGGCTATAACTTTTTCTTGGTTCTTCCCACGGTCATTATCTCCGTTAGCTAAAGAATATCTCTCCCGAACGAATCCTAAGGCTTGTTCAGAATCCAAATGCACCTGGCCTACTGGAAAATAATAATTACCATGCAAGCTTGTGAATGCTTGCGTATTCTCCACATCCACTCCTCCTACGACATCAATCAGTCTGAGGAAAGAAGTAAAGTTTAATCGAGCATAGTAATGAATATCAATACCATACAGTTGTTCGAGGGTCGCTTCAGATGTCGCCACACCATAAACCCCTGCATGAGTGAGTTTGTCTTTTTGATTTTGACCTGCACCTGGAATCGTCACATAAGCATCACGAGGCGTAGTTGTTAACAGGATTTTTTTCGCATCACGATTGATGGTCATAATGATGTTAACATCAGATCGAGATACGGATGTAATTGGTCCGTAGGTATCAATACCACTGATATAAATATTGATGGCCTGGCCTTTTTCTTGAACTGGATTTCCTTGAACCTCATTTTTAATTTCATTGGTAGTTGAGTAAAGGACCTTAATCTTTGAATCGATTTCCGGATCTTCAGATCGGAGCATTTCTAGGAATACATTATTCAAGACCATGGCATCTCCCTCTCCATCTATCAAAGCTTGATAAGCATCTAGATAAGATGCCTTAGAAGTAGGAGTTAATTCTACATTTTTTTCAGCTTTTAATTTTGTCAGTAATTTGGTGATATTATCACCATCTGTTTCTGTAGGAGCCAGTAGATTTGTTACCTGACTAACATCGGCGATACTACTTTCTGCAGGCACTACAATCTGCATTTCGTAGCTTGAATAGCTGGCATTCTTATTGACAGCCGAGCCAAGTTGAACCAAATTCTGTGTACCCCAGATTCCGACCCCAGTTAAGGTAATACCGATGAGAAATAGGATGCTAGTTAGTACTTTTGCTTTCTTTTTAATAAGTAGAAATAGTCCAAGTAATCCTAACATTACCATCGCAACAACCAAGATATGGTTGATATTCCTAAAGTTTAGAATTTGATAGCGATAGATTGTGAAGGTTAGGTAGCTAACAAGCACGCTATAAACAGCAAAAAGACCCCAATTTAATATCCTTAAAAATGGGTTCCTCTTCTGACGCCTTATTCTACTCGATTTCATAAAAACTCCTATAATCTTTAGTCATTTATTATACGTACACATTAATAGCTTATCTTATTATTTATACACTATTTCTCACAAATATTCAAGTGAATTATCTATTATTCACAAAATGAATATGTTTACATTTTACCTGTCTTTTACACTAAGTAAAAGCTAATACAATAGTTTGTTCATTCTATCACAATTTTAGGATTCTGTATAGCTATAAAAATGAGGAGCTAACTGAATCTTCTAAGCATTCAGCCACCTCCTCATATATTAGTCTACAGATTTCAAAGCTTCTAACATATCAATTTTTTTCAATTGATGATTCACATACCAACCTAGAAAGGCTAAGATGCCAACAATTGCAATTATAGGTATAAAATAGACTTCTATTCCAACCGATGGATTGAAACGAATGCTGTCAGAACCAATCATATAAAGCAAGATTCGATGGAGATAGAAACCTCCAATCAGCCCAGTAACTATTCCGATGATTGATAAAGCAATTGTCTCTCGGTAAATGTATAGAGTAACTTCCTTATGGTGGAAACCTAGCACTCGTATCGTGGATAATTCTCGGATACGCTCTGACATATTGATGATGGTCAGATTATAGAGAATGACGAGTCCTAGTAATATTGAAAGAACCACTAAAATAGTCATAATACTCTGCAAAGAGGCTGCCATTGTTGTCAACATGGCCATAAGTGAAGTATTTTGTACCAGACTTTTCACAGCTGGCATTTCTAAGAGTTGACTGGCTACTTCTTTTACATGTTCCGAAGTATCTTTTTTCAACTCCACTAAGTAAGCATTGGCCAATTTTCGGTCACCTGTTACTTGTTGATAATAACCATCGGTCATAAACATAAAGTGCCCAGCATACATATCTGCAATGCCATCAACTCTAACTTCGACTTCTTTTTCATTAAGTGTCAGTTTCAGCTTATCACCAGCGGTGACACCATATAATTCTGCTAATTTCTCAGTCAGGATAATTCCACGTCCAGTTAGGCTAAGTGTCTTTCCATTCTTCGTTTCTAAGTGGACGAGATTTCCTAAATCTTTCCTATCAGTGATATAAAGACTGATGGATGCTGTTTTTTCTTGGGCATTTGAAGTGATTTTTTCTGTTAATTGTTCAAATGCCACAGGCAAGGATTGACGAACTTGGTCAGATTGTAGAAAATCAGAAAGCCCATTCAGTTCATCCTCAGAAGTTTTGCTATTTTCCACCACCAACAGATCATAATGAATCAGGTCACCAAACTGCCGATCCACGACACCAGATATTGAGGAACGGATACCTAAACCTCCGAATAGGAGAGCAACTGTTCCTGCTACGCCAAAGATTGTCATCAGCATCCGTAGTTTATAACGGAAGATATTCCGTGCGGTCACTTTTTGTGTAAAGCTAAGGCGAGACCAGATAAAACGCCATTTTTCTAGAAGGATTTTTGAGCCTGATACTGGTGGTTTAGGTAAAAGAAGTCTAGAAGGTTTTTCAAACAATTCTTTTTGTGCAACCAAGTAGGCAGGAAGTACTGCCGATATCAGTGTTAGTCCAATTGCTACGAGAGTCCAAATCGGGTAGAAATACAGTTTTGAATCTCCGATGACACTCGTACTTGTAATAATGGATGAGATTAAGGGAGATAAAACAATATTTCCAAGGAGTATACCGATTACAGCACCAGCCAAACCAGCTCCTAATCCATATAAAACAAATTTAGCCATGATTTGTCGGTTAGTATATCCCAATGCTTTAAATAGTCCTGATTGGGTCCGTTCTTCATCTACAAATCGTGCCATTGTGGTAAAAGTTACCAAGGCGGCAACTATGTACAGGACAACTGGGAATACATTCCCAACAGCTGCTATAGATCTTGTGGCATTTTGATAGGTTACATAGCCATCACTTCCAGGTAAAGTTGATCGGGTATAAATTTGATAACTTGATTTTTCTAAATTACTTAATTCGGACTTAGCTTCCGCTATGTCATTTTGTGCCTCACTTATCTCTTTGTCAGCTTGTGCTTTTTGAGTAGAGAATTCTTCACTAGCTTTACTTAATTCCTCATCAGCTTGATTGAGTCGTAATTCTTCTTGATCCAAAGTTAGGCTTGAGGACTGAAGTTGTTGAACCCCCCACTCATAATCAGCTACTCCTTTTTGATAGGCAGCATAGCCATTCTCAAATTCTTTTAACCCTGCATTGTACTGTGCCAGTCCTGCTTGGTATTCAGCATTCCATTTATTATACTGATCTAAACCCGTTTGGTACTCTGTCTGCTTTGTTTGAAGCAAATTATAGCCTGAAAGATAATCCGTATGAGCTTGTTCGTATGAAGCTTCCAATTGGTCTAAACGTATTTTTTCTGCATCTATAGCCTCTTGTCTAGCCAATAGCTCAGGATAGTCTGATAAATTCTCTCCTTCTTTGATTTGACTTGTAATAAGGGCATTTAGTTCATTTTGAGCTTGGTTCCATGCACTTCGGCCTGATGTAATCGTTGCACCGAGCTGATTTAATTGCTGATTTTGATTTTCAAGTTCTGCCTTTGCTGTTTGTAATAAATTAGCAGATTGATTAAGCTCATTCGCACTCGCATCCAAGAAAGCCTTGGTTTGGTCAAGCTTTTGTTTGGAGTCATCCAGTTGTTGCATACTTGTTTCCAAACGTGCTTTGGTTTCGAGCAAAGTAGCATGAGCAGTTTGCAATTCTTGCTCAGATTGGATTATTTTAGCCCTTCCTCTGGCAAATTCTTCCCGTCCAGTTGCTAGCTGAGCGTTTCCATCTTGGATTTCTTTCTCAGCATCTGCTAATTCCTGTTGGGCTTTGGTAATTTCCGCTTCTCCTTTGGAGATTTCTTCTTGTCCATCAGCTTGAATACTGGCTATACGTTGTTCATCATTATCAGCCACAAGTGTCTCTAAATCTTCCTTGTGTTTTTCCAATTTCGAAGAATATTTATCACTGGAATATGAAATTTTTGCCAAGTCATCATAGGAAAGACGGGCAATCATGTAGACATCTGATGAAAATACAGAGGAAGGTACTATTGCATAGCCTGTCAGCTGTCCTGTACCACTACTAGCCATTCCCATGGTGACATTGTCCCAAATTTCAGAAGAAGCTACGAAACCAACAACCGTAAATGCAGATTCTTTGAGAACTGTACCATTTTTATCAGGCTCTACAATATTAAATGTGTCTCCAATTTGATAACTAGACTTCAGTGATGGTGACAAAGCTATTTGATTTTCTGTAGTTGGAAATTCTCCCTCAACCAACTTGTATAGAGATATTTCTTCCGGTTGTGAGAAGATTCGCACAGCTTGTTGGTTGTCTCTAAGGACAACATCTTTGAAATAGCCTGGTTCAACTGTCGCTCCCTCTATTGTCTGCAGTTCCTTCATATCATCTTGAGTAATCCCCAGTTCAGACATGACAGCTAAATCCATGGTTCGGTTGGCTTCAATATATGACTGTGCTGTCCGATCCATATTTGGAGCTGTTACTTTTAATCCAGTCAATGCCAGCGAACCTAACATCATCAAGCTAAAAATAGATAAAAATCGTCCTTTGGAAGACAACAAGGATCGTCGGATGTCTTTCCAATAGATGGTCTTTTTCATAGTTTCTCCTAATACTCTAGACTGCTAATGTCCTGTGGTCTCGGGTTTGTTTCAACTGAATGGATCCGTGCATCACGCATACGAATCACTCGATCTGCAATTGGAGCGAGTGCCGCATTGTGCGTTACAATAATGACTGTCGCGCCTTCTTTTCGAGACATATCTTGAAGGATTTGCAAGACCTGTTTTCCTGTTTGATAATCCAGGGCCCCTGTTGGCTCATCACAAAGAAGTAATTTTGGTTTTTTTGCAACTGCACGCGCAATGGCCACTCGTTGCTGCTCCCCTCCAGACAATTGAGCGGGGAAATTGTCCTTCCTATGTCCTAAACCAACTCGTTCCAATACCTCTTCGGCATCAAGAGCATCTTTCACAATCTCTGCTGCCAATTCTACATTTTCTTTGGCAGTTAAATTGGCTACGAGGTTATAGAATTGAAAAACAAATCCAACGTCATCTCTTCGATAATTGGTCAATTCATGGCTTGATAATTTGGCAATATCAACCCCATCAATCAATACTTCACCCTCATCAGCTTGATCCATTCCACCCAGAATATTCAGCAAGGTTGATTTACCAGCACCTGAGGAACCTAAAATAATTACTAATTCTCCCTTTTCTATATCAAAGGTCACATCTTTATTTGCCATAATCAGCGCTTCACCCATAGGGTAAAATTTGCCTTCGTTTTTCACTTGAATATAGGTCATATGACACCTCTTTTCTACCTATAATTATAGCACAAAAATGACAACCCTTCTATTTTCAAGGGTTGTGACTTTGGTAACGATTATAAGATAGAACAACCAACCCAGTCTCGTAAGTCCGTGAAGGAGTTACCTGGGTTGAGGGAATGACGTTGAGGGGTGAGAATTTGCTTATACATTGTCTTATATAATATTGATAGGAACAATTTAACTGTCATATCACCTATTTATTCTCGACAAAGAGTGATTATCTAACATTACTATAAAAAGAGCCACTCGGCTCTTTTCCTTTATGATCCCGAACAATCTACCCTAATCTCGTATTTCCGTGAAGGAGGAGTTTGGGTTTTACTTGGTCGTAGTGAAATTGGTCATAGGCACGCCATGCTCGCCTGGTCGTTTCGCTTAATTGAACGTCCCCCAATCCGATCAGAAAACTTGCATTTTGATAAAATTTTTCCAATCGAATAGTGAGCCGATTGATATCTTTTGACTCATTCAACACCTGCAAAATTTCTTGTAAATGCATTTCCAATCGAAGCTCATCCATGGTCCCTCTCTTGTCAAGTTGGAAAGCTTTTAAAACGTCTTCAATCAAGCGATTAGCACGAGCTTGAAATAATACTGTATTCATCTCAATATCCTTATTTCATAAAATCGTCATCATTATAACAAGTAGCTATCTTTTTGTCAAAAAAAAAATGAAGCCACTACTTAATCAGTGTCAGTGCAGAACTGCTTAAGAAGCGGCTTTTTCATATCTGGCAAAACAAAGGCTACAAGGAAATGAGCCTGAGTGCCTTGAGCAAGCACATTTAGTGTAGCACATTGAGATTATTTTGTCATGTCAAACAGTTGTTCCGTTAGTTGGTATGGTCACAAAACAAGAGTTATTCTTGGTTTGAACATTTACCCCAATCTCTTCACCACTTCAATGACAGATTCATAATCTGGGTGCGTATTGACATTGTCCACGTACTCAACATATAGAATGGTATTGTCACTATCTAGGACAAATACAGCTCTTGCAAGCAAATGCCATTCTTCCATCAACACCCCATAGGCTTTTCCAAATGCATGGTCATAATAATCCGATAAGGTCACAGCATTTTCTAGGCCCGCTGCCCCACACCAACGTTTTTGAGCAAATGGTAGATCCACTGAAACAGTGATGACAGCTGTATCTTCATTGAGTGCCAATTCTTGGTTGAACCGGCGAGTTTGTGTATCACAGACACCTGTGTCCAACGATGGAACGACACTAATCACCTTTATTTTCTGACCGAAGTCTGAAAGATGTTTTGCCTGTAAATCATTGTCCATCAGCACAAAATCAGGCGCTTTATCCCCTACGGTCAAACGGGGGCCAATCAAGGTTACAGTTTGTCCAATAAATGTTGTCATATGCTTTCTCCCTTCCTTTTATTATCATTGTAAGCGTTTAAAGAGTTTTTAGCCACTAATTTGTTTGGGAATATTATAAGCATAGAAAGAACTGAGGATTCGAAACGGAAATTAAATCCCTATAAAACCTATCCTAAAGCAAACACCCCACAGACGAGAAATCATCTACGGGGTATTTTCATATGTACAACATCATTAGCGTTAATCCATTAGAGGCTATCAATTCGGGTGTTTTTCAATCGCAGAGCATTCAAGACGACTGACACTGAGCTGAGAGCCATGGCTGCTCCTGCCAACATGGGGTTGAGCAAGGGACCACCAAATAGGTGAAGGACACCCATTGCAACAGGAATTCCTATGACGTTATAGGCAAAAGCCCAGAATAGGTTTTCCTTGATATTTCGAATCGTTAATTGACTGAGTCGAACAGCCTTTGGAACATCCATGAGATCACTGTGCATCAATACAAGATCCGCAGACTCGATGGCTACATCTGTTCCTGAACCAATTGCTATTCCAACCTCAGCTTGGGCCAGGGCAGGGGCATCATTGATTCCGTCACCAACCATGGCAACTTGTTTTCCTGATTCTTGGATGCGTTTGACCTGTTCTGCCTTATCCTCTGGCAAAACTTGACTAATCACTCTATCGATACCAACTTGCTCCGCAATGGCTTGAGCTGTTTTGGCATTGTCCCCTGTCAGCATAACAACTTCCAATCCCATTTGGTGCAAAGCCTGGATAGCGGCCTGACTAGAGGGTTTTACTTGGTCCGCAATGGCAATCACGGCAACTAGTTCCCCATCTGCTGCCAAATAAACAGGCGTTTTAGCTTCGGAGGCGAATTTTTCCGCGACAGCTACTGCTTGGTCAATCTCAATAGCAGATTCTGTCATTAATTTGGCATTCCCGAGTAAAATGTGTTGCTCTGCTATTGTCACAGATAAGCCTCGTCCTGAAAGTGCCTGAAAATCTTGGCTGGCAAGTAAGGAAATTGATTCCTCTTCTGCTGAACGTAAGAGGGCTTGAGCCAATGGATGCTCGGAGTATTGCTCACTGCTTGCTGCTAGTTGAAGGGCTTGTTCATTTGTGAAATTTCCGAAAACCTGAATGTCTGTTACGACGGGTTTCCCTTCAGTAATGGTTCCTGTCTTATCAAAGACGATGGTATCAATTTTTTCAAGGACTTCAATCGCTTGACCAGATTTGAAGAGAACACCATTTTCTGCTCCTTTACCAGTTCCAACCATGATAGCGGTCGGTGTGGCAAGGCCCAAGGCACACGGGCAGGCAATGACAAGAACGGAGATAGTAATGGAAAGGGAGAACATCCAGGGCTCTTGTCCCAAGAAGTACCAAGCAAGGCCAGAAAGGACGGCTAATCCCATTACAATTGGAACAAAGACTGCTGAGACGCGGTCAGCCATCTGTGCAATCGGTGCTTTTGAACCTTGTGCCTCTTCTACTAAGCGAATAATTTGAGATAGGGTTGTATCTGCACCGACTTTTGTGGCTTGCATCTGAAATGCACCATGTTGATTGAGAGTCGCACCAACGACTGTATCCCCGATGGTTTTTTTAACAGGTAAACTTTCCCCTGTCAGCATGGATTCATCAACAGTCGATTGGCCTTCTACTATTTTCCCATCAACTGGAATCTGTTCACCAGGGCGGACTTGCAGTACATCTCCTACTCTGACTTGTTCCAAAGGAATGGTCACTTCTTGTCCAGCACGGAGGACATGCGCAGTTTTAGGGGCGAGGTTCATCAGTTTACTGATAGCTTCTGAAGTACGCCCTTTTGATAAAGCCTCCATGTATTTTCCAAGAGTGATAAGAGTTAAAATAACAGCTGCCGATTCAAAATAGAGCTCAGGATGTCCATGTTGGGTGGCTACTTGGTTGGTAGCAATCATCATTGTCATAATAATCCCTTGAACCAGGGCTGCACTTGTCCCAACGGCTATCAAACTATCCATATTGGGATGTCCTGCTAGGAGTGTTCTAAAGCCTTTTTGATAAAATGCACGACCAACATATAGGACTGGTAATACAAGAATGAGCTGAACTAGGGCAAAAACTAGTGGCTGGTGTAAGATCGCTGGCAATGGCAATCCCCCACCAGGTAGCATAGGTCCCATTGCAATGTACAGCAATGGAAGTGTGAAAATGGTTGACCAGATAAATCTGCGCCACAAATCATTTTTGTGTTGTTCTTTTCCGCTCGGTTGAGCTTCTGACTCTTGTGTTTTTGGCAGTACCGCTTTATAACCTGCTTTTTCAACAGCTATCTCGATATCTGATAAGTTCAGGTGGGCTGGATCATACTGAATGGTTGCTTTTTCCGTTGCTAGATTCACACTGGCGTTTTGTATTCCATCTAGCTTATTCAAGGCTTTCTCGACTGTCAGAGCACAGGTTGCACAAGTCATCCCTTCAATAGCAAGCGTTTGGCTCTGGTAAGGATTTTCCAATTCATATCCAGCTTTTTCTACAGCCATCTGCAAGTCTTTCAGTCCAACTTCCTGCTCATCATATTCAACAGTTACTTTTTCAGTCGCAAGATTGACTGTAGCCTTTGAAACTCCTGCTACTTTTCCAACAGCCTTTTCAACAGTTAATGCACAGGTTGCGCAAGTCATCCCATTGACATTATAAATGGATGTTTTCATAATACTGCTCTCCTTTTGACTACGTTTGTAATCAAATTATATACTTTTTGATTACATTTGTAAACGTTTTTGATTAAAAAAATAGAGATCATCCCTATTTCTTTCGTGCTAACATGGTCGCAAACCGCATCTTAAGGAAATTGCCATTTTCATCCCGCTTATGGAGTTGACCAAAATCTTCATTGTATTTGACCAGTTCCCAGTCACGATAGTATTCTTTCAGCTCACCTGCTCCAAAAGTAAAGGAGAAATTCATAGGACATGGCGCATCTTCTGTATCCATGGCAGCTACAATCAAGTTATAGCCTCCAGTGCGTGTTCTCTCCTGCATATTGTGGATAATGTCCGATACCCGATTTCGCTCTAAGAACATAAAGACGACTGTTGAGATAATCCAGTCATAGTCCTGCTCCAGACTGGCTGAATTGATGTCATAGATCCCAGCCTGCAAGTCCAAGTCCTCCACTTCCTTGACCTGCAAGAGTGTCCGAATACTTGGCACATCTTTATCTACAGCTGTTACCTCAAACCCCTGCTGAGCCAAGTAGAGACTATTTCGACCATGCCCACAGCCTAAGTCTAAGATCTTACAAGGCTCAATTATCTTCAAAGCCTCTAAGACCTCCGAATGGGTTCGCGTATAGTCATACTTTTTAGCAAAATAGTCTTCTGGTTGACAGAAAAATTCCAAGAAAAACTCTGTTTCCTCTGTCAATAGGGTCACACGATGCCAGGCCTGCGGTTCCACAAAGGGAATGTCATCGGTTGGACCATAGACATACTCTCCCAAAGTCTCATTGTCATCTGAAATCGGCTCAAATTTAAGTTGACCTCTCAAGACCTTGATTTTGGCCCAAGTACCAACCTTGGTATTGTGCTTGGTCAAAAAATGCTGGGGAACCGTATCCTGATTCCAAATGGACATGCGTTTATAAGGAACTAAAACTGTCATTATCTCTCCTTTTCTTTCCGATACACTTAGTCTATCACAAAGGAAATATGAATTCAAACCCATTTTTTTCTTGACTTGGAGTGAACTCCAAGGTGTATAATATTCCATATCAATCAGAAAGGATATTTACTGACAAGTAAATGTGTGATGAATATGAAAACAGCTATTTATGAAAAAGCCGGTAAGATGACCGTTGCTGAAGTCGAGAAACCAAGCCTTCAAGCCAAAGATGATGTCATTATCAAGGTTGTTCGCGCCTGTGTCTGTGGTTCAGACCTCTGGAACTATGGGGAACACATTCATCACGATCATGGTGATACCAATACTGGGCATGAAGCCATTGGTATTGTAGAAGAGGTTGGCGAAGATATCACTACCTTTGTACCTGGTGACTTCGTTATTGTTCCATTTACACATGGTTGCGGACACTGTGATGCCTGTCGTGCTGGCTTTGACGGTACTTGTGACAACCATCCAGGCTACACCAACTGGGGCAACAACTACCAGTCTCAATACATTCGTTTCCACTACGGCAACTGGGCCTTGGTCAAAATTCCTGGTCAGCCAAGTGACTACTCAGAAGGCATGATCAAATCTCTTCTTAGTTTGGCTGACGTGATGCCAACAGGCTACCATGCTGCCCGTGTAGCAGATGTCAAACCTGGTGACAAGGTTGTTGTCATCGGTGATGGTGCAGTGGGTCAATGTGCCGTCATTGCTGCAAAAATGCGCGGAGCTTCTCAGATTATCATGATGAGCCGCTATGCAGACCGCCAGCAAATGGCTTTGGAATCAGGGGCTACTGCCATCGTAGCAGAACGGGGTGAGGAAGGTATTGCCAAAGTCCGTGAAATTCTAGGTGGCGGAGCTGATGCTGCCCTCGAATGTGTTGGTACAGAAGCCTCTATTGACCAAGCCCTCGGTGTCCTCCATAACGGTGGTCGTGTTGGTTTCGTTGGCGTCCCTCATTACAACAACCACGCGCTCGGCTCAACCTTTGCTCAAAACATCATCATCGGCGGTGGATCTGCTTCCGTCACAACCTATGACAAAGAAATCCTGCTCGATGCTGTTCTCAAAGGCGACATCAACCCAGGTCGAGTTTTCACCCAAACTTACAGCCTAGACAATATCGACCAAGCCTACAAAGATATGGCAAACCGCAAAACCATTAAAGCAATGGTAACGGTGGAGTAAGAAAATAGAACAAAACCCCTGAAGTTTACATAAACTTTGGGGGCTTTCGTATAATTAGTAGAAAGATAAAAACGGAACCATCCCACTCATTAGAACTACTAATACTCAATGGGAGTTGAAAGGTCCAGTTTCAACACTTGCAATAACAGAATCAAGTGTTAAGCATGAATTTTTTTATCTGCAATTGCATCTGTGAGGGTCTGTGAGAAATTCAATCCTAGTTCACGTCCTAGTGTGTCTGCCCAGCGTGGGATAGTGAGTGTTTTCTTTACTGGCTCTTGACTGCCCAAATACTTTGCAACATCCACCATCACCATGGAGATAAAAGACTTGCTAGAATCGTAAACCATCTCAAAATCCTCATCACGGAAAGGGTTATTATCTACTAATGACAAAGTATTTATAGAAGACGGGGTAGGAATGTCTCGTCCATTCTCGATATAATCAGCTAAGTTCATGCCTAACCAATCGCTAGCCATTGCCATAGCGTCCGCCATATCCTCGCCTTGAGTTGCTGAATGCTCAAAATCAGGGAATGTTACAAAGTAGGGCGCGTTAGCTCCGTCTGTATCATCAAAATAAAATAAAGCTGGATAAGTGACAAGCATAGTTTACCTCCAAATGAAAACAAGCGGTAGGCTGTTGTTATAACAGCCCTGCTTGCTTTTTGATACCTCTTTCGGTGTATTTGTTTATTTCACCGTGGGGAATGGTTATGGGTCGCTCGCCTGCTTTTTCAAGTTTCACGTGTTACCCCTTACCGCCTTTGGTTTTTGTCCAACCATGGGCTGTAAGTAGCTTAACCATTTCTTTTTGTGTCATAGGCATAGCGCTTTTACCTCCTGACAAAATCATTATACCACACGTATTACACGTATTAAACCACAAAGATTCAGAAAATGTCTGAAATTTGCGACTGATACTCAATGAAAATAGCCTCTAAACTCTAGCTCTGATACTCAATGGAAATCAAAATCTGACTTGCTCTAAAGTTCGGAGAACCTTTAGAGGTTGGAAATAGGCGAGCGTAGTTCATTTCGCTTTGACATAAATTGAACTCTGTCCCTTTTATATTTCAAGGGAACAGGCTCTCAAGCTCCACTGGAGCTTGACACTCATCTAATCAAGTCAACAACGTCTGACTTTGATTTTCGAAGAGTGTGAGGGTTCATTCGTAGAAGAAAAACCAGGATTTCTCCCAGTTCTTATCGATTATTGATCGCCTTCATGGTCCGCTTAATATCACGGTCTTGCTCACGACGTTTAATTGACTCCCGCTTGTCGTAATCATGCTTCCCTTTAGCAAGCCCAATCAAGACCTTGGCAAAGCCGTCCTTGATATAGACCTTGAGAGGAACAAGGGTCATCCCAGTTCCCTTGACTTCATTCCCCAAATCTGCAATCTGCTTCTTTCGCAGGAGAAGCTTGCGAGTTCGTGTTGGCTCTTGATTCCAGATATTGCCCTCATCGTAGGGAGCGATATGAACATTAACCAACCAAGCCTCACCATTCTTTATTTGGGCAAAACCATCTTTAAGGTTGATCCGCCCCGCACGAATGGACTTAATCTCTGTCCCCGTCAGGACAATCCCCGCCTCCACTGTATCCACAATGGTATAGTCGTGACGGGCTTTTTTATTCTGCGCAATCACATTGCCCTCACCCTTGGCCATACCTATCTCCTTTTCTTCTTATTCTTTTTCGCCACTTCTTTATAAAATGGTTTCTTTTTCTTGTCAGTTGCTCCAGACTTAGATTTGCGGTCTTTTCCAGACTTGTGACGTCCGCTGTCGCGACCAACAGCTTCCTTTTTACGGTTTTTGCCCCGTCCTCTCCCTGACCGATCATCACGATCGCGGTTTGAATGACTCACTGTTTTCCGTTTCGCCTTTAGATTCTTCTCGACAAGATCCAGCTCGGACGGCACGTGGGCAAAATCGATTTCCCCTGTCATCTTGTCCGCCCGCGTTAGCTTGATACGAATTGGCTGACCGACACGGAAGACACGACCAGATTTCTCACCCTGCAAGGTCAGAGTCCGCTCGTGGAACTGGTAGTACTCGTTGAGATTGGTAACATGAATCAGGCCTTCAACGGTATTTGGCAACTCTACAAAGAGACCGAACTTGACCACGCTAGACACGACACCATCAAACTCTTGCCCGACAAATTCTTGCATGAATTCTGCCTTCTTCATAGCTTCGACTTCCCGCTCTGCCTCAATGGCACGGCGTTCTAAACTGGACGAAGACTTGGCAAGCTCAGGAATGACCTGCTCAAAATGCTCTGCTTTTTCCGCAGGATTGTGACCATATTCCCGCACCATACGGTGAACCAGCAAGTCAGGATAGCGGCGGATAGGACTGGTGAAGTGGGTGTAAAACTCCGCACCCAGTCCGTAATGGCCGTGGTTGTGCTCTGAGTAACGCGCCTGCTGCATGGAACGTAGCAACATCATGTTGAGGACATCCGCATAGGGTTCATCCTTGACCCGCTCCATAAGGTCCTGAAGGGCATCCTGGCTGATAGAGCTGGCCGTGCCATAGACCGTCAGACCGAAGCTGGTCGCATAGTCGATGAACTTCTGCAACTTGTCTGACTTAGGCTCCTCGTGGATCCGATAAATAAAAGGCAGGTCAAGCTTGGCAAAATGCTCGGCAACGCACTCGTTGGCTGCTAACATGAAGGACTCAATCATCCGCTCAGCAATACCCCGCTGACGCAGTTGAATATCGACTGGCAGACCATCCTTGTTGACGATGATTTTAGCTTCAGCTGTATCAAAGTTGAGAGCCCCACGCTTGTAGCGCATGGCTTCCAGCGTCTCATGGAGTTTGACCATGAGCTCTACACTTGACACGATCGCCTTGTATGTAGCCAGCTTTGCCTGATTGCCCGCAATCATGTCATTGACATCGGAATAGGTCATGCGGAAGGTCGTTTTGATGACCGTCTGACCAATCCAGTGCTTGACCACCTTGCCCTTACGGTCAATTTCCATAATAGCCGACTGGGTCAGGCGATCCACATTTGGATTAAGGGAACAAATACCATTTGACAAACGTTCTGGCAACATTGGCACCACACGATCAGTCACATAGACAGAAGTCCCACGCTTGATGGCCTCTTGATCCAAGGCTGAGCCTTCCGTCACATAGTAGCTGACATCAGCGATATGGACACCCAGCTCAAGATTGCCGTTCTTGAGTTGCTTGATATGGACCGCATCGTCCAAGTCTTTGGCATCAGCACCGTCGATAGTGAAGATGATTTCATCTCGCAGATCCAAGCGGCCTTCAAAGTCCTTCTCAGATGGACTTTCTGGTACTCGATTGGCCTCTGCCAAGACTTCATCCGGAAACTCCGACACGATGTCCATGGATTCCAAAACTTCCAAGACATCAATCCCCACATCGTCCTTGTGGCCCACCACGTCCCGAATGGTCGCAACAAAGTGGTCCCGTTTCTTGTTTGGATAGGCTTCAATGTCAACTTTGAGAATTTCCGTTCCGGTCAATACCAAAGGTGACTTCTTGATGTAGATTTTCTGAGCGATTTTCTGATTTTTTGACTTGATGTAGCCTGCATATTCTGGCTTATCTTCGTCAAAAACAATCAAGCCAACCGCAGTTTTCAGGCTATGTTCTAAAATATCAATGACTTCCGCTTCTGCGGCAGTTCCCTTGAGACGATCTGCAACCTTTTTAATTGCAATCTCAACTCTGTCACCCTCAATAGCAAAGTTGACATCGTCACGACTGACAAAGAGATCATCTTCCTCCTCGTCTATGGTCACAAAGCCAAAGCCTGACTTGTGGGCACGGAAAATGCCCTGCAAGGTTACTCGATTTCTAGTAACCTTGGGCGCTGGAAGAGCAATTCTTCCATCTTGGTCGAAAACCAGTTTCCGCTGTCCTTCCATAGAAGAAACCATCTTGACCAAATCGGTAAAGCTCTTAGCAGAACCAGCTCCAAACTGATCCGCTAATTGGTCCATGGTCACAGGCCCAACTTCTTTAATATAGTTAATAATTTCGTTTTTCATCTTACCTTTACTAAAAAAATAGACCAAGAACAAGTCCCAGTCTGTCTATCTACTTACTAGAAATGATTACTAGCGCAACAGCATCTAACAACCACAAAAAGATAAGTATGGCTGTAATACGCTGCATAACGGCTTCAAAACCACGCGCTTTTGTACGCTCAAAGAGGGCTCCACTTGAAGCATCAAAAACGTTACTTGATTGGTTTTTTGCTGGTTGGATAAAAATCACGGCTATAAGAATAACAGATAAAATCAACAGAATGGTTAATAATGCTTGATACATATTTTTTTCTCTTTCTACAATAACTCCATTCATTATAGCATAAAATTTATTTGGTTTCAAGATGGAGTGTAACTTTTCTCTCTTTTGGGCAGTATTTTAGGACCTCAATCTTATCAGGATGGGTCTTGGCATTTTTACTGGTCAGATAGTTTTTACTACCACACTCTGAACACTGTAAATTGATTTTAACTCTCACTAAATATCCCTTACTTTCAAGTAATTTCTAAAGTTGGTTAAGGACCAGATTAGATTAAAGAGGACCAGTCCACACGATAGGTAGAAGACCCAATCATAGCCCATATGGGCAGCAACTGCTGAACCCATCATCGGCCCAACTACAGTTCCCAAATTATTAAAGAGCTGATTATAAGAAAATATTCTTGAAATCCCTTCTTTCGGTGTCAACTTGGTCAGTAATGAATTGACAGAAGGCAAGAGAGCCCCTGTCCCAAATCCATAGAGAAAACGAAGCAATCCTAATTGAAAAGGATTTTGCGCAAACACAAAGAAGACGTTTATCAATAAACTATAGGTCAAGGCCATTAACAAGAGACGATGATTACCTATACGATCCCCCAACTTTCCTAGATAACCAGAGGTCATTAAGGATGCCATCCCTGGCAAGGAAATGATAAAGCCAGCCACGAAGAGCAGATTATCGGTTTGCCCCAAATGGCGAACGTAGAGGGTTAGGATAGGTACTACCGTCTGTGCCGCAGCAATGATAATCATGGAGGTCACAAAAAGTCCAACCAGCATTTGTCGATCTTTTATCTGAGCAAACAAATCCTTGACCGGCATCGCATCACTTTTTTTGATAGGAACAAAGTCTTCCCGAATATATAAAACGGTCAACAATACTACTATAGCATAAAGAAGCCCAACCAACAAGAAGACTGTATGAACTCCAAAAATCTCCGCTAGAACCCCACCAAGAGTTGGTCCAATCAAGTTCCCTGCCACAGCCCCAGTTGACAAGGTACCTAGGGCATAACCTGTCTTATCTCTCGGAACCTGGCTAGCAATCAAGGCTGTCGCATTTGGGATATAACCCGTAAAAACACCGTTAAGTACACGAAGAATAAGAAGCCAGAAAACATTGGGAACAAAAGCCATCCCGCCCATGGTAAAGATCATAGC
Source organism: Streptococcus suis (assembly GCF_019794555.1). GTDB lineage: Bacteria > Bacillota > Bacilli > Lactobacillales > Streptococcaceae > Streptococcus > Streptococcus suis_AB. The sequence goes on along the minus strand of NZ_JAIMEP010000001.1, from coordinate 87,881 downwards.
AAAAGCCGCCCGAACCATCATAGGCTTGCGACCATAGCGGTCAGCCAAACTCCCCCAAATCGGTGCCATCAAGGCCGCTGCAAGAGCATTCGTAGACACAGCAAGCCCCGCATAATACTCCACCAAACCAGGCCCTACACCCAATTCTTCCACGAACACTGATATAAACGGCATGACCAAGGTAAAACTCGTTCCCGTCAGGAAATTCCCCAACCATGCCACCTTTAAATTCTGTTTCCAATAACTACTACTGTCGTCCATCCTTCAAATCCTCCAAAAGTAGTTCGACCCTTGCAAACGTCTCCTCGACCGCACCACTATTATCAATTAATACCTGTGCCTTTGCTCGTTTTTCTTCTAAAGAAAGCTGCGCATTCAGTCGATTTTCAGCATCTTGAACAGAAAAACCATTTCGCTTCATAAGCCGTTCCAACTGCTGCGCCTTATCGACATAAACAAGCCAGACTTCATCCACTTCCCCGCTATAATCCACCTCGTAGAGCAAAGGGATATCCATGAAAACCACTGGCTCGGTCTGCTTGAGAGCATCCCTTCTGGCCAACAATTCCTCCCTGATAATCTGGTCCTGTAAATGAGACAAATGTGCTCTTAGCCCAGCATTCTCAAAAACTACTTGACCTAATTTTTTCCGATCCAAATCCCCTTCTGCCGTTAGAATTGCATTACCAAACTCTTCGACAAGAACCTGATAGAGTTTACCACCCTTTGCTTGCAATTCATGCACGACCGCATCCGCATCGATGACTGGATAGCCCTGTTCTCGTAAAAAAGCTGTGACCGTTGATTTTCCAGAGGCGATTCCGCCTGTTAAACCGATAATTTTAGTCATGTTTTACCTGACACGTGGGGCAGAAATGCGTCCCCCGTCCGCCCAACTGGATTTTCACAATCTCTGTCTGGCAGCGAGGACAAGCCTGTCCTGTCTTTCCATAAACTTGAAAATAATCTTGCATGGTTCCATCCATCCCCAAGGCATTCTTGTATGTTCGAATCGTAGAACCACCCTTTTCAATCCCTAATTGCAACACTGCGATTACAGCTTGATGCAGGTCTTCTGCCTGTTTCTCCGTAAGTCGACAACTAGCTTGAGCTGGATGAATCATAGCTCTAAACAAAACCTCGTCTACATAGATATTGCCCAAACCAGCCACTAAAGACTGATCCAAGAGATGGGCTTTAATAGGTTTTTTGGAACGTGCCAGTTTGGTCTTGAATACCTCCAAGTCAAAATCTTCCTCTGTCGGTTCAGGACCAAGATTTCGATTGAGAAAATAGGCCTCAACATCCGCTTTCCCAAGCAATTCCATGGTCCCAAACTTGCGAACATCTTGATAAACCAGCATCGACCCATCTGAAAATGTAAAAAAGGCATGAAAATGCTTATTTTTCGGAATTTTTTCTGAAAAATAGTTGTATTTTCCTTCCATACGCAAATGAGAAATCAACACAAAATCCGTCAGATAGATTAACAGATACTTGCCACGACGATCCACATGCTGTATTTCTTGACCAATTAAATCCTGACAGAATACGTCAACACCAGTCTTAACCATCGGAGCATAGGTCACCTCCACCTTGGTGATGACCTTCCCCTTAACCAACCGATTCAAACCACGACGAACCGTCTCCACCTCTGGTAACTCGGGCAATATAGGATACCAAGAGCGTAAAAAGCGACTGAAAATTAGGAGAGCGACGCTGTGTGACTTGCACACAAGGAGCTCTATCTATTTTCCGAGCTTTTAGCTCGGGTTCAAGTACGCAACACTCGTCCTTTCTAACAAAATTACAAAGCAAATAGAAACCTGACCGACGGTGCTACGGCACCTAGGTCACGGTTGTCTTTTTTCAAAGAGTCGTAGGCGAGTTCAAGACAACACCTAGTCGGCTTTCCTTTCTTAACTAAATGTGTGGTAGACATACTTTTATTCACTATTCAAATCTCGAACATAGTGAACTGTTCGGCTAACTTCACGGAAGCCATGCTTGATATGAAAATTCTGACTAAGTAGGTTATCTAATTCCGCATCAGACCCCAGTTGGCTTATTCCACGGCTTTTAGCCCAACCTTGTGCAAAATGCAACAGTTCTTCCGCAATCCCTTGACTACGGTAATTCGGACTAATAAAAATTCCTTCTAAATAGGCAACTGGACTAAACTGACAGCCTTCCACATAATCATGACGTAGTGACAAACTTATCCAAGCCACCGCTATGTTTGATGGAGAATAGTAAAGAAACTCAAAGGGAAATTTGCCCTCAGTAAATTGTTCTTGCAAAACTTGTTCATCTGTCTGCCAAACCCTGCTTGCAAATGAAACCCAAACCGAAACTGTTTGTTCTGTGACAGATTTAATTGACATACTTTTCCCCTTGGTGACAAACATACAATTGCCCCCGTCTAATACCTGTTCTCATATTTCCCCATTTCTGGACTGGAGACGCGCTACTATCTTGTTGAAGGTATTGGCATTTCTCAGCGTAATAGCTTGATTAAAAGGCTTGGTCATAATCTTTCTGGCATGAGCTGTTTTAGTATAATGTTCCTTGGTGGCGACCCGCCAAAAGAGGGCTGTTTCACCAATATGATACTCTTCCTCTCCTAACTGCCAAGCCTTTAGCTGATCCGCAAGCATCTCTTTAGAACAGTTTGGCAAATAGAAAAGGGCATCACATCTGTAATTTTCTTCCTGCCACCAGTGAGGTAGACAATCCGCGTCCTCAATAATTGTCGAACTTTCCAACAATACAAACGGAATTTCGAAATCATACTGGCTCTGCAATAAATCCGCAAGAGATTGAACCAAATCAACTTTCGGTCTATCTGAATAGAAAAAAAGATTTCCCGTGTTGATATAAGAATCGACTTGGAGTAGACCAATACTGGCAAGTTGTTCCTTTAACACTGGCATAATAACCTTATTCTCTTTTCCTAGATTAACCCCTCGCAAAAGAAGAGTATAGTGAACCATAGAACCTCCAACTATTCTAAAAAACAGAAAGATGGTCGCCATCTTCTGTCTATTTAACCGTCACATTGGCTGGTATTTTTACACACGAATGCGTCAATGCCCCATCTTAAAGTCATTTGCGAAATATTCATCCAGCATTAGGCGATGTTTTGCAGATAGGCTGTCCAACTGTGCAATTTCTTCCTTCGAGAAAAATTTCAACTTCAGGGTTTCTTCATTGCTAAAATCCGCAATGTTATAGTCGGAAATCGCGCGCAACTTGTAAATAAAGACAACCGTCTGCACCGCATCACCATTGGGATAGATTTCCTCAAAGTTAGTATAGACATTGAGCAAGGCATCCGACTCAACGGCAATTCCAGTTTCTTCCAAAAATTCACGTTTGCAAGTCTCCAAGGAACTCTCGCCAAGCTCCATTGTGCCTCCCGGGATGGCCCACGTTTTCTTATCACCGCGGAGTTGAAGGAGAACGTGCCCATCTCCATTGGCTAAAATTCCCCCAGCAAAATTCAATAGTATCTTCTCATGCCCCACTTTTGAGCGGATAAAGGAGATATAATCTTGTGTCATGCTTGCCTCACTTTTCTGTTGTCAAGAACGGGCTCAACTCGCCAAAATTAAGTGCATTGAAATGCTACTCAACTAATGGCAATTCTCAACGGAATTGCCTAGGCGACTTACTAGTTTCTCACATCATTATGATCGAATGATGTGAGAAACGTCGAACACGTCCACTGGACCTACCTCGCTCTCCAATTTCTTGGCTCGGGTTTTCACATGGTCACTTTCGCATTTCTAGGTGACCAGCTGAAACAGTCTATTCCCAGACTGTTTCACTCCCCCGGACTACCACGCTCTCTAGTTTTCAAGCTCGGGTTTTTCAAATGGTCACTTTCACATTTCTAGGTGACCAGCTGAAACAGTCTATTCCTAGACTGTTTCACTCCCCCGGACTACCTCGCCCTCTAGTTTTCAAGCTCGGGTTAAAAACGTCCCCCGGACGTTTTTAATACTCTTTCTCATTATACCCAAAGTCAGCGAGGTCGAGTTTTTTGTCTCGCCAGTTTTTCTTGACTTTAACCCAGGTTTCGAGGAAGACTTTGTCACCAAGCATTAATTCAATGTCACGACGGGCCATGGAGCCAATTTTCTTGAGCATAGCTCCTTGCTTACCAATGATGATGCCTTTTTGGCTATCACGCTCTACCATAATCGTCGCGCGAATGTGGACTTTGTCGGTAAATTCATCGCGTTTCATGGACTCAATGACAACGGCAACTGAGTGCGGAATTTCCTCACGAGTCAGATGCAAGACTTTCTCACGAATCATCTCAGACACCAAAAAACGTTCGGGATGGTCAGTGATTTGGTCCGCAGGGAAATATTGAAATCCTTCGTCCAGGTTTTCCTTGAGAATTTCCATGAGTCGGTTGACATTGTTCCCTTGGGTAGCAGAAATTGGTACAATTTCCTTGAAGTCCATCTGTTGACGGAAATCATCAATCTGTTCCAAAAGCTGGTCCGGATGAACCTTGTCAATCTTGTTAACCACTAAAATGACTGGAACCTTGGCTTGTTTGAGACGATCCATTATCATATCATCGCCCTTGCCTCGTTTTTCATCGGCTGGCACCATAAAGAGTACCGTATCCACTTCACGAAGGGTGCTGTAGGCAGACTCCACCATGAAATCTCCTAAAGCTGTCTTGGGCTTGTGAATTCCTGGCGTGTCAATAAAAACAATTTGCTCTTCATCCGTGGTATAAATCCCCATAATCTTATTACGGGTGGTTTGAGCCTTGTCGCTCGTGATGGCAATTTTTTGCCCCATTACATAGTTGAGGAAAGTGGATTTTCCTACATTTGGACGACCTAAAATCGCCACAAATCCTGACTTAAATGTCATGAATTCTCCTTCATTCTTAAAATATAAAATTCCAAATTTTAGGCACAAAAATAATGAGCCCTGTTAGTAATGCAAATCCTGATACAAATAAGACTGCCCCTGCCGCCATATCTTTTGCATTTTTGGCCAGCATGGAAAAATGATAATCAGAAGCCAAGTCCACCACATTTTCAATGGCAGAATTGACAATCTCAAAGGCGATAACTAAGCTGATACTCAACAAAAGAAATAGCCACTCTGTCACCGATACTTGGAAAACCAAGCCTGCCAAGATGACTAATATAGCCGATACAGCATGCTTACGCATATTGCGCTCTTCTTTAAAAGCGGTAATGAGTCCTGATACAGCAAAATCCAGACTCGACATCAATTCTCGGTTTTTCCACCGATTTTTTGAATTATTCTCGTGTAAGTCCATAAGCAGTTAAAATTTCTTCTTGTAAACCAAACATCTCAGTTTCTTCTTCTGTCGTATAATGATCGTAACCATTGATGTGTAAGAAACCATGTACGGCTAAAAATCCCATTTCACGCTCAAAGCTATGTCCATAATCCTCAGCCTGTTCACGCGCCTTATCAATTGAAATATACAATTCACCAATATAGGCATCAAAATCTTCCATCATTTCAGCCAATTCAGGATTGTCCACCAAATCTTCTTCATCAAAGACAATTTCTGATTCGGGTTTGTACTCTAAACTAACCACATCTGTGGGGCGATCAATGCCTCGATATTCCAAATTTACTTCATGCACACGGGCATTATCTACAAATGTCACAGCCATTTCTTTATTTTGTTTACCGATTTTTTCAGCTGCAAATTGGAGCAATTCTGTGATTTGTTCTTGCATTTTCACAGGAACTTTTCCTGTTTCGTCTACCATTTCAATATACATCTTATTACATTCCTTCTATACAAGTCCATTATACCACAAAAGGGAAGAAAGCGGATTTTTATGGTATAATGATTACAAACCATCGTACTAAAGGGTAAGTCACTATGATAGCAACAGAAAAAAATATCATTGCCATTATTGAGTCTAATATTGATAAAATGACTGAGTTGGAAAAAGAAATTGCCCGCTATTTCACGCAATTGGATCCTGTTGATGCAGATTTAACATTGGAGTTCATTACAGCCGCTCTTCACGTTTCACCATCTGCACTCACACGATTCGCTAAAAAATGCGGTTTCTCAGGTTATAGAGAATTTGTTTTCACCTATCAAAAAGATCACCAGCATTTGTTAAAACATTTCGACCATATTCAGCGTAGCCTAACTAAACATACTAAGATTAGTAGTGAAGAAATCTCCGACGGGAGAGAGTACTCACTATTTTTTCTTTATGATAAAGTAGAGGTGTCTTGTTAAGTCGTGGGGCTTTTTGACACTAGACGTCGCAATAAAAACTGTCAAGATACCTGTTTTAGAAAGAATGTTATCAAAGTATGTGGGATGCCAGACGTCGAGTATTGAAAATGACATCACTAAAACAAGGAATCATTCAAGACAAAGAGGTAATATCATGCGTTCAGTTTTTGGGATTGATGTGAGTAAGGTAAGTTCAGAAGTGGCCATTCTAGTCAACGGCGAGATTTAAGTCGATTCTATCAGAACTTAACTGAGGACATTGTTCGGGCTAAAAACTGCCTGCACAAGGTCTTACAGGTCACTTTCCCAGAGTTGGAGGCTATCTTATCAACACCAACTGGTGAACAATACTGGAACTTAGTTATAGCTTTTCCTTGCAAGGACTTCGTGCTTGACTTAAGCAAGGATGAACTCTCAGAGAGCATCCGTCAGTCCACTTCAAAACGACTTTCTGACAAACTTGTGGCTTACTTAGCTGAGAAACTTATAGCACTAGCAAATCAGTCTTACTGTGCTGTCAAGAAAACCTCTCCAATGCTGGAAGAGGTCCGTTACTATACAAAAGAATTGCTTAGACTTTCTGAACAGAGACAGGCAGTCTTAGACGAAATGGTGGAACTAGCTCAGCCATTACCTGAATATGACATTCTGCTCTCTATTCCTGGAATAGCTGAGACTGCTGCAACAAGTATTATTGGTGAACTGGGAGATATTCGCCGTTTTCAGTCTGCCAATCAAATCAATGCCTTTATCGGTATTGACCTGAGACACTATGAATCTGGTAACTTCCTCGCTAAGGAACACATTACCAAGCGTGGCAATCCCTACACTAGAAAGATTCTGTTCAAATGTATTCACAATATCGCTTCAGCTAGTCACACCAATCCTTGCCATATCGCAGACTTTTATGAGAAACGAAAAAGACAATCGCAAACGACTTCAACGAAGCCGCACACGATTGCCTCCATCTCCATACATCGTCTCATTCGGACAATGTATTACCTCATAACGCATAACAAACTTTACGATTACGCTTCAACCCAAAATCGGTAAAACTGTTTATGCTCTATCATTGTAACACCTTATCAAAAAATTTCAACATAAGGTGTTGGTTTTGTATGCACTTTTTACACTAAACTTTAGTCCAAAATAAAACAATTTACTTATTTTGACTACTGAACTCAAAATATTTTTCATCAAACACCTTGATAGGCTTGACAAATGGTAGAAAAAGAGTTCGTCAACAATTTTTCGTTTTAAGTTGTTGAGCTGTAACTGTCTATCCCCAGACATCAATTTATGTGAGCTGACTACCGTCAGCTTATATCTCCCACTTTAAAAGGTCTCCCAGACCTTTTAAACTCCTACCCCCGCATAGCTCCAATGGTTCCTCGAACCTTTGGAGGCTGGAGATATAGCGAACAAAGTTCGCATTAGCCATAGTGGTCAGATTAGGAGTGTAAAACACGAACTGCTGAGATTTGCTGTGCAAATCTTATCTCCTACCTTTAACAGTCTCCCAGACTGTTAAAGCCAATCAACCACTGCGCTAAGATGTTAACACGAACTCTGAGAAGCGTGGCTGGACTTTCTGCCCAGCCTCTTTTCTTCAATCTGAACCAGCATTTACTGGTTTAACAATTGTTTAATCGCAGGTACAAGTTCTTCCCATTCGGAGATTATGGAATCTGCTGAAACAGAGCTGGATGGAAGTGGGCGTTTGCGATGATTGAACCAAATTGCCTTCCAGTTCGCAGCTTTTGCGCCCACCACATCATTTTCAAACGAATCTCCGATATAATACGACTTCTCAGCAATTACCCCCGTTCGCCCTTCCATTTGGTGAAAAATAACAGGGTTGGGTTTGGTTATCCCGATTTGTCCAGAAATAAGAACGTTTTCCGGTTCAAACCAATCAAATAGACCCATGGTACGAATTTTTCTTAACTGATGCCTATAGGGGCCATTTGTAATGATGCCAATTGCAATTCCATGCTCTTTACACACTGAAAATATTTCTGGGAAAATGGGGGCGAGCTCAATCTGACCTTGGAAATAGTCATAATCAATTTGAATGGTCAAAGCCAGCGCATCAGACACCTGATAACCATTGTCCGCCAAGGCTTGTTTCATCCGGTAAATATGGCTTTCCTGTAAACTCATTTTACCAGTTGCAGTAGCCTCAAAAACCTCATCTGCACGCTTGCGAAAATCCAGATAAAGCTGATCCAATAGGTCAGCTGGCACGGACAAATGACGTTCCAAGGCCCGCTGAAAGGGCTGAATTTGGTCATAGAGAGTATCATCAAGATCAAAAATTAAAGCTTTCATCCGCTGCTTCACCTGTTATTGTTCAGGATTTTCTGGATGCAAGTCAAATAAATTCTTCATCCGGGTGTAACTCTCTTCCTCACCGACAAAGTAGACTAAATCATCCTTTTCAAGCGTCTGATAAGGACTAGGGGAAATCAACAATTCATCGTTGCGTTCAATACCAACAACGACTGCACCAGTATGATGCCAAACTCGGATTTCAGTCAATTGTTTCCCCAACAAATCAGAATCCGACGTCAGCTTTAAACCGTATGGTTCAAGGGGATACTTTTTTTGGACACGCTTGGTCTGATCTAGGTAAACAGAAACCATACCACGCAATTCTTTCAGCATGAGCTCCTGTTCATCCATTTTTTCAAGAATCCGATCTTTCTGCGTAACCAATGAATTGGTCATTTCGAAATTATCCAAGAAATCATGAGCCTTTTCTTTGGATAGAACAATGGCACCGCTCCCGTGTTTAACCGACACAATGTGCAAATCCGCCAATATATTCAAGGCTTTTCGAGTCGTTTCAGGCGAAACACCAAACATACTGGCTAATGTAGAACGAGATTTGATTCGTTCACCCACTTCATACTCCCCGCTCACGATCCTTTGAGCAACTCCAACTGCAATTTGCTGATATTTTGATGCTTTTACCATCTTACGATTTGGCATAAGTGTTCTCCTTTCAAACTGAAAAAGAAGTGAGATGTCATCATCTCACTGTAATGATTATCTCACTCCTATCGTCTAGCTGGATAACACATCTTTTACCTAGCTAGTTGTCTCTTTTCGCACCTAACTGCGAACGTGATTATTGAACACGTGATGATTCAAGTTTATCTTTTACCACTTCTGTTTGAGTTGTGACAAAATCACCAGCTTTACTAGCTTGATCGGCAATCACTTCACCTGTAGCTTGAGTAGCACTAGCTACACGATCTTGTAAGGTTACAGATTCTGCCTCAAACTCTTCACGTGTCTTAATATCCACAACTTCAACATTAACTTCCACCACTTCCAAGTGTGTCATCTTCTTCACTTCGGCACCGATAACAGACTTCATTGTTTCGACGATTTCAGGAATATCTTTTCCATATTCTACCACAATTTTCAAATCCGTTGCAACTTGTTTGCTACCGACTTCAACGTTGATACCTTCGCGAACATCTGAGCTGTTGACCAATTTGTTCTTAATGTCTGTGAAAAATCCACCACTAACAGCCAAGAGACCTGGTACATGTTGCAAAGCATGACCAATCATCTTCTCAATCACTTGGTCTGCATAGGTTACAGTCCCCTTCATTGCCGTTGTTTGTTTTGCGTTTGTTTGTGTCATATTTTTTTACTCTACTTTCTTTGCTACTTTACTATTTTTTCGTTCGTTATTTTGGATTGTTGATACCATTCAAGGCACCTTTAACAGCATCCTTTGCATCTGCTAAAATGGATTCTGCTTTACCTTTTAATTCTTCAACCTTACCTTCATTTTCCAACTCTTTATCTCCAGTCACTTTACCAGCAACTTTCTTTGCTGTTCCAACAAATTCATCTTTTTTTGCATCAAATTTTTCTACTGACATAATTTTTTCCTCCTATATTCACTTAAATGACGCGTGGTTCTTTGCCACTTGTCAAGTTGTCTACTCCATTAGAAACCTTGTCTACTTGGTTTGACGTAAATCCAACCGCAGAGCTAGCAACGTCCGTTACCATATCCTGTAGGCTAACGGAGTCTGCCTCAAATTGAGCCCGTGTTTTAATATCGACAACTTCGACATTGACTTCAACAACTTCCAAATCTGTCATCGCTTTGACTTCTGACTCGATAATGGCTTTCATGTCCTTGTAAATCGTCGGCAAATGTTTCTTGTACTCCGCAACGATCGCTAAGTCCACAGCAACTTGTTTTTTACCAACTTCAACATTGACGCCTGTCGTCGGCTCATCGCTATTGACCAATTTGTCTTTCAAGTTCGCGAAGAACCCCCCACTAACCGCTAGCAAGCCGTCCACTGACTCCAAGGCAATGCCAATCATTTTTTCGATGACTTTATCAGCGTAGGTCAATTCACCTCTGATTGCAGATAATTCTTTGATTTCTGTCATGTTTATTCCTCCGATGTCGCATTTACTTTCTCATCAGGTATCCCAAGATACCCGACTTTTGTACCAAATACCCCACTCCTGCACCGGCAACTACCAAAACAAGAACCAGCAAGGTTTTGAGAAAACCAAGTGTTAGGAGCAAGACTGCCAAAAGCAATCCTGCAACCGCACCGATAATGGGGTATTTCCAACGTTCAAATTCTCTCATGTGCACCTCTATTCTACCCGTGAAACTAAGCCTTGCTTAGGATCCACGACTTCTTTAACGGCTACGGAAAACTGCATTGGACGAGACAGGCCGAAGAAATTTTCTAAACCGTCACGGATTTCCTGTTCCAATTGAGACAATTGTTGAACAACCGCCGTCCGCGAGCGCATTTGACCAGCAACTTTCACCTTAAAACGTTTCTTATAAATCGAAACTTGGACTGCTGGCGCTGTCATTGCACCATTGGCATCTACTACTGATTTAACGTAGCCTTCTAGGGCTGATTTTTTCAATAGTAGCTTTCCATTGCCATCCTCAGATAAATTGACTTCTGTATAGCGCTTTGGCCATAATAGAAAAACCAGACTGAGAACCAAGAAGATAAGGATAAATACGAGCGATCCCCAGAAGAGGAAATTTGAAAATACTAGATTTGTTTGGTCATGGAGATGCCATTGAGGTAGAAAATTTTCTACCTCTTGTGGCAAAGTGACAATCTCCGAATAGCGAATAGCCACCAGTCCAAGTAGGACAATCAGAGGCAAAGCCACCAATCCATAGACCCATTTTACTAATTTAGTCATAGGCTACTCTTTCTAATCGTCTTATGCTTTACGGCTGACGAAGAAAGAAACAACTGCTACTACGATAACCGCACCTAAAATCGATGGGAAGAGTGCCATACCTGCAAACGATGGACCCCATGATCCAAAAATTGCTTGACCAATGGATGAACCAACAAGTCCTGCTACAATATTTGCGATCCAACCCATTGAGCCACCTTTTTTCGTAATCGCACCTGCGATTGCACCAATAACACCACCTACGATTAATGTCCAAATGAATCCCATAATAAACCTCTTTCAATACATCTAATATCTTTTAAGACTGTGTGCTTACTTCGTCTACGCCTTACGACCCACGAAGAAAGAAACAACTGCTACAACGATTACCGCTCCAACAATCGATGGAACAAGTGCCATTCCTGCAAGCGATGGTCCCCAATGACCTAAAACAGCTTGACCAATGGATGAACCGACGAGTCCTGCTACAATATTTGCAATCCAACCCATAGATCCACCTTTATTCGTAATCGCTCCTGCGATTGCACCAATGACTCCACCTACGATTAATGTCCAAATAAAAGCCATAATAAATTCTCCTTTAAAATAAGTAATAGTAAAAAATCGATTTTTGTTTTATAAAGATATATAATCGTTAACGTTACTTTTAAAGTGACAACTCTTTATTTATCTTTATGTTGTCAGTATAACATTAAAGGTGTCACTTTGCAAGCCTTTTGACTCACTTTTTTAAAAAAATTTTCCAACAATCCTTATAAACCGTATAAAACAGCGGTTTTCCACAATCTGTTTTTTTTTTTGTTATTTTTTCATAAAACAAGATTTCAATACTATTATTCCTTTTAAACTTCAAACAAAATCACCAAAAAAATCAGCAAACTGACACTATTCCAATTTATTTTTAATAAAAGGTTGTCACTTTTTTATTAAATCATGAACAAGACAAAAATCCAGCTCGTCAGAACTGGATGTGTGTGTTTATTAGACTTTAGACTGAATAGTCTGCATTTGAGCATAGATGCCCCCGAGAGCTAAGAGGCTGTCATGTGTTCCCCGCTCGACAATCCGTCCTTCATCCAGTACCAAAATCTGGTCCGCATTCTGAATGGTTGACAATCGGTGTGCAATGATAAAGGTTGTTCGGCCTTCTTTCACCACTTCCATGGCATGTTGGATAATTTCTTCCGTCTCCGTATCAATATGAGATGTTGCCTCGTCCAAAATGAGGATTTTAGGATCAGAGTAGAGTGTCCGAGCAAAGGCAATCAGCTGGCGCTCACCACTTGAAAAGGCTGCTCCCTTCTCAACTACAGGTTCATCAATCCCTTTCTCTAAACGAGATAGCATCGGCCCTGCTCCAACTTTTTCCAGGGCTTGCAAAATTCGTGTTTTGTCTGCTGTTTCCTCATTCATGGAAATATTACTTGCAATCGTTCCTGTAAAGAGATAGGGATCTTGTAAAACAATTCCCATGTGACTACGCAGGCTTTCACGAGAATAGTCACGAATATTTTTCCCATCAATCAATACACGACCCGCCTGTGGATCATAGAAACGATAGAGGAGGTTCATAATGGATGACTTTCCAGAACCCGTATGTCCTACCAAAGCAACTGTTTCACCTTTTTCAGCCCGAATGGAAATATCTCTCAAAACTGGTTTGTTTTCTTCATAACTAAAATTCACATTTTCAAACACGACTTGACCTTGATTGACTTCCAAATCATGCTCGCTATCAGGTTCAGCCTCTTCTTCTAAAAGAGCCATTAGACGCTTACCCGTTTCAAAAGAACGAAGCATATTTGGAAATTGCTGAACCAAGGCACCTAATGCGATGAAGACTCCCTCGATGTAGTTAACATAAACAAAGAGTCTCCCGGCTGTAACTCCAGGATGGCCCTTGAGAAATTGATAACCAACTACTGTCAAAATCCCTGTAATCACTAAATTTTGTAAGAAGCCACTCAAATTCCAAGTTGCGAGAGACTGAGCCCAAATCATCTTGTTGTCTGCACGACGCATCTTGTCAGCAGTCGCTTCAAACTCTTGCATACTTCTTTCTTCTTGTCCAAAGAGTTGAATCAAACTAGCACCGTTCATGGTTTCATTTACCTGAGTATTCACATCACTCCTGGCATCATAGAAGTCCTTCATGGGCTTGTCAGTCATTTTTTTATAAGCATATTGAATCCCAATATAAAGAGGAATTAGCAGCAACATCAGCCAACCCAGACTACGATTCATGTAGAAAAGAACAGCATATGTAAATACCAGTCGAACGATATTGTTAAAGGCATAAACTAAAGTACCATAAAATTGAGTTCGCAGTGTCTCTGTATCGTTGACAATTCTTGTTGCAATCTTCCCTGCTGGTTTATCATCAAAATATGAAATAGGCAACCGCTGCATCACATCATAGGCTTGATTTCTCAGATTCTCTGCAATCCGATTGGCACAATGCATGAGCAAGCGCATGGATAGGTAAAAACCAATGGCTCCTAGGACTATCATCCCCATATATTGAGCTGACTGGGTCAAAAAAACAGTTTCATCAAATGGCAAACCCTTGCTCAAATCTGTAATCGGCCCATCGATAGCCTGCTGAATCAACAGAGGAGCCAATCGAACCAGGGTTGAAGCTAGTAAATAGAAACCTACAGCTACAATAAATAGCCATTTGATGCGTTTGATTTGTTTTAATAAAAATCCTAAAATAGTCATTACTCTCCTCCTTCCTGGCTTTGTTGTCGCTGGTATTGTTCATAATACCAACCTTTTTGAGCAAGCAAATCAGTGGGACGCCCTTCTTCAACGATACGACCCTCATCCAGAACCAACACCCAATCAGCATGGTTGACAGCAGATAGACGATGGGTCACGATGACATTGGTTTTACCTGCACGTTCTTTTTGAATATTTTGGATAATCTGGCGTTCTGTCCGAGCATCCACTGCAGATAAGGAATCATCTAGAATTAGTAAATCTGGCTTCCGTAAGAATGCACGCGCAATAGAAATCCGTTGCTTTTGACCACCCGAAATAGACACCCCACGCTCACCTATCATGGTGTTAAGTCCATCACTCATCCGTTTTAAATCTTGATCAAATGCAGCCGTAACAATGGCTCGTTCAATCTCTTCAGAACTACTATCTACTTTACCGAGCGCAATGTTTTCTCCGACAGACTTAGAAAAGAGAATGTGTTCTTGTGGAACATAACCAATTTTTTCTTCAAGACTAGCGCGTTTATAATCCAATACTGATTGATCATTAATGGTGAAATCACCCTGACCAATAGGATATTGACGGAGGAATTGGCGGATTAAAGTCGTCTTTCCAGAACCTGTTTTTCCGACGATTCCAACGGTCTGTCCAGCCAGTAGGGTCCAATTAATATCCAGTAGGCTGGCTCTTTCCGCCTGTGGATATCGGAAACTGTAATCCTTGAAAGCAATACTCCTCAGCTCTGCTATTTCCTTGACCCCATCCACCTCCAAATCATCACCTGTCTCTATTAGCTCTTGCAATTTTTCGAAAGATGTCTTGCCAGTTTGATAAACAAGGATAAAATCTGCCAGTGTCCAGAAGGGCTCTAAGAGCGAACTGACATAGAGTTGCAGTGCAATGACTTGTCCAAGTGTTAATTGCCCTTTCTTCACGGCCTGTGCTCCCATTACAAGTACTAGAATCGTAGATAAACCTAAACAGACAGTCGCTAGTGGATTATATGTAGATTGAAGTGAGGTGATACGATCACCACCTTGTGCTAATTGTTTGGTGCGTGCTTGGAATTGAGCTTTTTGAGTCGCTTTCTTACTATAAGCCCGAGTCACTCGAATCCCTTCAATGACTTCCAAAACTTCATTATTGAGTTGAGCTACAGCGTCCCTATTCGCGTCAATCGCCTTATCTTGTTTTCTTCCGACAAAAAATATACAAAGAGTCATGAACAGCATCGGAAGCAAAGCAACCGTAGAAATCTTCCAGTCAATGAAGAACATGGTTGGGATAATAAAAGCTAGCATACCGCCTGCATAGACGACAATCATGAGACCGTAGCCGACCATCTCCATCAAGCCATCCACATCCGTTGAAAAACGGGTCATTACATCTCCTGAGCGAAATTTCTCATAGAATGGTGTTCGCATGGTGACCAATTTTTTGAATGCCCGTTGTTGCATATCAAACTTGAAGTTAACGGAAGCCTGAAACAGTTTAAGGTGCCAAATAAATGCCATAGCATAGTTCAGCAAGGTCACGAGCAACAAGAGCGTCATATCCTGAACTAAAATTGCTTGCGTTAATTCATTTTTGGTCAGTATATCAACCATCCGTTGAATCATTTGCGTCGGTACCAAAAGTGTGGCATCATAAATAATCAAGGTCACTGCAACCAATAAATAGAGCCACTTATGACGTTTGATATAATCAAAAATTAATCGAAACATATATCTCCTTTACAAATCTCCAGCCTGTCATTTGCCACTTTATTCAATCAGCAACAATTGATAGACGTTATACTCAATGAAAATCAAAAGTAGCCTAGAAAACGATGTCGAAGATAGAACTCTGTTACTTTCTTGTTTCAAGGTAACAGGCTGAAAAGCTCCACTGGAGCTTTTCACTCATCAAGGCTCTTGACAAAGGATAATTTTGATTTTCGAAGAGTATTACCTTTCTAAGCGCACAAAAAAGCCCAGGGAAGCATTTCACTCCTCCTAGGCTTGCTTTAGTCCACAAAAATAGACCCGTTGTTTTTCAAAAATCACTCAATAAGTCAATAAACTTAACTAGCTGAACCGCAGTTCAACCTCTATTCTTCATTGAGACCACACTCATGAATGATTTCTAGAATCTGTTTTCCCGCTTAGAAAGGAGTATATGATAAAAAATAGCTTGTTTGACGACAAGGTTCTTGTTCATTTGTTTTACTCCTTTCAGCTTTCTATCCACTATTTTATCACAATAAACATATATGTCAAGGGATTTTGTTGATAAAATATTCCCTTTTTACCCCCATTTAAAAGAATCGCCTTTAGAAAATTGTCGGGCAAAATGTCCATATACACTCATTAAGACATACCTATGCTTCATACTTGATTACCCAAGGTGTTGAGTTAATTTCTATTTCCCAGTTGTTAGGGTATGAGAATTTAAACATCTCACTCAAAGTCTACGCTCACCAACTTGAATCATTAAAAGAGAAGAGTAATGACAAGATCAGAAAGATATTTGAAAAATTTGGGGCAGATTTGGGCAGACATAACAAAAACCCTTGTGTATCAAGGGTTTTTAACGTTATTTTATGCTAGTTGCCGGGATTGAACCGGCGACCTCATCCTTACCATGGATGCGCTCTACCGACTGAGCTAAACCAGCGTACTTACCTAGTATATCATACCTCCTAAAAATGTCAATGGATTTTTATAAAATAATTGAGAGCCAACTTATCAATGTAAGCCCGTGAACAAAATATATTCCAGTATCATTAAAGCTAATATATATCTAAAAATTATCTGACATTTTTAAGTATTTGTGTTATACTATTGTTATAAAAATCACAAAGGGTGCCTAATGAACATGCAAACACTGCAAATTGGACAAATTTATCTTGTAAAAGACATTCAATTACAAGAAGATGTTCGCAAACATTTGAACCATCTTGGGTTAAAGATAGGACAAGAAATTCGAATCATTTCAAAAACAAAGGACAATGCAATTATCCAGGTCAAAGCCAGTCGTTTAGCCCTAGATCAATCTGTTCTCAATAGCTTGGTTTTAGAAGAAAAATCAGAACAAGAGCAATCCTTGGCCTTATCAGATCTTCCAATTGGTAGCAGCGCTAAGGTTATTGAAATCTGTGCGACAGGCGCCCTACGCCGTCGTCTCATGGATATGGGTATAACGAAACATACACAACTTCTTCTAAAAAATGTTGCTCCTTTAGGCGACCCATTAGAAATAACACTTCGTGGCTATCATTTAACTCTCCGGAAATCGGAAGCACAAATGATTCTCGTTCAAGTTGAAAGCTAGGTGAATACATGAAAAAACAGATAGCCTTAGTGGGTAATCCGAACAGCGGGAAGACCACCCTTTTCAACCTACTGACAGGAACCAACCAACGAGTTGGAAATTGGCCAGGTGTAACGGTTGAAAGAAAATCAGGAAACATAAAAAAACGACCACACTTGGATCTGCAAGATCTTCCCGGAATCTATTCCCTCTCACCCTACACTTCCGAAGAGATGGTTGCTAGAGACTATCTCCTATCTGCTCAACCAGCAGCCATTTTAAATGTTGTAGATGCAACGAATCTGGAACGGAATCTATATCTAACTCTCCAATTACTCGAGATGGGTATCCCAACTGTTATTGCACTGAATATGACCGATACTTTGAAACAACAGGGACGGAGTATTAAATTAGATCAGTTATCTCACCAGCTAGGTTGCCCCATTCAATCGATTAGTGCTTTAAAAAAGATGGGTATCCCTCAACTACTCAGCGAAGTTGAAAGAACGAGCACCCAATCTAGCACACCTTATTTTCCGCAATATGAGAAACAATTTGAGGCAGCTATCGCTCAAGTGATTGAATTGTTACCTCAGACAATCCCTACTAGGCAACAACGCTTTTATGCTATCAAGGCTTTAGAACAAGATCCAGACATTTTACATCAACTCAATTTCGGAGAAACTGAAAAAGCAGATTTATCTGAAATTATCATGATTTTGGAGAAAATCTATTCGGATGATATCGAAGCCATAATTGTCAATCAGCGATACCAATTAATTGAAACTATTTCGAGCTCCGTTCAAGAAGAATTTGGAAACGGCCATAATATTTCTGATATAGTGGACCAAATTGTAACCAACCGCTTTCTCGCACTTCCTATTTTTGCACTCGTTATGTGGCTAACCTACTTTCTTGCTATCCAAACCGTAGGAACTATTGGGACTGACTGGGTCAACGATGTATTGTTTGGCCAATTTGTTCCAGATATTATTCAAAATCTTCTTGATACCTTTGGAATTGCTGGCTGGTTACAATCATTAGTACTTGATGGAATTGTAGCTGGTTGTGGGGCTATACTCGGCTTTGTGCCACAGATTTTTGTACTCTTCTTCTGTCTAGGAATCTTAGAAGATATTGGATACATGAGTCGCATTGCCTTTGTCATGGACCGAATTTTTAGACGGTTTGGCCTATCAGGTAAATCATTTATCCCAATGCTGATTGCTACAGGATGTGGTGTTCCTGGAGTAATGGCTAGTCGAACAATTGAGAATGAACAAGACAGAAAAATCACCATTATGACAGCTACTTTCATGCCTTGTTCAGCCAAACTTCCGATTATTTCACTCGTTGCAGGTGCTTTTTTCCCTGGCAACCCTTGGATTGCACCCAGCGCATATTTCATTGGTATGGGAGCCATTATTCTTTCTGGTTTGGCATTGAAAAAAACAAAGCAACTCGGTGGCTTGGCGAGTCCATTTATCATGGAATTGCCTTCCTACCATCTTCCGCAAATTCAAACTGTTCTTCGTTATTCTTCCGATAAGGCAATAAGCTTTATCAAACGTGCGGGAACCATTATCTTCGTAACCAATATCATCATTTGGTTTGCTAGTTCATACAGCTGGGCTTTGGCACCAGTCGAGACAAATCAAAGTATCCTGGCTTCAATCGGCCATGGTTTTGCCTTTTTCTTCCACCCACTTGGTTTTGGGAACTGGAAAGCTACAATCGCAGCGATTACTGGCCTCTTAGCCAAAGAGACAGTCATTGCTAGTTTTGGTATTCTCTATAAACTGGGAGAAACTTCCGAGAGCAATCGTGAATTGTGGGTATTGCTCCAGCAAGATTATTCCGCTTTATCCGCCTACTCATTCCTCATTTTTAACTTGCTCTGTGCACCATGCTTTGCTGCTATTGGAGCCATACATCGTGAGATGGGAAATGCAAAATGGACCTGGATTGCTGTAGGTTTCCAAACAGGACTAGCCTATGCTGTCAGCCTCATCATTTATCAATTAGGAGCTGTTTTTCTCTACCATCACCAACCAACTATTTGGACCGGTATTGCACTGATTTTACAATCTGCAATGGTGTATAGTATTGTTCGAAAACCTGCTTCCGACCTACCTATCGTCACTCTAAAAAACCTTCAAAAGGAGCAAATGAATGGCTAACTTCATCCTGATATCACTCATTGTTGTATTGTTCGTCCTAGCTATCCGTAGCTTGGTCAAAAGTAAAGGTGCCTGCAATGATTGTTCTTGTGACTGTGCTATCAAACAAGAAATTTCTCATCAACATGATTCATAACATTCTAAAATCTCATAAGCTTTACCTTTAAATAAAAAATTCCATTTTTAACTGTCAGACAGATAAAAAACTGCCTTATTTTCTTTTTGTGAAATAGGCAGTTTTTATTAGTATTCATCTAATGCATATTCTGCTTAGACGATTGTTTTTCCAGCCAACTCTTTGACCTCACCAGTTGGACAAAATCCAACTTTGGACCAAAAATGACTGGCCTGAGGATTGCTTTCTACATAACCTAGACGCACCTTTTTGAAGTGAGTTGCTAACTAAGTTAAGAGCTTTGCTATGATCTTTGAGCCCATACCCTGACCAGCCAATCTTGAATCCACCATAAAAAGTCCGATATAAGCGGTGTCTTCTGTCGGATAACCGTCAATTAGGTCTAGAATGGCAACTAATCGCTCTTTGTCCCAGAATCCTAAAAAATATTTATCTGATAGCTCCTTACCTGGTGGATACTCGACAAGGTCATTTGCTAAACTTTCCAGACTAGGCAAGGGTGGAAAATGTTTAAAATAGAGAGGGTTGGTCTGGTAGAGTGCTAAGACCTGCTCTAAGTCGGCATCTGCTAACTTTCGGACTTGATAATGATTTGAAAAGTGACTAATCTTCATCTTCTTCGCTCCGACCAGGCTGTCCAATCATTTCAAAACTTGCTCGACTAGCAGCTGCCTGAGCCTCCTCTTCATAGGCATTGATAATCTGGGCAACAACTGGATGGCGAACCACATCCTTGGCTGAAAAATGTACGAAATCAATCTGTGGAATTTTGCTTAGTTTCTCTGTCGCATCAATCAAGCCCGACTTAACCTTGCGTGGCAGGTCAATCTGACTAATGTCCCCATTGACAATCATCTTGGAATTAAAGCCCAGACGGGTCAGGAACATCTTCATCTGCATAATGGTGGTATTTTGCGCCTCATCCAAGATGACAAAGGCATCTTCCAAGGTCCGCCCCCGCATATAGGCCAGCGGTGCAATCTCGATAATCTCGCGCTCCATTAGGCGCGTGGTCTGCTCCTTGCCCAAAATCTGGTATAGGGCATCATAGACAGGACGCAAATAGGGGTCTACTTTTTCTTTTAAGTCCCCTGGCAAAAAGCCTAAACTTTCGCCTGCTTCTACCGCAGGACGTGTCAGAACAATCCGCTTGACCTGTCCCCGCTTGAGGGCTGTTACAGCTAGAGTAACCGCCAAGAAGGTCTTCCCCGTACCAGCTGGTCCGATTCCAAACACGATGTCATGACGCTTTACGCTGTCCACGTAGAGTTTTTGTCCAAGGGTCTTTACGCGAATGGGTTTGCCATAGTTGTCCTTGATAATCTCTTCTTCATAGAGGGCAACGAATTTCTCAATCTCATCATTTTTTGCCATGGAAATAGCTGTGACCACATCTGGCGTATTGATAACCAAACCACGACTCACCAAGACAAGGAGAGACTGGATAACAAGACGCGCCTGTTCTACATGTTCTTCCTGTCCAATCACCTGCACTTTTTCCGTACGGGCATGAATAACCACACCTAGTTCCTGTTCCATCAATCTCAGATGGCGTTCATTCGAACCAAATAGGCTAAACGAATCATCTGGATGCTTGAGTTGAATATCAATTGAATGTTCTAGCAAGAGTTGCTCCTTTTCCTGTGCTTTTCTCTATTATAACAAAAATAGCCCAAACAGGGCTATTTTGTACTATTTTATCCATCAATGTCCCAAATAATCTTCCCAAATCGCATCAAAATCAGACATGGAAAAAGCAAAGCTGGCCGATTCCTCCAAAAAACGACTGACTTCATCGAAATTATCTGATTGCTTAGGAAAATCAGATTCATCAAAGGCATAATCTGCTAAGATAGCTACTGGTTCATTACTTTTTGGGTTGCGCTGGGTCATCAACCAAGAATAAAAACTTCTTCTCACTACATCTACTTTCTATGATTTTTTTCGTAGAGCTCTATATAGCGCTCCATAGACATCTTACTAACCAATTCCCCAATCAATTCATAAGGAATATTCTTGGGATTTTTCATACGAACACAGGACTTGCCCATATCCAGCTTGGTAGGCACCTGTGCTTGATAAGCAGCAACGAACCAATCATTCAATTCTTGGTCCATATAGATTCCCATGTGGTAGAGGGCGATATGTGCCTTTTGTGATGCCAAGGCAAGGAATGGCAAGGGCTCTCCCGGTGTGCAATGATAACCATCAGGGTAGGCAGCAAGCGGCACATAATAGTGAATCATACCTCCCAAGATGCCTACTTCAAAACCAGCTGGTAACTGTTCCACAATCACATGATGGAGTCGTTCAACTGCTTCCTTCCGATTTTCAGGCAAGGCAGACATATATTCTTCAATCGTTTCCACTTCAATCAGCATGATTTTCTCCTATCTCAACCCCAGCATACTCTCTTTGGCGTGAACCATGTCTGTTATCATTTGGCAATAGGGTGTAGGGATACCTGCACGTTTGCCCTTAAAAACAACCGCTCCATTCAGATAATCAATTTCTGTCTTTCGACCATGTTGGACCAAATCCTGGTGCATAGATGGATAGTGATTGGAAGCCTTCTTCGAAGCATCAATAACATATTTCCAAATAGTTTCTTCGTCAATTCCATCTGCCTCAGACTTAGCAACAGCAATAAATTCTTTGAAAATCCCTTGAACTAGATTCAGTCCAGCCTCCGTACCAAATAATTCACCAATTGTACAGTCTAAAATGGTACAAGTTGGATTCATCACACCATTGACACAGGCTTTCTTCCAAATGGCACTGACAACATGATTGTCATAGGTCACATTTAGTCCTGCTTCATTCAGCATTTCAATAATATCCGCAATTGATTGCTCATCACCAAGAATATGCTGAACGGAAATAGAACCCGGACCTTCTAAGTGAGCCTGTCCAGGACCCTTTAGTCCCGCCAACCACATGGTCACCCCAACCATAATACTTTCATCTGGTACATACCGACGCATGGTCGTCGCATGGCCCAAACCATTCAAGAGACACAAAACCTTGGTAGTTGGACCGATAATTGGCTTAATATCCCGCAACATCTTTGGCAACTGATCAGCCTTTGTCAGTAGAATGATAAAATCTGCTTCTCTCGTTGCTTCGGTCGGTTTCATGATGGGTAAGTGTACAGTTTCCTCTACATCTCCAGTCACTTTCAAGCCGTTTTCTCGAATTGCCTCGACATGCTCTTCCCAATTATCCAGCAAAATCACTTCATGATTTGTCTTAGACAATTGATAACCAAACCGACACCCCATTGCTCCACTACCAGCAATATATACGAGCATAGATGCCTCCTATACCAACTCTGTTCCCAAAGAATCCTGTTTAATTTTCCCAGCCTTCATCAAACCACCAAGAGCTTTTTTGAATTGCCCTTTGGAAATACCAAAGGTGGCCTTGATGTCTTCCGGAGCAGACTTATCGTTCAAGGTCATGAAACCTCCATTGCTTTCCAGATAAGTCAATATCATCTGAGCATCATTTTCCAGCATCTCAAACGAACGTGGCTTGAGAGACAAGTTCAAGGTCCGATCAACTGCACGGTAGCCGATGACACGCGCCTCCAAAACCTGACCCAAGCGTGGTTCCGCAAAGCGTTCGCTCGGATGGATAAAACCAAGCATGTTGTTGTCTGGCAAATAAACAAAAGTACCATTCATTTTCAAACGGTAGACAATCGCTCGCAGAGTTTGGTTTTGCATATTATCATAAGCAGGTCCAGCCATTTTCTGAAAATCTTCCTGAAAAGCTGGTAGAGCCCAAATGCGGTCCTTCTTATCGACGTCTAATTTGACGTACAACTGATCACCTTTCTTCGGCCAGAGTTCCTTGATTTCAGGCAAAATGTCTAAGGAAACAACCACTTGCTTGTCTGGCAGGCCTGTATCCACAAAGACACCCAAATCCTTACGTACCTCAGTGACAGTTCCCCAACCAAAGCTGGTACGACTCGCTCCAACTTCCTTAGTTGTCAAACGGAGTTTTTGTTTCATATCGGTATAGGCAAATCCCTTAACAGATTGACCTAGACTATGTTCTCCTTCATCCTTAGAAAGAGCAAAGGTTCTCCCCTCTTTTTGGATAAAGTAAAACTGATCATTTTCGTCAGTCACTAAACCAACGATATACTGTGCTAATAAATCATTCATGATTTTCTTCTTTCTGATTAAAAAAGGAGGAGTCTGTCTAACTCCCCCCATTAGATTTCTTATTGGTTCACCACTGGAAGTTAGACAGCCCAGTGATGATCTATTTTTGTAGCCTGAAAACGTGTTGATTAAACTTCCAACAATTCTTTTTCCTTGTCGGCAGTCATTTTATCAATTGTCTTGATAGCTTCATCTGTTACTTTTTGAATATCCTTTTCAAGTGACTTCAATTCGTCTTCCGTGATTTCTTTTGCTTTTTCAGCTTTTTTTGCTTCATCCATAGCATCACGACGGATATTGCGGATAGCAACTTTAGAGTTCTCACCCACTTTTTTCACATCCTTGGCTAAATTCTTACGAGTTTCCTCAGTAAGGGCAGGAATGACCAAACGGATAACAGTACCGTCAGATTGCGGTGTCAAACCAAGATCTGAAGCGTTCAAAGCACGCTCAATATCTTTTAATATTGACTTGTCGAATGGTGTAATCAATAGAACACGCGCTTCTGGCACTGTAATACCAGCCAACTGGTTCAATGGTGTTGGAGAACCGTAGTACTCAACTGAAATACGGTCCAACAAGCTAGCATTTGCACGACCAGCACGAATGTGGCTAAATTCACGCGCCAAACTCTGATGAGATTGGTTCATGCGCTCTTGCGCTTTAGCAATAATTTCTTTAGACATAAAACTTCCTTCTTTTTTTATTTTCCTATTGAATAGATGAAAGCTGAACTCAATTTCAATC
Source organism: Streptococcus suis (assembly GCF_019794555.1). Classification (GTDB taxonomy): domain Bacteria; phylum Bacillota; class Bacilli; order Lactobacillales; family Streptococcaceae; genus Streptococcus; species Streptococcus suis_AB. Next base: position 63,137 of record NZ_JAIMEP010000001.1, on the reverse strand, counting down.
TATTATTTTTCTGCAGTATAATTTGAAACAGTTGTCCCAATCGGTTCACCAAAGACAACGCGCTTGATGTTCCCTGGTTCATTCATATTAAAGACAACCAAATCAATGTCATTGTCCATTGAAAGTGTTGAAGCAGTCGCATCCATAATTTTAAGACCACGACTAATCACTTCACGGTGGGTTAATTCATTAAATTTAACAGCATTGGCATCTTTCTTCGGATCAGCGTTATACACGCCATCCACACCATTTTTAGCCATCAAAATTGCATCTGCCTCAATTTCAGCAGCTCGTAGGGCAGCTGTTGTATCGGTTGAGAAGTATGGAGAACCAATACCTGCACCAAAGATAACAATACGACCTTTTTCCAGATGACGGAGCGCACGACCACGAATATAAGGCTCAGCAACAGACTGCATGGCAATGGCGGTTTGTACACGTGTATCTACACCAAGTTGTTTAAGGGAATCCGCCATTACAAGGGCGTTCATAACAGTTCCAAGCATACCAGTATAGTCAGCCTGAACTCGATCCATGCCCGCCTCAGCAGCAGGTTCTCCACGCCATAAGTTTCCGCCACCAATTACAAGGGCAATTTGAATACCTGATTCTGCAACTTCCTGGATTTCCTTTGCCATTTCTTGAACAGTTTTCAAGTCAATGCCGACACCACGTTCACCAGCCAAAGCCTCTCCAGACAATTTGATAAGAATACGTTTGTATTTAGGTTTCATTCTATTACTCCTCTTTTTTATCCCTACTATTCTACCACATTTTTTTCTTTTTTTATAGTATAATCTTTCTGATAAAAATGTAATCATTCAACGCCCTATCAGACCTAATATAATCAAGTTTGAGTTGGGAAGACTTTCATGATGGAATAGCCCACACCCTAGAAAACATAAAGCCCTCACTAAATGAATAATCTTAGTGAGGGCTTGTGGTTGACGAGTTAATGATATTATTCATCTATGGAAAAACTGATCCACTCTACCTAATAGCAATCCAAAATATGTGAACTGCATACCCAAATTAGTACGGAGCTGAAACAGTTCCCAGACTTTCAAAGCCAATCAACCACTATGCAGAGATGTTGACATGAACTCTTAGAAGTGGCACTGGGCTTAAACCAGCTTCGATATCATTGGTACACACTAGTAGGCTTATTGTTGTTTTTTATACCCTTTAAACAACTTGGTAACCATACTAGTAGCAATTAGTAAGACGAGCCCAATAATAGAAATAAATGAATTATTAGCTTGGCCAGTATTTGGAAGAACTTCTCTCTTCTCTGTACTACTAAGTATTGGATTTTTCAATACTTGAGGCTCTACGATTGTTGGCTCTGGATCTGGAGTTGGTTCTGGATCTGGAGTTGGCTCTGGATCTGGGGTTGGCTCTGGATCTGGGGTTGGCTCTGGATCTGGGGTTGGCTCTGGATCTGGGGTTGGCTCTGGATCTGGAGTTGGATCTGGATCTGGAGTCGGTTCTGGATCTGGAGTCGGTTCTGGATCTGGAGTTGGCTCTGGATCTGGAGTTGGTTCTGGATCTGGAGTCGGTTCTGGATCTGGAGTTGGATCTGGATCTGGAGTTGGTTCTGGATCTGGAGTCGGTTCTGGATCTGGAGTTGGATCTGGATCTGGAGTCGGTTCTGGATCTGGAGTTGGTTCTGGATCTGGAGTTGGCTCTGGATCTGGAGTTGGTTCTGGATCTGGAGTTGGATCTGGATCTGGAGTCGGTTCTGGATCTGGAGTTGGTTCTGGATCTGGAGTTGGCTCTGGATCTGGAGTTGGTTCTGGATCTGGAGTCGGTTCTGGATCTGGAGTTGGTTCTGGATCTGGAGTTGGTTCTGGATCTGGAGTTGGCTCTGGATCTGGGGTCGGTTCTGGATCTGGAGTCACTGTGTTCACAAATGTAGGGGCAGCACCATTTTCATATGTAACTTCTGCTACATACCTATCATTTTCAGACATAACCTTGACATTAACCATATAAGATTTTGAATCATAAATTATATGTGCGTCTGTTCCAGCTACTTCTCGGATTATATAGTTAAAATTACCAGTTTTTTTATACTCGATAACTGGGAATAAAATCTTTCCTTCTGCATCATTGACAGCCGTTGCAACAACTTCATTTGTTTCAGTATCTACCAATTCAAAGGTAAAATCACCACCTTGTAATGATTGACCTTCAAAGGTTTTTTGTGCCTCTAAAATAACAGATGCTGGTATTGGTTCTGGTTTCACTGCATTGACAAATGTAGGAGCTAAACCGTCCGCAGTTTCATAGGTAACAGAACCTAAGTGACGACCATTTTCAACAATTACGTTAACTTTAACATTGTAGCTATTTTTATCATAAAGAATATTTCCATCTTTACCAGCTACTTCACGGATAAAGTAGTTATAGTCACCAGGATTTGAGAATTTCATAACAGGGAAAGAAATCTTTCCTTCTGCATCATTGACAGCTGTTGAGATAACTTCATCTGTTTCGGAATTGACCAATTCAAAGGTGAAGTCACCACCGTTCAAAATTTGTCCCTCAAAAGTCTTTTGCGCTTCTAATATAATATACTCAGAACGAGATCCGCTAGCATACCCTGAAGCATCTCCAAGGACCACTTCACGATCGACAACAGATTGAATAGTTCCACCATTTACATTTGCATGTACGGTATTTGTCGGATTTCCAGGAGCGGTCAATTTTGTCGTATACTGAATCAAGGCGATACGATCAATTTGGTCAAAGTGCACGGTAAAGCCCGTTCCATCAGGGTTAGTGGTAACAGCATCCCCAATCACTGGAGGTGTCGCTTCTGCTACATCCGTTAAAAGTCGCTCAGGATTCCAAGCATCATAGTAAATTATTCTATCTACACTCACAAATATATGGTTAGGTCCTAAGACATCAACTATATCGACATTGGTTAAGGACTCTCTATTCGGGTTGAAGCGGATTTCCCAGTGTACAAGTGATGGGTCATTTTTGTCTTGGCTTCCCCACTTTGCAATTTTTTCTCCGGGGTAGATTCCTTGTGCTGGTGGTGTGATAACTGATGGAATAGGAAATGAATCAGTCGGAGCTATCTCTGTATTATTTGTAGCCCGTCGTGAGACCTGAGCATTAAACTCAAAACCAAATTTCTTATTCTCATTTAATCCTTCAAAATAATCATTGAATGTAAAGATAATTTTATTGGAATTTGGGTCCTTTTGGGCCGTACCTGCAGGATTTCCTTGGGCATCATAGATAGTAAAGGTATCGGTCTTTAATATCACAAATGCATCTGGTACTTCGACTATTAATGTATCACCTTTTTTGACCTCAACAGTATCATCTAAACTAATATCTACGTTAAACTTATACTCCGTATCATACTTTAGTTGTGTACCCGCCAATATTTCATTTCCCGTAGCATCCTTTAGACGCACCTGACTTGAAAAGTCTCCACTTGGAATCTCAGCAGCATTTACAGACTGACTGGTGAAGAGGCCTAGGTTGACAACGAGAACTGCTAATCCGGCCAGTATTTTTTGAAGTATTTTTTTCATCAATACAATCTCCCTAAATATCTCCTTTTATTTTGTATATAATACTTTCTGAATCCTTGGCATACTTGAAAAATGCTGTAATCAGCTTTGTAAGCTACAAAAATTCATTAAGATAAAGCATAACATATATGCTATGCTTTTGCAATTTTATGAACCGGAAAAATCTAAGTTTAACAGGAAGGTGAACATTCCCTAGACTGGGAATGAACCAAACTAGTTATCCTTTCAGCAAAGTCATAAAGTTCCTTCCTTCCATTCTCCCATCTCTATAGCATATTTAATTTTAGTCTTATGATTCCAGCTCTAGCACCAATCAACTTATCTAACTGACGCGTCTTTAATGTCAATAGACCGAAAACAATAATACCAGCACCACCAGCAATCACTAAATGGATAAAGCTAGAAACATATCCATTTGCTGGAAGAACGATATCTAGTAGGAACTCGATAACCCAGACAACCAAGCCCATCACCGCGGAAATCCAACTAATCGTCACAATATCCTTCACTACTAATTGTTCATCAATATCTAGTATCTTATCAATTCGTTTATAAAAGAGATACAGCATAATACCTAAACCAAAAATTGTTGAAATAAAGCTGCCATAAACTTTGAAAAGATACATCATTGGTACTTGTAAAACAATTTTCACTAGCATACCAATCAAGAAATAATAAATTCCATGTCTGTTTTCAAAAATTGATTGAATAACAACGCTAATGACTGAATACAAGCCCAAAGGAAGAATCATAAAAAGATTCCAAATAAACAAGGTAATTGCGATTTCTTCTGATGGACCATAGAATACCGTATACAAAGGACGAGCTAATAGAACAGTACCAACAATAGCTGGGATAGTAAAAATGAAAAGAAGTTGTAAGTTATCAGCAACTAAATACGAAGCGGCTTTCAAATCCTTTTGAACAAATTTTTCAGTTATCAAAGGAATGGCCACGCTTCCTAAACTCTGAGAAATACCAATAATCATCATAGTAATTTTGTTCGGATTTGCGGCCAAATAAGAATACAGTTCCAATAATTCTGAATTGGAATAGGTTGTAATCCGCTCCATCACATTAATAAAGGTAACCTGATCAATAAATTGCAACAATTGAATGGTTAAACCTAAAATAATAATCGGAATAGCATCCTTTACAGTTTCTCTGATTAACTGACCAGTATGGATAGATATTTTCTGCTTTTTCGCATGAATCAATCTTCCTAAGTAGCCTTGTTTCCATAAAGCATAGACTAATACTGCAACACTGGCAATCATACCAACAAAGGCAGCAAAAGTAGATTGGACAACCGCATCAAGGTAATTCCCATTGCCTAATTTCATGATAATAAAGGTCGCTGCTAAAATCCAAATAACACGGACCAACTGTTCTGCGAGCTGACTAATCGCATAGGGCTTCATATCATGACGACCTTGGAAAAAACCACGAAGAATGCTCATAGCCGGGAAAATAAATAAGGGCGGTACGAGACTATACATGACCGGAATCAATTTTTCCCTTGAGCCAGATGCTTCTGCTAACCACGGTGAACTGATATACATGATTCCAGCAAATACCGCCCCAAAGATCAGCATAATTTTGAAGAACTCTCTTACCAGATAGAGAGAAACATCTTCCTTACCAAGAACATTGTATTTTGCAACTTGCTTAGCAATCGCTACAGGTAAACCTACTGTTGAAATCAATAAAAAATTTGCATAAATTTGATAACCCATACTAAAAAGAGCATTTGCTTCTGCTCGGTATTCTCCTAGCCAAATATACCAAGGGATTACATAAGCTACACCCAGTAAGCGACTTAGAATATTTCCAGCAGTCAACCAAGCCAAGCCTCTGGCCATTGTCGCCTGTTCTTTAGACTGCTGTATTTCAACTTTTTCAGACATAATCACTAATCTTTCCATATAAGTATCAATTTTATTCTCTCAAAAATCTACATTAGCCACTGCTTTTCTTTAAAATTCAAGAGAGTCTAACCCTTTCATTATAAACTTTTATGATACCAAAGTAAAAGAAAAACCCACCAATTTGGGTGGGGTAAGTGGTTTAATGATCAATGGACTGATACTGCACTGTCAACCCTCGTTGTATAGCAGGACGCTGAGCTATTTTCTCTACCCAGGTCTTTAGATGCTTGTAAGAATCAACATCTAAAAATTCTGCTGAACCTGGATATAGTTCTCCTTGCACCAAGCGACCATACCAAGACCAAATTGCAATATCTGCGATGGTATAGGTATTTCCTGCTATATATTCTCTTGTCGCCAATAGCTGATCCAAGAGATCTAGCTGACGCTTAGTTTCCATTGTATAGCGATTAATCGGATATTCTTGCGCTGTCGGAGCGTAATGGAAGAAATGTCCAAATCCTCCACCAACAAATGGAGCGGCGCCAGTTTGCCAGAAGAGCCAGTTAAGGACTTCAGTCCGCTCTGCCCATTCTTTCGGTAAGAGAACATCAAATTTTTCTGCTAAATAGAGAAGAATATTTGCTGATTCAAAGACGCGAACGGGTTCTTTTTCAGAATAATCTACCATGGCTGGAATTTTGGAATTGGGGTTGATAGTAACAAAATCGGAGCCAAATTGGTCTCCTTGACCGATATTAATGAGAAAGAGGTCATAATCTGCATCTGAAATACCTAACTCTTTCAACTCCTCCAACATAATAGCAACCTTAATGCCATTCGGCGTTCCCAGCGAATAAACTTGAAAAGTTTTTTCTCCTTTTGGTAGTTTTTGTTCAAAGCGACTGCCTGCTGTTGGACGATTGCCAGATCGGTTGTCATTTTCATCTTCCCACTTCCATACGAGTGGTTTTGTATATTCTGTCATGTTTTCTCCTATTCTATCTTTCCTGGAATAATGCTTGCATAACGATAGTGATTTTGAAGTTCTTGAAGATAGCGAGCTAACTGAACCAATTCCTTGGGTGCTCGACAAGTCAGAGCTGTTAGCTCTGCATTGATAAAACGACTTAAGTATCCAGCCAGTATATAGAGATTTTCCTCCTTATCCAACTGACCTGCCACCTCCAATATTTTTTCACGCAGGGCTTCTGAAAATGCTTCCTGCGGAAGGTTGTAGGCTGCAGATAGGTATTTATAAAACTCTTCTTTCTCTGCTACTTTCATCGGATAACTCCTTTTATGTAAATTGAATATAGTATAAATCGAAATCAAGTGCTTGTCAAGAAAATCTCAAGAAAAAAAGATTGCCCTAAGACAATCTTCTTATTGATTAAAGTGAGTTAGGATCAACTTTGATACCAACACCTTGTGTTGTTGTGATTGATACTGAAGTCATGTAAGTACCTTTAGCTGTAGCTGGTTTAGCTTTAGCCATTACATCGTGGAAAGCTTTGAAGTTTTCAACGAGTTTGTCAGCGTCAAATGATACTTTACCGATAAGAGCTTGTACGATACCAGCTTTGTCAGCACGGTAAGTGATTTTACCACCTTTAGACTCTTCAACTGCTTTAGCAACATCCATTGTTACTGTACCAGTTTTAGGGTTTGGCATCAAGTTACGTGGACCAAGTACGCGACCAAGACGTCCAACAACAGCCATCATATCTGGAGTTGCGATAACAACGTCGAAGTCCAACCAACCACCGTTGATTTTAGCAACAAGGTCATCTTCACCAACAAAGTCTGCACCAGCAGCTTTTGCTTCTTCTGCTTTTGCACCACGTGCGAAAACAAGAACACGTGAAGTTTTACCAGTACCATTTGGCAATACCATTGCACCACGGATTTGTTGATCAGCTTTACGAACGTCGATGTTCAAGTTGTAAGCAACCTCAACAGACGCATCAAATTTAGCGAAGTTAGTTTCTTTTGCAAGAGCAACAGCTTCTTCTACGCTGTACAATTTTGTGCTGTCGATTTTCTCAAGAGCAGCACGCAAGTTTTTGCTTTTTTTAGCCATATTATATGTCTCCTTGTAATCAGATAAACTTGGGTGCTACTTAGTCAGTAACAGTGAATCCCATAGAACGAGCAGTACCTTCGATCATACGCATTGCAGCTTCTACAGATGCAGCGTTCAAGTCAGGCATTTTAGTTTCAGCAATTTCTTGTACTTGTGCACGAGTAACTGTTGCAACTTTAGTTTTGTTTGGTGTACCTGAACCTTTTTCAACACCTGCAGCTTTTTTCAAAAGAACAGCAGCTGGTGGTGTTTTAGTGATGAAAGTGAATGATTTATCTTCATACACAGAGATAACGACTGGGATGATCATACCAGCTTGGTCAGCTGTACGAGCGTTGAACTCTTTAGTGAATCCCATGATGTTGATACCTGCTTGACCAAGTGCTGGTCCGACTGGTGGAGCTGGAGTAGCTTTACCTGCAGGAATTTGAAGTTTTACGAGTTTTTCGACTTTTTTAGCCATGATATAAAATCCTCCTATTGTGGTTTTGGCGGTAATTACAGATTTTTACCTCCCACAAATATGTGTTTTACACATACCTTTTCATTATACACGATTTTCAAAGAATTGCAAGCTTTAGGTTTACTTTTGTTCACATTTTTTATAGAATAGACTTATGTTTGAATCAATGATTTTTTTAAAGATTGTGGCAATATTATTTCTATTTCTGACTTTGGCACTTTCCATTATAGTTGTCAATTTTTTTAAATTGCAAAAAAGAGGATGGAATTTTGCAGATATTGCCTTTCCATTATTTGCCTTTGAGTTTTATCTTATTTCTGACAAGGCTTACTATAGTAGCTTAATACCTCATCTGACCTTTTCACTGTCAGTACTTGCCATCGGTCTTTGTCTCTTCTTCTTGCTTCAAAAAAGACAGTTTAACTACAAACGATTTTTCAAAGTATTTTGGAGAGCTGGCTTTATTTTGACATTCCTGATGTATTTGGCCTTGGTGATTGCTGTGCTAACTTTATAAAACTAAATTCGAAACTTATCACATATAAAAAAACCTGAAATTTTCAGGTTTTTTTATATCTTATTTATTACGTTCAGCGCGGTATGCCGCAGCCTCTTCTTCTGTAGCCAATACAAAGTGACCAGGCGTAATCTCATGCATCTGACGTTCTTGACCATCTAATTCAGCACTTGGATCGTATTCCACATGGACACGATTTTTTTCAAATTCTGGATCCGGTTCAGGGATAGCAGAAAGCAAACTCTTCGTGTAGGGATGAATTGGGTCATTGTAAACAGCATCCGACGTTCCAATTTCCAACATTTTACCCCAGTGCATAACACCAATACGGTCAGAGATGTACTTAACCATTGACAAATCGTGTGCAACAAAAAGATAGGTTAGACCTTGTTCTCTCTGCAATTTTTGCATCAAATTAACAACTTGTGCTTGAATGGATACATCTAAGGCTGAGATTGGTTCGTCAGCAATAATGAATTTTGGACGAACTGCTAAGGCACGTGCAATACCAATCCGTTGTCGTTGTCCACCTGAAAACTCATGCGGATAACGCGTTAAATGATCCTTATTTAAACCGACTAAATCCAATAAATGTTGAACACGCTCATCCCGTTCTTCTTTTGAAGAAGTCAAGCCGTGAATATCCAAACCTTCTGCAACGATATCTCTGATTTTCATACGACCATTCAAACTAGCTTGAGGATCTTGGAAAATCATTTGTGCATCTTTTCGAAATTCTTTCAAATCTTTTCCAGAAAGCTTTGAAATAGACTGGCCATCAAAGAGAATATCACCAGCATTATAGTCATACAATTTTAGAATGGTACGACCAACCGTTGTCTTTCCTGAACCAGATTCACCAACGAGACCAAAGACCTCTCCTTCATAAATGTCAAAGGAAACATTGTCAATGGCTTTAACTTCGTTTTTCTTACCTGCATTAAAAGTCAATGAAACATTTTTTAGTTCAACGAGTTTTTTTCTATTTTCGCTCATTGTTTCTCCTTCTTACTATTCCATTTTTCCCAACGTTTCAAGATTGCTAACGGTGGTGTAATTTCAGGAGCTCGCTCGTCTAACAACCATGTTGCTGCATAATGGCTATCTGAAATTTGGAACATTGGCGGTTGCTCTTCAAAATCAATATCGAGAGCATATGCATTTCTGGCTGCAAAAGCATCTCCAACAGGAGGGTTCAACAGATCTGGAGGAGTTCCAGGAATGGATTCCAAACTTCCAGAAGCAGTCTCTGTTGTCGGCATAGAGTTTAATAACCCCCATGTGTATGGATGTTGCGGATTATAAAAGACTTCCTCAACCGTTCCAACTTCCACAATCTTCCCAGCATACATAACAGCTACACGGTCTGCCATACCAGCTACCACACCCAAATCATGGGTAATAAAGATAATAGAAGACTGAGTTTGGGACTGAATTTCTTTCATCAAATTCAAAATTTGCGCTTGAATCGTCACGTCTAAGGCAGTTGTTGGTTCATCTGCAATTAGAATTTCTGGATTCGCTGCAAGTGCAATCGCAATGACTGCACGTTGACGCATCCCACCTGACCATTGATGTGGATAATCTTTAATGTGCTCTTCAGCATTTGGAATACCAACCTTTTTCATGAGTTCCAAGGCACGTCTCAAGGCCTCTGATTTGGATACCTTTTCATGTAAAATAATTGGCTCAGCAATTTGCATACCGATTGTCATTGTTGGATCCAAACTTGTCATTGGATCTTGGAAAATCATGGCAATTTCATTTCCACGAACTTTTACCCATTCACTCTCTGACAACTCACTCAAGTCTTTATCTTTAAAATGAATCTTACCTGACAAATGTGCATTTTTGGCATTTAAGCCCATTAGTGTACGTGTTGTTACTGATTTACCTGAACCTGACTCTCCAACAATAGCAAGAGTTTCACCCTTGTTCAATGTAAAATTCACATCACGAATGGCCTGAACTTCACCGGCATAGGTATGAAAGGTTACATTTAAGTTTTCAACCTGTAAAATCGTTTCTTTATTCATCACAGCCTCCATTCCTAGTCTGCACTTGATTTCGGATCAAAAGCATCACGTAAGCCATCACCTAACAAGATAAAGGCAAGCGAAATCAACACTAATGCAGCTGCAGGAATCATTACTTGATATGGATAATATTGTAAGTTCTCCTGAGCGTCTGTAATCAATGAGCCAAGAGATGCTGTAGGTGGTTTCACACCGAGGTTGATGGCTGACAATACAGACTCATACATGATTGCACTTGGGACAGTCATCATAATTTGGACAATAATAATACCTGAAATATTTGGCAAAACATGTTTAAAAGCAATTTTCAGGTTGCTCTCACCTAACGCACGAGAGGCAAGTACAAAGTCACGCTCCTTATAGGATAGAGTTAGGTTCCGAACTTGACGAGCCATTGAGGTCCATCCAACAATTGCGATTGAAATAATAATAGAAGTCACACCATTTCCCAAGAGCAAACCAAGCATGGTTACAATAACCAGGTTTGGAATGGAAGAAATAACTTCGATCACCCGTTGCATAACTGTGTCCACTTTCCCACCAGAGAAACCTGAAATCAGACCATAGGTTACACCAATAACTAAGTCAATCAAAGTAGCAACAACCGCAATTAAGAGTGAAATACGAATACCAACCGTTACTCGTTTTGCAATGCTCCGTCCAAGGTTGTCCGTACCTAAAATAAATTTGACACCTTCAGGAACACTCTGATCTGCATAGGCATCGTTTGCTTCAGTATTTCCTGAATAAACAATTGATCCATTCCAGAATGGTAAGTTATCACTAATTTTTGGCGGCAAGTTACGATAAGTAGAAACTTCTTCACTATTGAAACTATTGGCAGAATTTGTAGAAACCACAAAAGTTGAACCAATTGCAAATACTAACAAAAATCCAATAAACCATAATGAAATAACTGCTAATTTATTTTGCTTTAATCGTCGCCATGCATCTTGCATAAACGACAAGGCTGGCTTTTCAATTTTTTCCTGGGAGTCTGAGCTACCCGCACCAACCAAAGTAAATGTTTTTCTTTGTTCTGTCATTATTTACTCCTTATCCCAGTCTGACACGTGGATCCACAATGCTAATGATCACGTCAGTAATCAAGATGGCTACCATGAGCATCATCGCATAAACAATTGTAGTTCCCATTATCACTGGATAGTCTTTTGTAGGAATTGACGTTACAAACTGTTGACCTATCCCTGGAATGGAAAAAATTTGTTCAATCAAAGCTGAACCCGTCAAAATATTAGCCGCCATTGGTCCAACCAAGGTCAAAACAGGAATCATGGAATTACGGTAGGCGTGATGATTAGTCACTTGACGATTTGTCATCCCTTTAGCACGTGCCAATTGAATATAGTCAGTGTTTAATGTTTCAATCATTTCACTTCTGAAGAAACGTGTAACCTGGGCGAAGACAGGGATTGCAAGGGCAAAAGTTGGCAAGATAGTTTGTCCAAAAGTCCCCCATCCTGAAAGAGGTAATAACGCCCATTTGAAACCTAAGTAATCCAATAGAAGCAGACCGATGATGAAGGCCGGTACTGAGATACCCAGAGTAGAAATCACACTTAAAACACCATCAATTTTATTATTTTTGTTACGTGCAGAAACAGCACCTACTAAAAGACCTCCACTGATACCAACAACAAGGGCTTGAAAACCGAGATGAATAGATACACCTAGGCGTTGTGTAATCAATTTTGTAACAGATTGGTTAGCAGATTGGTAACTTGTACCAAAATCTCCATGCAAAATATCAGTCAGATATTTTAAATATTGTTGCCAAAGGGGCTTGTCCAAACCATACTGTTTGTTCATTATTGCAATCATTTCATCAGTAAGTCTAGGACTATTGTATGGAGTTCCCGGCATAATTTGCATCAGAAAGAAGGAAAGGGTAATAACAACCCATAGTGTCGCCAATAGAATAGCGATCCTTTTCAATAAATATTTAGTCATGTTATTCCTCAAAGCAAAAGCAAGAATTGGCAGATCCAATCCTTGCAAATTTGTTCATCATTCGTACAACTTATTTAGTTTTGTAAGCATATGTGAAGTCTACATCAAGACCAGTTGAATTACGAACTAGACCTTCGATGTTAGGGTTTTGCAATCCTTTGTTAGACAAGTTGTAAAGTGGGTTGTAGTGTGAACCCTCGTAAAGAGCTTGTTCTGCTGCTTTGTAGTCTGCAGCCCCTGCATCTTTGTCTAAAGCATCAGTTGTCAAAGCTTTTTCATATGCAGCGTCAAACTCAGGGCTATTTACTTTACCGTAGTTATAAGCTGAACCAGATTGGAACAAACCGTAGAAAGTAGAACCTTCTGGATAGTCACCGCCCCAGCTTACGAATGCAACTTCAAAGTTTTGATTTTTTGTATCTTCCAAACGTTGTTTAAAGGTTACAAATTTTTCTTCAACAGTTAAGCCTGGAAGAGTAGTTTCCCAAAGTTCTTTGATGTAGTCAGTTGCAGCTTTCTTGATTGGGTTATCTGAATCTGCTGTAATTGTCAATGTTAAACTATCAACACCTAACTCAGCCAAACCTTCTTTGAACAATTGCGCAGCTTTTTCCTTGTCAAATGTATACGGTTGTGACACAAACTCATTTAAGTCTGTACCATCAGTCAATGTTGCCAAACCTTTTGGTACAAATGCAGTTGCTGGGTTTGTACCAGTATCAGCTGCTGCTTTTACAAGCCCTTCACGGTCAGTTGCAAGGTTTAAAGCCTCACGAATTTTTTGATTAGTTAATGCTTTAACACTACCAGTTTCGTTGTATACAAGGTAATCCGCACGAGCTTCCGCAATATCAATAACATCTTCATTATTTTTGTTTGCATTGTAAATAGCAGATGTTTGTGAAATGTTTGCAAAGTCTAATTCACCTTGTTTATACATTTGAACTGCTGTATCTGGTTTTTTAACAGTTTGAACGTTTACTGTTTCAGTTTTCACGTTTGCTGCATCCCAGTAATTGTCGTTTTTCACGAGTTTAAAGCTACCGCTTGTACCATTCCAATCTTCTACAACGAATGGACCAGAGTACAACATCTTATCTGAAGATGTACCGTAATCTTCGCCAGCTTCCTTAACAAATGATTCTTTTTGTGGAACAAAGTTAGAGAAAGTTAACAAGCTTTCGAATTGAGGAGCTGGAGTAGACAAGGTAAAGATAACTTTGTTTCCATCCGCTTTAACACCCAATTCTTCAACTGGTTTTTCACCGGCAATAACTTCATCAGCATTTAATACATGGGCATCCGATACAAGATATGCATACTCAGAAGCAGTTGCTGGATCTACCATACGACGCCATGTATAAACAAAATCTTCAGCAGTGATGTCGCTACCATCAGACCATTTAATTCCATCACGAAGAGTAGCTGTAAATGTTTTACCATCTTCAGAAACTTCAACTTTTTCAGCTAAGTCAGGTTGGTTTTTACCATTTTCATCTACACGAAGCAAGTTACTTCCACCATTACCGATAGCCATTGCTGAATAGCGATCTGTGTTTTTTGAAATATCTAAAGTAAGAATTTCAGTAGGTGTATACCAATTGATTGTAGAAGTGTCTGATGATGAAGATTTTGAACCTCCATTACCACAGGCAGCTAATACAGAAAGTGTAGCAACAGCCAAACCAGCTGCAGCAAGTTTTTTCCATTTATTCATAAGAAAATCTCCCTGATTATGAACTTTTTAACAACTTTTTAAGTTATGCTTAAGATTATATACTAATCTTTATTCACTAGCAAGTGTTTTTATAAAATTTTCTGACTTTTCTTTCAGCTTTTAATATACGTAATATATATTAGCACCATAGTTGTTTTACTTATTTTTTATACTATTTGCGAATTATGTTTTCGTAAATGCTTGATAACATTCGTTTTTACCTCTATTTCTCAACAGTCTAATCCGTAAAATTATACAGTAAATAACATACTTTGTATCCTTTACACATAGTGTTAGTTTTTATTACATTGAAGCATAAAATTATTTGACAAAAAAAGTAATTAGCTGTTTACTAACTACTTTTATTCCAATCATGGTTCAAATTTTATTATAACTTGCTCAAATTCCTACAAGTAATGACGAAATTATTCATGGATTTCTAATGGAAGACCATCTGGATCAAAGAAAAATGCCATCTTTTTTCCGTCAAAATCATCCCACCGTACGCTTTCATGCCGAATCCCAAGTATATCAAACTCGCTTAAACACTCTTCTACATTCTCAACCTTAAATGCTAGATGACGGAGTCCAGTATGCTCTGGATTTGGCATAGCTGGTCGCTTGGGGGCATCTGGTTTAATGAAAATTTCCAAAACCAGATTACCTTTTCTTACATTAAAAAGAATATCCTTTTTTTCTGGACGGATATGCTCATCAAGTTGTTCAAACCCTAACTTTTCAACATAAAATTCCCTTGTATTTTCATAATTGCTACCAATAATAGCAATATGGTGTACCGTATCAAGTTTCATTATTGCGTTTCCAATACCTTTCTTGGTTTTGTGCCTTCTGCAGGGCCGATGACACCAGCAGCTTCTAGTTCTTCCATTAGTCGTGTTGCACGGTTAAATCCGACAGATAAGCGACGTTGAATCATCGATGCACTGGCTTTTTGCGTCTCGATTACTAATGCTCTTGCTTCATTAAAGAGTGGATCTCCTTCGTTGGATCCACCGTTTGCACCGTAATCTGTATCACTGTCAGATACTTCTCCTGGATCAAAGGTTTCATCATATTCTGCATCAGCCTGATCTTTGACAAAATGAACAATTCGCTCTACATCATCATCTGAAATAAATGAACCTTGTAAACGCATTGGGGCCGATTCACCAATCGGATGGAACAGCATATCACCACGACCAAGTAATTTTTCGGCACCATTCTCCCCCAAAATAGTTCGTGAATCGGTACCTGATGCTACAGCAAAAGCAACTCGAGATGGAACATTTGCCTTAATTAGACCAGAGATAACGTCTACTGAAGGACGCTGTGTTGCTAAAATCATATGAATACCCGCGGCACGGGCTTTTTGACCAAGACGTATAATTGCGTCTTCAACTTCCTTGCTAGCTACCATCATCAAATCTGCCAACTCATCTACGATAACAACGATAAGTGGTAATGGAATTTGTTTTTCATCTGAACGGCTGTTAAATTCTTCCACTTTGGAATTGTAGCCTTCCAAATTTCTAACCCCTACTTGACTGAAAAGTTCGTACCGTTTTTCCATTTCGTCAACGACTTTTTGAAGAGCCCGTGCGGCTTTCCGTGGATTGGTTACAACAGGGATTAATAAATGAGGAATATCATTGTAAACCGATAACTCTACCATTTTAGGGTCAATCATCATGAACTTCACTTGGTCTGGGCTTGCTTTCATCAAAATAGATGAAATGATCCCATTGACAGCCACTGATTTCCCCGATCCTGTCGAGCCAGCAACTAACAAGTGGGGCATCCGTGTCAAATCAAACGAACGCACCGTCCCATTGACAGCTTTACCAAGCGGAATTTCTAACAATTTAGCTGGGTCTGTCTTGGATTGTTCCCATAATTCTCGGAAAGGCACCATTGCCACTTCTGTATTAGGAACCTCGATACCGACTAAAGACTTCCCGGGAATAGGAGCTTCAATCCGAACATCTTTAGCAGCTAAGGCAAGAGCCAGATCATCTGCCAAATTAGAAATACGATTGACGCGAACCCCAACTGCTGGTTTCAGCTCATACCGAGTTACAGAAGGTCCAATTTCTGCCCGTTCAACAACTACTTTGATCCCAAAACTTGCAAAGGTATCTTCTAACACTTTTATATTCTGACGTACGATTCGCTTTTCATTGCCTTGTCCCTTGACTTTAATAGGTGCAAATAAATCAATTTTCGGCAATTTATAGGCTAATCGTTGCTTAGGCTTGAAGTCAATCTGAATATCCGTATCTTCAACTTCTTCAACCTTACTTTCTTGGTTCTCAAGCGTAGCTGAAATGTCGTCCTCCGCGAGCATAATCGGAAATTCATCCTCTGGTTCCAAATGATCAAATTCAGAAAAAATTGGCACTTGAACGGGTTCTTCCATCTCTTTTTCCTCTAGGATTTCCCCTGTCTCAAAATCAATTTTTCGTTCAGGAGAGGTACTTTCATCGGTTGCCTCAACTTCATTTTCAATCCGGAGTCGCTCCTCCTCAAGACGAGCTAATTCTTGCTGGCGTTTTTCTTCTCGTTCAACCCGCTTCTGAGCGCGAAGCTCTGCTCTTTTTTCCTGCCTTTCTGAAAGTCTATCTCTGAAAACTGCCATTCCATCCGCTACATCATAAACAGACCATGGACTCATAAAGAAAATTCCAAAGGCAATCAATAAGAAGCCGATGAAAAATACTCCAATGTTTGAAAATAAAAACGAAACTGGCAGATAAAGAACATTCCCAACCAGACCACCTCCAAAGAACCCCTTCACTTGGAACGATGACAAGTCTCTAATTGCTAATTTAAGTGTTTGTTGGAATAAATCTTCACCCTTAAACTGCCAGTCAAAATAGGCATGAAATTCGAGCAAGAGTCCCACAATAATTAGCCAAAAACCTGAGATTGTTCCTTCACGATTCCGAATCTTATTTGGAAACAAGAAATAGAAGAATGCACCTGCTATTAATAGATAGGCCAAACTTCCAAACAGTAGGCGAAAAATATTGTAACTTGTTACCCCAAAAATGCCTAGTCGACTTGCTGAAAATGCCAAAAATAGGATCCCTATGATACGTAAAACCATCTTTTTGACACGCTCTTGTTGGGCCAACTCCGCCTTTGTCGGACGTCTCGTTGTCTTACCTTTTTTACCCGTCTTTCGCATAGATACCTCAACTTTCTCAATCTCCTTATTTTATCATAATTACGGAGATTTTTCACATCAGAAAAAGCCCTGCAAGCAGGACCTTTCTTGGAGAAAAAAATTTAGGGGAAACAAATTTATAGAGTGTTTAGAGTTCTCTGACCCTCAACATAGTAAGTTGAGGTCAAAACTTCTTGGCCATTATTGACAAAAATTTCTACACAGTTGGTATCTATCATAATCAATAACTCTTCAGCTTCAACCGTAACTGATCGGCGAATGGTTGACCATTCTTCTTCTCCAGTTTGCTGGATATCAAGGTGACCACGATCGATGTAGACTTCTTGACTTTCCTTATCGTAACCAAATTGAAGATAATCTTGGTCGTTTCCAAGTTTTAGATCCAAACTGTCATCCAGTTTGAGGGAGAATTTGCTTGGTCCTTGAATAACTTGACCAATTTCAATTTCGGCAAAGCTATTCAAGATACTTGCTGGCAAGACCTGTTGGAGTCCATTCTCACCATGCTTGAGTAGACGAGGCAGGGTCATTTGTCCATACCATTTATGACCAAGGTCATTGGGTACAAGCGGACGTCCCCAAGTGTGCATCCAAGCTATCATGACACGCTCTCCTTCTGGACCTTGGGTTGTTTGAGCCGCATAGAAATCATGACCATGGTCAATTTCTTTGAAGGAATCTGCCACAAAGACTTTCTTGTCCCAGTCCACATGACCTGTCACAAAGATATTGGAATTGATATTGACAAAGTCGTTGTCTTCTTTTTGATACCGCATCGGCGAAACAATCAGGTACTCCTGACCATCTACTTCAAAGTAATCCGGACATTCCCAAACGTGACCTTGGTGGGCTTCCCCTTTTAAGAAGATAGACTCAAATTGCCAGTCCAGCAAATCGTCAGATCCTAGTAGGACAATACAGCCGACCCCGTCTTTGTGCTTAGTTGCCACAACAGAATAGTAGCGACCATCTTTCTCGAAAATCTTTGGATCACGGAAGTCATTGGCGATGACTTCTTCCGGTAGAAATTCCTCCGTCGCAACAGGGTTCTGTGCGATTTTTTCAAAATGTATACCATCTGTCGAATAGGCCATGTTCTGCACCTGTCTGACAGAGCCATCTTCATTGACAATGTTGCCCGTATACATGAGCCATAGGGTATCATCTTTAACAATAGCTGAGCCCGAGAAACAGCCATCCTTATCGTAGTTCTTATCTGGGGCGAGGGCAACCGGAAGATGTTCCCAGTTGACCAAGTCCTTACTTTTGGCATGACCCCAATGCATTGGCCCCCAGACACTTTCATAGGGATTGAATTGATAAAAGAGGTGGTATTCTCCTTTGAAATAGACAAACCCATTCGGGTCATTGATCCAGCCAATTTCTGGAACAAAATGACGCTCTGGTATAAAAGTCGTATCAACGGTTACTTTTTCTGCTTGAATGTATGCATTGGCTTTTTCAACTGTTTTCACAGGTAGCCTCCTTTTTGATTACTGATTTTCTTTGTATTGATCGTAGTATTTTTGTTTGATAGCTAACCAGTCAGACAGACCGTAGTTTTCCAATTCTTTCAAATAGCCATCCCATTCTTCTTCGACACCGCCGTTCACAATCCATTCTGCACGTTTGCGGTAGATGAAGTCGTTCATATCTGCTTCAACTTGGGCAATCTTGTCCAAATCCTCTTGTTCCATGAAGACACGTGGGTAGATTTCATCATTTGTTACATAGTCCATATAAGTAGCGTGCATCAAGTCCAAACGCCATTTGGCATCATCTGGCATGGTGGTTACTGTTCCATAGTATTCATCAAGAATTGCCAAAGGTCCACCCACTTCTGTCTTCTGACGTAATTCGCCTGGTGCAGTACCGTCCAATGGTAAGTGTTTCAAGCTCTTAGTTGCTTCATCATACTCAAAGATGTTTTGTTGGCTTTCATCTCCGTATGTACCCCAGTTGTTTTGAACAGATTGGAGTGGAGCGTATTGGGCATCAATCCATTTGGCTGTTAACTCCAAGTTTTTATTTGCTGATGTAATGACCATGCGATCACGCTGGAAACCCATACCATTTGTACGGGTGATGTGTTTGGTTCCGTCAGGACCTGCCAAGACTGGTAAGATATCATAGGTATCATTCATACCAGTCACATTTGCTTTATCCCAAGTAAAGTAAACACCGTAAAGATTTTCACTTCCTTTAGAAATATAGGTATTCCAATCTTGTTCGAACGCCTCAGGATCAAGAAGACCTTTTTCTTGAAGGGTACGTATAAATTGAACACCCTCCTTATAATCTTCATTATCTGCAGTGAAGTCAACTGTTCCATCATTGTTGACAACCAAATGGTCATCATTATCCCCAACACCAAAGGCACCGAACAAAATTTTGAAATCCTCGTTACCGCCACCATTGATAAAGGACATTGGAATTTCGTCAGCTTGGCCATTACCATTTGGGTCTTGTGTTTTAAAGGCTTCAAGAACCTTAATCAAGTCATCAGTAGTTTTTGGCATTTCAAGACCAAGTTTGTCCAACCACTCTTTGTTAATCCAAGCAATGTCGCTAACAGTGTGGATAGACTCCTTACCTTCGCCCAACTCTTCAATCCATGGGAATGAGTAGATATGGCCATCAGGAGCCGTAATCATAGAACGGTATTCTGGATTTTCATCAAGAATTTTCTTCAGGTTTGGCATATGCTCATCAATCAAGTCTTCGACTGGTACAATGACCCCTTGCTTCGCCCAGTTCATCAATTCTACATCAGAAGCACCGTCGTTATGAATGGCATCTGGTAAATCACCTGAAGCAATGTCCAAGTTCCGTTTTTCACCAAAATCTGACTGATAATTTGTCCAGTCAATATGCACACCTGTTTCCTCTTCTAAACGCTTGAAAATTAATTTTTCATTTGGATCTGCTGGAGCTAAAGGCGAACTAGCAGTCATAAACTTAAGTGTGACTGATTTTTCCAACGGAAACTGAACATCTTTTAACTCATAATCCGGGCTAGAAGCCGAATTTTTTGAACCACAAGCAGCTAAAAGAACTGTACTTGCAAGAAGCGTAACAACTGTTTTTCCAAATTTGTGTTTCATCAGAAACAACCTCCTATTATATTACTATTTTACTGGATAAGATTAACCTTTTAATGAACCAGCCATAATACCCTTATCAAAGTATTTTTGGAAGAATGGATACATGACAATCAACGGTAGACTTGAGATAATAATTGTTGCATACTTGATCATTTCAGCAATTCGCTTCATTTCATTCATGGCAGCCTGTGCCCCAATCATATCCTTCGCAGGTTCGCTTTGGATAAGAATTTTTCGAAGAACAAGTTGAAGTGGTTCTAAATTAGGATCTTTTATATAGATCATTGCATCAAAGTATGAATTCCACTGCCCAACAAAAGCATATAGGAATAACACAAACATAATTGGTTTTGCAAGAGGCAACATAATTTTTAAGAAAATTTGAAATTCGTTAGCACCATCCATAACTGCTGCTTCAACCAACTCATCTGGCAAGCCTTGGAAATAAGTTCGCGCTAAGATGATATTCCACACATTGACTGCACCAGGGATGATAATAGCCCAAACAGTATTTAGCATCCCTAAATCTTTAACTAGGAGATATGTAGGAACCAAGCCTCCGCCGAAGAACATTGTAAAGACAAGGAAGGTATTGATCCATTTTTTTCCAACCAAATCTTTTTTTGACAAGGGATAGGCAGTCATAACTGAAATGGCTACTGTGATAAAGGCGAAGGAAAATGAGTAGAATAATGAATTTAGAAACCCTCGTACTATTGATTTATCCGAGAAAACTCTCTGATAACCTTCAACTGTCCAATCCTTGGGATCAAAGCTGATGCCTTTACTGATTAAGGCTTGCGGATCCATAAAGGATGCAACAAGGATATAGACCATTGGAACAACTGTTATTAAAACAAGAAATCCTAATAATATTTTATTGACAACGAGCATTCGCTTGTCAAATTTTGTATACATTTGCGAATTCATATGAACCTCCTATAAACCTTGTCCATCGTTAATGCGTTGGACAAATTTATTCACTGCAATGAGCAAGATGATATTAATCAATGCATTGAACAAACCAACGGCCGTTGAGTATGAGTAATCACCTGATACCAAACCTATTTTATAAACATAAGTGGAAATAATCTCCGAACTTGTCAAGTTCAATGAAGTTTGCATCAAGAAGGCTTTTTCATACCCGACATTCATAATTCCACCAGCCGCTAAAATAAATTGGATCACCATAACCGGTTTGAGTGCTGGCAAGTCAATATGCCAGATCCGCTGAAGGATATTTGCCCCATCCAATTTTGCTGCTTCAATTAATGCTGGATCAACATTTACTAAGGTGGCCGTGTAAAGAGTTGATGCCCAACCCATTCCTTGCCAGATACCACTTAAGATATACAGAGGTCTGAAAAAGTCTGGATCTGTTAAGAAATTGGCCTCAATTCCAAAAATTCTAAGAATGGAATTGACTGGGCCTCCTACTGAGAAGAAGAGGAAAATCATACCGACAATAACAACGACCGAGATAAAGTTTGGGGCATAAAGCACCAATTGAATCCGTTTTTTTGCTTTATCACTCAAGAGCTGATTGAGCATGATCGCTAATATAATTGGCGGAAGAAATCCTAATAGAAGGCCATAGACACTCAATTTTAAAGTGTTGGCAAGTAGATTGCCGAAGTTTGGAGAAGAGAGAAACTTCGTAAACTCTTCAAATCCAATCCACTCACTACCGAGTACTCCTCGTAGTGGATTGTAATCCTTGAAAGCAATCAGAACACCATACATCGGAATATATCGAAAAACGAATGTCAAGATTAATCCAGGGAGCAACATGAGCAATAAAATCTTCTGTTGCTTTATTCTTTCCCAAATTGTCACTTGCTGAAGTTTAGATGTTTTCATATGAACTCCTTTTGAAACGTTTCAAAATATTTTGTTTTAGAAAGAGGAAAAGTTATTCCTCTTCTATTATTTTTGAAACGTTTCATTTTTTATTTAAAAATAAAATCAACTAACTTGATGATTTTATTTTATCATTGTAACCGTTTTCTGTCAACTGCTTTTTGAAATTTTTTGTAGTTTTTCCTTCAATATAGGAAATTGGTAGGGTTATTTGAAGTGGCCGCTCTTTCTTATCAATGATATCTAAGAGACACGCTACCGCTTCCTTGGCCATCTCACCAATTGGTTGGCGAATAGTTGATAAATACTGCGAACGTTCTTCTGCTTGTAGAATGCCATCGTAACCAACTATTTGCACATCTTCTGGTACACGTTTGCCAATTTTTTCTAAGATTTCAATAGTATCCAGAGCTGCAAAATCATTTATCGTAAAGATGGCATCAATTTGTGGATGCTTGCGTAGAAATACTTCAACTTGCTCTAAAAAATCATCGTATGGCTCCTCTAAATCAAGAACCTCACATGGGAAACCAGCCTCTATTATTGTTTTTTCAAAGTAAAGTCGACGTTTCTTAGTCTCATTAATTGTTTTATTATGGCCACCAATGAAACCAAAATGTGTACCACCCTTTGAAATTAGTACCTGAGCAGCAAGTTCAGCCCCCTTTCTGTTGTCTGAACTAACACAGGCAATCGCTTTGTCTTCATAAGTTCGATCGATACTGACAAATGGAATATTAGACGATAGATAATTTTCAATAGGACTGTAAGTAATGGCAATTATTCCATCAACCTTATTTTGCTGAAGCATGGTGATGCAATCTAGTTCTCTTTTTGGACCAGAAATATTACAGAGCAACAATTTATATCCCTTTTTACTTAGTTCCACTTCAATGTGGTATGCAAATTCTCCAAAAAACGGGTGCCATACCGTTGGAATAATTAAAGCAATTGTCTCTGTTTTATTTTTCTTCATACCACGAGCATAGACATCTGGTATGTAGCCCAATTCATCAATCGCTTGGTGAACTTTTTGCAATGTAATTTCCTTGATTCCTTGCTCTTGGTTGATTACACGAGACACTGTTCCAACACTGACTCCTGCTAATTTGGCAACATCTTTCATGGTAATCGATTTAGTTGGTTCCATGGCTCGTCCTTCCTAGTTACAAAAAAAATGAAACGTTTCAATGTTTATAACAGAATACCACTGTTAGCGTTTTCTGTCAAGAAGAAAAAAGGACCAGCCTTGCTGATCACATTTTCTTCTTCGGGTGTTTGTCTATTACTTCAGGGTGATTGTCTAAGGCTGCCTTTCCCTTTTCCGTCAAGGCGTAGCCGCGAACTGAAAAATATGGTGCCAATTTTTCTTCAGTCAAATACTCCTTAAGAGCTGCATCAAGGTCAGCAGCTTTTAATTTGGATAATCCTGTAACTCCTTCTGCTTTCAGAATACTTTTCTTTGCAGTTGAAGTGATATGATCCAACGAGTCAAAAGCCGTCTCGACATATGCAAATCCATTTTCAATCAATTGGTTCATATGTTCTAGACCATTGATACCATAGATATACTCAAAATACTTTGAATAAGGGGTCGTTGTTTCAAACGTACCAAAGTTGATGCGCCATAATAAAATGATATCCCCTGGTAACAGACCTTCTTCTAGACGAACCATATTACGCTTTGGCACCGGTTTAGCTTCTAATAGCCAGGTCGCAAGATCACGTTCTGGGGAAATATAGGGTTTGACCTCATGGTCTTTATACATTTCTGCGATGCGTTGTTCAACAGACATAATTACCTCACATTATTATCTCTAAATAGTAACATCATTATACACTATTCCACAGGAAAAACCTAGATTGGTGACTAGGATTTGCGTTCAAAAGAGAGCATGCGAGTTCCTTGAAAGGTCAATGTTCCTTTATCTCCTTCCGTTAACAATCCGTATTCATGATCCTTGACACGAAACTCCCTTCTTTGACCATTCCATTCAAATGTCAGATAATAATTGGTCCGGGCTGTTTCATTTCCAAAGACATCGGTTCGCTTTGTGACCAGGAAGGCTTGACAGGTCTCAATTGGTGATTGGTTATTACGATGCCACTCCATAAAATTTCGAAGGATTAGAAAACATATTAGCCCAATTATGAAAATAAAAACGATATAAAAAAGAGCCATTTCCCATATAATTCCTCCATGTGGACCAAATAAATTTCCAAACATATGGTAACCTCCTATTGCATTTATAACAATAGTATATCATATTTAGTTCATTTAGAAACGATTGATTTCATCTAGGAGAAAAATTGAAAAAATTAGAAAAACATGGTAGAATGTGCATAATTTATAAGAACCAGAAAGGTATTTTCTATGAAGAAAACAATACTGTTTTTACTGACTTCCAGTTTATTTCTAACTGCCTGCGGAAATAGCTCATCAACTTCAGATTCCTCTAGCTCCACAAGTTCAACATCTGAAGCATCTACAACTACGGATACGACAGCATCAAGTCAATATGCAAAGGATTTGGCTTATGCGATCAACAATCCTTCAGCTACTTTTCCACAATTGTCAACTGATATAGCTGAAAATGAGGCTGCCGTTAAAATCAAGACAACTGAAGGGGATATTACTATCAAACTCTTCCCTGAGCAAGCACCTTTGACCGTTGAAAATTTCTTAACCCATGCAAAGGAAGGATACTACGACGGTACAATCTTCCATCGTGTCATTAAAGACTTTATGATTCAAGGCGGAGATCCACTTGGAAATGGTACTGGTGGTGAATCTATCTGGGCAGGAAAAGATACGACCATCGATGCTGGAAATGGTTTCAAAGATGAGTTTTCAGCCTTCCTTTACAATATTCGTGGCTCGCTTTCAATGGCCAATGCTGGTACAGGTACGAATGGTAGCCAATTCTTTATCAACCAAAATACCACAGACATGTCAAGCCAACTTTCTAGTTCAAGCTATCCTGGTAAGATTATTGAAGCCTATAAAAACGGAGGAAATCCAAACTTAGATGGTAAACATACTGTATTTGGTCAAGTGATTGATGGAATGGATGTCGTCGACAAGATTGCTTCTGTTGAGACGGATGACAATGATAAACCAAAAACTGATGTTAAGATTGAGTCAATTGAGATCATTAAAGACTACACTAACTAGTCAGACTAATAAAAAAAGAAAACTTGAGAATTTCCTCAAGTTTTCTTTTTTTATTACGATTGCTTTCCTTGTTTTCCATTATATAAACCTTTGAATACTTGATAGAGGATTGGTACAGCAATGATGGTTGTAATTGCAGTGCCATAGGTTCCTAAGATTTTACCCAAAGCTGCGAGGAAGGAAGCTGAGAAGGTTAACCCTCCGACAAAACTTCCCGTTAATGTATACTTCAATAGGTTCAAGATAATTTTTGTAATTGCCGCAACAATTCCAACCAAAATAATATTGGTTAAGCGATCATTTTCCTTGAGGAATTTCTCGTAAAACAAATGCAAAATGAAGCAGACGATGAGCGATTCTAAAATGGTAATCCAAGCGACTGAAGCATAGCCAGAAAGTAAATCAAAGATGCCTAGACCAAGAGATGCCGCCACAGCTCCTTTTTTGGCTCCAAATAGTAGAACACCCACAACCACTAGAGCATTGCCTAGATGGACAAATTGACTTCCGAAAGGAATGCGAATAAAGAAGACAACCACACAAATAAGGGCTGCAAATAAACTAACTTCGGTTAATTGACGTAATTGATTCTGTTTCATAATTTCTCCTTTAATGTTTGAAATGCCTGTTGTAATTCTGCTAAAAATGGTTCAAAATAGATCCCTAACTTTAGGTCTCGATTCAATGACAGGGTTTGCCTTAAACTTTTGTCAATAAATTCTAAAGCAAGAGGGATGGCTTGATGGAGATTGATTTGTTCAATAGTTGCTACTGCTAACAAGGTAGATAGAATGTCACCTGTTCCAAAGAAATTTGCTGGATATTTTTTAGACAAATAGGTAGTAATTCCCCCTGTTTCCTGCTGAAAATAGGCTACACCTATTTGGCTATCATCAAAGGAAATCCCTGTCAGTACAATATCTGCCGACACCTGCTCTGCCAAAGATTTTACTAAATCCTCAATATCATGAATATCGTAGGAATCTCCCAAATAGTTTCTCCCAGTTAAAAGCGATGCTTCTGTTATATTCGGAAGAATGAGCTTGGCCGACTGAGTCAATTCTTTCATGGCTTCTACATAGGATGATGTAAAACCTGTATACAATCGTCCATTGTCACCCATAATCGGATCTACAATCAATGGTGTCTCAGTTTGCTTGGCGTACATTGCCAATTGTCTAAGTTGCTGGGGACTTCTACAATAACCTGACAGAATTCCCGCTACTTTTACATTCAATTTCTTCCACTGTCTAAAATAGGCTCGATTCAAGTCAGTCATATCTTCAATGACAACATCTGGGAAACCGCCTGTATGTGAGGATAAAAGAACTGTAGGTAAAAGCATTGTTTCTACCTGACAAGCTGCTGCAATTGGGATGCTAGTGGCTAGGGCAACCTTTCCCAAACCAGGCAAATCATTTGCAAGCAATAATCGTTGCATCAAATCTTCCTCCTAAATTATTTTTCATAAACAAAATTGTAAATGATTATCATATATTTTTCAACATTACATATTCACAACTGTATGGGGACAGATAGCTGAAACTTTACAACACCAGTCTCAAATTTTTACACAAGAAAAACAGTAACAACTTTTTGCTACTGTCATCCTTTTCAATGTATTGTTGTCAAAATCTGCTTAATTTTTCTCCAGAAAGGCAATCAGGGTCTGGGCAGAACGTTCTCCTGCTTGAATGATAAATTCATCAAAGGTGATATTGGCATCTCCCTGAGCTGTATCACTCATAGCACGGATAACCAAGAATGGCTTGCCTGTATTGACAGCTGCTTGAGCGATAGCTGCTCCTTCCATCTCTACGGCAAGGACTTCTGGGAAATGAGTTTTGATCGTAGCGATTCTCTCCTGACCTGCGATAAAACTATCACCTGTCACAATCAGACCCACATGGCTAATCATTTCCTGCTCTGCTAAAACGGTTCTGAGCTGTTCTAACAAGGCTTGGTCTGCTGGATAATACAATTCCTGCCCTGCCATTTGCCCGTAAGCATAGCCAAAAGCTGTCACATCGACATCGTGGTATGCCAATTGATTCGCTACAACCACATCACCGATGGCAATACCGTCAGCAACAGCACCAGCTGAGCCAGTATTGACAATGACATCAACCAAAAAACGATCTGCCAAAATCGCTACAGACATAGCTGACATGACTTTTCCAATCCCTGATTGAACGAGTACGACATCATGCTGACCTATTCGTCCCTGATAGTAAGTTCGACCCAAGACATTGGTTTCTGCTTTATCTTGTAGATGCTCAACTAAAATCTTTAGTTCTTGAGGCATGGCTGCGATAATTCCAAATTTCATCTCTTCTCCTAAATAAATAATACTGCAATGATAAAGATAATCAGCAAGATGATGACCCACAAGAGGATTTTATTCACTTTACTACGGAATTCTTCTCTCTTGATGGTTTCAATACGACGACTTTTTACCACACTGGGTTTGACTGGAATTCGGATGGTTTGGCCTTCCTCATACCCTTGATACTCTTCTTCTAGATAAGTCTCAAATACATTGTCATCCATCGATACATCTTGATTTGGACTATAATGTCCAAATTGATTTGATTGACCTGAATACTGATTCTTTTTCACTTTCTCTAAAATTTCATCCGTCAACAAGGGCTTCCTCATGCCTTAACCTACTTTCTCATGAGTTGTAAATATTGCACAGCCATAATCGTCTTAGCATCACAAATCTCGCCCGTTGCAATCAGGTTCATTGCTTCTTCCAAAGTCACTTCAGAAAGTTCAATAACCTCGTCCTCATCCATTGGACGTGGATTTTCAACTTTGACCAGATGGTCAGCTAAATACAAGCGAATTCGCTCATTACAAAAACCGATGGCTGAATAGAAATCTGCTAGCAATGTCAGTTTGTCACTGGTATAACCTGTCTCTTCTTCTAATTCTCGCAAGGCAGCATCTTCTAGCGTATCTTCTTCGCCTAATTCCAACTTTCCTGCCGGAATCTCATAAATGGCGCGTTCAATCGCTTTCCGATACTGTTTGACCAAAATCATTTTTCCCTCTGGCGTAACAGCTAAAATACAAACTGCTCCCCTATGAAATATTAATTCACGCTTGCTCATCGTACCATCTGGGAGTTGGACATCATCCACAACTACATCAAAAATGTGTCCTTTAAAAATTTCGGTCCGCTCAATGGTTTTTTCTTCAAAATTCATATGTATACCTATTTTTGACTTGGATGGAAGGGGAAACGTGTCGCATAACCTTCTTTATTTTCTTGACGACCACGACCAATTCCGATAGCGTCTTTTGGAATATCTTTTGTAATCACTGATCCAGCAGCAAGCAAGGCGTTGTCCCCAATAGTTACTGGGGCAATAATCGTAGAATTAGAGCCAACAAAAGCATTATCACCGACAGTTGTTTTATATTTATTTTTACCATCATAGTTAACCGTAATGGTACCAGCACCAACATTGACATTGCTTCCAAGAGTTGCATTTCCAAGATAGGTCAAGTGACCAGATTTTGTTCCTTCTCCTAAAGTTGAAGCCTTAACCTCAACAAAGTTTCCAACGTGAACATCTTTTTTCAAAAGACTACCTGGACGAATATGGGCGTATGGTCCGACCGTTACGCCTTCTTCAATAACTGATTCTTCAATATCTGAGTTGCTGATGACGACATCTGCTGCAATTTTCGCATCACGTACACGAGTACCATTGGTTAAAACAGTGCGTTCACCAATGATCGTTTGACCGTTCAAGACAACATTAGCTTCGATAACAGCTTCTGCACCAATCTCAACATCAATATCGATATATGTAGCATCTGGGTTGATAAAGGTCACACCATTGACCATGTGTTTTTCATTGATTCGTTTGCGCATAACAGCTTCTGCAGTCGCAAGAGCGACGCGATCATTGACACCCAAACTTTCATCAAAATCACGCAATACATAGGCACCAACCTTTTCGCCTGCCTGACGGAAAATCGAAATAACATCTGTCAGATAGTACTCACCTTGGGCATTGTCCGTATTAATATCTTTAAGCGCTTCAAAAAGACGTTTATTATCAAACAAATAGGTTCCTGTATTGATTTCTTTTACTTGTTTTTCAAAATCGTTGGCGTCTTTTTGTTCAACAATTTTTTGCACTTCCCCATCAGCATTACGAATAATGCGTCCATAACCAAAAGGATTATCAGCTTGAGCTGTCAAGATAGTCGCAACATTCTTGTGGCTGACATGGAAGTTGATGAGGCTCTTCAAACTTTCTCCTGTAATCAGCGGTGTATCTCCTGCAATAACAAGGGTCTGACCTTCCAAACCTGCAAGAGCTGGCTCAGCCATCATAACGGCGTGGCCTGTTCCCAACTGTTCTGATTGAAGAGCAAACTCTGACTGACCTTCTAAAACAGCTTGAACCAATTCTGCTTTGTGCCCGACAATCGTTACTGTTTTAGCAGGTTCCATAGCATCTACAGCCCGTTTGACATGCTCCAACATGGTAATTCCTGCCACTTTATGTAGGACTTTTGGTAAATCAGACTTCATGCGAGTCCCCTTCCCCGCCGCTAGAATAATTGCATAGTTATTGCTCATAAATAATTCTCTTTTCTTCGTAATACCACTATTATAGCAAATTTTGATTTTTTTTGAAAATGGCAAAGTTCCACCTGTCTGGGAAACAGTTAGAAGTTGGAAATAGGGCGAACTAGTTCGCTTCAGTCGTAACAGACTATTTAGATATAAAAAAAGAGCCTGAGCTCCTTAGATCGTTAAGTGAAGACCTCGCAGACCGTCCTCTCTAGTTTGTTCCGTCAATGCTTTCAATTCTTCCCAGACAGGACCTTCTTGGTCTGTAAAACGGAGATTGGTTCCTGGCAAGCTGGCATTGGAAATGGTCTGAACAAAGCCTGATAAACTGGTTGCCAAAGCCACACCGTCCTTACTGGCCACATCTTCCTTGGTCACAAGCAAGGCCGACTGCAATTTCTCCGTCAGTTCTTTGCCGATTGTTTCCTCTTTCCCAGCCAGAATGGGAGAAAGCTGGTCCAACAAATCAATAACACGTTGTTTATCCATAGGATCCTCCTAGTTTTTTATTTTTATATTATTATATCAAAAAACAGAGACGAACAAGAAAAAACTTACATTTTAGGGTAAACCAATTCAAATTCTTCACAGACAACCAGCATGTCTTCTGAAAAGGACAGGCCTGCTTCTGCCAGCCAGATAGTGAAAAGCTCTTCATGAACCTGTCGCCAGTGGATTAGACTTTTCGCTTTTATGTCAGACAAGTCACCTCCCTGACGGAACTCACCCTCCTTGTAGGCATGTTCTTCCGTCACTTGGGAAAAGGGCGTCACATAGACCTTTGTGGTCTGGATAATGCACACTGCCTGACCTTGTCCGTCCAGAATGATGTCATAGCCACCAGCTCTTGGAATTTCTTCTCCCTCTACTGCGTAGAGTGCATGGGCGGAGCTGGTCGAGGTTTTGATGCCTCTAGCTACCAAGTCAGCCAGTTGATCAGCTTCCGCCCCAAAGGCCCAAGCTTCTGGCTCAGGACCTGCTTGGGGATTGATGGCAAGGAATTCTTGCCAGAGTTGTGTAGGTGTCATGGTTTTTCCTTTCTAGACTGCCATTCCTCTCTCGTCAATAAACTCACTCGTTCGGTACGAATTTCATCAATGAGTGGGAAATGCACATCTTCCAAGAGGTATTGGTAAACAAAGCCCAGTTTTTCTTGGACACGTAATGATTTGCTATTTTCTACAAAAGCACGACACCAGACTTTCTCTAAATTCAATTTGGAAAAGCCGTAATCCAGCAAAACTTGGCTCGCCTCTGGCACCAATCCCTGTCTCCAAAATGAATGACCAATCCAGTAACCAATCTCGGCCTCTGAATCAGCCAATTCAAGACCACCTTGTTTACCAAGCATGAGTCCGATACTACCAATCACCTGTCCTGTTTCTTTGAGAACAAGGGCGTAGGTTTCGGGTTGGCTAAGGACTGTCTTGATAATTTCTCGACTTTCTTCCAGACTTTGATGAACTGGCCAACCCGCTGCAGGACCAACTTCCGAATGACTGGCCTGAGAAAATAAGTCAGTTGCATCTGTTTCACTCCAAGGTCGGAGCATCAATCTATTGGTTTCAAGAATCATCGAATTTCCTCCCTACTTCAAACTCCAGCCACCGTCAATAGTGATAATTTGGCCTTGCATAGAGGCGAGTTTGCCGCTGGCCAGCATGAAGGTCAGCTCTGCTATTTCGCTGGGCTGGGTCCAGCGTCCGATAGGGGTCTGGTCTGCCACCCAATCCGCCAGACCACCAGGCTCAAAGTCCTTCTGGGTCATGCCTGTTTGGACGGCACCTGGGGCGATACCGAAGACCTGAACCTTGTCCTTGGCATAGTCCAAAGCCAACTGCTTGGTAAAGCCTGCCAAAGCGTGCTTGGAGGCGGTATAGGCTGAACCTCCTCCACCTGCTAGACTGGAGGCAATGGAGCACATGTTGATAATGATGCCAGACTGTCTGTCCACCATTTGTTGCAGATAGGGACGGGTCAGTCTGGTCACCGCAAAAAAATTAACCGCGAAGATGCGAGCTAATTCATCCTCCTCGATATCCAGATGGGGACGGTAATCGTCTAGAATGCCTGCTGTATTACAGAGGACATCGACTGACTGACACCATGAAAAGACGGGCGATAAATCGCCTGTCAGGTCCAGCTGTAGAAAGTGGAAATCACCTGCCAAATCAGGCTTGCTGGCCTGATCAATCCCGTACACACGCCAGCCATTTTCCAAAAAAATCCCCGCCTGAGCTAGTCCGATACCGCTGGAAACGCCTGTGATGAGCGCTATCTTAGTCATGGACTTCTACCCAGTCGGTCGCAAGGACATCGCAGGGAGTCGGGCTCCACATGGAGAAACCTTCGCCCTCGCCTGTCACGTTGATGAGGAAATAGGGCGTCGCCTCCAGCTTTTGCCCGTGGACCTCAATGGTGTCAAAGAGCTGGACGTAGTTCTCCGCCCCGCCCCAGCCTGTGCGAACGTACTTTTTCTTGGCCTTCAAGCCTGGTAAAATCTCTTCAAATGTCATGGTTTGCTCCTTTGTTGTTTATAAACGTTGATTTAATAAGGTTTCTAGTACCTTGTATTGAGTTAATTTTGTAATTTGTTCACCTTTTTGTTCACCCTAAAGGCTATTCATGGCTTTTTCGTAATATGAACCTACCTCTTTTTCCTGCAGGTCATATTCTGTCTCCGATTTTACTGGATATTCCGTTTAAAAAGTGTTACTCCTTGCTAGAAAGCAGAAAATATCTATAATTTGATTAAAAAATAACAAATAGGGATGAACTAGAGTGATTGACAGGTCAATCGGTATTCTGATATACTTTGCTTGCCCCTTTGGGATAGAAAGGGGGTGAAGTGTTCTAAATGGAATTACTTATCATCACGTTTGTTGCTCCTTTGTTGGTATCTATCCTGACAGCATTGTTTGAGTATTGGCTCAACTCACGCAACAAATAACCCTAAGGCATAGCTTTAAATAGCTAAGAGCCAAAAAGAAAACCCTCAACGCTGGCACGTTGGGGGCTTTTTGTGTTCCTTTGGAACTACTTATCATTACTTAGAGTATAGCACCCCTTTATTCAATTGTCAAATAGTTTATTTACGTTAGCTATTCATAGCTTAACTCAGAATTTGTAACAAGTAATACTTATTACCTTTGCTTATCTGTTGCTCGTTAGATAGTGGGGATTTCGGGCTGTTTCTGTCATCGGTATCATGTCATGATTGATAAAAGCGATGAGCAGCTTGCCACCTGGTGCCAGAAGTCGCTTGGCTTGGCGGAGAGTTTCCTCACGGTCTGCTACTTGTGAGAGGTGGTAGAGCGGTCCGAACAGTAAAACGATGTCAAAATATCCGCTGGGAAACTTTTCCAGTTCCAAGTAGCTTTTCTGCTGGGTTTCTAGATTGGTTAGCTGGCTAGCCGCAATCTTTTCTGTCAATCTTTGGTAGTTTCGAGTAACAGGCTCTAGTGCGACTACTTCCCTAGCAATCTTTGCAAGAGGAAAAGAATAAACTCCCGTCCTTGCTCCGATGTCCAATATCTTAGACTGGTCCGTCACATACTTTTCCAACTCACGAAAGGTGGTCAAAAATTCAACCTGTCCAGTTTGACTGACCAACCGCTCATCCTCGTTAAAAACAGAATACAAGGCATCATTGCGTTGCAAATCGTCTTAGATGCGAAGAATTTCCTCAAACTCCATATAGGCACCTCCTGTTTTTCTTTATTATACCAAAATATCGCTTCTATTTCGGTTTTCTCACCAACAAAACCGCAGTTCCAATCCAAAAGGCCATAGCTGGCAGAATGAGCAAAACCAGATTGAGCCAAACTGGGACTGTAATGACCATATTCACCACACCGCCAACCATCATGAACAGATAACTAGGTATAAAGACATAGCGGACCAATTTTTCCTTTTGGAAAAATAGCAGAGCGAGACCGAGCAAGGTGAGTGGCACTAGAAGCCCCCAGCCAGTCAAAGAGAGGTCAGTACCATCCGGCAATAGGATGAAACGACCGGCCAAAATTGCTACATAGACCAGTGGAAAACCAATATAGGTCGCCCAAATTTTCAGTTTAGAAGTTTGGTAAATCAAATTCCGTAACAAGAGCATGATGCCAGCCGGCAGTAGAAAGGCCAGCAAACTATCACACACCAGTGCTAACCAATTAAATTGGACTGTGCCTGATCCTGCAAATTCCATGAGAAATCGACTGCCGACATAGACCAGCCAGACAAACCCCGCCAGGCGTCCAACTTCCTTGACTCCAATCGGAGGCAAATAGTTCAACAAATCATCCGCCATCTGCTTGCTGTCTTTGCCCAGAAAATCCTCCGCCGAAAGCCCGTCTTTTTGGGCTTCCAGAACATCTTGGTAAATGGATAAGAGCTGGTCAGTCACTGCTTCTTCCTGCCTGTGAAAGACAGAAGCAATCATCATGTAGCCATTGATACGACCCATGTATTCCTTGTTTTCCTCGGTCAGCTGACTTTCAATCACTTCAATCTGCTTGCGGTATTCCATTTGTTTGCTCATCTTATTCTCCTTTCAATCGCTGAACCTTTTGGACCAATTCCGTCCACTGGCTCCAAAAATCTTCTAGATAAGCCTTTCCCTGGTCTGTCAGATAGAAATACTTCCTGTCTGGTCCGTCTGGCGAGGGCTTATTCTGACTAAGAATCAGGTCATTTTTTTCTAACTTTTGAAGGAGTGGATAAACCGTCCCCCCGACCATGTTTTCAAAGCCCTGATTTCTCAACTCCTGAACCAATTCATAACCATAAATCTCCTTCTGGCTGATAATTTGTAATACACAGCCATCTAGGACCCCCTTGAGCATCTGGGTTTCTTTCATAAGTCCTCCTCTTCCTCTACAAAAAAGCCAAACAGTAAGTCTGATACTAACATGAGGCCTAAGATCAAAATAGAATCCAAAGCCCAGCCAGTTATTATAGCCGTCACAAGCGTGATACCTGCTAGTTTCCAACTTTCCCGACTTTTCTTATCCAGTTTCATACTGCCTCCCCATCTAGTTTGTAATACCAACTAGCCTGATAAAAATAAAAGTGATTTTCTTTGTCCTCTATCACTAGTTTGTTTTACCTATTAGCTTTGTATCTATAGTCTAACACAAGACAACTAGTTTGTAAAGCTTCAACAGTCTGGGGAGAGACTGTTGAAGGTGGGAAATAAAACAAACATGGTTTGTGTCCAAACAATCTGGGAAATTGTTGGAAGTTGGAAATAAAAAGTTACGGTAGCAACTTATCTTAGAACCTGTAAAAAAACTTGGGTTGCCCCAAGTTCATCATATCTATTTCTTAGAACCAATATTCACCAATGACAAACTTTTAGATAAGTAAGCGATCTACACTGGTTTTTGAGAGAACACTAACTGTATTTTGACAAGAACTAGTGTTGAAAAGCTTATTTAAATGAAAGTGCTGAGCTGTGAATCCACGTTCTAAATTGCATCACGACCACGTTCCCCTGTCCGGATGCGAACAACATCATCGATTGGCTGAATAAATATTTTGCCGTCACCGACTTCCCCTGTTCGGACTACAGTAGTGATGACATCAACAACTTCTTCGACTGCGGCATCTTCCACAACAATCTCTGCTTTTACCTTAGCAAGCATGGTTGGAGTCACCTTTTGACCACGAACGAATTCCGCAAAGCCTTTTTGATTTCCAAAACCCAGAACTTGTGAAATAGTCATTCCCTTAGCAACTCCTGCACTAGTTATGGCAACCTTAAAATCTTCTAATTTTTCTGTACGAATAATAGCTTCAATTTTTTTCATCAAAAACACCTCTCTTATGAATCTAAGCCCATAAATGTTGGATAAGCTGTCTCACCATGTTCTGTATCATCCAAACCAATTGCTTCTTCTCTATCTGAAACGCGGAGTGGCATGAAGAATGAGATTCCCTTGATGAGAACAAATGTCATGCCTGCAGACCAAATAATTGTAAAGACAATCGCTGCGATGGTTACCAAGAACAGGCGTGGATTACCATAAATCAAGCCAATATTTTCAGGGTCTAGAGCTAATTCAGGAGTAGTGAACAGTCCTGTTACGATACCGCCAAAAATACCACCGACACCATGACAGCCAAAAGCATCTAAGGCATCATCGTAACCAAGTCTATGTTTCACAATAGCAATTGCATAGAAACAAACTGGACTAACCAATAATCCGATAATCACTGCACTCCACGTTGATACAAAACCAGCCCCGGGCGTAATAGCAACCAAGCCAGCTACTAATCCTGTTGAAGCACCGACAAGTGATGGTTTACCATTTTTTATATATTCTAACAGAATCCATGAGAACATGGCCGCTGCAGCTGACAAATGTGTCGTTACTAAGGCATGAACAGCCAAACCATCGGCTGCTAAGGCAGAACCTGCGTTAAAACCAAACCAACCAAACCAAAGTAAGCCAGCCCCCAATAGGACAAATGGTACATTATGTGGACGGTATTCGAGGCGATTAAAGTCCCTGCGCTTACCAACTACCAAAGCCAAAACCAAGCCACTTACCCCTGATGTAATATGGACAACATCACCACCAGCAAAGTCAATTGTACCCCACTGAGCAAGTAACCCTTCATCCCAAACCATATGGGCAAATGGATAGTAAACTAAAAGAAGCCAACCAACTATGAAGATTAAGAGAGGTTTAAATCGCATCCGTCCCGCAACGGATCCAGTTAAGATCCCAACAGTAATGATAGAAAACATCATCTGAAAAACTGCGAAAAGTGAATCCGGAATCGTCAAGCCCCTTGTACTCTCTGAGTCACTGACGCCTTGAAAAAACGCATGTCCAAGATCACCAATAAGGTTTCCATCCCCTGAAAATGATAGAGAGTAACCAACAGCGAACCACATCACCGTTGCAAGGGCTAGCGAGACAACAGACATCATCATCGTTGAGATGACATTTTTCCGTCTCTCGAGACCACCATAGAAGAAAGCAAGGGCTGGCGTCATTAAAAATACCAAACCTGTACAAATCACTATAAAGGCAATACTTGATCCTTCAATTTTCATAAGCACATCTCCTTTTCTATCCCTTAATTGTTAGCACTTATCTTACTACCTTCATTTTTTATAAAAGGCAAGAACGATGATACTAAACAACTATAGAATGAACTTTTTGTTATGCTACATACAATATCACTATCCTCTTCATCTGTAAATATTAAATTGACAGAAAATTCTAAAAACGTTCCACGTTATGTTAGAAATATCAAAAAGAGGCTGGGCAAAAACTAGCCAGTAAATAAAAAACACAGATAGGCGAACAGTGTCATTTTAAGCAACATAGCTGGATGAAAGGCTGGACGACCTGTGTGGGAAGTTTCTTCCAGTAGAACGGATTGAGGAATGGTATCCACAAACTGACTAATCAGACGTGCCTCATGTGTAGTAGGTAAGTCCCAAGCAATATTTAATTCCAAACTAAGCTGATTTGTGTTATACTGTTTATACATTTTCATGCCTTTCTAGTTGTTTTGTGGTTATTATAATTATAAAGCATGAAATGGAAAACGAGCAACTCCTAATTGGAATTGCTCGTTTTTTTATTGTGAGAAGCTAGTTTTTGCCCAGCCTCTTAAGAAATAATTTTCTTATACGACTGTGTTGTAATAGTATAAACAAGGAGATAGAGTAAGAAGTAAATGACGCAAATACTTACGGTTACTTGAAACATCAGCGCTGCATTAACAACACCAATTGTCAGTAAGATGGACGAAAGCATCTTATAGGCAAAACCAAGATGAACGATAGCCAGGAAGATTGGAAGGAAAAATACCATCAACAACTGCTTACGGATGGACTGTCTGGCTTGATTCTCATCCAGACCAACCTTGGTCATGATGATAAAGCGATCTCTGTCTTCATAGCCTTCTGAAATCTGTTTGAAATAGATGACCAATACCACCGCCATAAGGAAGGTGAGCGATAGCAAGAGCCCAATGAAGAAAAGTGAACCAGCAAAACTAAAGAAGTTACGTGTTGCGTAGGCACGGTAGGCCAGACTAATGGCGTTCGTTCCATCCGGTAATATATTGGACTCCCAAAGCTCACTTTCAAAACTTCCTGATAAAAAGGTGTCATGGCTATCTACCTGTTCTTCTTCTGATAGACTGCTTTCAAAGCCCATATAATAGCGATTTTCGGCTTGATTTTCAAATATTGTCAAGTCTTGAACAACAATAACTAAATACTTACTAAAATTAAAAGTCACATGGTCAGGCAGATGTCCCAAGGTCACATTCTTGGGCAAGACTTGGGCAACTTCCATCTCCTTTTCATCAAAGGTGAGAGTTTGACCAGCTTGATACTGGACTCCCTTACTATAAATGGCCACTTGGTCAGCTGCCAACTCCAGTTTTTGACTAGTCATTTTTTCATATGTAGCTTTATCCAAAATATAGCCTACACCTACTTGATTAGAAAAATCCATCCATGACTCTTTTTCCATCAAAAATTTTATTTGCTGGTTTGTCACTTCAGAAAAATAGGCTTGCTGGTAAGGATAGACCACCTTACTTTCAACAGGAATATCTGTCTCTTCTAAGATAGCTTCCGCCCACTCCTCCCACTTCTCCGTTTGAGCTTTTGAAGTGGTTGGCTGCATACCAACATCAATCGAAAAGTCATTTGGATTTTGATTGGCGATGTAATCTTTGCCACCGATGTAAATATTGAGTCCTCCAACCATGGTCACTAAAAACATAGTGGATAAAATGGTAATCGTAGCAAGACCCAGAGCATTTTTCCGCATACGGAAAATCAAGTTAGATACAGAAATGAAATTATCCGGCTTATAATAGTAGGTTTGACGATTCTTTAGCCAGTTTAATAGACTGATAACACCTGCTTGGAAGAGCAAATAAGTTCCAAGGATAACCAGAAGAGTTGCTCCGAAAAAGCTTGGAATAGCCTGTATAGGACTCGTCACTAGTTGGGCAATAACATAGCCTGCCCCCAGTAAAATAAGTGCTAAAAGAGTTTGCAACCAGAGGAATCCTGTTTTCTTATCCCCTCGCTTCTTGCCCTGAACCAGCTTGAGAGAGTCAGTTAAGCCTAGCTTTCCTATATTAACTAGGCTGACTAAAATGAAAATCCCATAGAGATAGGCAAGTACAATTGCCACATTTTTCAATTGAAAGACGGATGTCAAAACAACTGGCATCTGCATGGTCTTAAGCAAGAGCGCATAGAAAAGTTTGTCCAGAGCCAGCCCTAAAAGTAGGCCGGTCACAATAGTGCTAGTTGAGTAGACCACATTTTCTAGGAAAGTCATCAAAAGAAGGTGTTTTTTCTCCAAACCCAAAATACTATAGACACCGAACTCTTTTGAGCGTTGCTTCATGACAAAACTATTGGCATATAAAACCATAATAGCAACTGCTAACATGACCACAATCATACCAAACCCCAACACTTGGGTTACTCCATTTGCTCCCTTGACTTGACCTAAATCAGGATGAAAAGCTAATGATGCAAATATATAAGAAATGGCTGTGGAAACAATGGTCATTATTGCGTATGGGTAGTAGAGACGACGGTTCTTTTTTAGATTGGTTAGCGCCAATCGAAAGCATAGTCCAAACATACTACTCACCTCGATTCGCCATAAGAGTCAGAGTATCTGATATCAACTGAAACATCTCTTGACTGGTCCGCTCACCTCGGTAGATTTGGTTATAGAGAATACCATCTTTGATAAATAAAACCCGTTTTGCCCGACTTGCTGCAGCTGTCGAATGGGTTACCATCAGAATTGTTTGCCCCTGCTGATTAATTTGTTCAAAAATATCCAGCAAGGTTGCTGACGATTTGGAATCCAAGGCACCAGTCGGCTCATCTGCCAGAAGAATTTCTGGTCGTGTGATAATGGCACGCGCCACCGCAACTCGTTGTTGCTGACCACCAGAGATTTCGTATGGCATTTTCTCCTGCAAGGTCCCAATTTCAAGACTATTGAGTGTATGTACCAAACGCTTGTTCATCTCATCTATCGGATAGCGAGAAAGAACTAATGGCAGGAGGACATTGTCCTTGACGGATAAGGTATCCAAGAGGTTAAAGTCCTGGAATACAAAACCCAATTTCTCCCGACGAAAGGCTGCTGCTTCCTTACTCTTGATAGACTGTGTATCCAAACCGTTCAGCAAAACCTTGCCTCGCGTTGGCTTATCGAGGGTGGCCAAAATATTGAGCAAGGTCGATTTCCCTGAGCCAGACTCACCCATGATAGCGACATATTCTCCCTCTTCTACAGTAAAATGAATATCTTTTAAGGCCTCTACTTGCCCTGCCTTAAAGCGTGAACTATAAATCTTTTGCACATGCTGAACATCTAAGACGGTCATAACATCACTCCCTTTCTTTTTCTACCTCCATTCTAGCTTAAGCCAATATAAGCTGCCATAGTTCAAGCTTTCATTTAAGTGACAGTTTTGTAAGATTAATCCAAAACCAGTTCAACCTCCTTGATACCAATCCGAACTTCTGTGCCTTGCCCCACTTTGGAACTTAGTTTTAAGGAATAGCCCAGCTCCGCTGCGATTTTACGTGAAAGATAAAGCCCAAGTCCCGAAGATTGCTGTGTTCTACGACCATTAAATCCTGAAAATCCACGTTCAAAGACCCGTTCCAAATCACTCTCTGCAATCCCGATTCCTGTATCACCAATGACCAAATCGTCTCCGTCCAAAACAATCGAAATGGTCCCTTCCTGACAATACTTGAGGGCATTGGATAAAATTTGCTCAATCAGAAGTCCTAGCCATCGTTTATCAGTCCTTACAATCCGATCTAGTTGTCCTAAGTCCAAACGATTCTTAGACTGTATAAAAAAGAGAGAATACTTCTTCACCAAAGTCCTGATGAGCTCATCTAAATGAACAGGTTCAATGACTAAATCATCATGAAAAGACTGGAGTCGCAAGTAATTCAAGACCAAACCAGTATACTGCTCTATCTTGAACAACTCAGATTCTAGTTGGTGACGAATTTGACTGGTCTCAATTTCATTGATTAAGAGGTGGCTGGCTGCTATTGGTGTTTTCATTTGATGGACCCAGAGGGTATAGTAATCATCTAATTCAGCCTGGTCCTTTCGTTGCTTTTCAAAGAGTGATTTATTTTCGACTTCCAGTCTTTCCAACTTCTCCTGTAAGCAACGCTCACTAGCTGTCATTGATGCGACCTTCTGACCACGCCAGATTTTTCTAAAACGAGAAAACTCGACAAGAAGGTCGAACAAAAGAGCAAGAAACCAGCAGAGACTGAGAAGGGTAAGGGCATAGATGATTAAATTGCTGTCTATTTCAAAAAGTGAGCCAAATCCTAGAATAATCCCCGAAAAAACGATAATGGCAAGGAGAAAAATCCAACGATGGCCTAGCCAGGAACCTAGAAATTGATAAAAAATGCTACGAAAATCATCTTTATTCATGTATCCACACTAGGCCGTAGCCAACTCCTTTCTTGGTCGCAATGAGGTCAGGCAAGCCCAGTTCTGTCAATTTTTTGCGCAATCGGGCAATATTTACTGATAAGGTATTATCATCGACAAAGATATCACTGTTCCATAACTCACGCATCAATGCCTCGCGGCTAACGACTTCTTTGCCATGCTCAAAAAGTACTCGTAAAATCTGAAATTCATTACGAGTCAATTCTTCAACAGCTTCTGTATAGGAGACCTGCATAGTTTTTAAATCAAGTGCAACCTCTTCAAACCAAAGTAAACTCTGCTCAGCAACAAAATCATAGGTTCTTCTCAAAAGTCCTTGTATTTTTGCCAAAAGTACTGTCATTTCAAAGGGTTTGGTCACAAAGTCATCCGCTCCCATATTAATCGCCATGACAATATCCATCGGCTGATCATGCGAAGACAAAAACATGATGGGGACACGAGAGGTCTTACGGATTTCCTGACACCAATAATAGCCGTTAAAGAAAGGAAGACTGATATCAAGTATAATCAAGTGAGGTTGAAAATCGTCGATTTGCTTCAAAATCGTCTGAAAATCCTTTACTTCTTGGACCTGATACCCCCAGTTCGTCAAGTTTTTAGCGACCAATTGGCTAATGGTTTTATCATCTTCGACAAGAAAAATCTTCTGCATCTGTGTCTCCTTTCACTCTTCTATTATTATAGCCTATTCCATAAAATTTATGCAAATTTATTCAGTGGAAATGAATGTGAAATTTTTATGAAAATGACCAAATAACAATACGAATAGTTGTCATCTATGCATGATTAGGTTATACTATTTATCTATAAGAGAACTTGAGGTTTTTATGCCAAATTTACTAGATTACATTAAAAATATCCAATACGATAGTTTCTATGATCAAGCCATTAATAAATTAGATATTCTAGCCTTGACAGAATTATCTTATCTCCCCTTTGACGATCTTGTTCCGATAGAATTCACCAGTTCTGGTATTCGTATTGATAAATTATTTGATGCTTTCAATGAAAAATACAATCAAAAATTTCCTCCTTTTACCATGGTCACAAAGAGCCGCTTAACTCTTTTTGAATTAATGGCTAGCTCAAAACGCTATAAATACTTGAAAGCATTTGCGTATGTTAATGATTATCAGATTGATTTACAACAACAATTTGCAGCAGTTAGCTATCACTTGGATAGAGATACAGTGTTGACCTGTTTCCGTGGCACCGATGATACCATCATTGGGTGGAAGGAAGATTTCCATATGACCTATATGAAGGAAATTCCTGCACAACAAGCTGCCAGTCGCTATTTGCAGGATATCATGGCTGCTCAACATTCAGATTTTTATGTTTCAGGCCACTCGAAGGGTGGTAATTTAGCAATTTATGCTACTTCCCAACTTCCTCCAGCCCTTCAACAATATATTTTGATTGTTTACGCTTTTGATGCTCCAGGACTTCATAAACAGTATTTGACGTCGGATGGGTATTTGGGGATTGAACCAAAAATTGTACCAATTATTCCTCAAAATTCCATTGTAGGGATGATGTTGGAAACACCAGAAAAAGCGCAAATAGTGAGCAGCCGCACAATCGGTTTATTACAACACATCAGCTTTTCTTGGGAGGTAGATGGGTACGATTTCCGGACCGCCCCAGCACTTACTGAAGAAAGTTTGCAAATTGACCGCACCTTAAAAGCATGGACTGCTAGTTTAACAGAGGAAGAACTACAAGCCTTTTTCGATCTATTTTTTGGCATTTTCATTCAAGCTGGTATCGAACGCTTTAGTGACTTTGTCATCAATCCCTTGCAAAAATTACAGGAGATTGATCGATTAAGAAAAAAATTCTCCCCTCAAGAAGCCGAGATGATGGATAAACTCATTCGCATGCTCTTTGATACCCGTTATCAAATCTGGCTAGAGGGATGGAATAATCGCCTCCCAAAACCCGACCTAAATTTCCCTGATTGGAACGATCTCTTTACTCTCCCAACTATCAATAAAAATAAAAGCTAGTTTAGGTTCACTAAGCTAGCTTTGTTTATATACTTTGAGGTTTATACTCTTTGAAAATCAACATACCCCCTCGTCAAGATCCTCGATGAGTGAAAAGTTCTAGTGCTACATTTCTGCTTGTTACCTAAAAAAAGAATGCCAGAAGGTGCTATCTTTGGCTTAAAGATAGACTGTGTAGAACTCATATCATTTATGATGAGTTGTCAATGGATCTTCAATTCTAGTTAATTTTCAATGACTTTTGTCGTATGCTGCTAAAGCATTTCCTAATAGCTCCAATCCTTTTTTCAGTGTCTCTTGGTCACAGGCATAACCAATGCGAACATACCCCTCTTTTTCAAATCGACTTCCAGGTACAACCAATACCCCATATTTTTCTAATAGGTTCAAAGAAAATTCTTCAATCGGAATAGGAACATCCAATTTGACAAAGGAGGTTGAGACAAAAGCAGGTTTTATATAAGATGCCCTAGGTTGCATAGATACCCAATGGTCCAAAATTGATAGATTTTCGTGGATAATGCGGTGGTTTCTTTCCAAAATTGCCTGGCGATTGTCCAAAGCTAGCTGAGCAACCATATCATCGAATACACCTGCGCAAATCAAAGTGTAATCCCTATAATCACGTAAAATGGAAA
This sequence comes from Streptococcus suis, assembly GCF_019794555.1. Taxonomy (GTDB): domain Bacteria; phylum Bacillota; class Bacilli; order Lactobacillales; family Streptococcaceae; genus Streptococcus; species Streptococcus suis_AB. Next base: position 18,845 of record NZ_JAIMEP010000001.1, on the reverse strand, counting down.
TGACCTTCTCATTTGCAGCAACCCAGCCAATACGAATACCTGCTAAGGAGTAGGTTTTGGACAAACTGTTGACTGCTATGCCATTTTCATACAGGTCTACAATTGAAGAATTGTTGTTTTCTGAAAACGATGTGTAAATTTCATCGACTAGTACATAGGCACCAACACTGGCCGCAATTGTAGCCACTTCTTTTAGGAAAACATCATCCATTACCGCACCCGTAGGATTATTGGCATTATTTAAACAAATCATCTTTGTCTGAGGGCGAATTAATTGACGTAAATCATCTAAATCTGGTAACCAATTCAACTCTTCTTTAATCTGCCAATATTCAAGCTCTGCACCTAGTGATTTTGGAATATCATAGAGCTGTTGGTAAGTGGGATAGAGCGAAATAATATGATCACCTGGTTCAATTAGACTAAAGAGGGCTAGAAAATTTGCTCCAGTAGCACCATTTGTCTGTAAGATATGTTCTGGTCCGATCGTACGATAGAGTTGACTGACTGATTTCTTAAACCCTGGAGACCCCTCAATCCAGCCATAATCCAATTTTGTCTTTCCCAGTTCCTTGTAAAATGTCTCTGCAGAAGTATTGGTCAACTCAAAAAGTTCATCTAAGGTTAATGATTTGATGGAAACCCCTGCGATATCATATTTTGCATTTTTTTCATGGACATTCAGCCATTCTTCAACCCCAAAACGTGGTAATTTCATCTTAATCTTCTTTCTAATATTCTCTATCAATCATTGTAACATGAAATGATTATTTCAATACTGGAAATAATAGAATTTTGGAAGGTTTTTGTGGCAAAGATTTTTCCTTCCCTCACAAATGAACCAAATTCTTGTCAAAAGAAAGAATCAATTTAGCAATGCTAAATTGATTCTTTGACTATTATTTTAGAGGTTGTGAGACTCTTCGCTATCATTTGTTGCTGCTTCAGCTACTTCCTCCACAGTAGGTTCTACAACAACAGACTCAATATCAATTTCAATATCCTCTGAAACTACCACAGCATCTTCAATATCATCAGCCGTTACATCAACTGTTGGAGCTTTAGCGGTTTTAGCTTTGATTGCTTCCAGAATATCTGCTGTAGAAAGATTTTGTTCTGCAATTTTTTCTTTGATTTGTTCAAAGGTTTCCAACGATTTTTCCTTGCCAGTTTTGACCAAGTCTTCAACTGTCAGTTCTCCAGTTTCAAGTTGTGTTTTCACTTCAGTGAACCGTTCAGATGCTTGTTTTCCTAGATCTTGAGCTTTGTTCACGAAATCAGCATTGATTTCATCATGATTTTCCTTGTAATCATTTGCAAAATTGACTACCTTTTCTTTGACTACTTTACCAGTTTTGCTTGCTAGAAATGCAGCAGCTGCTGCACCTCCCGCTGCTCCCAATAAGAGACTGGTTAGTACTCTACTAGATTTTCTTCCCATTTTTTTCTCCTTTCTTACCTAAGAGTGATGAGATAGTTGACAGGACGGAGAGTGCTCCACCTGCTTTAACAGTACTTGCACCAGCAGATTTAGCTTTAACTGTTAAATCTCTAGCTGACGCATTTAAATCAGATACAGAAGTCGACAAATCGGCAACAGCAACGAATAGGGGATCGAGGGTAGAAACCTTTCCATTGACATCTTCTACCAAGACATTGGTTTTAGCCAATAATTCATTGGTTTGATAAAGTGTCACATTCACATCGCTGGTCAAGACCTTTATAGTCTGTTGCGCTTCGTCTGTTACAGTCCCCAATTTTTTTAACAATAATACAATATATACTGCCACAGCCGCGATGGACAAGGCAATAATCAACACTGAAATTTCAATAATCATATTTTCTCCTTTACGATAGATAGTACGGAACGGTTGACTTTCTTCTCCGTAGCACAACCATGATAATACCAACGAGGATCAGAATTCCAGATAACCATTGTGAGACACGTATTCCTAAGAACATGAGACTATCTGTCCGCATTCCTTCTATCAGTAATCGACCGATACCATACCAAATGAGATAGAAAGCTGTGATTTCTCCCTGTTTGAGAAGTTTAGGACGTCTGCGTAATATACATATCACTACAAATCCCAATAAGTTCCACAACGATTCAAATAGGAAGGTTGGTTGACGATAAGCACCGTCTATATACATCTGATCACGTATGAATCCTGGTAAATAATTTAGGCTATCAACAGCTTTACCATAAGCTTCTTGGTTGAAGAAATTTCCCCAACGACCAATCGCCTGAGCCAACATGACCGATGGCGCAACGACATCTAGAAAATCTAGTGTTTTGATAAAGCGGTACTGTGTAAAGAAATATAAGATGATAGCTCCCGTAATCAAACCACCATAGATAGCGATTCCACCATTCCAAATCGCAAAAACGGATAAGATATTGTCTTTATAGTCGCTCCAAGAAAAGGCAACGTAATATATTCTCGCTCCAACAATGGAAAGTGGAAAGGCAATCAAGATAAAATCCAAAATATCATCTTGAAGGATTTTCTTGCGCGGAGCCTCTTTTACTGCTAAATAAACTCCGAGCATTAAACCAAGTAAAATACAGACGGCATACCAACGAATCTCTAGGGGGCCTAATGTAATTGCAACTGGATCCATCTTAGTTTTCACTCCTATTATGTTCAATTAAATTAGAAAGACGCTCCTCAAATAATTTTGTCGCATCAAATCCCATTTGTTTTGCTCGGTAATTCATTGCAGCTGCTTCAATCACTACAGAAATATTTCGTCCTGTTTTTACAGGTATACGGATTTGGGGAATCGCTATCCCGGCAATCTCAATCGTATCACCAGAATTTCCTAATCGGTCAAACACCTTGCCAGTTTCAAAATTTTCAAGGTAGACAGCTAATTGCACTTCTGATGAATCTTTAACGGCACTTGCACCATATAGACTCATCACATCAATAATCCCAACTCCTCTAATTTCCAATAAATGACGAAGAATTTCTGCAGGCTCACCCCAAAGGGTAACATCATCTTTGGCAAAGACATCAACTCGGTCATCAGCCACCAATCGGTGTCCTCGTTTAACCAGCTCTAGGCCTGTCTCACTCTTACCAATACCAGAATCACCTTGAATTAAAACCCCCATGCCATAGATATCCATCAGGACACCATGAACACTGGTACGTTGCGCCAATCGACTATCCAAATAAGAAGAGAGTTCTCCTGACAATCGACTAGTTGCAGTTTTACTTCTACAAATTGCAATCTGTTTTTCCTTAGCAGCCTTATACATCTCTTCAGGAATTTCTAGACCACGGGCAACAATAACAACAGGCGTTTCTGGCTGGAACATCTGAGAAAGGACCTGGAAACGGTTATGAGCAGTCATTGCTGTCAAATAGGACCATTCCTTCATACCAATCAGTTGAATCCGTTCTGGAGCATAGTAATCAAAGTAGCCAGTCATTTCCAATCCTGGACGGGTAATGTCTGCCGTTGTAATGGGCTTTTTCAGGAGCTCTTCCGTACTGTAAGCACATTCAATCCGCAGATTATCGACCAGATCTTTTACATAAACGGTCATTTGTTCCCTCACTTTCAGTTTTATTATATTATACCATAAGCTAGCGCTTGCAGGGGAAAGAAGTGGACTATTTACTGAAAAAACCCTCATTACTGAGGGCATTAGGAGGTAAACATTGATCACATTTTTTTCCGTTTGAAGATTTGAACTGCAGACAGGAGCCCTAAACCTAAAAGCATAAAGGATAAGCTACTACCATCACCTGTTTGAGGTAAGGTTTTAGAAGACGTTGAAGAGGTTTGTGCAGTCATAGCTGTCGGTTTGCCTGGTTCCCTTCCAGTTTTTAAAACGTGACCACTAGGATTCGGCAAGACATGTTCAGTTGCAGTTTTTATAGGTTTGACATGCTCAATTGGGTCTGTATCTTGATTCTTATCCTGTTCCTCTTTTTCGACAGGTGAACTTGGTTCATTGTCTGTAGATGGGGCTTCTTCTGTACTATCCTTACTTACCTTTTCCTCTAATTCAGCAAAATCTTTCACAAGTGAAATCTGGTCAATCTGTATTTGAACCTGATCTTCACTGCCTTGCCCCAAGAATTCAATACCAATTTCACGTGTATTTGAACGCTCCGCAATCTCTGACAAATCAAATCGTAAATCCGTCCACTGGTCATTAACTGTTGCCATTTCATTATTAATCCATTGCCAACTATCACCAACTTTAATATAGAGTTTGGCTTGAACTGGGGAACTTGTTTTTAGTTTAACGACATACCAATTATAGTTGGATAGATCTTGATTTGCTTGGAGATTGATTTCTGTTTTCTGATCTTTTTCACCAGAAATAGTGGCAACAAGCTGTCCTTCTACTGTCTTCAAATCAGGACCGTTCCATTTTCCAACTTCCTCATCAAAGTGATAAATCGTCGGTTGATAAGTTGCTACTTCTGGCTCATATTTGTCCACGATTGCAGGTAAATCTTCTCTAGTGACTGCTTGAATATTATCGATGTAAAGAGTACCAGTTCCTTTTTCGCCTCCCAAATATAAGGCGAATTGACTTACTTGGCCTAATCCAACTTGATCAATGCGTGCACTTTGATTACCTTCCCAAGCAGCTGGTAGAAATTCAGCAAGTGGCATGCTAACTAGGCCTTCGAATGCTTCGTTCAAGGCAATATTTTTCTCATAGCTGACATTGCCAATGCGTATTTGGACAGTCAAGTGTTGAGGATAACCGCTATGTTTGAGCGAGAAACTTAAAGCGTTGGCTCCTTGCCAATTTTTTTCAAAGGAAATTTGGCGCCCAGCATAGCCTTTATCTCCAACTTCATAGTCATAGACCATGCCATATTTGCCTTCTTGCTTTTGGTTTTCAGATAAGCTAATTTGAATCTTATCCCCGTTCGATGAGTAAGCTTGGTGCAGTAAACTATTGTCTCCAAAATATTGCTCAAAAGTATCAACTATAAGGGGGGATTCTGTGTTCTGCGTGAAACGAGTAAATAGTTTTACTTGCTCCTGCTTGCTTTCCTGTCCCTTACTGGTGTATAGGATGGTTGCAATCAAGACTTGATTATCTAACTCAACCGGAAGTGTAATAGTTGCTGTAAAATACTGACCTTCCTTGGAAAGCTGATAAATTTGTTCGCCAATTGTCACAGATACGGCATCATCCTCCTGACTTGGCTTGACAACAATAGTGACCTCTTGCTGACCAATAATATTCCCATTTGCTGGACGGATCAGATAGGCTGAATTAGTTACAGGACTTGTTTGGAAATTCTTACCCTTCCCATAAATTTGGCCCACTTCCTTGGCAAATACAGTATTGGCATGCTGATAAAATCTTTCAAAGTCTGGCAATAATTCATGGTCTCCACCAAGGCTACCATTGACATCACGATAAGGAACGTAGATGTTATTGGGCAGACCAAAATTTGCCCAAGTCAGCATGTAGGCAATTTTAGAAGCCTTTTGGTCAGATTGAATGGTTTTAAAGATGCGGCTATACCAATCTAAGGTATTGCCGGTTTTATTGAGACCTTGGGCGCTATAGCCAAATTCTGTCAAGGCTGCTACTTTCCCTTTTTCTTCTGCTAAGTCCACTATCATGGAGAGGTCTTTCACCAAGCCTGAAAGGAATTGTTCTGACCCTGCATTGTCTTTTGAATCATAGGAATCTATTCCTAAAATGTCCACATAAGCATCACCAGGATAGGTCTCTAAATAACGTTCTTGGTCCCCAGGTGTAGCTGTATTTGGCGAATATACATAGAGGATATTATGAATATTTTTCTGGTCACGAAGATATTCAACAGTGTAGCGATAAAGAGCCTTGTATTGGTCGGGTTTGGTTGCGCTGGCACCCCACCAGAACCAAGAACCATTCTGCTCGTGGAAGGGACGAAAAATAAGCGGAATATCCTTACCTTCATCATCCTCTAATCCCTCAGCCAGACTGGCAATTCGATCCAACCATTGATTAAACTCTGTGTTTTTCGTACCACCAGGTAGAATTTCAGACACGACATTGCCAGAGCTATCATTGAAATTTCCACCCGTCACAAAATTATAGGGGTGCATACTGAGAACGACTGCCCCTCCTAGTTTGTGAGCAGTTTTCATGGATTCGATGACATTATTCAAGCTTTGTTCAGGATCCCCTGACACGCCAGGCTTTTCATGACCGTCTAGAGATAGCGTATCCCAACCAAAAATTGCAGGATAATCCCCAACAGAATTTTTTACCTCAGATTCAGTCGAGCCTGCTCGACTGCCTTCACTGGTCAAGCTCATTCCTTCATCAAGGGCATGCTGTTGTCCAAACAAGATATCTGGACTGGCTGCTTTTTCCTTGAGATAGTCCAGTAATTCCTTAGTCTCCTGACTGGCCTTCGCATCAACCATATTGAGAACCACACTATCTCTTGTGCTTTCAGTCTCCACCCCTTCAGTAGCTACAACCTCCTCTGTTGTCTCTGACTGAATATCTGTTACAACTCCTGTGTCTTCACTACTAGGCTCATCAGTCTTTACTTCAACAATATGTGGAGCAGATGTAGCTTGTGTTTCCGTATTTTCATCTAAAACTTTCGTTTCAGAGTTTGCATCAGGAACCGCCTTCATTTCTGTGTTGACAGAAGTTTCCCCTACTGGTGAAGGAATAACTTCTGTTGAACGAATAGGGTCCGAACTTGTTTCTTCCGCCATAACAGCATGCCCTCCCAACATACAACTAGCCACCAAAACACCTGCTAAAACACTTGATTTCGTCAGTCTGTTTCCCATTTTAGACTCCTTTTAATCTATTTTTTCCAAAAAGTGACCGCAAAAAAGAGCGATTATTGTAAAACCGCTCTCCATCAAAAAATGAACCAATGTCATGGGAGGTTAAACCTCCCATGACAGAGCACTACTGCTCACTGTCAAAGGACCTAATGCCCTTTGCACAAGGAATTCCAGTAGCTTCTTAGTCCAATCCATTTTGACCAGCAACAGTTTTAAACCACTCACCTGATTTTTTTATGGTTTTCACCTGCGTATGGATATTATTTGAGATAAATCCATAGCGGTTGCGATAAGCATTGGTCCATGACCAGCAATCAATCGGCGTCCAGAGGTGATAACCAAAGCAATTAGAACCTTCTTGGATTCCCTTATGAAGAAATTCCAGATGCTCACGGATAAAATCAATCCGATACTCATCTTGAATCTGACTACTCTCATCCAAGAACCGTTCTTCTCGTGAAACTCCCATACCATTTTCAGAAACAAACCATGGAATATTCTTGTAATTATCGCGAATATTGATGGCAATATCATACATGGCTTCTGGGTAGATTTCCCAGCCCTTATCAATATTCATCCGACGTCCAGGCATGTCATAATGGTCATAATAGCGGGTAGGCATCCAGTCACCTACAGAATTTGGAGCGATGTCTGGCGCCTTCACTCGGTTTGGATGGTAGAAGTTGACTCCAAGGAAATCCACAGTGTTGTTCTTAAAAATAACAGCATCTTCAGGTTCTGTTTGCCAGATAACCTTGTCGCTTGTCAAGACTTCCTCTAGTTCTGCTGGAAAATGTCCGTAGATAGCTGGTTCCAAGAACATCTTATTGTTCCAGAGTTCAGCAAATTTAGCTGCTTCTTGGTCAGCTGGCGCTTCTGAGGCTGCATAGGTTGGCGTCAAGTTCAAGACTGTACCAATGCGTCCGCCATCCTTATCCAAGCCTAACTCACGGAATTTGGAAATGGCTTTGGCAGAGGCAAGGTTAAGATGATAGGCTACCTGAACAGCTTTTTTCCCATCCACTATTTTAGGATAATGGAATTGATAAAGGTACTCTCCATCCACAACGACCATTGGCTCATTATGAGTTGTCCATTCTTTGACACGGTCACCGAAGTGTTTGAAGGCCTGCTCTGCAAAGCCAACATAGAGGTCCACCACATGACGAGACTCCCAACCACCATACTTGTGATAGAGCTCTACTGGCAAGTCAAAATGGTGCAAATTCATGATTGGACGAATGCCATTTTCAATGAAACAATCAATCACCTGATTGTAGAAATCAACCGCATCCTGATTGACCGTATTGGTTTCCAGATCATCAATCAAACGCGTCCATTGAATAGAGGTCCGCACACTGTTGAGACCAACTTCTTTCATGAGAGCAATATCTTCACGAAAACTATTGTAAAAGTTGGAAGCTGTATCAGGCCCAACCTGATTATAGAAGGCTTCTGGTTCTATCTCATACCAGTAGTCAAACATATTGGCGTGTTTTTTAGCAAAACGTCCTTCGCTTTGGGGACCTGATGTCGCTGCTCCCCACCAAAAATTAGCTGGAAATACTTTCATCATCTTCTCCTACTGCACTTAATCGTTGGTGCATGATATCATTAAATTTTGGTAAATACTCATGTCCAAATTCTGGATAAATGAGTAATTCTTTTTCTGATTGTAATTGATTATAGACCGCAAATTGCGTTTTGGGATGGCAGATTCGATCTTCTAGAGCCATACCCCACAAGACTTTGGCCTGAATCCGTGGCACCAAGTATTGGATGTCAATGTAATCCAAGGCTCCAAGCACAGCTTCTTCCGTTTCATGCAAAGGATCTCGAAAGCGGAAATAATAAGGGATTTCTTCATAGGCTGATTGTTCTGCTTGTAGTCCATAGGCTTCTCTAAAGTCACTGAGAAATGGGTATTGGACAAAGCTGGCCGTTATCTGCGGACAAAGACTGGCACAAACCAAGGCTAATGCTCCTCCTTGCGAAACGCCATAACTATACATGCGTTGACTGTCAACCTCAGGCATCAATTTCACAATCTGGGTAAGCTGATAAATGGCTTGGTAAACTCGTTTATAAAATAAATTTTCCGGACCTTCCTCCACTCCTCTGAGTAAATGTCCTTTGAGGGTTCCTCCCTTTGTCTGGCTAGAATCTTGAGAAGTGCCACCCTGACCAGGAACATCCATTGCCACCACCATATAGCCCAAGGAAACCAGACTCAATTTATCAGACCAATCTCCGACATTGGTGTGATAGCCGTGAAATTGAAACATGACAGGGCAGCTCACAATATCTCCTTTGGGCTTCAAGAACTGACAGACAATCCTAGATCCGTCCACAGCTGAAAAAATGAGTTCAAAACAATTTGCAAGCGGGCTTTTAAAAGGAACTGATTTCAACTGATAGTCTAGACCTTTTCCATCAACCTCTTTCAAAGCCTTATCCCAAAATGCATCAAAATCTTTTGGCTTGGATTGACTACCACCATAGTCACCCCAAAGCGCCAGAGCATCCTTTGTCCTCATCCTATACCTCCACCTGCAAACGTTTGAGAACCTCATTCCCAATAAATGCCGCACCTGCTAGTGTCGGATGGACACCATCCTCACCTGTCAAGTACTGTGCAGAGTGGAGAATGGCTTGCTCATTAAGAAGTCCATCTAAGGGAACTAATTCCAAATCAAATTCCTGAACCAAGCGTCGCACAATCTGAATTTTTGGATCCAAGTCTACTCGCCACTCTTGTCTATCCAAAGGATAAGGCAGAACAAATGGCTCCATAACCAGTATTCGTTCTACTCCTGCCTTTTTCAAACTCGTCAGTAGTTTGCGATACTCCTGTTCAAACCGTTCCTCCTCTGCCTGGCTTCCAAATGATTCTTGGCCAACATTATGCCAAACGTCATTGATTCCCACCATGAGTATGATGACTGTCGGGTTGAGGTCAAGACATTCATAAATACGGGCATTCAAATCTGCAACCTTGTTTCCACCAATGCCCTTGTTATAGAAAGAAAAACGGGCTTGTGGATACCGAGCGGCTAATTGGCCTGCAACGTGATTAACATAACCATGTCCCAAGCTTCCTGCATCATTCTTATCTCGCCCCCACTCTGTGATGGAGTCTCCGAAAAAGACGATGGTATCATCCTTGTATAGTTTCATATTTATTCTCCATATTGGCTCACAAAATGGGCAACTGCGCCAAATAAGTTGGCATCATTTCGGTATTGGCAAGCTTCCAGTTTGAATGTCAAATCTGTAGCATCCGCCTCTAAAATAATCTGGTCTAGGCGCTTTCTGACTTCCTCTACCAATTCTTCCCGAACGGAAATGCCTCCACCAATTGCAACAAGTTCTGGATTTACAGTCATCAACACATTGTAAATGCCGATAGCTAGACTCTGATAGATGCCTTCCACTGCCTGTCTGGCCTTTTCATGTCCTTGGTCAGCCAGAGAAAACAAGTCTTTTCCTGAGAGGGATTCAGCTAAGCCTTCTGCCTGTGCGAAACGGTTTGCCACGTGAACAGGACTGACTAGGTGACTCAAGGTCATGCCATCCTGAAGGATCATATAACCAAATTCACCACCAAAGAGATTCTCCCCTTTTAGCAAGGAGCGGCCCTGTGCAACAGCTCCACCCACTCCAGAACCAATGATGAAGAAAACAGAGGATGCGCTATCCTTGGCTACCCCAATATGTAATTCTGCTAAAGCAGCACAGTTGGCATCATTTTCAATCGAAACAGGTAGACTAAATAAGTCACTTAGATCCTTTTGAATGGGAAAACGGTGAATATAAGGAATGGCACTTTTTCCATAAATGATTCCCTCTTCCGTATTGACAGAACCAGGACTGGAAAAAGCTACTCCAGTCAGCCGAGTTGTTGAAAATGATTCTTGCAATTTTTTCAATTCATTTTTCATTTCTTCCCAACTGTCTGGAGTTGGAAAAGAAGATTGATGGGAGAGTTGCCCCTGATTGTAGAGGGCAAATTTCACAGCAGTTCCTCCCATATCACAAACTAGTAAAGCCATATATTCTCCTAATCTTGTCGAATCATCATTTCAATACTGAAGGTATCATAGCGATGGGTACTGATAGAATACTCAAAGGTTGTCCCATTAGATAAAAAACCAATTTGCTCCACAATACCAACAGGATCTCCTTGCTCTAACTCCAAGTGTTGTACTTCTGCATCTGATGCCTTGCGAACCGTAATATTGCGGTGAGCACTTTGGATTTTCATTCCTAAGGCATCTTGAATATACTCATAGATAGATTCTTCTACATTTTTCAACCTTAAATCAGGTATGACTGATACAGGCATAAAGGTATTTTCCATAACAAGTGGACTTCCATCTAATAACCGGACACGTTCAATGTCATAAACAAAACTACCAATTGCAATATTGAGCTTATTGGCTACTTTTTCTGACGCGGCAATTATTTCAAAATGCAAAACCTTACTGGTCACTGTACGAGTAGGGTAATATGCAGAGGTACCCCTCATCTGACTACCAACAATCATTTTTTCCATTTCTTCTACAGAAAGGTCTTTGACAAAGGTTCCAGCACCTCTCCGTTTGATAATCAACCCTTCAGATACCAGAATATCCAAGGCTTTTTTCACCGTCATCTTACTAACTTCATAAACCTCACACAAATCCTTTTCAAAAGGGAGCTGGTCATTAGCCTTGTATACTCCATTTAAAATCTTTTTTCTAACATCATTTGCAATCACATTATACTTTTCCATGATTGCCTCCTTCTAAATTTTCGCTTCTTGACCAATCAATCAATTCTAGAGAATAACTAGCATGACTGTCAGAACTACAAGTATGTGAACGCTTTTTTCTATTATATACTGACTTGATACTAATTACTTCCTAAACTTGTTTTAAATAAAATAATCTGGAAGAAAAATCGCCTGGCATCACTCTAGACCAGTACTCCGCTTCACGGTCTAGATAATTTTCGTTCAATAATAGGCCGATTGTTTCCAAATCTCTCCCAAAGCGAAGTGTCTCAGACTGTTTTTCTTGTACTTTATATGAAACATCTGCTTTTAAACCTCTTAATTTCAAGCGTTGATAGGTCGGATTAGGCTGGGCTAAAAGTTGAAAATGCCCAACTAAAGCCTCTGATTGATCTTGGCTCACAACCATCCATGCGACGCGGTTACTATCGCCTGTTTCTAGGCGGTAAAAATCTCCCTGCATCACCAATCCTTGATAGGTTTTATACTCTTTAATTTGCCGCCTGATTTCTTCTTTTTCCTCTTCGGTCAATGCAAGAGGGTTTAATTCATAACCAAACATACCAAAGAAAGCTACATTCTTTCTCATATCGAGGGATGTGACACGAGCGACTTGATGGTTGGGAACTGCTGAAACATGACTGCCCATACTAGACACTGGGTAAAGCATAGATGTTCCGGTCTGAATAGCCAATCGTTCTACTGCGTCTGTATCATCGCTAGTCCAAATTTGCGGACTGTAATAGAGCATACCAGCATCAAATCGTGCTCCTCCACCCGCACAGGATTCAATCAAGATATGTGGATAATTCTTGCTTAGGCGATTATAAAAATCATAGACACCCAGAATATAGCGATGAGCCAGCTCTCCTTGTTGGTCTGGCAAATAGTCAGAAGAATAGGCCTCTGAGATATAGCGATTCATATCAAGTTTCAGATAATCAATCGGAACCTCCTGCAAGATGGCATCCATCTGCCTATAAACCTCATCAACCACTTTGGGATTCCCAAAATTGAGGACATATTGGTTTCGACCTTGTGAAATATTTTTCTGCGGATGTCCAATGACCCAATCAGGATGCTCATGATATATAGGAGTATCTTCTGAAACCATCTCTGGCTCAAACCATAAACCAAATTGAAGTCCCATTGCATGAATCTTTTGGCCAAGACTGGCTAAACCATTTGGTAATTTTTCGCGACTTTCAACCCAGTTCCCCAAGGAACCCTTATCACTATTTCGATTGCCAAACCAACCATCATCTAGGACAAATAAATCTACTCCTAGTTCCTTAGCTGCCTCTGCAATATCAAGAATCTTTTTCTCATCAAAATCAAAATAGGTTGCCTCCCAGCTATTTAAAAGAACTGGACGAGGTTTATTTTTCCAAATACTCCGAATGAGATGCTCTCGAAAAAGATGATGAAAGGCCTGACTCATGCCTGTCAATCCATTTTCGCTATAAACCATGACGGCTTCTGGACTAACAAACATTTCATTTGTTTTCAATTGCCACTGAAACTGAAAAGGATTGATGCCTAATTGGACTCGTAGTCGGTCATAATTATCCAATTCTATTTGAACACGGAAATTTCCACTATAAATTAAACCAAAGCCGTAAACCTGCCCCTTACTCTCTGTTGTTTGCGGTTGGCAAATAGCAAGGAAAGGATTGTGAACATGGCTACTAGCTCCACGCGTGGAAGAAACATGTTGCACTCCCCGATGAATTTTTTCACGCGATAGGTGATTTTCTCGCGCCCAAGCTCCATCTAGGTGAAGCCACTCATACTGCTCATTGGGGAGGTCTAGGTTCAGACTAGCCAGTTGTTTTACAGAATACTCCTGCTGACCACCATTTCGTAAAATAGCCTGACGTGTTATAATAGGCAAATCTCTGTAAATGGCATAGCGCAAGGTCAGATAAACATCCGAATAATCATCCTTCAGATAAACCTCCAAAACCTGAACCTGCTCTTCTTCCCCAAAAGTTCCTGGCAGGGGCTCAAGGGCTACCTTTCCATCAAAAATCTTATATCCTTGATAGCGAAAATGACTGATAGAGTCTCCGTCTGGATAGGTCATTTCAAGAGCTGGATAACGAAAATCTGTCGTTCCAAAAACGGGCATCTCTTGCTTGATATGTTCTAGGGAAGTCAATAATTTCCCAGCCACCAGATTATTTCCAGGCCGAATCTCTCGTTCTAAGAGCCAGTCGAACTGATCATAATCAGCAATTGAAGCGCCATAATAGAGATGTTCCAGTATTCCTGTATCTTCCATCACCCGAAAAACATAGGAAATGTGGTCATTTTTTAAATGAAAATATAAGTCTTGTTCATGAACCCGTATCATTCTTTTTTTCCTTTCTTAATTGACTGATTTTTGTAAGAACCAGACAATAGATGCCCGGCATGAAAAACCAGACAAGGAGATGTTTTGTAAGGGCAAGATAGAATAGAAGAGTTAAAATGGTGCCTTGCACAGCTACATCATTGAGATTGCGAGAAATCAAGTGCAAACTCATTGCCAAACTCATTTTAAAATGAGGGCCAGCTACTCTATGGTAATAGGGAAGCCAAACCATCAATACTAGCCAAAACATACTTCCCACAAGAAAGCCTAGCAAGAGCTGGTCTGAATAGTTTTGAAGCAAACCAAACCAGCTGACTAGGGATAATAGAAAAGCGAAGGTCATAAAGGAAGAAATGAGCATCTCTGAAACTTTGGATTCTTTAGGAAGATAATCCACTTCTTTCAAACTCACATAATAGGGCTGTGAACTTTCATATAGTGCCAAACAAGTTGCCAAGGCACCGTACCAACCGTAAACGAATCCTCTTCTCACCAAGCCCCACCAAAAATAGGTTGAGGCTTTAGCCAAGACATAGACTCCATTAATGGTTGCAATTAAACGAGATTGTTTCTCCATGAGTCCTCCTTGCTATCACATGATTAACTACTTTACAGAACCAGCCACCCCATTGTAAATGTATTTTTGGAGAGACAAGAATACAATTAAAATTGGTAAGATAACAATAATAACACCTGCTAGAATGACTGGCCAGTTAGTACCATATGGCCCTTTAAAGGCGAAGAGGGCTGTTGAAATCACCTTCAAATTCCGATCTGGCATATACAAGAACGGGCTATAGAAGTCATTATAGACACCTACACCACTGATAATCAACATGGTCACAATTGGGGCCTTTAAGTTTGGCAGAATAATTCTCCAGAAAATCCCAAAGTGACTTGCTCCATCAAGGTAGGCTGATTCATCCAATGAAATTGAAATTTCATCTAAATACTGCATAAAGACATAAACTGAGATCACATCAGTTCCCAAATTCAACAAGATAACAGCCCAAATAGTGTTAAACAAGCCAAGGGAATTAATGATTTGGAAGGTTGCTACTTGACTGGTAATCCCTGGAATCAACATAGCAATCATGAAAAGACCGAGAATCACTTTCTTCAATTTAAAATCAAAGCGACTCATTGCATAGGCAAACATGGACGCCAAGGTCAACTTCCCAATCATACTAGCCACAAAAATGATCAGCGTATTTTTAAAACCCAAAAGCATCTGTCCATTGACAAAGGCTGTTTTATAGTTTGAAAAATCCCAGGTTTTAGGAAGAGCGAGGACATTGCTGCTCAAAAATTCATTGTTTGATTTAAAGGAACCAATAAACACAACCAAGATGGGCAACAGTGCAACGACTGCTCCTAGAATGAGGACAAGGTATTGGAAGACCTTGCCAATTGTCAATTTCTCTTTTCTCATCGTTTATTTCCTTTCCTGCGTAGCATAGCGTTGCACCAAGGTCACTACTACGACAATGACCAAGAGAATAATGGCCATAGCAGAAGCCAAACCAACCTTGTTATACTTAAAGGCTGTATCGATTGTTTGAATCACAAAGGTTGTAGTGCCGTTTGAACCACCTGTCATAATGTATGGAATGTCAAATACACTCAGTGAGCCACTAACACCAAGAATAATATTCAAAAAGATGATATTTCGGATACTTGGAAAAATAATATAGATAAACTGGTCCCAACGATTGGCACCGTCAATTTCTGCCGCTTCATAAATCTCTGGATTGATGGATTGAATGGCACCAAGGAAAACAAGGAAATTAAAGCCTGTATAGCGCCAAACAGAGGTAAAGGCAAGAGAAATATTATTAATTTCTCGATTTCCCAACCAAAGTTGAATCTGATCCCCCAAGCCTAACATCTCAAGAACCGTATCCAAGGTTCCTCCGCCTTTGTAGAAATACAAGAAGATGAAACCAATCGCAACACCATTTAAAAGATAAGGGAAAAAGAGAATCCCCTTCCAAAAATTAGCAAATTTTACCTTGAAAGATAAGATTGTCGCAAACAAAAGTGCAATTCCCAACTGGAAGAAAGTTGCAATAAAGTAATAAAAACTAGTCTTAAAAACCGTAAAATAAGCAGGTTTTGTTAAAATGGTCTTGTAATTGTCCAAACCGACAAAATCCGGATTGGGAGAGTACCCATTCCAATTGGTTAAACTATATTGAAACATTTTCACCAAGGGGTAATAAGAAAATGTTAACAATAATAGCACAGGAATAATTGTAAACGTGAAAATCAATAGACGCTTTTCAGCCGCTTGACTCATTTTCATCTTAAGCATAAGATCCTCCTCAAATAACTAGCGGGCCAGTTAGAGAATTCCAACCAGCCCACCACTATTCTTAGTTGCCAGCAACTGCTTTAATGGCATCTGCCCAACGAGTGTTGAAATCCTTCATAATATCTTGGTAAGTCTCAGAAGAGTTCCCTACTGCAGCATCAATGATGCGTTGTTTTTCAAGGTCAGTTGTACCAATACCCAATTCAGATTGGTTATTAATATCGCTGAAGAGTGATTCTTTTCCTTCTGGTGCTGGATTTTCTTCAAACAATTCTACACCAGCTTCTTTACTTGCCTGCAATGCTTCTGGATAATCTGCACCTTTTACAGTTGGAAGTCCACCATTGTCTTTGGCATAATCAGATTCGTTGACCATCCAGTCTACGAATTTACGAGCTGCTTCTTTGTGTTCTGAATGAACGCTAATACCATAGTTATAGTCTCCACCAACTGGCATATATTGTTTGCCATCAGATGCAATCATTGGAAAGGCTTGGAAAGTAATGTTTGATGCATTATCTGGATTTGCTGATTGGATTTGTGGAACAGCCCAGCTACCCAAGACCATGACTGCAATCTTACCATTTGCTAAATCAACTTTTGATTGCTCCCAGTCAGTTGTTGTTGGATCTGCTTCAATCAAACCTTCTTTGGCTACATCATACAAAAGCTTGTAAATTGTTCCCATTGTATCTTCTTGGTCAAATGGCGAAGTATCAGACGTCATTTTGTTGGTAAAATCTACATCCCCTGCAGCTCCAGCACGAGTAAAGTCCCAGTTTGATAGCGTCCAACCAGCTGCGTAGTTGGTATAAAGTGGAACTACATCATTGTTCTTTTCCTTGATGGTTTTCAAAGCTGCTAGAAAGCTTTCAGGAGTTTTAGGAAACTCTTTTATACCTGCGTCTTCAAATACCTTCATATTTACTACCATACCAGTAGCATTCATCTGACTCGGAATACCGTATGAGACTCCTTCAAATGAACGATCGTTCAAACCGAGATAGGTCTTTTCTAACTCAGCCTTGTCTCCCAACGGTTCAAAGAAGGTTGCGTAATCTTGCGGTTGAATATCACCTGGAATCATTAGAACATCGCCATACTCTTTGGAATTCATACGGGTCTTCATCTGACCAGCATAGTCCGTGATGGTTTGAACTTCTACAGTGATATCAGGATATTTCTCATTGAACTTAGCAATGTATTCATCCCATTTACCATTTCCCTCCCAGTCTGTCTTGTGGTTAATAAAGGTGATGGTTTCTTTTCCATCCTCACTTTGGCTACTTCCACCTCCACTAGCACATCCCGCTAAAACAAGTGCAGCTGCTGCTGCGGTGACACCAAATTTAAACAATGCTTTTTTCATAGATTTCTCCTCCATTATTTTTTCTTTGCATTTGTTTACGCTTTCATTATAACACAAGGTTTTTTAAAAGTATATACTTTTATTTAAAAATATATACTTTTTATAAAATTTTTTAACTTTTTGTGAAAAATCTGTTATACTCTATATAGTAGAATTCTTATTTTGAAGGAGAAAATAATGGAACCCTTGTTTCTCACACCTGTAATGCACGAAAAAATTTGGGGTGGTCAACGCCTGAAAACCAACTACCACTACGATATTCCTAGTGAAAAGACTGGTGAGTGTTGGGCCATCTCAGCCCACCCAAACGGCGTAACAACTGTCTCAAATGGTCAATATAAAGGAAGAGGACTGGATGACCTCTATCAGAATGAAAAACATTTATTTGGCAATCCCACAGATAATGTCTTTCCATTATTAACCAAAATCCTTGATGCAGATGATTGGCTTAGCGTTCAAGTCCATCCCGATGATAGCTATGGCTTGGCTCACGAAGGGGAGCTTGGCAAAACAGAATGTTGGTACATTTTAGAAGCCGAGGACGGGGCTGAAATCATTTATGGCCACAATGCCCAATCCAAAGAAGAACTCCGCCAGCAAATCGAAGCTGGAGATTGGGACAAGCTATTGACCCATGTACCCGTCAAAAAGGGTGATTTCTTCTTTGTACCAAGCGGCACCATGCACGCCATCGGTAAAGGTATCATGATACTAGAAACCCAACAATCTAGCGATACAACCTACCGTGTCTATGACTTTGACCGCCGAGACGATGCAGGCAACCTCCGTGAACTACACATTGAGAAATCGATTGACGTGCTGACCATCGGACCTGTTGCTAACTCAACACCTGCCAAGCTTAAAATCGATCATCTTGATTCGACAGTCCTTGTTGCCAATCCCTTCTTTACCGTATATAAATGGAATATCCAGCAAAAAATCAAAATGGAACAGACCGTTCCTTACCTGCTTGTCAGTGTCATCGAAGGGGAAGGTGCCATCCAAGTCGGTGAAACCAGCTACCCACTTCAAAAAGGAACCCACTTTATCTTACCAGCCGATGTGACAGACTGGTCCTTTACCGGACAACTAGAATTAATAGCCAGTCACGCGAACTAAATAAAATCGAGTAGGGACTAATTTCTAGTCCCTCTCACACCACCGTGCGTGCCGTTCGGCACACGGCGGTTCAACTAACTTTTAACGCATGTCGTTTTAGATAATAATCTAGGCAAGAAAC